>DASZQJ010000033.1:0-30038 GCA_035549715.1 Burkholderiales bacterium
TCGGCGGGAGCGCCCGCCTCGATGCGGTCGAGCTGGCGGTTGAACCCGGCCAGGTTTTCCAGACGCACGGCGGCCGGCACGTCGCCTTCGTCGGCGAAATCGTCGGCCTGGCGCGCGAAGGCGTAGATGAGTTCGACCGGCCGGCGCAGGTGGCCCGGCAGCAGCACGGATGCGACGGGAAAGTTCTCGTAGTGGTCGACCGCCATGTCAGATTTTGCAATTCGGTACAGGGAGTTAGACCCGCTGGACGACATCGCGGCGCGGCCCCGGCCGGGTGACGGCGGGGGGGCATTATATTAGAATGCGCCCAGTGCGAGAGTGGCGGAATTGGTAGACGCACCAGATTTAGGTTCTGGCGCCGAAAGGCGTGAGAGTTCGAGTCTCTCCTTTCGCACCAGAGCGCCCGAAAGACAAGCGCCGCGTGCGTCGCGCCACCACCGAACCAGGAAGAACATACGGATGCAATCGAACCTAGAAAGTCTCGGCACCCTCGAGCGCCGGCTCTCCGTGAGCCTGCCGCTCGACCAGGTCAACACCGAAGTCGAATCCCGCCTGAAGCGCCTCGCCCGCACCGTCAAGCTCGACGGTTTCCGCCCGGGCAAGGTGCCCATGAAGATCGTAGAGCAGCAGTTCGGCGGCCAGGTGCGCCAGGAAGTGCTGGGAGACGCCGTGCAGACCAGCTTCGGCGAGGCCGTGCGCGAGAAGCAGTTGCGCGTGGCGGGCTATCCGAGCATAGAAGTCAAGCCCGGCGCGGACCAGAGCAAGTTCGAGTACACGGCCACCTTCGAGGTCTATCCCGAGATCGCGGTCGGCTCGATCGAGGGCGCGAAGATCGAGCGCCCGGTGATCGAGATCGGCGATGCCGAGGTCGACAAGACCCTCGAGATCCTGCGCAAGCAGCGCACCCACTACCACCCGGCGCAGCGCGCCGCCGCCGCCGGTGACCAGGCGCGCATCGACTATCGCGGCACCATCGGCGGCGAGCCCTTCGAGGGCGGCAGCGCCGAGGACCAGTACGTGCAACTGGGCGGCGGCCAGCTGCTCGCCGATTTCGAAAGCAACGTGGTCGGCATGCAGCCGGGCGAGGCGAAGACGTTCACGATGCGCTTCCCGGACGATTACCACGGCAAGGAAGTGGCCGGGAAGCAAGCGCAGTTCGAGGTGACGCTGCGGGAAGTGCGCGCGCCCCATGTCCCCGAAGTCGACGCGGACTTTGCGAAGAGCCTCGGCGTGGCCGACGGCGACATCGCCCGCATGCGCGCGGAGATCAAGGCGAACCTCGAGCGCGAGGTCAAGCGCCGGGCCGGCGCCCGGGTCAAGGACCAGGTCATGAAGTCGCTCCTGGACGCCACGACCGTGGAGCTGCCCAAGGCACTGGTGGACATGGAGGTCGAGCGCCTGACCCAGAACATGCGCCGCGACCTGGAGTCCCGCGGCATGAAGGTGGACCAGATCCCGATGCCGCGCGAGGCCTTCGAGCCGGAGGCCAGGCGCCGCGTGAGCCTGGGGCTGATCCTCGCCGAGGTGACCCAGAAGAACAAGCTCGAGGCCCGGCCGGAGCAGATCAAGGCCGTGGTCGCGGAGCACGCGCAAAGCTACGAGAAGCCGGAGGAGGTGATGCGCTGGTACTACCAGCAGCCCGAGCGCCTGCGGGAGGTTGAATCCGTGGTGCTCGAGGACAATGTAGTGCAGTGGGCGCTGTCCAGGGCCAGGATCGAGGACAAGGCCACGCCCTTCGACGACCTCATGGGGAATGCGCAATGATGACGATGCACGACAGGATTCACCAGGAACCGCAGGGCCTCGGGCTGATCCCGATGGTCATCGAGCAGAGCGGGCGCGGCGAGCGCGCCTACGATATCTATTCGCGCCTGCTCAAGGAACGCGTCGTGTTCCTGGTGGGGCCGGTCAACGAGATGAGCGCCAACCTGATCGTGGCGCAGCTGCTGTTCCTGGAATCGGAGAACCCGGAAAAGGACATCTCCTTCTACATCAACTCGCCCGGGGGCAGCGTCTCCGCGGGCCTGGCGATCTACGACACCATGCAGTTCATCAAGCCGGACGTGAGCACCCTGTGCATCGGCCAGGCCGCGAGCATGGGCGCCTTCCTGCTCGCCGCCGGAAGCAAGGGCAAGCGCTTCGCGCTGCCGAACTCGCGCGTGATGATCCACCAGCCCATGGGCGGTTTCCAGGGCCAGGCGTCCGACATCGAGATCCACGCAAAGGAGATCCTCTACCTGCGCCAGAAGCTCAACGAGCTCATGGCCAAGCACACCGGCCAGGACGTCGCGACCATCGAGCGCGACACCGACCGGGACAATTTCCTGAGCGCCGGGGACTCGGTAAAGTATGGCCTGGTCGACCGCGTCCTGGTGAGCCGGGCGGAAACCGGATCCGCCGGCTGACTGACACCGGCGCGCCCTGCGTTCCCGCCGGCCTCAGGGCGGTTTGCGCGTTGAGCATCATCTGGAAAGGACGATATGTCTGAAAAACCTGGCGGCGAGAAGCTTCTGTATTGCTCCTTCTGCGGCAAGAGCCAGCACGAGGTCCGCAAGCTGATCGCCGGCCCCTCGGTCTTCATCTGCGATGAATGCATCGAGCTCTGCAACGACATCATCCGGGAGGAAAGCCATGCGGAGACCGCGGGCAAGGGCGTCAAGTCCGACCTTCCGGTGCCCCACGAGATCCGCGAGATCCTCGACCAGTACGTGATCGGCCAGAACATCGCCAAGAAGATCCTGTCGGTGGCGGTGTACAACCACTACAAGCGCCTGAAGACGGCGCAGAAGAAGGACGACGTCGAACTCGCCAAGAGCAACATCCTGCTGATCGGCCCGACCGGTTCGGGCAAGACGCTGCTCGCCCAGACCCTGGCGCGGCTGCTGAACGTGCCCTTCGTCATGGCGGATGCCACGACGCTGACCGAGGCAGGCTACGTCGGCGAGGATGTCGAGAACATCATCCAGAAGCTGCTGCAGAAGTGCGACTACGACGTCGAGAAGGCGCAGCGCGGCATCGTCTACATCGACGAGATCGACAAGATTTCTCGCAAGTCGGACAACCCGTCGATCACCCGGGACGTCTCGGGCGAGGGTGTGCAGCAGGCCCTGCTCAAGCTGATCGAGGGCACGATCGCCTCGGTTCCCCCGCAGGGCGGCCGCAAGCACCCGAACCAGGAATTCGTGCAGGTGGACACGACCAACATCCTGTTCATCTGCGGCGGGGCCTTCGATGGCCTGGACCGCATCATCCGGTCCCGTTCCGACAAGGGCGGCATCGGCTTCGGCGCCGAGGTCAAGAGCAAGGACAACCGCAAGGACATCGGACTGGTGCTGCGGGAAGTGGAGCCGGAGGACCTGATCAAGTACGGCCTGATCCCGGAGTTCGTCGGCCGTCTGCCGGTGGTGGCGACGCTGGATGAACTCGACGAGGCCGCGCTGATCCAAATCCTGACGGAACCCAAGAATGCGCTGCTCAAGCAGTACCAGCGCATGTTCAGCATGGAGGGCGTCGAGCTCGAAGTGCGTCCCGATGCGCTCAAGGCGGTTTCCGCCAAGGCACTGGCGCGCCGGACCGGCGCCCGCGGGCTGCGCTCCATCCTGGAACACGTCTTGCTGGACATCATGTACGACCTGCCGTCCCTCAGCAATGTGGAAAAGGTGGTCGTGGATGAGGGCATGATCACCGGGGATGCGCAGCCGATCCTCCTCTATTCGGATCCGCCCAAAATTGCCGGATCGGCCTAGGGTGGGCGCTTTTGCCGGCATCCGGGCTGGCGGCGGGGGCCGCCGGCATCCGGAATGCCTCCGAAACCCGGGCTGCCGCGGCGTTGAGATCCGCCCCGGCCGCCCCAATGTACCGACGAACCCGTCACACCAGGTGCCTGACAACGATGACTAATCCTGCTGAACCCGCCGACAACGCCGTAACCTATCCGCTGTTGCCGCTGCGGGACGTGGTGGTGTTCCCGCACATGGTGATCCCGCTGTTCGTGGGGCGGCCCAAATCCATCAAGGCGCTGGAAACGGCCATGGAGGCCGGCAAGAGCATCCTCCTGGTCGCCCAGAAATCGGCAGCGAAGGACGAGCCTTCGCCGGACGACCTCTACGAGATCGGCAGCATCGCGAACATCCTGCAGATGTTGAAGCTGCCCGACGGCACCGTGAAGGTCCTGGTGGAGGGCGTGCAGCGCGCGCGCGTGCTGTCGGTGGCCGACGAAAAGACGCACTACACGGCCAATGCCATTCCGGTCCCGGCCGACCCGGTCGAATCAACCGAGGTCGAGGCGATGCGCCGCGCCATGCTCACGCAGTTCGACCAGTACGTGAAGCTCAACAAGAAGATCCCGCCCGAGATCCTGACCTCGCTGTCGGGCATCGACGAGCCGGGCCGCCTCGCGGACACCGTCGCTGCCCACCTGCCGCTCAAGCTCGAGCAGAAGCAGACCGTACTCGAGATGTTCGAAGTGAAGAAGCGCCTCGAGCACCTGCTTTCCCTCATGGAGGCCGAGCTGGACATCCTCCAGGTCGAACGCCGCATCCGCGGTCGCGTCAAGCGCCAGATGGAGAAGAGCCAGCGCGAGTATTACCTCAACGAGCAGGTCAAGGCCATCCAGAAGGAACTCGGCGACATGGAGGAGGGCGCCGACCTCGACGAGATGGAAAAGCGCATCAAGACCGCGCACATGCCAAAGGAGGCCCGCACCAAGGCGGAAGCCGAGCTCAAGAAGCTGCGCCTGATGTCGCCCATGTCCGCCGAGGCGACGGTGGTGCGCAACTACATCGAAACCCTGGTGGGCCTGCCCTGGAAGAAGAAGAGCAAGATCAGCAACGACCTTTCCAAGGCCCAGGAAGTGCTCGACGCCGACCACTACGGGCTGGAAAAGGTCAAGGAACGCATCGTCGAGTACCTCGCCGTGCAGCAGCGCGTCGAAAAGCTCAAGGCGCCGATCCTTTGCCTGGTCGGCCCGCCGGGCGTGGGCAAGACCTCGCTCGGCCAGTCGATCGCGCGCTCGACCAACCGCAAGTTCGTGCGCATGTCGCTGGGCGGTGTGCGCGATGAGGCCGAGATCCGCGGCCACCGCCGCACCTACATCGGTTCGATGCCGGGCAAGCTGCTGCAGAACATGTCGAAGGTCGGGGTGAGGAACCCCCTGTTCCTGCTCGACGAGGTGGACAAGATGGGCCAGGACTTCCGCGGCGACCCCGCCTCGGCGTTGCTGGAGGTGCTGGACCCGGAGCAGAACGACAAGTTCGTCGACCACTACGTGGAGGTCGAGTACGACCTGTCTGACGTGATGTTCGTGGCAACGGCCAACACCATGAACATCCCGGCGCCGCTGCTGGACCGCATGGAGGTGATCCGCCTGTCCGGCTATACCGAGGACGAGAAGATCAACATCGCCATGCGCTACCTGCTGCCCAAGCAGATGAAGAACAACGGCGTGAAGGAAGGCGAACTCACGGTGTCCGAGAGCGCCGTGCGCGACATCGTGCGCTACTACACCCGGGAGGCCGGCGTGCGCAGCCTGGAGCGCGAGATCTCCAAGATCTGCCGCAAGGTGGTGAAGTCGCTGCTGGTGAAAAAGCGCGAGTCCAAGATCGTGGTGTCTTCGCGCAACCTCGACCAGTACCTGGGGGTGCGCCGCTACACCTACGGGCTGGCGGAGAAGAACAACCAGGTGGGCCAGGTCACCGGCCTCGCATGGACCGAGGTGGGCGGCGAGTTGCTGACCATCGAGGCGGTTGTCATGCCTGGCAAGGGCAACATCACCCGCACCGGCTCGCTCGGTGATGTGATGAAGGAGTCCGTGGAAGCCGCGCGCTCGGTGGTGCGCGCCCGCGCCAGCCGCCTGGGCATCAAGGACGACGCCTTCGAGAAGAGCGACATCCACGTGCACGTGCCCGAGGGCGCCACGCCCAAGGACGGCCCGTCGGCGGGCATCGCCATGACCACGTCGCTGGTGTCGGCGCTGACCGGCATCCCGGTGCGGGCAGATGTCGCGATGACGGGGGAAATCACGCTGCGCGGCGAAGTCCTCGCCATTGGCGGCCTCAAGGAGAAGCTCCTCGCGGCCCATCGCGGCGGCATCAAGACGGTGCTCATCCCCGAGGAGAACGTGAAGGACCTCGCGGAGATCCCCGACAACATCAAGAACAGGCTCGACATCCATCCGGTGAAGTGGATCGACGAGGTGCTGGAACTGGCGCTCGAGCGCAAGCCCGAGGCGCTGCCGGAGAAGGCGGAGCCGGTGGCGATTCCGGCCGTCGATTCCTCCACCGAGGCGGTGAGCGCAGTCAAGCACTGAGGCGCCTGCGCCTGGCACCCGACGGGAATGCGAAGGCATTCCCGTTTTTTTTGCCGTCCCGCGGAAACCCGCGCGGTTGCTGGTTTTGCAGGCGGTGGCCGGCTTGACACACGGAAATTCAGCTTGCTATAAAGCGCGTGCGGGAAACCACCCACCATAAGAACTCCATCTGTCTTCGGCCCGCCGTCGAACGCAGCCTCCGGTTCCAAATCCATTTGAAAAAGGGGATATCAAATGAACAAACTCGAACTTATCGAGGCCGTCGCCAAGTCGGCCGACATCTCCAAGGCCGCTGCCGGGCGCGCGCTCGACAGCGCCGTCGCTGCGATCGAGCAGTCGTTGAAAAAGGGAGGCATGGTGACGCTGGTCGGCTTCGGCACCTTCTATGTCGGCAAGCGCGCCGCACGCAGCGGCCGCAATCCGCGCACCGGCGCGGCCATCAAGATCAAGGCCGCCAGGGTCCCCAAGTTCCGTGCTGGAAAAGCCCTCAAGGATGCGCTAAACTAGCGCGCTTTCGTCGGCCCGTAGCTTCCGGTTTTCAAAGCGGAATTCCGAAGATCGGGCGGGCGGGGCCGGGTGGGATGCGACAGGGTGCTTAGCTCAGCTGGTAGAGCGTCGCCCTTACAAGGCGAATGTCGGGGGTTCGATCCCCTCAGCACCCACCAGCACAGCGCAAGAACGTCGCGGGCGCATGGAATTTGGAGTGGTAGTTCAGTTGGTTAGAATACCGGCCTGTCACGCCGGGGGTCGCGGGTTCGAGTCCCGTCCACTCCGCCAGATCCAGAGAAAGGCGAACCCAGGGTTCGCCTTTTTCATTTGCGGCACGCCCCTGCCGGGGCGCCGGCCCGCGGGAACGCAGCGTCCCGCGATTGGGGCATACTGCCGGCTTTGCCGGCCTTCAGGAGATTCGGTCGCACCATGTTTGATTTCGTCACCAAGCACAAGCGCTGGCTCCAGGGCGCATTGCTCGTCCTCATCGTTCCCCCGTTCGCACTGTTCGGCATCGAGTACTACTTCCAGAATTCCGGCACGGGCGGCGCAGTGGCCACCGTCGGCAAGGCCCGGATCTCCGAGTTCGAGTACGGGCAGTCGCTGCGCCAGGCGCAGGAACGCATGCGGGAGATGATGCAGAACAACGCCGACCCCGCCATTCTCAACAGCCCGCAGTTCCGGGAATCCGTGCTCAACGAGATGGTGGACAGGAGCGTGCTCGTCTCCCATGCCCGCCAGGCCGGCCTGGCGGTGTCCACGCCCGACCTGCAGAAGGTGATCACCCAGCTGGAAGCCTTCCACGACGAGACGGGCAAGTTCTCGATGGACAGATACCGCACGCTCCTGCGCAACCAGGGCCTGTCCGAAGCGATCTTCGAGGACGACCTGCGCACCGGCGTGATGCTCGGCCAGTTGCAGGGTGTCTATGCGGGCTCCGGTTTCGTGCCCGATTCCGTGGTCGAGCGCCTGGTGCGCATCCGCGAGCAGGAGCGCGAGGTGAGCCAGGTCGTCTTCAATCCGGCGGATTACCTCAAGCAGGCCAGCGTGACGCCGGCCGATGCCGAGAAGTACTACAACGACCACAAGGCCGAGTTCCAGATCCCCGAGCGAGTGAAGATCGAATACGCCCTGCTGACGCTCGATGCCGCCGAAGCCGCGGTCCAGGTGAGCGACGAGGAGTTGCGCGCGGTCTACGATCAAGGCAAGGAAGCGCGCTTTTCCACCCCGGAAGAGCGGCATGCGAGCCACATCCTGATCACCGCCCCCGCGACCGCGAGCGCAGAGGACAAGGCGAAGGCAAAGGCAAAGGCCGAGGACCTCCTCAAGCAGGTCAAGGCGGCGCCCGCGAAGTTCGCCGAGCTCGCCCGCACGCATTCCCAGGACCCGGGTTCGGCCGAAAAGGGCGGCGACCTCGGCAGCTTCGGCCGTGGCCTGATGGTCAAGCCCTTCGACGATGCCCTGTTCGCCATGAAGCCGGGGGAGATCGCCGGTCCCGTCGAGACCCAGTACGGCTACCACATCATCCGCCTGGACGGCGTCAAGGGCGGCCAGGTCACGCCCTTCGAGAAGGTCAAGTCCCAGATCGCGGACGAAGTGCGCAAGGCGAAGGCAGGCAAGGCCTTCTCCGAGGCGGCCGAGAAGTTCAACGACATGGTCTACGAGCAGTACGACAGCCTCAAGCCGGCAGCCGATGCCTTCAAGCTGACCATCCAGAAAACCGACTGGGTGAGCCGCGCCGGGGGCAACGCGAATCCTCTGCTCAACAACGAGAAGCTGCTCGCTGCGCTGTTTTCCGACGAGGTGCTGAAGAACAAGCACAACACCTCCGCCATCGAAGTGCAGGCCAACACGATGCTGGCGGCGCGGGTCACCGACCACCAGCCGGCCGCGCCACTGCCGTTTGCCGAGGTGCGCGCCGACATCCAGAACCACCTGGCCGCCGAAGCGGCCACCCGCCGGGCGGAAGCGGAGGGCAGGGCGGCACTCGAGAGCCTGCAGAAGGGCGGGGCGCCCAAGGTCACGGCCTGGTCCGCGCCGCAGATGGTTTCCCTGCAGAAGCGCCAGGGCCTGCACGCCGAGGCTTCCCGGGCGGTGTTCAGCGCGGACGCCGCGAAGTTGCCTGCATATGTCGGGGTGCCCGCGCCGCAGGGCCGCTTCGTGATCTACCGGATCAGCCGCGTCAAGGACCTCGCCTCGGTCGATCCCGCGCAGAAGAAGGCGCTCGCCCGCCAGCTCGCGCAGATGGCCGGCCAGGAACAGTTCCAGGCCTATCTCGCCAGCCTGCGCAGCCGCACGGATGTGAAGATCGACCGCAAGAAGCTCGAGCAGGGCGGGTCGTGAAGGGCCGTGATGGGTGAAGCCGTGATGCTCGTGACGATCGTGACTGCCGTGACGGCGTGACTGCCGTGACGACGTGACTGTCGCAGAAACAAGAAGGGCTCGCGCTGGCGAGCCCTTCGTTTTTCAATACCTCGATACGGCAGTCACGCCGTTACGTCGTCACGTCGTCACGGCAGTCACGCCGTCACGGCCTTTCCGTGACTATTCGATCTGGCCGACGCCGGTCACGTTGAAGCCGGCGTCGACGTAGGTGATCTCGCCGGTGACGCCGCTGGCGAGGTCGCTGCACAGGAAGGCCGCGACGTTACCCACTTCCTCGATGGTGACGTTGCGCCGCAGGGGCGATTGCTTCTCGGCAAAGGTCAGCAGCTTGCCGAAGCTGCCGATGCCCGCCGCCGCGAGCGTCTTGATCGGGCCCGCCGAGATGGCGTTCACGCGGATGCCGCGCGGACCCAGGCTTTGCGCCATGTAGCGCACGTTCGCCTCCAGGCTGGCCTTGGCGAGCCCCATGACGTTGTAGCTCGGGAACGAGCGCTCCGCGCCGAGGTAGGTCAGGGTGAGGAGGGCCGCCTTTCGCCCCTGCATGAGCGGCAGGCCCGCCTTGGCGAGCGCGGCAAAGCTGTAGGAGCTGATGTCGTGCGAAATGCGGAAGGCTTCGCGGGTGACCGAATCCAGGTAGTCGCCGGCCAGCGCTTCGCGCGGCGCAAAGGCGATCGAGTGGATGATGCCGTCGAGGCCGTTCCACTCGGCCTTGAGGCCGGCGAACAGCGCGTCGATTTCCCCGTCCGAGGTGACGTCGCAGGGCAGAACCAGCTTGCTTCCGAACTCCGCCGCGAGGTCCACCACGCGGTCCTTGATGCGGTCGCCCTGGTAGCTGAAGGCGAGCTCGGCGCCTTCGCGCTTCATGGCCTGGGCGATGCCGTAGGCAATGGAGCGGTTGCTGAGCAGGCCGGTGATCAGGATCTTCTTGCTGGCGAGAAAGCCCATGACTGTCCTCGGTCACGAAATGCCGCCATTATAGCCGCCACCCCCGGGCACGGCCGCCGCGGCGGCCAGCCGCATCGACCCGGGGCGCGCGATTCCGCTACACTTCCCCGGCATGGAGGGGTCCAATCGATGGCTCGTGCTGCTGCTGCCCACCCTGCTGCTGGCGGCGTGCGGGGGGCCATGGAACAACCCCTATCCCGGCGGAGGCGGCGGCAACGTCATTTACTCCGGCTTCACCGAGCGCCCCAAGCACCTCGATCCGGTGCAGTCCTACGCCGAGAACGAGGCGGTGTTCACTGCCCAGATCTACACCCCCCCGCTGCAGTACCACTACCTCAAGCGCCCTTACGAGCTGGTGCCTCTGGCGGCCACCGAGGTGCCGCACCCGTACTACCTGGATCGTGCAGGACGGCGCCTGCCGCAGAGCGCCCCACCCGGGCGCATCGCGGTCAGCGTGTACGAGATCCGGATCCGGCCCGGCGTGCTCTACCAGCCGCATCCGGCCTTCGCCAGGGACGAGGCGGGCGGGTATCGCTACCACGACATGCGGGCCGAAGACCTGCGGGACATCTACGAGATCCGCGATTTCAAGCATGCGGGCACGCGCGAACTGGTCGCCGAGGACTTCGCCTTCGAGATCCGCCGCCTGGCGCATCCGCACCTGCATTCGCCGATCTTCGGGCTGATGAGCGAGTACATCATCGGCCTCAAGGAGTACGCCGCGAAGCTCCAGGAGGCGGCGAAGAAGCTGCCCCCGGGCGCTTACCTCGACCTGAACGCGATTCCCTTCGAGGGCGTCGAAGTGGTGGACCGCCACACTTACCGCATCAAGGTGAAGGGAAAGTACCCGCAATTCGTCTACTGGCTCGCGATGCCGTTCTTCGCGCCGGTGCCCTGGGAAGCGGAACGCTTCTACGCCCAGCCCGGCATGCGGGAGGGAAAGAACCTTTCCCTCGACTGGTATCCCGTGGGCACGGGCGCCTACATGCTCAGCGTCCACGACCCGAACCGCGTCATGATCCTGGAGCGCAACCCCAACTTCGCGGGCGAACCGTACCCCGCCGAGGGTGAACCAGGCGACGAGGCCGCAGGCCTGCTTGCCGATGCCGGCAAGTCCATGCCCTTCATCGACAAGGCGGTCTTCAGCCTGGAGAAGGAACCGATCCCCTATTGGAACAAGTTCCTGCAGGGCTACTACGATGCCTCGGGAATCAGCTCGGATGCGTTCGACCAGACGGTGCAGATCAACGCCAGCGGGGAAGTCGGCTTGACCGACCAGATGGCCGGGCAGGGCATCCAGCTGCAGACCTCGGTGGCGACCTCGGTGATGTACATGGGCATCAACATGCTCGATCCCGTGGTGGGCGGAGACTCGGAGAAGGCGCGCAAGCTGCGCCAGTCGATCTCGATTGCCGTGGACCAGGAGGAGTTCATTTCGATTTTCACCAACGGCCGCGGCATTCCCGCGCAGGGGCCGATCCCGCCGGGCATCTTCGGCTACCGCGACGGCGAGGCGGGCGTGAACCGCTACGTCTATGACTGGGTCGACGGGGCGCCAAAGCGAAAATCCGTCGAGTACGCGAAGACGCTGCTGGCCGAGGCCGGCTATCCGGACGGCATCGAGAAGGCCACCGGCAAGCCCCTGGTGCTCAACTTCGACACCACGCAGACGGGGGCCGGGAGCAAATCGCGCATCGACTGGTTGACCCGCCAGTTCCAGAAAATCAACATCCAGCTGGTGGTGCGCGGCACCGACTGGAACCGCTTCCAGGACAAGATCCGCAAGGGCACCTCGCAGCTGTTCTTCATGGGCTGGAATGCGGACTATCCCGATCCCGAGAACTTCCTGTTCCTGTTCTACGGGCCGCAGAGCCGGGCGTTGAAGAACGGCGAGAACACGGCCAACTACCAGAACCCGGAGTACGACCGCCTGTTCGAGCGCGTGCAGGCGATGGACAACAGCCCGGCGCGCCAGGCGCTCATCGACCGCATGCTGGAGATGTTGCGCCGGGACGCGCCCTGGATCTACGTGTTCTATCCCAAGGATTTCGCCCTGGCCCACGAATGGGTCCACAACCGCAAGCCGAACAAGATGGCGAATAACGGCCTGAAGTACCAGCGCATCGACCCGGCGTTGCGCGAGGCCCGGCGCGCGCAATGGAATCGTCCGAACCCCTGGCCGCTGCTCGCCGTGGCTGCCGTCCTTGCCGCGGGGCTCTGGCCGGCCGTGGCCACCTACCGCCGCCGCGAACGTGCGCGCGGCAAATCCTACCCCGCGTGAGCGAGCGCCGATGATCGCTTACGTCGTCCGCCGGGTCCTGTACGCCATCCCGATCCTCATCGGGGTGAACCTCATCACGTTCCTGCTGTTCTTCGTGGTCAATTCCCCCGACGACATGGCGCGCATGCAGCTCGGGCAGAAGCGGGTGACGGAGGAGGCGGTGGCGAAATGGAAGCAGGAGCGCGGCTACGACAAGCCGATGGTCTTCAATCGCGAGGCGCCGGGGACGGGAAAGCTGACCCAGACGATCTTTTTCGACAAGTCGGTACCCCTGTTCTGGTTCGACTTCGGGCGCGCCGAGGACGGACGCGACATCGCCCACGAGATCCGCGCGCGAATGGGGCCGAGCCTGGCCATCGCGCTGCCGGTATTCCTCGTGGGGCTCGCGACCTACGTTACGTTCGCGTTGCTGATGGCGTTCTTCCGCGGCACCTATATCGATTTCTCGGGCGTGGTGCTGTGCGTGGTGGCGATGTCCATCTCGGCGCTGTTCTACATCATCGGCGGCCAGTACCTCGTGGCCAAGGTGTGGAAGCTGGTGCCGATCTCGGGCTTTGCCGAGGGGCTGAGCGCGTGGAAGTTCCTGGTCCTGCCGGTGCTGATCGGGATCATCGGCGGCATCGGCGGCAGTTCGCGCTGGTACCGGACCATCTTCGTCGAGGAGATCAACCGGGACTATGTGCGCACCGCACGTTCCAAGGGAATATCCGAGGGGCGAGTCATGTTCGGCCACGTGCTGCGCAACGCGCTGATCCCCATCCTGACCGGCGTGGTCGTGGTGATCCCGAGCCTGTTCCTCGGCAGCCTGGTCACCGAGTCGTTCTTCGGCATCCCGGGACTCGGCAGCTACACCATCGACGCCATCAACAACCAGGACTTCGGCGTGGTGAGGGCGATGGTCTTCCTGGGCTCGGTGCTCTACATCGTCGGCCTGATCCTCACCGACGTCTCGTATACCCTGGCCGATCCGAGGATCCGGCTGCAATGATGCCGTTCAAGCCCGTCATCCTCGTAACCGACGCGCTGGTCTTCCTGCTCGTGGCCGCGGCCATCGGCTTTGCCTGGTACATCCGCCGCCACGACCACCTGCTCGCTCCATGGGGGAAGGTGGCCCGCGGCCGCAGCGCCATGAGCGCCGCCGTCGTGCTGGCTACACTGCTGTTCGTCGGCTTCCTCGATTGCCTGCATTTTCGCCTGCCGCTGGCCGCCGACGCCCCGGGCAAGTCCGGCTACGCGGTCGAAGTCATGTCGGTGCTCGACGTGGCATTGACCCACCTGCGCACGCGCAACGAAAAGACCTACTCCGCGCCCCTGGCCACGCACCTGTTTGCCAAGGAGACCGTGCAGCGGCCGGATGGCACCCAGGCCCGGGAGTTTCCCCGCCTCGTGCACGGCGGGCGCCATCTCGAGGACCCGGCGGCCGACCGGGCCGGGGACGTCGCCCGGGGCGCGCTGCAGGGTGTGGCACTTGCCGTGATCGCCTGGCAGTTCCTCCTCTGGGCCGTGGTTTCCGGGATCGCGCACCGACGGGATATCGCGATGCGGGAGGCGTGGCGCCAGGTTCGCGGCGGCGAGACGCAGATGCCGTGGCGCGAGATGCTGGTCACGGCGGGCCTGCTGCTGCTGGTGTTCGTCCCCATGGCGGTGCTGTCGGCGCGCTACCACGTGCTGGGCACCGACAAGGTCGGCCAGGACGTTCTTTACCTCGTCCTGAAGAGCCTGCGCACGGGCCTGGTCATCGGCACCGTCGCGACCCTGGTGACGCTTCCCTTCGCGCTCGCGCTCGGCATCATGGCCGGCTACCTGCGCGGCTGGGTCGACGACGTGGTGCAGTACGTCTACACCACCCTGAGTTCCATTCCCGGCGTGCTGCTGATCGCCGCCGGTGTCCTGATGGTGCAGGCCTTCATCGACCGCCACAGCTGGTTCGATACCACGGCCGAGCGCGTCGACGCGCGCCTGCTGATGCTGTGCCTGATCCTGGGCGTGACGGGCTGGACGTCGCTGTGCCGCCTGCTGCGCGGCGAGACGCTCAAGCTGCGGGAGTCCGACTACATCCAGGCGGCGCGCGCCTTCGGGGTGTCGAAGCTGCGCATCATGACGCGCCACATCGTGCCCAACGTCATGCACATCGTCATCATCGCCGTGGTCATGGAGTTCAGCAGCCTGGTGCTGGCGGAGGCGGTGCTGTCCTACGTCGGGGTCGGGGTCGACCCGGCCATGAACAGCTTCGGCAACATGATCAACACCGCGCGGCTGGAGATGGCGCGCGAGCCCATGGTGTGGTGGTCACTCGCCGCCGCGTTCGTGGTCATGCTCATGCTGGTCCTGTCCGCCAACCTGTTCGCCGACGCCGTGCGCGACGCCTTCGATCCGCGCATCCGCGGCCGCGCCGGGGCCGCGGCGATGGGCCGCCTGCAGGCCGGCGGGGTGGGGGGCTGAGATGCAGGCCGTGCCGCTGCTCGAGGTCAGGGACCTGTGCACGTGGGTGGACGGCAGCGACGGTCCCGTCTGCGCCGTGGGCGGCATCTCCTTCTCCATCGCCCGTGGCGAGACCTTCGTGCTGCTGGGAGAGTCGGGCAGCGGCAAATCCATGACGGCGATGTCGATCTCGCGCCTCCTGCCGGAAGCGGCGCGCGTGGTCTCCGGCACGGTGCTCCTGGACGGCGAGGACCTGCTGCAGCTTCCCGAGGCCCGCATGCGCGAGGTCCGCGGCAGTCGCATCAGCATGGTGTTCCAGGAACCTGGCACGAGCCTGAACCCCGTCATGACCATTGGCGACCAGATCGCGGAGGTTCTGCGCCGCCATACGGCGCTGCGCGGCGCTGCCGTCGACAGGCGCATCGCGGAGCTGCTGCGCGCCGTCGGCCTGCCGGATCCCGAGCGCCAGTCCCGCGCCTACCCCTTCGAGCTCTCGGGCGGCATGAAGCAGCGGGCGATGATCGCCATCGCCATCGCCTGCGAGCCGGACCTGCTGATCGCGGACGAGCCCACCTCCGCGCTGGACGTGACCATCCAGGCCCAGGTGCTGGCGCTGCTGCGCGAGCTGCAGGTCCGGATGGGCATGGCAATCCTGCTGATCACCCACGATTTCGGGGTGGCGGCCGAGATGGCGCACCGGGTCGGCGTGATGCAGTCGGGGCTGCTCGTCGAGACTGCGACCAAGGCGCAGTTCTTCCGGGCGCCGGCGCATCCGTATTCGCGCAGGCTGTTCGAATCGCTGCCGGGGCGCCTGCCCCGGAAGACGGCCGCGTCCGCGGATGCGCCCCAGGCGCTGCTGGAGGTGCGGGATCTCAAGGTCCATTTCCCGGTGCGCAAGGGGATCTTTCGCCGTGTCGTCGACCGGGTCAGGGCCGTCGATGGCGTGTCGCTGTCGGTTCCGCGCGGCAGGACGCTGGCCGTGGTCGGCGAGTCCGGTTCCGGCAAGACGACCATCGGCAAGGCGATCGTGCAGCTGCTGCCGCTCGCCGCGGGCAGCGTCCGCTTCGACGGCGTGGACCTGGCGGCGCTTTCCGAGGCCGAGCTGCGCCGGCGGCGGCGCGACTTCCAGGTGATCTTCCAGGACCCGTACGGGTCGCTGAACCCGCGCATGCGCATCGCGGAGATCGTGGAGGAGGGCATGCAGTCGCTCGGCGTCGGCGGCGATCGCGCGGCCAGGCTGGCCCGTGTCGACGAAGTCCTCGCCCAGGTGGGCCTTGCCCCGGACATGAAGCAGCGCTACCCGCACGAGTTCTCGGGCGGCCAGCGCCAGCGCATCGCGATCGCGCGCGCGATCGCCGTGGCACCGCGGCTCATCGTCTGCGACGAACCGACCAGCGCACTGGACGTATCGGTCCAGGCGCAGATCCTGCGTCTGCTGCAGGACCTGCAGCAGCGCCTGGGGCTGACCTACGTGTTCATCACTCACAACATGGCCGTCGTCGAGTACCTCGCGCACGAGGTGGCAGTCATGTACCAGGGGCGCATCGTCGAGCACGGCGCCACGGCCGACGTGCTGGGCAATCCCCGGCACCCCTACACGCAGACCCTGCTTTCGGCCATTCCCGTCGCGGACATCGGCGAGGGCGAAACCCGCCTGCAATAGCGCATCTGCCCGCACCTGCGTCCGCCGCGGACCGGCGGATGTTGCGTTGCAGTGACGCTATGCCCGGAACGATGACGCTGCTATGCCCGGAACGGGGATGGGCGGGCCGCGCGCATCCCGCTACCATGCAGGCAAACCAGGTGGCCGTCCGGCCGCCGAAGACCAGGAGGAGCGGGAATGGAAAAGCAGACGTTCGGCTTCGCGGGCGTGGGCCGCATGGGATCGCTCATGGTGCCGCGACTGCTCGGCGCGGGACACGTCGTGCACGTTTTCGACGTGTCCGAGGACGCCATGGCGGCGATGGAGAAGGCGGGGGCGAAGCGGGCGGCGTCGGTGGCCGACCTCGCCAACAAGGCGCATACCGTGTTCCTCAGCCTGCCCAACCCCGAAATCGTCCAGCGCGCGGCGCTGGACAAGGACGGCCTCGTCGAGGGCACGAAGGTGCGCCGCGTGGTGGACTTCTCCACCATCGGCCCGCGCATGGCGGGACTCGTGGCCAGGGCGCTGGCGCCGAAGGACGTGGTCTACGTCGACGCCCCGGTGAGCGGCGGGCTCAAGGGCGCGCGCGAGGGCACGCTCGCCGTGATGGTCGCCTGCCCGAAGGCGGTGTACGAGGAAATGGAGCCGATCCTCAAGACCTTCGGCAAGCCCTTTCACCTGGGCGAGGTGGCGGGACAGGCGCAGACCATGAAGCTCGCGAACAATCTGCTGGCCGCCGCCGCCATCGCGCTGTCCTCGGAAGCGATGGTCATGGGGGTCAAGGCGGGGCTGAATCCGCGCGTCATGCTCGACGTGCTCAACACCAGCACCGGCCGCAACAGCGCCACCCAGGACAAGTTCCCGCGCGCGATCCTGCCGGGGACCTTCGATTTCGGCTTCGCCACCGGGCTGTCGTACAAGGACGTCAAGCTTTGCATTGACGAGGCCGAGGCCATGGGCGTGCCGATGGTGTGCGGCGCGGTCGTGCGCCAGATGCTCGCCGTGACCCAGGCAGTGTACGGCGCCGATTCTGATTTCACGTCCATGTGCCGCGTGGTCGAATCCTGGGCCGGTGTCGAGGTCCGCGGCTGAACCCTTGTCAATGCGGGAGGTAGCGATGTCCACTGCCACGAAACCCCTGAGCAGCCCGACCCTGCGGGAAGCCGAGCCGCTCGCCGCGCGCATGGCGCGCGTGACCGCAACAGTCTCGCTGGATGCGCTGCCCGCGGAAGTCATCGCGAAGGCGAAGCTCTGCCTCATGGACATCGTGGGATGCGCGTTCGAGTCGCGCGACCTCCCGTGGAGCGTGCAGGCGCGGACCCTCGCGGCCCCGGCGCCGGCGGGGCAGGGCGCCACGATCATCGGCTCGCCGCACGCGGCGAGCCACGCGGATGCCGCCTTTGCCAATGCGGTGATGGGCCACGGGCTGGTGCGCGAAGACATGCATGCGGGCAGCATCAGCCACCTGGGCATCGTGGTGCTGCCGGCCCTGCTGGCCCTGGCACAGCTCAAGCGGGTGCACGGCCGCGACTTCATCGCCGCGGCCGTGGCGGGTTACGAAGTGGGCGGCCAGGTCGGCCGCGCCGCCATGGACGCCGACATCGCGCGCATCCACCGGCCCACCGGGGTGACGGGGCCGGTGGCCGCCGCGGCTGCCGGCGCGCGCCTGCTCGGCCTGGACGTGGAGCAGACGGCCAGCGCGATCGCGCTGGGGGCCAACACGACGCTGGGCTTCAACCAGTGGGCGCATACCGGCGGCAGCGAGATGTTCTTCCATGCGGGCTTCGCCGCGCGCAATGCGGTGACGGCGGCGCGCCTGGCGCAGGCCGGCGCATTCGCCTCGCCCTCGGCGCTGGACGGCGAGGCGGGGCTGTTCGCGTCGCTCAGGAAGCGCTCGGCGGCTGCCCGTGTGGAGCTGTTCCGCGCGGCGCCCGAGATCCTCTCCGTCTATCACAAGCCGGTCCCCGCCTGCAATTTCGCGCAGACCCCCTGCCAGGCCGCGCTGCGGCTGGCGAAAGAGCATCGCCTGGACCCGGCCGGCATCGCTGCCATCCGCATCCGCGTGCCGAGGGCCGGCGCGATGTATCCGGGTTGCGACTACACGGGCCCGTTCGCGCATGTCCTGCAGGCCAAGATGAGCATCCAGTACAACGTGGCCGCGGCATTGCTGCTGGGCGGGGTCGGCGAGGAGAATTTCACGCTCCTGTCCGACGCGAAGCTGCATCGGCTGATCGGGCTGATGAGGCTCGAGATCGACGACGAGATGACCCGTGCCTATCCCGGCCTGCAGGGAGGCGAGGTCGAGGTGGCCGACGCCTCGGGCCGCGTGCAGCGCATCCGGCTCGACAACGTGGTGAACGCCACGGCGGACGACGTGCGGTCGCGATTTCGCGCGGCAGTGGCCGGGGGGCTGGGCGCCGGGCGGGCGGCCGGGGTGGAGGCGTTCATCGAGGCGCTGGACCGGCAGCCGGACGCCGGGGCACTGGGGGCGCTGCTGCGCCCGGAATGACCGGCACGCGGACCCTGAAGCCGCGGCCGTTGGACCAGAAGAAGGACGGAGGAGAGTGAGAACAGCGAGCACCGCCGCTTGCCCGGGAGCGCGCCCGTGAGCGCCGCCCAGTGGGTGGAGAACTTCCTGCAGGCCCTGACCGCGGGCCTGCTGACCGGCGCCATCTACGGCCTGATGTGCGTGGGCCTGAGCGTCATCTTCGGCGTCATGCGCGTCATCAATTTCGCGCATGGCGACTTCATGATGCTGGGCATGTATGTGGCCTATTACGCATTCGGGATGCTCGGCCTGCAGGCGATCTTCGGCGCCGGGGCGGCGCCTTACGCCGCGGCAGTGCTGGCGGCGCCCGCGGTCTTCCTCGCGGGGGTGCTGACCCATCGCTTCCTGGTGAGCAAGGTCACGGGGATGCGCGGCAGCGGGCTCGCCGCGGAAGGCCATTACGCGCAGCTCATCCTCACGCTCGGCGTGGCCCTGGTGCTGCAGAACGGCGGCCTCTACGTGTTCGGTTCGGCGCCGGTGTCGATCCCGACGCCCCTGGCTTCGAGCGCCTGGGAAATCGGTCCGCTGCATGGCGACCTCGTCTCGGTGTTCGTCAACCAGGGCCAAACCGTCGCGGCCCTCATCGCGGCCGTGGTGGTGGCGGCCTTCGTGCTTTTCATGGCGCGATCGCCGCTGGGCAAGTCGCTGAGGGCGGCGGCCGACAATCCGGAAGCCGCGACCTACATGGGCATCGACGTGGGCCGCGCGCACCGGCTGGCTTTCGGGCTCGGCGTGGCGATCACGGCGGTCGGGGGTGGCCTGCTCGCCTCGGGCACATCCTTCCAGCCCTACGTCGGGCTGGAGTACGTCATCGTCATGTATGCCGGCGTCGTGCTCGGCGGCCTGGGCAGCGTGTCGGGGGCCTTCTTCGGCGGCCTGACCATCGGCCTGGTGCAGCAGCTGTCCACGCTCATTCTTCCCAACCAGCTCCAGAACACCGCGATCTTCGTGGTGTTCCTGGGCATCGTCCTGCTTCGGCCGCAGGGACTGTTCGGCCGCGCCGCGCGGCGGACCTGAGATGCGACGGCAACTTCTCTTCATCGGCGCCTTCGGGCTCGTCTATGCCGTCGTCGCCGCGCTGGCCGAGCATTCCTACTACCAGCTGATCCTGACGGTCGTTCCCGTCTGGGCCGTCATGGGGCTGTCCTGGAACCTGCTGTCCGGCTACAGCGGCTTCGTCTCGTTCGGGCATGCGGCCTTCTTCGGCCTGGGCGCCTACTTCGTGGCGCTCGCGCATATCCAGTGGGGACTGTCGCCCTGGATCGGCATCCCCTGCGCCGGGATCGTGGGCGGGCTTGCGGGCCTGCTCGTGGGCATCCCGACGTTCCGCCTGCGCGGCCACTACTTCGCCCTGGCGATGCTGGCCTATCCGCTTGCGCTGCTCTACGTCTTCGAATGGCTGGGCTACCAGGAGCTGGCGCTGCCCATGGAGCGCGAGGCGCCCGCCGTCTACATGCAGTTCGCCGACCATCGCGTCTACGCCTGGATCGCGCTCGCCCTCATGCTCGGGGCGATGGCCCTGACGGCCTGGGTGGAGCGCTCGCGGTTCGGCATGTCGCTGGTGGCGATCCGCGAGGACGAGGCGGCGGCCGAGGCGGCCGGCATCCGCACGGTGAGCTGGAAGCTGCGTGCCATCACGCTGAGCGGCGCGCTGGCGGGCATCGCCGGCGGCTTCTATGCCGTGGTGCTGCTGGTGGTCACGCCGCCGGCCGTGTTCGGCATGCTGGTTTCCGCCCAGGCGTTGATCGTCGCCATGTTCGGCGGCGTCGGCACCCTCTGGGGACCGGTCATCGGCGCCGTGGTCCTGGTGCCGCTGAGCGAGGTCCTGCACGCCCAGCTTGGCAACGTGATCCCCGGCATCCAGGGCGTGGTCTACGGACTCGCCATCATCGCCGTCATCCTGCTGGCCCCCGAAGGCGTTTTCTGGAAGGTGCGCGACATGAAGGCCCGGCGGGCGGGTGGCGTGCCGGATGTCCTCGTCGCGGAACCGGCGCCGGCGGTCGTGGCGCCGGGGGTGCGCGGCGTGGGGGGCGGCAAGGTGTTCGAGGTCGAGGGGGTTTCGATATCCTTCGGCGGCCTGCAGGCGGTGCGGGACGTGAACCTGTCGGTGTCGCGCGGGGAGATCCTGGGCATCATCGGGCCGAACGGGGCGGGCAAGACCACACTTTTCAACCTGCTCAACGGGTTCATCCGGCCCGACCGGGGACGCATCCTGCTCGAAGGGCGGGACATCACCGGTGCGCGGCCGTACGAGATCTGCGCCGCCGGCGTGGGGCGGACGTTCCAGGTAGTGCGGCCGTTCCGGCGCATGTCCGTGCACGACAATGTGGTGGTCGGCGCCTACGTGGGCCAGGCTTCCGGCGCTGGTGCGCATGCCGTGGCCCGGGCGGCGCTCGCAAAGGTGGGCCTGGCGGCGCAGGCGAACCGGTCCGCCGGCGAACTCAGCAACAAGCAGTTGCGCCTGCTCGAGATCGCGCGCGCGCTCGCCGGCAAGCCGAAGGTGCTGCTGCTCGACGAGACCCTGGCGGGCCTGGGCGCCAGCGAGGTCGAGGAGGTCATCGCCCTGGTGCGTCAGCTCGCCGCCGAGGGCGTGACGATCGTGATCATCGAGCACACCATGCAGGCCATGGTGCGCCTGGTGGACCGCTTCGTGGTGCTGAACGAGGGCGCCGTCCTGGCGCAGGGCCAGCCGGCCGAGATCACGCGCAACGACGCAGTGATCGACGCCTACCTGGGCCGACGCTGGAGGACCGCGAATGCTTGAGATCCGCGGACTGCGGGCGGGATACGGCGGGCCGCCGGTGCTGGAGGGCCTGAGCCTGCACGTCGACAAGGGGGAATTCGTCGCCATCGTGGGGCCCAACGGTGCAGGCAAGACCACCCTGTTCAAGGCCATCTCCGGCATCGTCCGTCCGGACGCGGGAATGCTGCGATTCGACGGGGCGGATCTGGCCGGGGTGGAGGCCGCGGCCCGCCCGCACCTGGGGATCGCACACGTCCCGGAAGGGCGCCAGGTGTTCCCTTCCCTTACGGTACGGGAGAACCTGGAAATGGGCGCGCAGACCGCGGCCGGCAAGGCCGCCTGGAAGGACAGCCTGGAGAAAATCCACGCCTGGTTCCCACTGCTGGCCCAGCGGGCGAAGGCGCTGGCGGGTTCGCTGTCGGGCGGCCAGCAGCAGATGCTGGCCATCGCGAGGGGGCTGGCCTCGGCGCCGCGGCTGCTGATGCTGGACGAGCCGTCCATGGGGCTCGCGCCCGCGGTGGCGGACGAGATTTTCGAGCGCATCGTGTCCATCCACGCCGGCGGCGAGCTGACCGTGCTGCTGGTGGAGCAGCGGGTGGCCGAGGCTCTGCACTTTGCGAGCCGCGGCTACGTGCTCGAGAGCGGGCGCATTGCGCTGGAGGGCACGCACGAGGAGCTGAGGAGCAACGACCGGATACGGCAGGCGTATCTGGGAATGTAGTCCAGGGCCGGTGCGTCCGGCGGAGGAGAGAGCAGATGAATGCAATGCACAAGTCGATCCGGCTGGGACTGGCGGTCCTCGGGGGCGCGCTGTTCGCACTGGCGACGGCGCAAGCGAAGGACGTCGAGGTCGGGCTCATCGCGCCGATGTCGGGGCCCTGGGCCCGCCAGGGCCAGGTCATGAAGCTCGCCGCCGACATGGCGATCGAGACCATCAACAAGCAGGGCGGTATCAAGGCGCTCGGCGGGGCGAAGATGAAGCTGGTGGTGTTCGACGCCGGCGACACGGTCGAGAAGGCGAAGAATTCCGCGCAGCGGATGGTTGCCGATGCACCCCAGCTGGTCGGGGCCACGGGGGCCTACCTCAGTTCCTTCACCCTGGCGGTGACGGAAGTCACCGAGCGGGCGCAATTGCCCGTGGTGACGTTCTCCTACTCCGACCTCATCACTTCGCGCGGCTTCAAGTATGTCTTCCAGACTTCCGCCACCGGCGTCGCACAGGCCGAAGGGTCGCTTCCCGCGCTGATGGAGATGGCCGAGAAGGCCTCCGGCAAGCGGCCGCAGACCGTGGGCATCGTCATGGACAACACGGCGGCCTCGGTGGCCTTCGTCAAGCCGATGCGCGACCACCAGCTCGCCAAGCTGGGCCTGAAGCTGGTGGTGGACGAGACCTTCACGCCGCCGCTCGCGAACGCCACGCCGCTCATCCAGAAGCTGCGCTCGGCGCGGCCCGACATCCTGTTCCTGCTGCCGACCGCGATCCCGGACGCCAAGCTGCTGCTGGAGAAAATGAACGAGTTCGGACTGGGCAAGGGGCGCCTGCCAACGATCTCCAACGGCGCGGGCATCCTCGACCCGGACCTGCGCAACAACATGAACATCGACCAGCTCGAAGGGGTGATGTCCGTGGTGGCGGACTGGACCACGGCGGCGCAGAAGGCGTTTGCCGCCGAAGTCCGGCAGAAGACCGGCGAGCCCTGGCCCACCCAGCATTTTGTCACCACCTACGGCGACATGTGGATCTTCAAGGCCGCGCTCGAGGCGGCCGGCAAGGCGGATCGCGAGGCCGTCGCCAGGGCCCTGCGCGCGATGAACCTCAAGGGTGGCCCGGCCGACTATTTCCCCGGCGACGGCAGGCTCAAGTTCGACGACGCCGGCCGTCGCGAGAACGCCAGCCTGCTGATCGTGCAGTGGCAGAAGGGCGTGCCCGTCACGGTCTTCCCTGCGAAGGACGCCGTCGCCCCCATGAACTGGCCGAAGCAGTAAATGACACTTTCGACAAGGAGCAAGATGATGAACGACGAGTTGTTCAAGAAGGGCCTCGAGATCCGCAAGTCCGTGCTGGGCGCCGAGTTCGTGGAGAAATCCCTGGCGGCGGCCGACGAATTCAACATGCCGATGCAGCGACTGACCACGGAGTATTGCTGGGGCGCGCTGTGGGGGCGGGAGGAAGGGCTGCCGAAGAAGACCCGCAGCATGCTCAACCTGGCGATGCTGGCGGCGCTGAACCGCCCGCACGAGCTCAAGATGCACGTGGGCGGTGCACTGCGCAACGGCCTCACCAAGGCGGAGATCCGCGAAGTGCTGCTGCAGGTCGCGGTGTACTGCGGCATTCCCGCCGGCGTGGATGCCTTCCGCGTGGCCAAGGAGGCCATCGCCGAGTACGAGAAGAACGAGAAGAAGTGATCCTTCGCAAGGGACGCCGGCCATGACCGAAGACAGCTACGAGATCTACGCCATCAAGTACGCGCGGCTCATGCGCCGCTCCCCGGACAACTTCCTCGGCGGTGACGAACACGACGTGGAGATGCCGCTGAACTACTACGTATGGGTGGTTTCCAACGGCGAGCGCAGCGTCCTGGTGGACACGGGCTTCGGCGAGGCGATGGCGAAAAAGCGCGGCAGGACGATCGTCAAGCCGGTGGCCGAGGGCGTGAAGGCGCTGGGCATCGGGCCGGAGTCCGTGAAGGACGTGATCATCACCCACATGCACTACGACCATGCGGGCAACCTGCCGCTGTTCCCGAACGCGCGTTTCCACCTGCAGGACAGTGAGATGGAATTCGCGACGGGGCGCTGCATGTGCCACCGGGTGATGAACCATGGCTACGAGGCCGCCGACGTGGCGCACATGGTCCACTGCGTGTTCGACCAGCGCGTGCAGTTCCACGACGGGCCTGCCGAGATCGCGCCCGGCATCGAGGTCCATCACGTGGGTGGCCACACCCGGGGCCTGCAGTCGGTGCGGGTGCGCACCCGCCGGGGCTGGGTGGTCCTCGCCTCCGACGCGAGCCATTTCTACGCGCACATGGAGACCGACCGCCTGTTTCCCATCGTCTACAACGTCGGCGACATGCTGGAAGGGTTCCGGACGCTGCGCCGCCTGGCGACGTCCCCCGCGCACATCATCCCGGGGCACGACCCGGTGGTCATGGAGCGCTATCCCGCGGCCAGGCCCGGGATGGAAGACTGGATCGCGCGCCTGGACGCGGAACCGAAGGCCTAGGGCCGCCTAGCGCCGCGGGGCCCAGCGTCCTTCGGCGACCAGGGTGTCGACCTGGCGGCGCACGAAGCCGACCAGGGCGCGCGCCGCCCGCGTCACGGGGCGCTGCGTGGAGGTCGCCACCACCAGCGAGCGCGTCATGACCGGCTCGACGATCGACCAGCTGCGGATCCGGCCCGCCGCGATCAGGGTGTGCACGCTGGAATAGGACAGGATGGTGTAGCCGATCCCGCCTTCGACCAGGCTCAGGGTGGAGGGCATCGCGTCGATTTCGACCTGTACGTTGGGCGTCACGCCTGCGCGCTGCAGGAACTCGTCGACCAGGACCCGCAGTCCGTGCGGGCGGCTGGGCAGGATCATGGGAATCTGCGCCAGGCGCGATGCCGGCACCGGGCCGGGCCCGGCCCCGGCCGGATCGTCGACCGGCCCGAGCAGGAACAATTCGTCGGTCAGCAGCGGATCCGTCACCAGGGCGCTCGTTCGCGGTGCGTTGTACAGCACGGCGACGTCGATGCGCCCGGTGGTCAGCCATTCGAGGACGTGGCCGCTGAAGCCTTCCATCACGCCCAGGGAGACTTTGGGAAACTCCTCCCGGAACTGGCGCACGATGGGCGCCGTGAGCACGGCCCCCACGGATGGCGGCATGCCGATGACCACGCGACCGCTTGGCCCCGCCCCCAGGGAATGGATCGCGCGCCTGGCGCCCGCAGTCGTCTCCAGCACGCCGCGCGCGTGTTGTTCCAGCAGCTTGCCGGCCTCCGTGAGGACGATGCCGCGGCCCGTGCGGAAGTAAAGCTCGGCCCCCAGTTCCTGCTCCAGGGCCTTCATCTGCCGGCTCAGGATCGGTTGGGTGATGCCCAGGCGAACGGCCGCCCGCGATAGCGCCCCGGTTTCCGAGATGGCGATGAAGTACTCGAGTTGGCGCAATTCCATGGCTGGCATGTGCAGGGGCGGGAGAAGGCGGCTGATTCTACCTTGCGGCCAGCGCTTTCCCGGCGTCGGGCTTCATCTCGAAAGCGCTTCGAGTCCGCGTCTCAACCACCTGAGTATCGTCTCTTTTTTGCCGATCCTGACATTTGGTAGATTTGACGCGTTACGCCTGCTCCGATAGCTTGGGACGGCATCCCCATCCGGCGGAATTCGCGTGCTCAAGACCGTAAGGCTCAAGCTCTCGGCCCACCTCAGGGCGCGCATCGCGCGCGAAGCGCGCCAGCGAGGCAAGACGCTGGATCGCTGGATCCTCGAGGCGGTGAGCCGCGAGCTGGAGCGGCGCGAACGCTTCCTTTCCTACGTCAAGCGCGCCCAGCGCGCGGGACTCGAGACCGATCCGGTCGCGGAACTCGATGCCCGCCAGCAGGTGCGCTACTTCCTCGACCGGCTCTCGGCCACCCATCCCGGCGGCAAGGTGACCCGCCTGCGTCCGCGCAGCAAGATTTCGCGCCTGCGCTAGGCGCTCACGCGGGCAGCGTTTCTTCCGGAGCGAAATCAAGCTCGACCCGCGCGCCGCTCGGATCGAAGCAAAACAGTTGCCAAACGCCCGAATCGGGTTGCTTGCGCAGGTCGTACTGGATGCCGCGTGACTTGAGCGCCGTGACGGTACCGGCCAGGTTGGAGGCGGAAAATGCCATGTGGTCGAGGACGCCGGCCGGCGGCGAGGGCAGGGGCCGACCGGCGATCACGTGCAGCACCGGCTGGCCGCCGGCATACAGCCACGCGCCAGGGAAGCCCAAAGGCGGCCGCGGCCCCTCCTTGAGCCCGAGGATGTCGATGTAGAACCGCCGGGTGGCGTCCAGGTCCGCAGTCAGGACCGTGAAGTGGTTCATGCCGTCGATCATGAAAGTCTCCGTCAATGCCGTGACGGTCGTAACGACGTGACTGCCGTGACTGAATCTGGGACTTGCGTCAGTCACGACCGTCACGACAGTCACGTCGCCACGGGTTTCATGCGATCTTCTGCTTCGCCTCGTCGTTGAGGATGTGCTGGCGCTTGTCCAGCCACCAGCCATATTGCTTCGGCCAGGCCTCGTACTCGCCCTGGGCGCCGAGCGCGACCTGCGCATGCAGGGCCCAGTTCGGGTTGTAAAGCGACTGCCGGCCGATGGCGATGAGGTCGCACCGGCCATCGCGCAGGATCTGCTCGGCCTGCGGACCGTCGAGGATCAGCCCGACGGCCATGGTTTTCAGCGTCGTCTCCTTTTTCACGCGCTCCGCAAAAGGCACCTGGAATCCGGGTCCGCGCTTGATGCGCGCCGCGGTGGCCGAGCCCAGCAGGCCGCCGGAGGAGCAATCCAGGACGTCGACGCCGATCGCGGCCAGTTTCTTCGCCAGCACGACCGTGTCATCGATCGTCCAGCCGCCTTCGATGCCGTCCACCGAGGACACGCGAACGAACAAGGGCTTGTCCGCCGGCCATGCGTCGCGCAGCACCTGGGCAAGCTCCAGGGTGTAGCGCATGCGGCCCTCGAGGTCACCGCCGTACCGGTCGGTGCGCTTGTTCGACAGCGGCGACAGGAAGGAGTGGCTCAGGTAGCCGTGGGCGGAGTGCAGCTCGATGACCTCGAAGCCCGCCGCGAGCGCGCGCAGCGCCGCCTGGCGCCACTGGTCCTGCAGCGCCTTGATCTCCGCGATGCTCAGCTCGTGCGGCACCAGCCAGCCGGTGTCCATTGCGATCGCGCTCGGCGCGACGGTGCGCCAGACATCCTCGCCGCGGGCGCGATCCGCGTCGTTGATCGGCCCGTTGCCGTCCCAGGGCCGTTGCATCGACGCCTTGCGCCCGGCGTGGGCGAGCTGGATGGCGGGCACGGCGCCGTTTGCCTTGATGAAATCGGTGATGCGCCGGTAATGCGGGATGTGCTCGTCGGACCAGATGCCAATGTCGCCGTGGGTGATGCGGCCGTTGGGCTCGACGGCGGCGGCTTCGGTGAATATCAGGCCGGCCCCGCCCGTGGCCATCTTGCCCAGATGCACGAAGTGCCAGTCGTTGGGGAAGCCGTCCTTCGCCGAGTACTGGCACATGGGCGAAATGACCACCCGGTTCTTGAGGGTAATGCCGCGCAGCTGCAGCGGCGAGAACAACAGCGGGGACTGCGACATGGAATCCCTTTCGATGGCGCGCGGCGCCGGCCGCGGAAAGCCGGGATTCTAGCGCGCTAGGTCCGGGGGCGCGTGTGCACGTGCTGGTGCACGTGGTAGCGGGGCTCATCGACCTCGACGGGCACGATGTTGAGGCGGCCGTGGCGCACCTCGCGCACGGCCATCAGCGAGTTGGCGAAGGTGCTCACTTCCTGCGTCGGTCCGCGCAGGATCACCGTTTCCATGCAGTTGTCGTGGTCCAGGTGCACGTGCATCGAGGACAGCACCAGGTGGTGGTGATCGTGCTGCAGGTTGGTGAGGCGCTCTGTGAGGTCGCGCGCGTGGTGGTTGTACACATAGGAAAGCGAGGCCACGCAATTGGGCGCTTCGTTGCGGTCGATGCGTGCCGACTCGAGTTCGGTGCGCAGCATGTCGCGCACGGCTTCGGAACGGTTCTGGTAGCCCTTCTGGCGGATCAACTCGTCGAATTGCGCGGCCAGGTCTTCGCTGAGGGAAATGGTGAATCGGTCCATGGAGTCAGATTACATTGGCTCGGTGAGATATTAACGAAGTTCGGTAGGAAAGGGTGGACCCGACGGGCGGCAAAAGATCCATCCGGTAGGGGTTTACTTTCAAAAAACTTCCCGCTAGTGTTATGAAGAAAGAAAAACATATCTTAATTCCTATAAAACACGATTGTTCGGCAGGGCGCCGCCGTCGCGGGCTCCCGGCCATTGGGGAGACACAAGAATGAAGACCCGCATTGGACGCTGGCCCATCGCGGCCTTTCCAGGCATTGTTTCCATTACGCTTTTCACGACTGCGGCCTGGGCCCAGACGGCAGAGGAGCCACTGCAGGCCCCGGAGGTCGAGGTCATCGGCACTTACGAGACGGGGGTCGGCACTTCCGATGCCGCCAGCGAAGGCCGGGTGACGCAGCGGCGGGTGGAAACGCGTCCGGCCCTGCGGCCGGGCGAACTGCTGGAATATGTGCCGGGCGTGATCATCACGCAGCACAGCGGCGACGGCAAGGCCAACCAGTACTTCCTGCGCGGCTTCAACCTCGACCACGGCACCGACTTTGCGATCAGCGTGGCCGGCATGCCGGTCAACATGCCCACGCATGCGCACGGCCAGGGCTACGCGGACCTGAACTTCGTCATCCCCGAGCTCGTCTCGGGCATCAACTACCGGAAGGGACCCTACTACGCGGACGTCGCGGACTTCAGCGCCGCGGGCGCCGCGGACATCCAGTACGCCACGCAACTGCCGTCGAACCTGGCCTCGGTGACGATTGGCGAACACGACTACAAGCGCGCGGTGCTGGCGGGCTCGCCGTCCTTCGGCGGAGGAACGCTGCTGTACGGCCTCGAGCTCATGGGCCAGGACGGCCCCTGGGACAATCCGGAGAACTTCTCCAAGTTCAATGCGGTCCTGCGCTACAGCCGTGGCGACAAGGCGGACGGCTTCACGATCACCGGCATGGCCTACAAGGCCGACTGGGACTCGACCGACCAGATTCCGCTGCGCGCGGTGCAAGACGGCCGGTTCGACCGCTTCGGGGCGATCGATCCCACGGACGGCGGCGAAACCTCACGCTATTCGCTGTCCTACGAGCAGCACCAGGATTTCGCCGGCGGCAGGTGGATGTTCGATGCCTACGGCATCCACTCGAAGCTGAACCTGTTCTCCAATTTCACCTATTTCCTCGATGACCCGGTCAACGGCGACCAGTTCGAGCAGGCGGAAGACCGCACGGTGCTTGGCATGCATCCGCGCGTCGAGTTCTACAACAAGCTGTGGGGCATGGACAACACCTTCCGCGTGGGCATGCAGGTGCGCCGAGACGACCTCGATCCGGTCGGCCTGTACCACAACGCTGCCCGTCAGCGCCTGTCGACCACCCGCGAGGACGGCGTCAAGGAAACCAGCATCGGCCTTTACATGGACGATTCGATCCAGGTGACCGACTGGTTCCGCGC
>DASZQJ010000034.1:0-7873 GCA_035549715.1 Burkholderiales bacterium
CCTTCAGGGGGAAACACCATGCAACCGAATTCGCGTCGCCGCTTCCTGCGGGCGACCGGTGCGACCGCGCTGGCCGCGCCCTTTGCCGGGTCGCTGCTTTCGTCGGCTCTCGCCCAGCCCGCTGGCACGCTGACGATCGCCTACAACGTCGCGCTGCCTTCCTGGGATCCGACCACCGGCCCCTCCGCGGTCAATCCGACCATCCAGTCGATCTACAAGGCGGTGTTCGATTCCTACATCGACCAGAACCCCGACCTGTCTTTCAAGCCGGGCCTGCTCACGAAGTGGGGCTGGAACAAGGACAAGACCAGGGTCGAGATGGAGGTGCGCGAGGGCGCGTTCTGGCACGACGGCAGCCCCGTCACCGCCGAGGACGCGGTGTGGTCGCTGGAGCGCGCGGGCGATCCGAAGAGCGGCAACCCGATCCAGTTCGTCTGGGGCAAGATCGGCAACTTCAAGGTCGACGGCCACCGGATCACGGCCGACGTGAAGGAATACGAACCCGCGCTGTTCAAGTGGATGGCCTTCCTCACCGGCTACGTGCTGCCGAAGAAGGCCTACACCGCGGCCGGCGCCCAGGGCTGGGAAAGCAGGCCCGTCGGCAGCGGCCCCTACATGGTGGAGAAGTTCGAGAGGAACGCGTACATCCGGCTCAAGGCCTTCCCGAAGTACTGGGGTCCGAAGCCGGCGTTCGACACCGTCGTGTTCAAGCTGGTCGGGGATGCCTCGGCCCGCGTCGCGGAGATCGAGAGCGGCGCCTCCGACCTCACCCTGGAAGTGCCTTACGAGGAGTTCGACCGCCTCAGGCAGAAAACCGGCCTCGCCGGCGTGGCGCACCCGGTGTCCGACATCGGCATGATCTTCATCACCAACGTCGAGCCCATGCTGGACAGGAACGTGCGGCTGGCCATGATCCACTCGATCGACAAGAAGGCGATCGTGGAAAAGCTGCTGCGCGGCTACGGCACGGTGATCGACACGCTGGAAGCGCCGCAGTACGCCGCCTTCGATCCTTCCATCAAGGTGAAGTACGACCCCGCGCTGGCGAAGCAGCTCCTCGCCAGGTCCGGCTACTCGGCGTCAAAACCGGTGAAGTTCACCATCCAGACCACGCGCGGCTTCAAGCCCAAGGATTACGAGATGATCCAGGCCGTGGTGGGCATGTGGCGCAAGGTCGGCATCGAGGCGAACATCGAGACCTACGAGATCGCCAAGCACTTCGAGCTGCGCATGCGCCACGCGCTGGCGCCGGCGGCCTTCTACAACTGGGGCAACTCGATCGGCGACCCGTCCACGTCCACCGGCTTCGCGATGTTCAGCCACTCGCCGCACTCGGCCTGGAAGACCGACGACGTCGACGCGAAGATCGGCCCGTTGTGGGGCGAGAAGGACGAGGGCAGGCGCATCGCGGGCTACAAGGCCGCGGACCGCTACATCGCCGAGAACGGTTACGTGATCCCGCTGCTGCAGTATGCGCAGCCGGTGGTGTACAAGAAGACGCTGAAGTTCACGCCGCACGTGGCGGGGTTCATCCTGCCGCAGTCCATCAAGCCCGCCTGAGGCGGGCTTGATGGCGTGACGGTCGTGACGATCGTGACAATCGTGACGATCGTGACAATCGTGACGATCGTGACGATCGTGACGGCGTGACGATCGTGACGGCGTGACGGTCGTGACGGCGTGACGGTCGTGACGGTCGTGACGGCGTGACGGTCGTGACGAGAGGCCCCGCACCGGGGCTCAACTTCCGGAGGACAGATTGAAGAAGCTGGACGCACGCCGGGATTTCCTGAAGGCATCGGGCGCGACCGCCCTTGCGGCCACGCCGTTCGGCGCGCTGCTGCAGGGCGCCACGGCGTTCGCGCAGTCGGGCAGCACGCTGACCATCGCGTACAACACCACGCTGCCCTCGCTCGACCCCACCAGCAGCGCCAAGACCTCCAGCCCGGCGGTGCAGTCGATCTTCAAGGCGATCTTCGATCCCTACGTCGACCAGGCGCCGGACCTGTCGTTCAGGCCCGGCGCGCTCACGAAATGGGGCTGGAACAAGGACAAGACGGCGATCGAGCTCACCCTGCGCAAGGGCATGGTGTGGCACGACGGCAGTCCGGTCACGGTGGAGGACCTGATCTGGTCGCTGGAGCGCGCCGGGGACGAGAAGAACGGCAACCCGATGCTGTTCATGTGGCGCAAGCTCGGCGGCTTTTCCGCCCGGGGCAACACGGTGACGGTGAAGGTGACGGAGTTCGAGCCCGCGCTGCTCAAGTGGCTCGGCTTCCTGACGGCGTACCTGCTGCCGAAGAAGGCCTTCACCGCGTCGAAGGGCGGCCCCGGCTGGGATGCGAAGCCGGTGGGCAGCGGCCCCTACCGCGTCGAGAAGTTCGAGCGCGACGCCTACCTGCGCCTCAAGGCCTTCCCGAAGTACTGGGGCCCGAAGCCGGCGTTCGACACGGTGGTGTTCAAGTTCGTGCCCGATCCGGCGGCGCGCGTGGCCGAGATCGAAAGCGGCAAGTCCGACCTCACGCTCGAAGTCCCGTTCGAGGAATACGACCGCCTCGTGGCCAGGCCGGACCTCGCCGGCAGCGCCTATCCGATCGCCGACGTGGCGATCCTGTTCATCACCGACAAGGAACCGATGCTGGACCGGAACGTGCGCCTGGCGGCGGCGCACGCGATCGACAAGCAGGCGCTGGTCGGCGCCATCATGCGCGGCTACGGCAAGGCGCTGGATACCTTGCAGGCGCCCGAGTACGCGGCCTACGACAAGTCCATCCGCGTGAAGTACGACCCGGCGCTCGCGCGGGAACTGCTGGCGAAATCCGGTTATTCGACGGAAAACCCCGTGCGCTTCACGGTGCAGACCACGCGCGGCTACAAGCCCAAGGACTACGAGACGGTGGCCGCGGTCGTGGCCATGTGGAAAAAGGTCGGCATCGAGGCCGGGATCGAGGTGCTCGACGTCGCCAAGCATTTCGACCTCCAGCTGCAGCACAACCTCGCCCCGGTGTCGTTCTACAACTGGGGCAACGCCATCGGCGACCCGTCCACTTCGACGGGCTTCGCCTTCATCGGCCCCTTCGCGGTCTGGCGTTCCCCCGACGTCGAGAAAATGGTCGGCCCGCTGTTCGTGGAGCGCGACGAGGGCAAGCGCATCGCCGGCTACCAGGCCGTGGACCGCTACCTTGCGGAGCAGGGCTACGTGATCCCGCTCATGCAGTACTACCAGCCGGTCGTGCACCGCCGCGGCATCACCTTCACGCCCCACGGCGCCGGCACCATCGCGCCGCAGTCGATCCTGCGGCGGCCGTGAGAGGCCGTGAAGGCGTGACGATCGTGACGGCGTGACTGTCGTGACTGACGTGACTGTCGGGATCGCGTGACTATCGTGACTGTCGCGGGGAAAAGTACAGCGCTTCAAACCGAGGGGCGCGCGCGCAGCTTCGCGCCTGCCCCGTCACGATCGTCACGACAGTCACGCCGTCACGCCGTCATGGCAGTCACGCCGTCACGATAGTCACGATCGTCACGTCAGTCACGCCGTCACGATCGTCACGAGCCAGCCATGTCGGCCTCCTTCCTCCTCCGCCGCCTCCTGTGGGCTATCCCCACGCTGATCGGCGTCGCCGTCGTCGTGTTCGTTCTGGTGCGCGTCGTTCCCGGCGATCCGATCGCGATGATGCTGCCGCCGGGCGCGACGGCGGAGGACGTCGGCCGGCTGCGCACGCTGTACGGGCTGGATGCGCCCATCGCCACCCAGTTCCTGCGCTGGTCCGGGGAGGTGCTGACCGGCGACTTCGGCAATTCGATCAGCCTGCGCGACAGCGTCGCGAACCTGGTGCTGGGGCGCCTGCCCGCCACGCTGGAGCTGGTGTTCATCGCCGTGCTCGCCGCCTGCGCGGCTGCGACGGTGCTGGCCGTGGGCGCGGTGCTGTTTCGCGGCCGCTGGCCCGAGCTCGCGGTCGACGGCGGCACCGGCGTCGCGCTGGCGATCCCCGATTTCCTCTGGGGCTTGCTGCTCATCCTCGTGCTGGGCGTGCTGCTGCCCTGGTTCCCGATCTCCGGGCGCATCGACCCCACGCTCGACTTCAATCCGGCGACGGGCTTCTATCTCGTCGAGGCGCTGCTGCGCGGCAACGGCGAGGCATTGGCGAGCCTGGTGGCGCACCTCGTGCTGCCGGCCGCAGCCCTGGCGCTGCCGCTCACGGCGGCCTTGACGCGGGTGCTCAAGGGCTCGCTCCTGGAAGCGATGCACCAGGACTACGTGATGCTCGCGCGCGTGAAGGGCTACTCGAAGACGCGCATCCTCTGGCGGGTGGCGCTGCGCAACGCGCTGATCCCTGCGGTGACCCTGACCGGCGTGCAGTTCACCTTCCTGATCGGGGGCACGGTGCTGGTGGAGCACCTGTTCTCCTATCCGGGCATCGGCAACCTGGCGATTGCGGCCGTGACGCAGCGCGACCTGCCGCTGATCCAGGGCCTGATCCTCACCTTCGCCGTGCTGTTCATCCTGACGAACCTGCTCGTGGACATGACCTGCGGCGCGCTCGATCCGCGGGTGAGGAGCTGAGGCGTGCGCGCCGGCCTGCTCAAGGACGGGAAGGTCGCCTTCGGTTTGGGCGTGATCGCCCTGATGCTGGTGGCGGCCCTGGCCGCGCCCTGGCTGGCCCCCCACGACCCGCTCGAGCAGGACCTGCTCAATGCGTTCCAGGCGCCGCTGTGGAAGGGGGGCGACGCGAGCCATGCGCTGGGCACGGACAGCCTGGGGCGCGACATCCTGTCGCGCCTGGTTTACGGCGCGCGGCCGGCGCTGATCGTCGCCTTCGTCGCCGCCCTCTGCGCCGGGCTGCTCGGCACGGCGCTGGGCCTCGCGGCCGGCTACTTCGGCGGGCGCGTCGACGCGGCGATCTCGCGCCTGGTCGACATCTGGATGAGCTTTCCCTCGGTGCTGCTGTGCATCGTGCTGGCCGCGGTGCTCGGCGCCGGCCTGCACACCGTGGTCATCGCCATCATCGTCATCGACTGGACGCGCTTCTGCCGCGTGGTGCGCGCCGAGACGCTGGTGCAGAAAAGCCGCGACTACGTCGCTTCCGCGGTGACCATCGGCCTCACGCCGGGGCGCATCGTCGCGGCCGAGATCCTGCCCAACGTGGCGCCGCTGCTGCTGACCCTGTTCACGCTGGAGATGGGCATCGCCATCGTCATCGAGGCGATCCTGTCCTTCGTCGGCCTGTCGGTGGCTTCCGGCGCGCCGACCTGGGGCGGCATGATCCAGGAGGGGCGGCTGTACGTGAACCAGGCCTGGTGGCTCATGGCGCTGCCCATGGCCTGCATCATCCTCGCGGTGCTGGGGCTGAACGGCCTGGGCGACGGGCTGCGCGAGCGCCTCGACCCGGTGAAGGCGAGATGAGCGCGCTGCTCGAGATCGACGGCCTGGAAGTCCGCCTCGACGGCGGCGCGCGCCTGCTGCGGGGCGTGTCGCTGGCGGTGGAGGCGGGCCGCGTCGTCGGGCTGGTCGGCGAATCCGGCGCCGGCAAGACCATGGTGAGCCGGGCGGTGCTGGGCATCCTGCCGGGCAACGCGCACATCACCGGCGGCGCCATCCGCTTCGATGGGCGCGACATCACCCGCCTGCCGGAGGTCGGGCGCCGCCACCTGCTGGGCCGCGAGATCGCCTTCATTCCGCAGAACCCGATGACGGCCCTCAACCCGGTCGCGCGCATCGGCCCCCAGGTCACCGACGTGCTGCGCCTGCACCTCGGGATGGATCGGACGGCGGCGAACGTTCGCGCGCTGCAACTGCTGCGCGACGTGCACCTGCGCGACCCGGAGCGGGTCCTGCGCGCCTTTCCGCACGAGCTCTCCGGCGGCCAGCGCCAGCGCGTGCTGATCGCCATCGCCTTCGCCTGCCGGCCGCGGCTGGTCATCGCCGACGAGCCCACCACCGCGCTCGACGTCACCGTGCAAAAGCAGATCCTGCGGCTCATCCGCGAGCTGCAGGCGGGCTCCGGGACGGCGATCCTGTTCATCACCCACGACCTGGGCGTGGTGGCCAAGCTGTGCGAGCACGTCGTGGTCATGCACGGCGGCCGGGTGCTGGAATCCGCGCCCGCGGCGGCGCTCTTCGGGCGCCCGGCGCACGAGTACACGCGCGCGCTGCTCGCGGCGACCCCGCGCTTCGACCGCCCCGGCGACCTGCTGCGGCCGGTGCCGGCGGACCTTGCGGCGCGCCTCGAAGCCGAGGTCCGGCGCCTGGACGGCGATTCGCCGGACGCGGTGGCCTGATGCCCCTGCTCGAAGCCAGGGGGCTGGGCCTGCAGTTGCCGGAGCGTTCGGCCGCCCGCGGATTCGGACGGCCGCCGCTCGCGACCCTGTTCCGCGACGTCGACCTCGCCATCGAGCCGGGCGAATCCCTGGGCATCGTCGGCGAGTCCGGCTCGGGCAAGACGTCGCTCGCGCGCACGCTGCTGCGCCTGTACCGGCCGACGCAAGGGCGCCTGCACTTCGCCGGCCGCGACATCACGCACCTGGACGAGGCGCAACTGCGGCCGCTGCGCACGCAGGTGCAGGCGATCTTCCAGGACCCGCTGTCCTCGCTCAACCCGCGCCATCGCATCGGCACGATCCTGGCCCAGCCGTTGCTCGCCTACGGCCGCGTGCCGGACCGGCGCGCCGGCCTGCGCGAGGCCTCGGCCCTGCTGGAGCGGGTCGGCCTGCCCGCGGCCTTCGCCTCGCGGTTTCCCCACGAGCTCTCGGGCGGGCAGCGCCAGCGCGTGGGCATCGCGCGGGCGATCGCGCTCAAGCCGGACCTCATCATTGCCGACGAGATCGTCTCCGGCCTGGACGTCTCGACCCAGGCCCAGATCCTCGCGCTGCTGCGGGAACTCAAGACCGACGGTTCGCTGGTGTTCATCAGCCACGACCTGTCGGTCGTGCGCACGCTGTGCGACCGCGTGCTGGTCATGCGCCAGGGCGAAGTCGTGGAGGCCGGCCCGTGCGCGGCACTTTTCGCCGATCCCGCGCACGCATACACTCGCAGCCTGCTGGACGCCATTCCGCTGCCCGACGTCGACCCGGACTGGGTGATGCGGGGGAATCGGGAGCCGGAAACCATGGCATCGAACGCACAACAAAAGGAGAGGCAAAACATGAAGATCGCAGGATCGGTCGCCCTGGTGACGGGCGCCAACCGGGGGGTAGGGCGGGCGTACGTGGAAGTGCTGCTGGCGCAGGGGGCGAAGAAGGTCTACGCCGGAGCCCGCGACGTGGCGGGCGTGCAGGACCTGGTCAAGGCGCATCCCGGCAAGGTCGAGGCGGTGAAGCTCGACGTCACCAGCGAGGCGGACGCGAAGGCGGCCGCCGCGAAGTGCAAGGACGTCTCTCTGCTGGTCAACAACGCCGGCGCCAACGGCACCAGCGGCGCGCTCGCGGCATCGTCGACCGCCAATGCCGAGCGCGAGATGGGCGTGAACTACTTCGGGCTGCTGTACCTGACGCGCGCCTTCGGGCCGGTGCTCAAGGCCAACGGCGGCGGCGCGATCGTCAACATGCTCTCGGTCGTCTCGCGGGTGAACATGCCCCTGCTCGGCACCTACAGCGCCTCCAAGGCGGCGGCCTGGAGCCTCACCCAGGCGACGCGCGGGGAACTGAAGAAACAGGGCACGCTGGTGGTCGGCGTCTTCCCCGGCGCCATCGATACCGACATGGCGAAGGGCTTCGACATGCCCAAGCTCTCGCCCCGCGACGTCGCCTCGCTGGCGCTCAAGGCGGTGGAAGAAGGCAACGAGGACCTCGACATCGGCGACATGGCCCAGGGCGTGGCCGCCGGCATGAAGGCCGACCCCAAGGCCGTCGAGCGGGACTTCGGCAACTACCT
>DASZQJ010000035.1:0-5301 GCA_035549715.1 Burkholderiales bacterium
ACGATCCCGCAGGAGGGTGCGCATGGACGGGCCGGCAGGCCTTCCTGTGCCGCTGCGGGGAATCGAAGAACAAGCCCTTTTGCGATGGCACGCATCGCGAGAGCGGATTCGAGGGCGACTAGACTTGTTGAGAGGCGAGAGCGTTTCCGGCGCCCGAAAAAAAAGACACAGCCGCGGCTGTGTCTTTTTTTCTCCGGCGCCTTGTGTTCACCCGGGCGTCGGCTCCGGATTCGTCGATTCCTCGGGGACGATGACCTGGCCGACGAACTTGTCCCGCATGCGCCGTCCCTCGATGAACTTCCACTTGAAATGTTTTTCCTGCAGCGGCGGGCGCAACAGGGAATCCACGTAGTCGGCGGCGTTGGGGAAGGTGTCGGGGGGCGTTGTCTCTGCCATGGGCGGGAGGCTTCTGCGAACGGGATGACACCAAGCTATCACGCCCGATGCGACATCAGGATGACAGTTTGTTGACACCGTTTTCGTGATGTAAAACACCGCGACTTTCAGCGCCTTAGTCACGACCGCCGGCGGCCCGCAACGTCCCGTCTGCCTGCGATTTGAGCGCCGTTCCCGGTGCGGACGCGGCGCGGCTTCAGTTCGAGAAAATGCGCACGACCGCGGAAATGAAACGTGCCAGGGCCAGGAGGTTGAGCAGCAGGGCGCCGACGGCGAGGACCGCAACCATCGCACGCGCGGGGGTGGCGCGGTCGTTCCACGCACTCCAGGCGAGGCGCAAGGCCGCCAGCGAGAACGCGGGCACGATCAGCAGCAGCGGCATCATCAGCAGGTAGCCGATCGTGGAATGCGAATCGAGCGGCACGCGCCCGAGCATGCCGCCGAACCACGCGCACGCGGCGCCGATGGCCAGTGCCGCGCCGGCGGCGAGCGGCGCCGATCGCTGCCACCAGGCCTGCGCGGGCGCCCCATCCGCCGTGGCATCGACGATGTCGGCGGGTTCGTCCCCGCGTTCAGGTTCGTGTTCTTCCGGCGCCGCCATCGATCCTCATCCTCGCTCGACTTGTACACGCCGCCGGCCGGGGGTGCAACCGGCGGGCGGGAGTAGACTGGGCCCTTTCCCGCCCGTCCCGGGACCCATGCCACGCCTTGTCCTGACCGTCGCGCTGCTTGCCTCCCTCATCGCCGCCGCTGCGGGCAACCGCAAGCTGGAGGAAGCCGACCTGTCGGCGGACGTGTTCACCGTGGATCGCGCCGACCAGCAGGCCTACTCCGAGCCCGCGTCCGTGCTCGATGCGCGCCAGCGCCAGACCTTCCTCGTCGGACGCAATGTGTTCCACCGGCAATGGGCATCGATCGTGTCCCTCAACGGCGACTGGGGGCTGGGGCCGCCCTTCGTCGCGGATCGGTGCAGCGCCTGCCACGTTCATGCGGGCCGCGGCGCGCCCCCCGCGCCGGGCGAGCAGCTGCTGTCCCTCCTGGTGCGGATCAGCATCCCCGGTACCGATGCGCACGGCGGCCCGATGCCGCATCCCGCGTATGGCGACCAGCTCCAGAACCGGTCGCTCGATGGCAGCCACGTCGACCTGGCGTACGCCGGCGCGCCGGTGCCCCCGGAAGCGGCCCTGTACCTCGACTGGGAGACGCACGTGGTTCCCCTGGGCGACGGCGAAGCCGTGGAGTTGCGGTCGCCGAAGCTGCGCATCGAGCAGCTGAACTTCGGCGCCCTGGGTGCGGACACCATGACCTCGTTGCGCATGGCCTCCCCGGTGTTCGGCCTCGGCCTGCTCGAGGCCGTCGCGGAGTCGACCTTGCTCGAGGTGGCGCGCGCGCAAAAGGCGCAGGGTTATGACGGGCGACTCAACTACGTCTGGGATCCCGCGAGCGGGTCGCGCCGGCCCGGGCGCTTCGGCTGGAAGGCGAACCAGCCTTCGATCCGGATGCAGGTCGCCACCGCCGCCATCGGCGACATGGGCCTGTCGTCGCGCTATTTCCCGGACCAGAACTGCCCGCCTGTGCAGGCGATTTGCGCCCGCCATCTCCCGGGCAACTTCCCCGAGATCATCAACTACGAGATCGAAGCGCTCGAGCTCTGGATGCACGGCCTCGCGGTGCCCGCCCGCCGCAACATGCGCGATCCGCAGGTGCTGCGCGGCGAAGCGCTGTTCTCGCAGGCCCGGTGCGCCGTCTGCCACGTGCCGCAGATGAAGACCGGCGCCTTCGCGCCCATGAAACAACTCTCCCACCGGACGTTCCGCGCCTACACGGACCTGCTGCTGCACGACATGGGGGAGGGCCTGGCCGACGGCCGGCCCGAGTTCCTCGCGGGTCCGCGCGACTGGCGCACGGCGCCGCTCTGGGGCCTCGGTCTTGCGCAGGTCGTGAGCGGGAGCACGGCGCTGCTGCACGATGGCCGGGCGCGCAACGTGACCGAGGCGATCCTGTGGCACGGCGGCGAGGCCCTGCCGGCGCGCGAGGCCTTCCGGATGATGCGCCGCGACGAGCGTGAAGCGCTGGTGCGGTTCGTGGAATCGATTTGACGGGGGAGGGAAAGCGAATGCCAGGAATGCGATGCATCGCCATCCTCGCGCTGGCGCTGGCGGGGTCTGCTGCGCAGGCGCAGGACCATGCCGTGCTGGTGTTCTCGAAGACGGCGGGCTACCGCCATGCTTCCATCGAGGCCGCCGTCGCCGCGGTCAGGGCGCTGGGCGACCAGGACGGCTTTCGCGTGGAGGCCACCGAGGATGCCGCCGTGTTCGCCGACGACCGGCTGCGCGAGTATCGCGCCGTCGTGTTCCTCAGCACCAGCGGCGAGGTCCTCGACGCGGGACAGCAGGCGGCCTTCGAACGTTTCATCCGGCGCGGCGGCGGTTTCGTCGGCATCCATGCCGCCACCGACACGGGGTACGAGTGGCCCTGGTACGGGGCCCTCGTGGGCGGCTATTTCAAGCGCCACCCCGTGATCCAGCCCGCCGTCCTGACCGTCGTGGACGCCGCCCATCCTTCCACCCGGCCCCTGCCGATCCGGTGGAAGCGCACCGATGAGTGGTACGACTTCCGCGGCGACCTGGCGCCAGACGTGACGGTGCTGATGCGCATCGACGAGACGACGTACTGCGGCGGGCGCATGGGCGCCATGCATCCCATGGCCTGGCACCACGAGTACGACGGCGGGCGGGCCTGGTACACGGCGCTCGGCCACACGATCGAGTCCTGGCAGGAGCCGCTGTTCCTCGACCACGTGCGCGGCGGCATCGCCTGGGCGGCGGGGATCAAGAACTAAGGAACGGCGCACCACGAACGTGTACCTGCGTGGTGCGCGGTAGATGATGGATAGGTGTCAGACATCCACTGGAACAAAAGGAGGCAGCATGGTTCAGGACAGGATCGCCGTGGCGCTCGCGGCGTGCATCGCATTTTCCACCGCGGCCTTCGGCGCCGATCCGCTGCCGAGGGCGGCGCCGGAATCGGTGGGCATGTCCGCGCAGCGGCTTGCCCGCATCGCGCCGGCGTTTCGCGAGCACGTGGAGAAGGGCCGCCTGCCGGGCGCGGTCTTCCTGGTCGCGCGGCACGGCAAGCTCGTCTACGCGGATGCGGTGGGCCTGCTCGATCCGGGCAAGGGCCGGCCCATGCGGCCCGATGCGATCTTTCGCATCTATTCCATGACCAAGCCGCTGGTGTCCGTCGGCGCGATGATGCTCGTCGAGGACGGCCGGATGCAGTTGAACGACCCGGTGTCGAAGTTCCTGCCCGCGATGAAGGGGCTGAAGGTGAGCGTGGCGAAGATCGATGCCGAGTTCGCGAAGTCGAGCTACGCGATCGTGCCGGCGGAGCGCGAGATGACGGTGCAGGACCTGCTGCGCCACACCTCGGGGCTCGCCTATGCCAATCTCACGCAGAACAATGCGGTCAAGGAGGCCTACACCAAGGCCGGAATCGAGGGCGACATCCGGCCGCTGACGCCGGAGGAGTTCGTGGACAAGGTGGCACAGGCGCCCCTCGGCCACCATCCGGGCACCTACTGGGAGTACAGCCTGGCCACCGACATGCTGGGCCGGGTCGTGGAGGCCGCTTCCGGCCAGCGGCTCGGGGATTTCCTGCAGCAGCGGCTGTTCGAGCCCCTGGGCATGGTCGACACGGCGTTCTTCGTCGCCCCGCAGAACTACGAGCGCATCGCCGAGGCGCTGCCCATGGACATCGATGCCAACACGCCGAACAGGCTCTATGACGTTTCCACGCGCCCGAGCAACGATTCCGGCGGCGCCGGCGGCGTGTCCACGGCGGCCGACTACCTGCGCTTCGCGCAGATGATGCTGGGCGGCGGCCAGCTCGACGGCAGACGCATCCTCAGCCGCAAGACCGTCGAGCTGATGTCTTCCGACCACCTGGGTTCCCGCATCCAGGCCGTATCACCCATGACGCCGGGCGAAATCCTGCTGGGCACGCCCGGCTATACCTTCGGCCTGGGATTCGCCGTGCGGCAGGGCAACGGCATCGCGGGGGTGGCGGGTTCGCAGGGCGAGTTCATGTGGGGCGGATACGCCGGCACCTACTTCTGGATCGATCCGAAGGAGGACCTGGTCGCCGTGTACATGACCCAGGCGCCCAGCCCGATCCGCGCGTACTACCGCAAGCTGTTCAAGAATTTCGTGTACGCGGCGATCGAGGACTGAACCTCCCGCCCCCTGGCGGGCGCGGGCCGGAGAGGAGGGGACAAAGGCGCAGGGGACGCAAGGAAAGGCGGGAAGGACAGGGAAAGTGAGGCGGCGATCGGTTGGGTGTCCCCTGTCGCGATGCGTTGCCGGCGCGAAGCCCGCAAGGCGCCTTGCCTGTATTCCCGGTGCGGCTTTCCCGGATTCCTTTGCGTCCGCTGCGTCCCGGTGCCGAAGTCTCTGACCCGCGAAGGATGAAGACGTTCCGTTACACCGCGTTTACAGCCATGATGCGGCGCAACGCCGCCTGGCAGGGTCGGACATCCGTTTGACGCCTGGCGGCGGGGACCGCCGGGGGACGCATTCCCGGCGCGCCCGGTTTTTGCTAGATTTTTCGCATCTGCCTGGATGACGGAGGAAGCCCTTGGACCTTTTTTCCACCATCGCCGATCAGATCGAAGCCGTTCGCCTGCCGCTGTTCGCGGTGACGCTCACGGCGATCCCGCGGCCGAACACGCCGGTCCTGCTGATGCTGCATTGGCACGGCTTCCGACGCGGGGCGCCGGCGGACCCGGAGCGGGACCTGGCGCCGGTGCCGGGCTCGGCGCTGCAGTTGAACGAGGACTGGCGCGAACTGGGCCACATCGACCATGCGATGCTCGACGCCGCCTGGCGGCTCGGTGCCTGGGAGCTG
>DASZQJ010000036.1:0-5186 GCA_035549715.1 Burkholderiales bacterium
GCCAGCGCCACTTCCAGCAGGTTGGGATTGAGGTCGAGGGCGCGGCGGAAGTAGCCTGCGGCGGCGCGGTACTCGCCGCGCTCGAGCCAGATGCGGCCGCAGCTCTCCAGCGCGCCGAAATGATAGGGATTGAGCTCGAGCGCGTGGCCATAGTCCGCCAGGGCGCGATCCGCCTCCTCGAGCCGGGCCCAGGCGTCCCCGCGCCGGTTCCAGGCCTCCGCGAACCCAGGCTTGATCAGGATCACCTCGTCGAATTTCTCGATCGCCTGCCGCGGCTCGTCCTCGACCAGCAGGCGCACCCCGGTCTGGAACATGGGGTCGAGCACCGGGTCGTCGGCGCGCATCCAGATGCCCCACACCACCTGCTCCGCCATGCCGCGGACGAGTTCCTCCTCGTCCCAGAGCGCGGCCAGCACCACGGGCACGTCGTCCATGGTGCCGACCTCCGCCAGCCGCGCGAAGGCGAGGCGGCGCTTTTCCACCTGCGGGTTGCGCGTCTCGGCCAGGGCCTGCTCGCGCGTGAGCCGGTCCCACTCCGCCGGGAAGGCCGGCGCCGCAACCAGCGAGGCCCACAGGAGGATGGCGGCGAGGCGGCGCAAGGCGCTCATGCGGGGTTTGGGGGGGATGCCTGATCCGTGGCCGGCGCTACCGGTCGTGCGCGGACAACCGCGCGGAAAGCTGCGCCAGCTTCGCCTCGATCCGTGCGCCCAGCGCCATTTGCGGATTGGACGGCTCGAGCTTGCCGCGCGCCTCGCGCCGCTGGATCGACGCGCGGGCCAGGGCGAACGCCTGCGGGAAGGAACGGGTCTTGCGCAGCGCCTCCTCGTACAGCGCCCGCGAGAAATCCGTGTAGTCCGAGTCGCTCGCGCAGCCGAAGGAGGCGTGCCTCGCGTCCGCCGCGGTGAGCACCAGGGTCGTCGGCCCCGCGAGGGCGCCGAGGAAGCCGCCCGAATAGCAGGCGGACACCACCACGATGCGCCACTTGATGCCGGCATCGTCCAGCGCGGCGCGGATGTCCTGCGGACGGATCTGGGCCAGCTGCAGGGGCCAGAACTCCACGCCGAGCTCGTGGTTCTCCGATCCGTGCGTCGTGATGTGCAGCAGCACGACGTCTTCCTCCGGATCGATGCGCTTGCCCACGGCGGCCAGCGCCAGCCTCAGGCTGGTGAGCGTGGCGATGGGCGACTCCTGGGCGAGCGACGGATGGCTCACCAGGCTCACGCCGCGCCCGCCCACGTCGAAGCGCTCCCGCAACAGGCGGCCGACGGACTGCACTTCCTTCATGAACACGTCCTGCGAGGCGTAGGGGGCGAAACCGACGAAATACAGGTCGGCCACACCCGGCCTTTGCGGCCCGATGCGCTCCAGGGTCCGGCGCAGCAACTCGGGCTGGGCGTAGAGCGCCTCCTCGTCGAGGACCGGCTGCGGCGGCCCTTCGCCCGCGGCCTGCCCGCCGCCGGCGGGCCCTTCCCACAGCCACCCCGAGGGCAGGAAGTACGTCGGGACGAGGACGATCGCGGCGAACAGGATCGCGGGCACCGGCGAAGGCGGCACGGGGCGCGACAGCCGCGACACGGCGAGCGCCGTGGCCAGTGACCACCAGGCGAACAGCCCGTAATACAGGCGCATCGACGCCTCGGGCGCCATCGGGATCCAGCCGCGGTCGATGGCCAGCCAGAGCCCGTCGGCGACCAGGTTGAGGCTGACCGCCGCGGCCGCCACCGCCACCGGGATCACCGAGGCGAGGCGGGGCTCGCGGCGCCAGCGTGCGATGGCCCAGCCGGCCAGCAGGAGGAGCAGGACGCCGAAAACGGCGGACGGCAGGGCTTCGGGATTGAATGCCCCCGCCGGCCCGACGAAGGCAAAGCCCGCCGCCAGGTTGAGCAGCAGGCCGAGGGCGACCAGGGCGATGAGCTGCCCCACGCCCGCGTGGAAGCGCGCGGCGCCCACGCGCAGGAACAACGCAACGCGCAATCCCGACAGGAGGTTCCCGGCGAAGGCGGCGGCCCGGCTGCCGTCGACACCGCGGGGCACCGCGGCCGTCGCCAGTGCCTGCGGATCGACGCCGTTCAAATGCTGCGCCGGCGCTGCGCGGCGAGCGCGCGGCGGATCGCCTCGACGCTCGCCCGCACGCCGTCCATGTTGGGATTGATGGCCAGGGCCCGCTCGAAATATTCCAGCGCCTCGGACAGGTCGCCTTGTTGCGCATGGATCTGGCCGTAGCCGGCGAGCACGCCGAAGTGGTCCGGATTGCGGCGGATCACCTCGTCGCAATCCCGCAACGAGCGCTCGAGCTCGCCGAGGAGGAAATAAACGGTCGCGCGCTTGTTCCAGCCCTCGGCGAACCCGGGCTGCATGTCGATGACCCTGCCGAAGGTGCGCGCCGCCTCGCGCAGTTCGCCGGCCTGCATCTGCGCCACCCCGGCCTCGAATTCCCGGTCGGTTCGCGCATCCCCGGAACGGCTCCAGATGCGCCAGATCGCCTGCTCCGCGGCGCGCCGCACGTTCGCCGCAGGGTCCTCGCGCAGGGCCGCGAGCAGCCGCGGCAGCGCTTCACCGCCGCCGCTCTCGCCGAGCCTCGCGCAGGCCTGCTCGCGCACCGCGGCGTCGGCGCTGCCGAGGTCCGCGAGCGCCTGCTCGCGAACGGCCGCGGGCGGCGCCTCCACGGCGCGCGCCTGCGCCGGACACGCCAGCGCGGCGGCCAGCAGCAGCGCGATCCCGCCCGCCCGGATCAGCCGCGCGGACATGACAAGCCTCGCCGCGACCCTCTAGAATGCCGTTTCGCCCCCATGGCACGATTCTACTCCGCGCCCATTCCGCAGGACTGCCCATGACCCGACTGCTCCCCGCCATCGCCCTTGCCGCTTCCTGCAGCGCGGCGCTCGCGGGCAACTATCCGCTGGGCACCATGACCTGCGACGACATCGGCGCGTTCGCCTCGGAAGCCATGGAATGGCGCAAGTCCGGCCTGCCGCGGGAGCAGGCGCTCGCGCGGCTGGACGAGCGCAGCTACAACGACCCGGTGGAAAAAAAGAACCTGCTCGCGGTGCTCGACCTGGTGTTCGGCTCCTACGGCCGCAACTGGTCCGTCGAAAGCGCCGGCAACATCATGCGCACGGACTGCAAGGCCGGGCGCCCCTGACCGGCGGTGCTGCGCTCCAATCCGATCGCGTTCGCGGGCTGGGCGCTGTTCGCCGGGGCGCTCGTGGTGGTCTTCGCCTGGACGCACGACCTGCCGCGCGGGCTGCAGACCTGGGGCACCGAGCTCTGGCTCGGCTTCGCGAGCCTGACCGGCCTGTTCCTCTGGCAGCACGGCATGCGCCTGCGCACCCTCGTGCGGGCGATCCCCACCAGCCGCGTCGCCACCGCCGCGCAGGGCTACGTCGAACTGGTCGGCACGGCGCGCAACGCGCGGCGGCACTTTCCGGACGCCCCCGAATTCCACCTCTGGAAGCGCACCCAGTTCGCAAGCCGGTCCTCGCAGTGGCGCGTGTTTCCGTTCAACCTGTTCTACATCGTGCACTCGGTGGACACGACGCAGGAGCCGTTCTGCGTCGCGGACGACAGCGGCAGCGCGCTCGTCCTGCCGGCGGGCGCGGAGGTCCTCTGCGCCCGGCGCGAGGTCGAATACGACGGCGACCGCAAGGTGGTCCGCGAGCACATCCTGGAAGGCGACCCGCTGTACGTCCTCGGCGAATTCCGGACCGAGCGCGAGCAGGTCGACGTTGCCGTGCTGACCGAGCGCCTGCTCAACGACTGGCGCATGGACCGCGGGCAGGCGCGCCGTTTCGATGCCGACCGCGACGGCCACCTGTCGGGCAGGGAGCTGATGGCCATGCACGAGGCGGCCCGCGAGGCGGCGCAGCGCGCCTCGGCCGATGCCACGGCCGGGGAAGGCGTCCACATGGTGGGCCGCGGCGACGGCAGCCGGCGCTTCGTGATCTCGTCCCTCCCGCCGGACAGGCTGGCGGGGCGCTATCACGGGTACCTGGCGGCGGGGCTGGCGCTGTTCCTCGGCAGCCTCGCGGCCGCAGTCGCGTACTATCGCGCTTTCCTGTCGCCCGCCTAGGCCCTGCGCCCCCGAACATGAGCCTCCACGCCGCCGCCCCCGCCCGTCCCGGGCAGTCCCTGTCCGAAGTGGACACCCCCGCCCTCCTGCTGGACCTCGATGCCTTCGAGCGCAACCTCGATCGCCTGGACCGGACGCTGGCCGCGCACAAGGTCCGCGTCCGCCCGCACGCCAAGTCGCACAAATGCCCCGAGATCGCCCTGCGGCAAATGGCGCACGGCGCCGTGGGCGTGTGCTGCCAGAAGGTCTCCGAGGCCGAGGCGATGGTCGAAGGCGGCGTGATGAACGTCATGGTCAGCAACGAGGTGGTCGGCGCGCAGAAGCTGGCGCGCCTGGCGGGCCTGGCCCGGCGCGCGCGCGTGAGCGTCTGCGTGGACGACCGCCAGAACGTCGCCGACCTCGATGCGGCGGCGCGGGCGGCGGGCGTGAAGCTCGACGTGCTCGTGGAGGTCAACGTCGGCGCGAACCGCTGCGGCGTGGAGCCCGGCGCGCCGGCGGTGGCGCTGGCCCGCGCGGTGGCCGGCACGAAGAACCTGCGTTTCGCGGGGCTGCACGCCTACCAGGGCGCCGCCCAGCACGCGCGCAGCCCCGCCGAGCGCCAGGCGGCGATCGCCCGCGCGGTCGAAGGCGTGCGCACGACCACGGAGCTGCTGGCGCAGGACGGCCTCAAGGCCGATGTCATCACCGGCGCGGGCACGGGCACCTACCTGCTCGAGGCCGGCAGCGGCGTCTACAACGAGATCCAGCCCGGCTCCTACGTGTTCATGGACGCCGACTACAACCGCAACCTCGACGAGGCAGGCAAGCCCCTGCAGGTCTTCGAGCAAAGCCTGTTCGTCTGGGCCACCGTCATGAGCCATGCGGTCGCCGGGCGCGCGGTGGTGGACGCGGGCCTCAAGGCCCTGTCGGTCGATTCCGGCATGCCGCTCGTGGCGGACCTCCCGGGCGTGGAATACCTGAAGGCCTCGGACGAGCACGGCGTGCTCGCGCTGGCGCCCGGCTCCCGCATCGCGGTGGGCGACAAGGTGCGCCTGATCCCCGGGCATTGCGACCCGACCGTGAACCTCTACGACTGGATCGTGGGCGTGCGCGGCGGCAAGGTCGAGTGCGTGTGGCC
>DASZQJ010000037.1:0-32306 GCA_035549715.1 Burkholderiales bacterium
TGAACGGCACGGTGCCGAAGAGGTTGACGATCACCTGCGCGCCCCAGAAGGACATCTGGCCCCACGGCAGCAGGTAGCCGAAGAAAGCCTCGGCCATCAGGCACAGGTAGATCAGCATGCCGAACAGCCAGAGCAGCTCGCGCGGCTTGCGGTACGAGCCGTAGATCAGGCCGCGGAACATGTGCAGGTAGATGACGATGAAGAACATCGAGGCGCCGGTGGAGTGCAGGTAGCGGATCAGCCACCCGCCGGTCACGTCGCGCATGATGTACTCGACCGAGGCGAACGCCTGGGTCGCGTCGGGCTTGTAGTGCATCGTCAGGAAAATGCCCGTGACGATCTGCATCACCAGCACCAGCATGGCGAGCGAGCCGAAGTAGTACCAGAAGTTGAAGTTTTTCGGCGCGTAGTACTCGGACAGGTGCGCCTTCCAGTTCGCGGTCAAGGGGAAGCGCTCGTCGATCCAGGCGATCGTCTGCGTCCCCTTGCGGCAGAGCCAGGCGGAGATTGTGGCCATTGCGTCAGGCTCCCGTGCTGTCCTGACCGATCAGCAGCCGCGTATCGCTCAGGTAGGTGTGTGGAGGAACTTTGAGGTTGACCGGCGCCGGCACGCCCTTGAACACGCGGCCCGCGAGGTCGAACTTGGAGCCGTGGCAGGGACAGAAGAAGCCGCCCTTCCAGCCTTCGCCCATGCCGCCGTCGTTGCCGGGGGCAAGCTTCTGCGTCGGCGAACAGCCCAGGTGCGTGCAGATGCCCACCAGCACCAGGTATTCGGGCTTGATCGAGCGGTTCTCGTTCTTCGCGTAGGCGGGCTGCTGGTTGACCCTGGAATTCGGGTCCGCCACCTCGGCATCCATCGCCGGCAGGCTGTCGATCATCTCCTTCGTGCGGCGGATCACCCAGATCGGCTGGCCACGCCATTCCTCCGTGATCATCATCCCCGGCTCGAGCTTGGAAATATCGATCTCGACCGGTGCGCCCGCCGCCTTCGCCCGTGCGCTCGGGGTCATGCTCAGCACGAAGGGCACCGCCACCGCCACCCCGGCCACCGCCCCGGCCACGCCGGTCGAGACCAGGAGGAAGCGCCGACCCTTGTCCACACTGTTGTCAGCCATGATGGGTCCGTCAGAAAGTTGCTGGTTTCAAAAGCGTTGCATTCTACCGCAGGTGCCCCGCAGAATCCCAGTGTTTCGGCAATAAGACCTTGTTAAGGCTCACCAATTTGATGCCGCCAGCGGGTGCCCGCAAAGCAGCATCCGCGCTGCCGCATCGGCACCGGGGCGCGGCCCTGCCCGGGCCCTGGATCGCCCCAGGCATGGACCTTTAAGCTCTTAGGAAACAGTGACATGGAACTCTGGACCACCAAGCTCATCACCGCGTTGCTCCTGCCGCCCGCCGGCCCCCTGTTGCTGGCGGCCGCGGGCCTGCTGCTGGCGCGCCTCTGGCGCCGGTCCGGGTTGACGCTCGCTGCCGTGGGCATCGCCCTGCTGTGGGGCCTTTCGACGCCCTTCGTGAGCAGCCGCCTGCTCAACCTGATCGAGCCCGTGCAGGTCCCGGAGGCGGCGGCCCTGAACAACGCCCAGGCCATCGTCGTGCTGGGCGGGGGCACCTATTTCGACGCGCCCGAATACGGCGGCGACAGCGCCGGCACCTTCACCCTGGAGCGCCTGCGCTGGGGCGCCCGGCTGCACCGGGAGACCGGGCTGCCGCTCCTGGTTTCCGGCGGCAGGGCGCTCGCCGGCGCCACGACGGAAGCCTCGCAGATGAAGGAGGCCCTGGCGCGCGACTTCCAGGTCCCGGTGCGATGGACCGAGGCGCGCGCCGCGAACACCCTCGAGTCCGCGCGGTACACCCGCGAGCTGCTGGCGCGGGAAGGCATCCACCGCATCGCGCTGGTCACCCACGCGAGCCACATGGCCCGCGCGCATCGCGCCTTCGAGCTGGCCGGCTTCGAGGTGCTGGACGCACCGACCGCGTTCTCGCGCCCCGGGCCGTTCACGGTGATCGCGCTGCTGCCCAGCGCCTACGGGATGGTGGAAAGCCGCGTCTTCCTGCACGAGGTCCTGGGCCGCGGCTGGTACCATGTCCGCCGCTGGATCGACTGAGGGAAACCAGGATGAAAGTGCGGGTGAAGTGGATCGAAGGCGTGGCCTTCGTCGCCGAGACGGAAAGCAGCCACGCGATCGTGATGGACGGCGCGCCGGAAGGCGGCGGGCGCAACCTTGGCCCGCGCCCGATGGAGACGGTGCTCGCCGGCACCGGGGGGTGCACCGCCTACGACGTGGTGACGATCCTGAAAAAAGCCCGCCAGGAGGTGAGCGACTGCGTGCTCGAGATCGACGCGGACCGCGCGGCGCAAGACCCGAAGGTGTTCACGCGCATCCATTTCCACTTCGTCGTGAAGGGCCGCAACCTCAAGCGCGAGCACGTGGAGCGGGCCATCCACCTGTCGGCGGAGAAGTATTGCTCGGCGTCGATCATGCTGGGGAAGACGGCAACGATCTCGCACGACTACGAGATCGTAGAATCCTAGGCTCTCGCACGATTACGAGATCGTGGAAATCCAGGCACCTGCCTGATCCGGAGCGTCGCCCGGCGGCATGACGCCGCCGCAACGTCCCGGCCCGCGCGTAACCCGCCAGCCCCCGGTACCAGGCCTCAGACCCAGTAGGTCGAGCCGGTCATCACCTTCGAAGCCAGGCGCATCGCCTGCTTCACGGCCGCGGGCAACTCCGCGGCGCCAAGCTGCCGGGCCGAGTCCGCATGGCGCGCCTCGTCCTCCTTCATGGCGCCGACGATGGCGCGGCTGCGCGCGTCATTCCCCGGCAGCCGGTCGAGGTGGCTTTCGAGGTGGCCTTCGACCTGCCGCTCGGTCTCGGCCAGGAAGCCCAGGTTCCACGCATCCCCGCGCAAGCCCGAGAGGGCGCCCATCGTGAAGGCGCCGGCATAAAAGAGCGGATTGAGCACGCTGAGGCGCCCGCCCAGCTCGCCCACGCGCTGCGAGGTCCAGGCAAGGTGCTCCATTTCCTCGTCGGCGGCGCACTGCAGGGCTTCGCGCGCCCGCGGGTCGCGGGCGGTCATCGCCTGCCCCTGGTACAGGGCCTGGGCGCAGATCTCGCCGGTGTGGTTGACGCGCATCAGGGCCGCCGCATGGCGCCTGTCGGTTTCGCCCAGCGCCGCCTCCGGCAGGTCCGCGCCGGGCACGGGCCGCACCGGGAGCGCGGGCGCGAACAGCGTGCGCAGCGCCCGGTCGAAGCCGGCGATCAGCCGGTCCGGGTCCGGCAGCAGGGGAATCACTTCTTTTTCACCAGGAACAGGAATTCGCCGCCGCTTTGCGTCGAGGCGAGCAGCTGGTTGCCGGTCTGCTTGGAGAAGGCCTGGAAGTCACGCACCGAGCCCGGGTCGGTGGCGAGCACCTTGAGCACCTGGCCGTGCGTCATCTCGTTCAGGGATTTCTTGGTGCGCAGGATCGGCAGCGGGCAGTTGAGCCCGCGCGCGTCCAGCTCGCGGTCGATGTGAACTTCGGTTTCCATGCTGTGTTCCACTTGGGCCGGTGTACGGGATCGTCGCCTCAGCCGGCACTGCCGATGGGCAGGCCGCGCTGCGCCCACCCGACGATGCCACCCGCCAGATTGTAGACCTCGTTCCAGCCCTGGGCCGCCAGGAAGTGGCTGGCCTGGGCCGAACGGGCGCCGGACTGGCAATAGAACACCACCGGCCGGTCGCGCTCGATCTCGCCGAACCTCGCCATCAGCGCCTGCAGCGGGATGTGCCGCGCTCCGGGGATGATGCCCCGGCCGACTTCCGCGTCGGTGCGCACGTCGATGAGCACGGGCTGACGCCCCGCCTGAAGTTCCTGCAGACGCGTCGCGTCGATGTTGGTGAATTCGCCCGTGGGTGCCATGGCGCCATGATACCCCGGCACGCAGGCCCGGATGGGAGGTGCTCAGAACAGGCTGATGTTGCGGTCGAGCAGCAGCTGCGACAGCCGGGTGTTGGCCGACTCCAGGCGGCTCACGAGCAGCTCGAGGAAGGCCGCGTTGAAGGCGTGCCTGCAGCTCTCGGTGGCCTGGGCCAGCGAGTCGGAGGCGATCTCGATGACCGTGATGTCGTTGACGGCCGAGACGCTGGCGGTGCGCTGGAACTGGCGCTTGCCCAGGTAGGCCATTTCGCCGAAGCACTCGCCGGCATTGAGGATGTTGAGCAGCTTGCCCTGCTTGGTGACCTTGACCTCGCCGGCGGCGATGATGAAAAAGGACGTGCCCACGTCGCCCTCGGCGATCACGCTGCTGCCCGTCGCGTAGCGCACCCAGTTGGAGATGCGCATCACCTGCCACAGGTCGACGTCGGAGAAGGTGTTGAAGAACTCCAGCGAGCGCAGGATCTTGAACTTCTCGGCTTCCGGGACGGATTCCTCGGGCTTTTGCAGGTTGTTGAAGGTGTCTGCCAGGGACTGGGCGAAATCCTCCCAGGTGGCGAAGCGGCGCGCCACGTCCTTCTCCAGCGCGTGCTTGACGATCAAGTCCACGGCGGAGGGCACCTCGGGCCGCAGCAGGCTGGGCGGCGGCGCATCGACGTTGATGATCTGGTAGACCATGCTGTAGTTGTTGGTGGCCTTGAACGGCAGCGCCCCGGTCAGCAACTGGTACATGACCACGCCGAGGGAGAAGATGTCCGTCTGGTGCGTGAGCGGCGACTCCTGCAGCTGCTCCGGCGACATGTAGGCCGGCGAGCCGATGCCGGAGACCTGGGTGGTCTCCGCGGTGAGCGACAGCGCGGCGCCGAAATCGGTGATCTTGATGTCCGACTCACCGGTGAGCAGGATGTTCGCCGGCTTGATGTCGCGATGGATGATGCCGTGGCGGTGGGCGTAGTCGAGCGCCTTGCAGCACTTGAAGATGATCTCGATGACGCGCTCCACCGGCAGCAGGCTCTCCGCCAGGGTGAAGGGCTCCAGGGTGCCCCCCTCGACGTACTCCATGACGAGGTAGCTGCCCTGCTCGTCGGAGACCGCGTCGTAGATGGATGCGATGTGCGGGTGGGACAGCTTGCCGGCGAGTGAAGCCTCGACGAGGAACAGCTTGTTGAAGCGCTTGCCGTACTCCTTGTCGTGCAGCGCGTCGGCTCGCACCAGCTTGATGGCGACCTGGCGGTCGGCAAACGCATCGTTCGCCAGGTAGACGGCACTGGTCGCGCCCCTGCCCAGTTCCCGGATGATCTCGTATTTGCCGATCTTTTCCATGATCGCGACCACAGTCCCCGCGCGTGGCGGAGCGTGCCGTATGATAGGAAATTCAAGGCGATAAGGCGAGATGTTTAGGCATGCGCCCGCCCGCGACGGCCCGGACGCATGCCGGGGGAATGGCGGCAGCGGCGCCGGCGGGTCAGTTTTTCGCCCGGCTCTCGGTATCGAGCGCGACGAATTCCTTGAGCCGGGCCTCGACGCTCGACTGCTGGTAGAAATCCCCGTCGCCGGCCTTCTGGGCGATCTGCAGCTGCTCGATCGCGCCGGGCAGGTTGCCGCGCAGGGCATAGGCCTCGGCGAGCGCGCGATGCTGCGCCAGGCGCTTGCCGGTGGCGGCGTAGCCGCGGGCCTGGATCTCGTAGAGGCGGGCGTCCGTGGAGCGGGTGTCGAGCCGGCTCGCCAGGTATTCCAGGGCCTCGGGCGCGCGCCGGGTGTTGATGAGCGTTTCGGCATAGCCGTAAGCCAGCGACTTGCGCCCCGGATTGGCGCGCAGCGCCTCCCGGTACAGCGCCAGCCCCTTGTCGATCTCGCCGCTCGCGACCAGGGTCTGCGCGGCCAGTGCGTCTATCATGGGACTCTTCGCCTTCATCGCCTGCAGCTGCGCCATCTCGCGGCGCGCCTGGCCCGCATCGCCCGCCCGCAGCAGCGCGACCACCAGCCCGTAGCGGGCCGCCGCCTCGCTCGCCACCTTGCGCTCGTTCAGCAGCCGCGTGAAGTTGGCCGCAGCCTCGCGCGGGTTGCCGTCCATGGCCGTGAGGCGCGCGCGCACCAGATGGAATTCGATCTCGTCCGGCACCTGGCGATACGGCAGGTTCTGGATGCGGTTCTGGACGTCGGCGATGCGCTCGTAGGTCACCGGGTGGGTGCGCAGGTACGAGGGCGCGTTGGTCTCGTAGATGCGCGTGGCCTTCTGCAACCGCTCGAAGAACACCGGCATGGCGTGCACGTCGAAGCCGGACTTGTCCATGATCTGCAGGCCGATGCGGTCGGCCTCGCGCTCGTGCTCGCGCGTGAAGTTGAGCTGCGACTGGATCATGCCGGCCTGCGCGCCCACGATGGCCGCCTGCGCGATGTCCGCGTTCGACCGCGCCGCCAGGATCGCCACCGCCAGCGCGGCCATCGAGGCGAGTCCCGCCTTCTGCTGGCCGGCGATGAGCCGGGCGATGTGGTGCTGGGTGACGTGCGCGATTTCGTGGCCGAGCACGCTGGCCAGCTCCGACTCGCTTTGCGCCACCAGCAGCAGCCCGGAGTGCACGCCGACGAAGCCGCCGGGCAGCGCAAACGCGTTCACCGAATTGTCGCGGATGCAGAAGAATTCGAAGGGGCCGGCGGGATCGGGGCTGCTGCCCACCAGCCGGTAGCCGATCGTGTTGAGGTAATCCGCGACCTCCGCGTCGTCGAGGTAGGCGGGGTCGGCGCGGATCTGGCGCATGATGCTTTCGCCCAGCTTGCGCTCCTGGGCGGGCGTGATCACGCTTTGCGACGCATCGCCCAGGTCGGGCAGCTCGTCGCCGGCGGCCACGGCAGCGGCGGCGAGCAGCGCGGCGAGCAGCAGGCGCAGGGCGGGGAGGAGCGATTTCATGGTGCTATGATAACGCCACGATTGCGCAAGTTCCTCTTTGCGCGGCGGGCCGCGAAGCCTGCCTTGCGATGGATACCAAATTGGCCGACCTCACGCATTTCGATTCCCAGGGCAAGGCGCACATGGTGGACGTGGTGGAGAAACCCGAGACCCACCGCGTCGCCGTTGCTGCCGGCAGCATCGCCATGCAGCCGCAGACGCTGCAGAAGATCCTCGACGGCAGTGCGGCCAAGGGCGACGTGCTGGGCGTGGCGAGGATCGCCGCGATCCAGGGTGCGAAACGCACCTCGGACCTGATCCCGCTTTGTCATCCGCTCGCACTCACGCGCGTTAGCGTGGAGTTCGAGGTCGACCGCGCCGGCAACCGCGTGCGCTGCGTAGCCACGGCCGAGACGGTCGGACGCACCGGCGTCGAGATGGAGGCGCTCACCGCGGCCAGCGTGGGCCTGCTCACGATCTACGACATGTGCAAAGCCGTCGACCGCGGCATGCGCATCGAGGAGGTCCGCCTGCTGGAGAAGCGCGGCGGCAAGTCCGGCCACTGGCGGGCCGAACCGCGGGGCTGAGCGCCGAACCGGCGCCCGCGGCCGCGGTCTGACTTTGATGCGCGCCTTCCTGCTTGCATGCGTCGTGGTTGCCACAGCCGCAACCGGTCCCGCCGCTGCCGCGGAGGCCCCGCCGGGCCGGGCGCTGGCCTACGACATCGGCAAGGGCAACTGCCTCGCCTGCCATGCGGTGCCCGCCGACCCCGGCGCGGTCACCTCTGCGAACATCGGGCCGCCGCTGTTGCAGATGCGCGAACGGTTTCCGCAGCGCGAGCGCCTCGTGGAGCAGTTGTTCGACCCGATGCAGTTCAACCCGCAGACCGTGATGCCGCCCTTCGGCAAGCACGGCATACTCACCCCGCAGGAGATCGAGCAGATCGTGGACTTCCTCTACACCCTATGAAACCCCAAACCAGCCAGACCACATTCGGGCCGCGCCGCGGCGCCCTGCGCGTGCTGGGCGGCGTCGCCGTCGCCCTTGCGCTGGGCGCGCTGCGCCCGATCCGTGCGCTCGCCGCGGAATGGAACAAGGCGGCCTTCGACGCCAGGGCGCTTCCCGACGCCCTGAAGGCGCTCGGCATTGCCGGCGCCGTCGACAGCGACAAGGTCGAACTCAAGGCCCCCGAGATCGCGGAAAACGGTGCCATCGTACCGGTGGAGATCACCAGCGCGATCCCCGGTACCGAGGCGCTGTACCTCTTTGCGGAGAAGAACCCGCAGCCCCTGGTGGCCCAGTTCGACCTCTCCGGGGCCGAGCCCTTCATCTCCACCCGCATCAAGATGGGCGAGTCGGCAAGGGTCCGCGCCATCGTCAAGGCGGGCGGGAAATTCTATTCCGCGAGCCGCGAGGTCAAGGTGACCATCGGCGGCTGCGGCGGCTGAGGGCGCAGATCGATGGCAGACGCAATGAAGATCCGCGCCACCCTCTCGGGAGACGTCGCGGACGTGAAGGTCCTGATGTTCCACCCGATGGAGACCGGCCTGCGCAAGGACCCCGCCACCGGCGAGATCATCCCCCTGCACTTCATCCAGCGCGTGCTCGCCACGCACAATGGCAAGACGGTGCTGGACGCGCAATGGAGCCAGGCCGTTTCCAAGAACCCCTTTCTCCATTTCCGCGTGAAGGGCGCCCGTGCCGGCGACAGGATCACGGTGGGCTGGGAGGACAACAAGGGTGAGAAGGCCAGCATCGACGCCACGCTCGCCTGAGCGCGCGCTCGCCGCCGCGCTCCTGGTGGCGTGCAGCCTCGCGCTCGCGCCGCGGGCCGGCGCAACGCCCGAGGAGGACCGTGCCGCGTTCGTGAAGCACTACCAGGAAAGGTTTCCGGGCATCGCCCTGGAAGCCTATGTGGACGGCGCGCTCATGGTGTCGCGCGACGCCAGGCAGCAGTTCGACAGCATCATGGAGTTCCCGCCCTTCCAGGGCGACATCGATGCCGGCCGCCGGCTGTGGGAGACGCCCTTCGCCGACGGCAGCACCTACTCGGCCTGCTTCCCGGAGGCCGGGCGCAACGCCGCGGGCAAGTACCCGCGCTTCGACGAGGCCTCGGGCCGGGTCGTCACCTTCGAGATGGCCCTGAACGACTGCCGCCGGGCCCATGGCGAGCAGCCCTATGCGCAGGAAGACCGCAAGACCATGGGCGTGCTGACGGCTTATGCGCGCGGCCTGTCGGACGGCATGCGCATGGACGTCCGGGTGGACGGCGCCGCGGCGCTCGCGAAGTACGAGCAGGGAAAGCGCCTGTACTTCACGCGCATCGGCCAGTACAACTTCTCCTGCGCCTCCTGCCACTGGACCAGCGCCGGCCAGGTGTTGCGCACCGAGGTCATCTCGCCCACGGTCGGGCAGGCCACCCACTGGCCGGTGTTCCGCGCGGGCGACAATCTCAACACCCTGCACCTGCGCCTGCGCCGCTGCATGGAGCAGATGCGCGCCGTTCCCTTCGCCGCAGGCAGCGAGGAGCTGAACAACCTCGAGTACTTCCTCTCCTACCTGAGCAACGGGCTGCCGCTGCGCGCTTCGGTCTACCGCAAGTGAACCGGCACGCCATCCGCGGCCGGACACGCCATGGATCGCCGTGATTTCCTGGTTGCGCTCGCGCTCGCGGGCGCGCATGGCGCGGCGCGCGGCGCGACGGCACCCGTGTCGCCGGCGCTCTACGACCTGCCGCCGGCGCGCGGCGCGGCCTGCCTGCTGCACCTGACGGACTGCCACGCGCAGCTGCTGCCGGCTTACCTGCGCGAGGCCGAGATCAACATCGCGGTCGGGGGCAACGTGGAGCAGCTGGCCCACCTGCACGGCGAGGCGCTGCTGCGCCACTATCGCTTCCCGCGGGGGTCGCGCGAGGCGTATGCGTTCGCCAGCGCCGATTTCGCCAGCCTGGCGCGCAAGTACGGCCGCATGGGCGGCTTTGCCCACCTCGCCACCCTCGTGGCGCAGCTCAAGGCGCAGCGCCCCGGCGCGATCCTGGTCGACGGCGGCGACAACTGGCAGGGCTCCGCCTGCGCGCTGTGGACCCGGGCCGCCGACATGGCCGGGGCCAGCGCACGCCTGGGCGTGGAGCTCATGACCGGCCACTGGGAGTTCACCTACGGCGAGGCGCGCGTGCTGGAGCTGGCAAAGGCGCTGGAGGGGGACATCGAGTTCCTCGCGCAGAACGTGTTCACGCGCGACTTCGGCGACCGCGTGTTCGCGTCCCACGCGATGCGGGAGATCAACGGGTTGAACGTCGCCATCATCGGCCAGGCGTACCCCTATACCCCGATCGCCAATCCGCGCCACCTGATTCCCGAATGGACCTTCGGCATCCACGAGAAACCTCTGCAGGCCCTGGTCCACGAAGTCCGCAAGGACGGGGCCGATGCGGTGGTCCTGCTGTCCCACAACGGGGTCGACGTGGACCTCAAGCTCGCGTCGCGCGTGCGCGGCATCGACGCGATCCTCGGCGGGCATACCCACGACCCCATGCCCCGCGCCGTGGGCATCCGCAACGGCGGCGGCCGCACGCTGGTCACGAACGCGGGCTCCTACGGCAAGTTCCTCGGCGTGCTGGACCTGCGGCCGAGGAACGGCCGCATCGAATGCGACTACCGGCTGCTGCCGGTGTTCAGCGACCTGCTGGCGCCGGATCCGGGGATGGCCGCGCTGGTCGAGCAGACGAGGCAGCCCTTCGCGGAGGATCTGGCGCAGCCGCTGGCACAGACCGACGACCTGCTGTACCGCCGCGGCAATTTCAACGGCAGCTTCGATGAGCTCATCCTCGATGCGCTGCGCGAAACGCAGGACGCCCCGGTGGCCCTTTCCCCGGGCTTCCGCTGGGGCACGGCCCTGCTCCCGGGGCAGGCCATCACGGTCGAAGACGTGATGGCGCAGACGGCGATCACCTACGCCGGCATCAACGTGCGCGAGATGACGGGCGCGGAACTGCGGGGCGTGCTCGAGGACGTGGCCGACAACCTGTTCAACCCCGACCCTTATTACCGCCAGGGGGGCGACATGGTGCGCGCCTCGGGGCTCACCTACACCTGCCGCCCGCGCGCGGCCATGGGCCGGCGCATCGACGACCTGCGCATCGGCGGCAGCCCGGTCCAGGCGCACAAGCGCTATCGCGTGGCCGGGTGGGGATCGGTGCAGCCGCTCGAGGGCGAGCCGGTGCCGGTCTGGGAGATCGTCTGCGACCACCTGCGCCGGCGCGGCCGCGTGCGAGGCGTCAAGGTCAACACGCCGCGCCTGGCTTGAGGCTCACCAGTCGGTGAAGCGCCCGTATTGCCAGAAGCTCGGCACGCGCATTTCCGGGGGATAGGGCTGGCCGGCGATGGTGCCCAGATAGTCGACGGCGAGGACGGTGGTCGCCGCCGCGGCCGCGAGGGCGAGCCCCGCCATGCCCATCCGGAGCCGGGCGGTCGACGCCTGCGGCGCCGATCCTTCGGCCGATTGGGCATGCCCGAGCAGCCATCCGGCCGCCACGCACAGGAAGACCTGGCTGTGCGGCATGATCGGATTGCCGCTGAAGAGCGCGTCGGTCAGGCCCATCAGCAGCGCGGCGGCCACGCTCGCGGCGACCGGGTCCGGCTCGACCCGCGTGCGCCGGCGCAACTCGCGCAACGCGAAGATCGCCAGCGCGAGGCCGACGGCGATCGCCGCCGTGCCGCCGATGACGCCGTATTCCGCGAGCAGTTGCAGGGGCGCATTGTGCGGATGGGCCGCGTCCGTCTGCGAGTAGTGCAGGCCGAATTGGCCCGGCCCCGTCCCCACCAGGGGGTGCGCAGCCGTCAGCTGCAGGGCAGCGCGGGCGAGCGTCGCACGGATGGAAACGCTTTGTCCGCCGCGATCGACGACCGACAGGTGCGCGGGAACCGGCGTGGCGCCCGGGGTCGACAGCACGAAGCTGCCGAAGGCGAGGTACAGTGCGCCGCCTGCCAGCACCAGGCCGCCCTGGACGGCAAGCCAGCGCAGCCGCCCCTTGCCCATGAGCGCGGCGGCGGCCGCGAACGCCACCAGCGCCCCGACCCAGACCGCGCGCGACCCCGCGAGCCATTGCAGCATCCAGAAACCGGACGCGACGAAGCCCGCCACGATGCGCCAGGCCGGCGTCAGGCGCAGCATCAGCAACGGCAGGGGCGCCAGCAGCAGGGCGTAAGCCTGGTACTGTCCGAAGAAGCGCACGTTGGCGAAGTCGAGGAAGGGGCTGATCCAGGAGAAGGCCCGTCCGGACGCCACGCTTTCGAGGATGGTCGCCCAGAATTGGGCCAGGACCAGGCCCGCGCCCAGGGCACAGGCCACGGCGAGCAGGCGTTGCGCCGCTTGCCCCTGCGTCCGCACCTGGCCGGCCACCGCGAACGTCAGCCAGGCGAGCAGGACGAGCAGCGAGATCTGCTGGAACCCGACCTTCGGCGCGGCCGAGACCGCGGCGCTGCAAAGCCCGACCGCGAGCCAGGCCCCCAGGGCAAGCCTTGCCGCGGGGTGGCTTGCGGCCCAGGCCCGGCCCGCGGCGTCGCGCACGGGCGCGGACAACGCATGCAGGGCCACGAGCACGAGGAGTGCGATTTCCCGGGCGCGGGCACGGTCGTACATCGGCACGGAAAGCGCCGGGCTCCAGGCCGGCGCGAACGCCAGGTAAGCGCACACGGCGGGCAGCAGGAGGGCCCGGATGAGCCTTTCCGCGGCGTGCGTCCGAACCCTTTCGACTTGCATCGTCTCACCGCTCCGCGCTGGAAGGACGCGGGAGCATACCGTTCCCGCGGCCGGAAAAAAAAGAGGGCGCCGCAAGGCGCCCTCCTGGCATTTCCCGGGGAGGAAAACCTCCCCGCGAGCCGTCGATTACGACGCGCTCTCGGCGAACGTGCCAGCAGCCGCAGTCCCTTGACGGCAGGAACCGGGCAGGTACTTGGAGATGTCGGGCGATTGGCCGGTTTGCGGGCCGCAGTCCCAACGGGCGATCGCGGAACCGACGGTGACGGCAACCGTGCCAGCGGCGTCGGACCAGGGCTTCAGGATGACGAACTTGCCGGCCAGGTCGGCGTTGATCGCCGGGGTCGCGGTATTGGCGTTGACCTGCACGCGGATCGCGCCTTGCTCGTTCGTCTCGATCTTCTCGACGTACTTGGAGATCGGGTGCGTGGCGGCGATGCGCGATTCGCAACCCCACTGACCACCAAGGGGCAGGCTGGAAGCGGATTGCGCGGTTTCGGTCACGCTGGTACGGCAGGCGGAAGCGGCCAGGATGACTTCAGACATCTTGGCGCGGGCGGTGTAGTCCTGGTACGCCGGCAGCGCGACCGCGGCCAGAATACCGATGATCGCCACCACAATCATCAGTTCGATGAGGGTAAAACCCTTTTGTACGGCCTTCATGGAATGGCTCCTTGCTCGGTTGATTGATCAAACACACCTGTTTTCCGTGTGTTCGGGGAGCTTCGTCGCAAACCCTGTGCCAATGCGCAGCGCCCGCGGGCCAGGGCCGAAGAAAACTCAGGTCGCGGCTGGAATTTCCCTTAATAACAGCCAGTTGTATCCAGCCCTGGGGGCGGGGGGAAATGCATGTCGTCCCATGCCGACAGAATTCCCGCGGGATGGGCCGTTGCCGCGCACGCCCTCGCCGCGACCGGTCTCCGAGCGACCGTCAGTATCTGCCGAAGATTGTCACCGGCCGGCGAAGCCCGGGATCGCGGCTTCGTCGACGGCATCGATCTGCTCCGGATCGAGGAACTGCTCCGCGTAGCGCAGGTAGACCTTCTCGCGCACGAACACGTCGAACAGGTCGGGGTCGACATGGCCGTTCTGGCGGAAGCGGCCCAGGATGTTGAGCGACTCGGTGAGGGTCTTGCCCTTCTTGTAGGGGCGGTCCTTGGCCGTGAGGGCCTCGAAAATGTCCGCAATGCCCATGATGCGCGCCTGCACCGACATCTGCTCGCGCGTCAGGCCCCGGGGGTAGCCCTTGCCGTCCATGCGCTCGTGGTGGCCCCCCGCGTACTCGGGCACGTTCTTCAGGTGCCGGGGCCAGGGCAGCGACTCCAGCATCTTGATCGTGACCTCGATGTGGTGGTTGATCGTCTGGCGCTCCTCCGGCGTCAGGGTCCCGGAACGGATCGTGAGGTTCCTGGATTCGTCCTCGGTCAGGAAGTCGACGACGTTGCCCTCGATGTCGCGCCAGCGGTAGGTGCGTGCGATCTCGCGCACGCGCTCCTGGTCCTCGTCGCGCATCGCCTCCGAGCCGAAATTGCAGAAGCGGATGAACTGGCGGTCCTCGTTGATCTTGCGGATGCGCGCGGTGAGCGCCCGGTCCGCCTGCTGCCACTCGCCGTTGGCATTGGCGGGGGCGGCGAGCTTTTCCTTCAGCGCCGCGATCTCCGCGTCGCGCTTGACGACCTCGAAGCGGGTGTCGATCAGCCCGATGCGGTCATAGATGGTCTGCAGCTTGGTGGCCTTGTCCACCACGTGCACCGGGGTGGTGACCTTGCCGCAATCGTGGAGCAGCCCCGCGATCTTGAGTTCGTAGCGGTCCTTGTCGTCCATCGAGAACCCGGCGAACGGTCCCTCGGTGGTGGCGCTCGCCGCCTCGGCCAGCATCATCGTCAGCATCGGCACGCGCTGGCAGTGCCCGCCGGTGTAGGGCGACTTGTCGTCGATGGCGGCGTTGATCAGGTTGATGAAGGATTCGAACAGGCCTTCGAGCTGGTTGATCAGCTGGCGGTTGGTCAGCGCCACCGCCGCCTGCGAGGCGAGCGACTCGGCGAGGTGCTGGTCGGCCTCGGAGAACGCGACGATTTCGCCGCTGGCGCGGTCCTTGGCGTTGATGAGCTGCAGCACGCCGATGACCTCGCCCTCGTGGTTCTTCATCGGCACGGTCAGGAAGGACTTCGAGCGGTAGCTGGTCTTCTTGTCGAAATTCTTCGTGCCGGTGAAGTCGAAGCCCTCCTCCGTGTAGGCGTCCGCCACGTTGACCGTGGTCTCGTGCAGGACGGAGTGGGCCACCACCATGGAGTTGTTCGGCCGCCCCTCTTCGTCGTACAGGCGCACCGGGTAGAAGGGAACGGCCACGCCGGTGGTCCCGCCCATCGCGATGTTGAGCGAATCGGTGCGCAGGATCTCGAAGTGGACCAGCTGCTTGTCGTTGTCGACGCGGTAGAGGGTGCCGCCATCCGCGTTGGTGATCTTCTTGGCGGCCACCAGGATGGCCTCCAGCAGCCGGCTGGTGTCCTTCTCCTTCGAGAGGGAGATGCCGATGCCGTTCAGCTCCTCCAGGCGGCGGAACATTTCCGCCGTGCTCGGTTCACTCATGGGAATCGCGTTGCCGGAGTGCGGTTCGCCGTGCGTCGGCTACTTGATGCAGACCGCGCGGACCTGGTGCATGTCCGTCACGCCCTGCAGCACCTTCTCGATGCCGTCCTGCTTCAGGGTGCGCATGCCCTCGGCGAGCGCGACGGCGAAGATCTCGGCCACGCGCGCATGCTCCTGGATGAGCTTCTTGACCGGGTCCGTGCCGATCAGCAGCTCGTGCAGGCCGCAGCGCCCCTTGTAACCGGAACCGCCGCAGGTGTCGCAGCCCACCGGGGTGTAGAGGGTGAACTGGCCCTTCTCGTCGGCGAACAGCTTGGTCCACTCGCGATAGACGCCCTCGTAGGCCGCCTTCGGATCCTTCTTCCAGGCCTCGGTCGCCTTCAGCTCGACGCAGTACTCCTCGAGGATGGCCTTCATCTCATCCTGGGTCGCCGGGTGCGGTGCCTTGCACTTGGAGCACAGCCGCTTGGCCAGGCGCTGCGCCAGGATGCCGAGCAGGGCGTCGGCGAAGTTGAACGGGTCCATGCCCATGTCCAGCAGGCGGATGATGGACTCCGGCGCGCTGTTGGTGTGCAGCGTGGCGAACACCAGGTGACCCGTCAGCGATGCCTCGATGCCGGTGGAGGTGGTTTCCTTGTCGCGCATTTCGCCGACCATGATGATGTCCGGATCGGCGCGCAGGAAGGCTTTCATCGCGACCGCGAAGGTGAGTCCCGCCTTGGGGTTCATCTGCACCTGGCGCAGGCCCTTCTGGGTGATTTCCACCGGGTCCTCCGCCGTCCAGATCTTGGTCTCGGGCGTATTCAGGAAGCCGAGCACCGAGTGCAGCGTGGTCGTCTTGCCGGAACCGGTCGGGCCGCAGACGAAGAACAGGCCGTAGGGCTTGCTGACCGTCTCCTTGAGCAACCCGATGTTGCGCTGCGAGAGGCCGAGCTTCTCGAGGGGGATCGGCTCGCCCGCGGCCAGGATACGCATCACGATGTCCTCGACGCCGCCGGCGGAGGGGATCGTCGCCACCCGCAGCTCGATGTCGAGCGGCCCGAACTTCTTGAACTTGATCTTGCCGTCCTGGGGCTTGCGCTTTTCCGAGATGTCCAGGTCGCACATGATCTTCAGGCGCGCCGCGATCGCGTTGCGGTAGCTCGCGGGCACCGAGATGTAGGGCTGCAGGGTGCCGTCCTTGCGGAAGCGGATCTCCGTCTTGCCCTTGCCGGGATAGGGTTCGATGTGGATGTCGGACGCCCCCTGGTGGTAGGCGTCGATGATGACCTTGTTGACGAGCTTCACCAGCTCGTTGTCCTGTGCCAGCGAGGCGTCGTCGTTGCCCCCTTCGTCGCCGCCCTCCTCGTCGTCCAGGCCCGAGAGCAGGTCGGAGATGTTGCCCGAATCCGTCATGCCGGTGCCGGCGCCGAACAGCTGGTCCAGCGTGGCCGAGAACTCGCGGCGCGTGCAGACCTTGTAGACGATCTTGTGCTTGGGGAAGATGTTGCTGACCACCTTCGAGGCGCGCACCTTCTCGGGGTCGGTGGTGAGCACGATCAGGCCTTCCTTGACGTCCTCGATCGGGACCCAGGAACTGCTCTCGACGAAGTCGCGCTTCAGGTTCTTGAGCAGGTCCAGCGGTTTGACGCGGTCCTGCTTGAACGGCTCATAGGGCACCTTGAAGAACTGCGACAACGCCTCGCCGATGGCCGGCGGCTTGACCTGGAACTCGTCGATCAGCACCTCCTCGATGTCGAGGTTCTTGCGCCGCGCGGAGCGGGTGGCGAGGTCCATCTCCTCGGCGGAGAGCACGGCGTTGGTGACGAGCTGGTCGTACTTGCCGCGCAGCATCGTCGTGGGCCGGCTGCGCTGCTTGAGCGCGATGGCCAGCGTCTCGCACAGGTGCGAGACGCCTTCCTCGGCGATCGGCGCGAACGGCTGGCCGCTCTTGGAATTGATGATCTGCACCACGCCGATCAGTTCGCCGCCGGCGCCGGCGTCGATCACGGGCGCGACGAGCATCTGCTTGGTGCGATAGCCGGTGCGGCGGTCGACCTCCTTGAGGAACTTCAGGTTGGGCGTGTGGCTGCGCAACTCGGCGTCGTCGTAGACGTCGCGGATGTTCACCAGCTTGCGCGTGGCGGCGACGTAGCCGGCCACGCTCTGCTCGTTGATGGGCAGCTTCAGGTCCTTGAAGGAGGACAGCCCGGTCTTGACCTTGGAAATGATCGAGGTGCGGTCGTCCGAAGACACGTAGATGGTGAGCCGGTCGGCGTCGAACAGCGAGCAGATGTCCTGCGACAGCTCCAGCATGATCTCGTCGATGTTGGTGGTCGCGTGGATCTTGTTTGTGACCGCCTGGAGCCGCTTCTGGAACTCCAGCTTGTTGCTCATCTCGGCCAGGTTGTGGCCGGCTTGTGGCTTCGTCTCAAAGACTGTGCTCATGGCGTGCTTCCTTCCTTCGTGAGCGGGGCCGCGCGGGGCATGTTACCCCCCCGCGGGCCCGCTGTCCGGCTGCAACTGCCGCCGTCCTAGAACTTGAAGACCTGGCCGTTGGACAGCATCCTCGGGCTGTAGCGTTCCGCGCATTCCTCCACCTCCTGCATGGTCAGCGTCCCCGCCCCGGGCTTCAGGTGCGTGATGAACACCCGCGCCGGCCGCCTGAGCTTGGCGAGCTCCTCGGCCAGCATGCTGGGGCAGATGTGCTTGGACGCGACCGCCAGCTCCCGCTCGATGTTCGGGAACGCCGTTTCGATGATCAGGTAGCGCAGGTTCTCGATGCCGTTGACCACCTTCCACAAGGCATCGTTGGCGGTGGTGTCGCCCGTGAAGACCAGGCTCGCCTCGCCGCTGTCCAGCTGGAAGCCCACCGCCGGCACCACGTGGTTGGCGGGCAGCGCGGTGATCCGGCGGCCGTCCAGCTCCACCGTCTCGCCCACTTCCAGCGTCCGGTAGGCCATGCAGGGCGCGTCGCGGTTCGGGATCTCGGTGAAATCGGGCCAGACCTTCCAGTTGAAGATGTGGTCCTGGAGAATGCGGCGCGTGGCGGCGGTGCAGTGCACCGTGATCGGCTTGTCGCGCATCGGTCCCACAGTGTCGGCGAGGAAAGGCAGGGACGTGACGTGGTCCAGGTGGGAATGCGTCAGGAACACGTGGTCGATCCTGAGCAGGTCGGTGAGCGTGAGGTCGCCCACACCCGTGCCTGCGTCGATCAGCATGTCGTTGTCGACCAGCATCGACGTCGTGCGCAGATTGCCGCCGATTCCGCCGCTGCATCCGAGGATTCTGATCTGCATGGCTATTTAGTGTCGAACTTCCACGAGCCGTCCCAGCCCTCTTCCGGCGGATTGGCGCGGAATACGGCGATGCGCTCGAGGAAAAGTTTGTAAAGTCCGCTGCCCGGGCTCACCTTGAGGAGGTTGAGCAACTGCAATTCTGCCATATCCCACTCGCGCGACCGGTACAGCTTGAGCGCCTGGCCCCACAGCTTGAGCTCGTCCAGCACCGGCTTGTCGACCTCGGCAGCCAGTCCGACCGGCTCGAAAATCCCCACCGGCTCGTCCTTGCCCTTCACCTTGACCCTGTCGAGCTCGCGGAACACGACTTCGGGCACGGCGGCGCGGGTGGCCTCGCCCACGATCATGCCCACGCCGTACTGCTTGGTGATGCCCTCCAGGCGCGAGGCAAGGTTCACTGCGTCACCCATGACGGTGTAGGCAAGGCGGATCTCCGAACCCATGTTGCCCACGTTCATCCGGCCGCTATTGACGCCGACGCCGATGTGGATCGGGGGCCAGCCCTTCTCCTTGAAATGCGCCTGCAGCGAATCGAGCGCCTTGTGCATCTCCAGACCCGCCATGACGGCGTTGCGCTGGTGCTGCGCGTCCTGCAGCGGCGCGCCCCAGAAGGCCATGATGCAGTCGCCCATGTACTTGTCGATCGTGCCGCGGTGCTTGTAGATGACGCGCGACAGGGGCGTGAGGAACTCGTTCATGAGCTTCGACAGCTCCTTCGGATCCAGGCCCTCCGAAATGGTCGTGAAGCCGCGCACGTCGGTGAACAGCACGGACAATTCCCGGCTCTCGCCCTCCATGGAGAACGACTCGGGGTCCTTGCTCATCTCGTCGACCAGTTCCGGGGGCACGTACTGCCCGAAAAGGCCGCTGATCTGGCGTTTTGCGCGGGACTCGACGAAAAACCCGTATGACATGTTCAGGGCGAACAGCAGGGCGATCATGAGCAAGCCCGATGCCAGGGGCAGCACCAGGTTGCCCTCGGTCCAGACCAGGACGTTGACCGCGAACGCCGCGACCAGCACCACGACGGTGAGCGCCGTGGCCCGCAGCGGGCTCACCAGGGGCAGGACGAGCGCCATGGCCACGCCCGACAGGAGCAGGAGCAGGACCTCGGCGCCCAGCACGTAGGGCGGCCGCTGCTTGATGTTGCCGTCGAGCATGCCGGCGAGCAGGTTGGCGTGGATCTCCACCCCGGGATACACGTTGGCCACGGGAGAGGCGCGCAAGTCGAACAGGCCGGGCGCAGTCGTGCCCACCAGGATCACCTTGTCCTTGAGGTCCGCGACGGGCGCATTGCCATGGAGCACGTCCGTGGCGGAGACGTACTTGAAGCTGCCCTGGCGGCCCCGGTACGGCACCAGCGTCGTGGTCAGGTCGTCAACCGGGATTTGCAGCGCGCGGGCGCCCTCGCCGACCTGGATCCATTCGAGTCCGGGATAGCTCCTGAACCCGAACTTCTGGTCCGGGAACCCGGGCACCACGGGCGGCGAACCCAGCCCGAGCCGGATCATCGCCAGCGACAGCGATTCGTAGTAGGCACCTTCGTATTCCACGATCATCGGCACGCGCCGGGTGATGCCGTCGTCGTCGGGCAGCGGGTTGAAGTGGCCGCCGCTTGCGGCGGCCTGCTGGAACTCGGGCAGGTTCGCGCCGTAGCCGAGCCAGCGTGAGAAGGTGACGTTGCGGCCCTTGAAGGTGCCGGGCGGCAGCACCGGCCTGGGCAGCATGCCGGTCGTGGTGCCCTTGCCGTCCTCGCCCGCGAGGTTGGAGAAATAGTAACCCAGCACGACGGCCCGGTTCCTCAGCTTCTCGGCGAACAGCCTGTCGAACTGGAGCTGCGGCTCTATGGACTTGAGCACGGACTGGTACTGGGCGTTGCCCTTCAGCTCGTTCTGCGCGAGCTGCTGCAGCATGCCCAGGCCGGAGCTCTCGTCGCGCTCCGCGAACACCACGTCGAAGCCGACGATGCCCACGTGGTAATGGTCGAAGAGCTGGTCGAGCATCTTGCCCAGCTTGTCCCGCGGCCAGGGCCAGCGTCCCTCGGTCGCGAGGCTCTTCTCGTCGATGTCGATGATGACGATGCGCGGGTCGACCGTGTTGGCCATCGTCAGGCGCAGGCGCGCGTCGTAGACGATGTTCTCCAGGCGCTTGATGAACGGAATGTCGTAGTACTGCGCGGCATGGCCGACGAACGCCAGCACGATGACGAGCCCGAGCGCGATGCGCACCAGGTGTTTCTTCAAACTGCCCCCCCTTGCGAAATGGCGCGCCCTGCGCGCTCCCGGATCCCCGAGGCCGTCCCGGACCGCCCCGGGCGCCGGTTCTTCGACGACCGTTCCAGTCCGGGGCTGCTTGAGGCCATGGCGCGAGCCTCACGGCCCGCGCGAAGGGGCTCAGGCCTTGAGGAAAAACTCCATCTTGACGCCGGCGAGCTCGATCACGTCATGGTCGGACAGCTGGTGCGCCTGCGCGTCGAGCGACTTGCCATTGACGACGGGGAAGTTGGCGCCTTCCACGTGCGTGATGAAGTAACCCTGGGGTCGCTTGGCGATGACCGCCACCTGCACGCCGGGCTTTCCCAGGGTGGTGAGCGGCTTCGACAGCGGCAATTCCTTGCCGGCGTTCGGGCCGGAGAGGATCTGGATCATGCCCTGCCCGGCAGCGGCAGCGGCGGCCGGCTGCGGGGCGGCCGCGGGCTTGGGGGCCGCGGCGGCGGGCGCAGCAGCCGGGGCGGGCGGCGGGACCTGCGCGGTGATGGTGGTATCACCCAGCTTTTCCTTCGGGGCCGGTGCCGCCGCGGGAGCCGCCGGTGCGGCGGGTGCGGCCGCCACCACCGGCTGCACGCCGGTCTGCGTGTCGGTCGGGTTGCGCTCGACCTTCGGCGCGGCGGCCGCGGCGGGCGCGCGCAGCACCATGGTCTTCTCGAAGTCCTCCTGGCTGAGCGTGCTCGGCGCTTCGCTCGCGTACTTGATCTTGTACTTGCCGATCTCGATGACGTCGTTGTTCTGAAGGAAATGCTTCTTGATCGGCTGGCCGTTGACCAGGGTGCCGTTGGTGCTGCCGAGGTCCTCGAGGAAGGAATCGTTGAGGATGGTCATGATCATGGCGTGCTCGCCGCTGACGGCCAGATTGTCGATCTGGATGTCATTGTGGGGCTTGCGCCCGATGGTGGTGCGCTCCTTGGAGAGCGTGAACTCCTTGATCACCTGTCCATCGAGACTCAATATCAACTTCGCCATGGTTGCTTCCTCTTATTTGAACCAGCCAAGGAATTTCGTCATCCAGCCGTCGTCGGCCGGGAAATCCTTCCTGACCTTGATCAGGATCACGGACACATTATCGCGTCCGCCGTTGTCGTTTGCCATCTGCACCAGCTGCTCGGCGGCAAGCTGCGGGTTGGCCGCCAGCGCCTCCAGCGTCATCTCGATGTCCCCGTCCTCGACCATGTCGTTGAGGCCGTCCGAGCACAGCAGGAACAGGTCGCCGCTTTGCACCGGGTGGGTGTGGATCTCGGCCTCGACCTGGGGCTCGATGCCCAGGGCGCGGGTCACGAGGTTCTTGTTCTGAGAGCGGCGTGCCGCTTCCTTGGTGAGCAGCCCGCTGTCGATCTGCTCCTGGAGCAGGGAGTGGTCGCGCGTGACCTGCTCGAGCTTGCCGCCGCGGAACCGGTAGCAGCGCGAGTCGCCGATGTGGGCGATGGTGATCTGGTTGTCGCACAGCAGGGTCACGACCAGGGTCGTCCCCATCCCGGCGTACTGCGGCTGGCTGTTGGCCGACTGGTAGATGGACGTGTTGGCCTTGGCGATGATGTCGCGCAGCAGGCGCGTGGCGATCGGTGCGCCCGTGGTCTTGTCGACGTGGTGCGGGGCATTGCGGATCAGCGCTTCGCGGGTCTCGCTCGAGATCAGCGCCGTGGCAATGCCGCTGGCGACCTCGCCCGCGTTGTAGCCGCCCATGCCGTCGGCGAGCACCGCGAGGCCGATCTCCGGGTCCGTGGTGATGCTGTCCTCGTTGTGGGAACGCACCATCCCGGTATGGGTGGCCTTGACCATCTGCAGTGCGCTGCTCAGGCTCATCGCTCGCTCTCGCTCACAGTGCCACGTCCACACCGCCGCCGAACTGGGCGGCGCAGTCCCGGATCGCCCGGGCGAACTCGTCGCCGGTCCTGTAGCGCTGCTCGACGTCCTTGGCGAGCGCCTTGTTGATGATTTCCACCAGGCACTCGGGCAGCGCCGGGTTCAGGCTGAGGATGTCCACGGGCGGCTCGTTGGCGATCTTGAACATGAGCTGGGTCATGGATTCCCCGGTGAACGGCAGGCTGCCGCAGGACAGCTGGTAGAGGGTCACGCCCAGGGAGAACAGGTCGGACTGGCCGTCGATCTTCTTGCCGGCGAGCTGCTCCGGCGACATGTACGAAGGCGTGCCCAGCACCATGCCCGTCTTGGTCTTGGACGAGTCGGTGATGCGGGCGATGCCGAAGTCGGTGACCTTCACCGAGTCGGCCTCCGGGTCGTACATGATGTTGGCGGGCTTGATGTCGCGATGGACCACGTTCTGCTGGTGGGCGTAGGAAAGCGCCTCGGCCACACGCGCCACGATCGACAGCGTCTTGGGCAGCGGCAGCAGCGCGCCGCTCTTGGTCTGGGGCACCAGGTCCTTGCCCTTCAGGAACTCCATCGCGATGTAGGCAAGGTCGTGTTCCTCGCCCGCGTCGTAGATCGTGACGATGTTCGGGTGGTTCAGGCGCCCCGCGGTCTCCGCCTCGCGGAAGAAGCGCTGCTTGACGTCCTCCAGCTCGTCGGGTTCGAACTCCTGCGACAGCGCCATGGTCTTGATGGCCACGACCCGGCCGATCTTGGGGTCCTTGCCCAGGTAGACCACGCCCATCGCGCCCTTGCCCAGTTCCTTCTCGACCTGGTAGCGGCCGAGCATCGGCTTCTCGACGGCGCCGCCTTCGAGCACCAGGGTGCTGGCGTTGGTGCGCCCGCCGCCGCCCCCGAGGATGACCGTCTCGGACATCTGCTTGGCGCGATTGAGCTTCTGCTCGAGGTCGCGGAACTTGGGATTGAAGCCGGCCATGTGCTCGTACACGGCCTGCGCCTTGTTGAACTGGCGCTTGCGCTCGAAGTCGAGGGCGAGGTTGTAGAGGTTGTCCATCACGGCGTCCTCGAGCGGCACCTTCTTGAACTTGTCGAAGGCCATGTCGAGCTGGCCCTGGCCCTGGAAGGCGAGGCCCAGCATGCGGTTGGACTCGGCCGATTCGAGGTCGGACTTGGCCTTGCCGCGCTCGGTGACCAGGAAGCGCTTGGTCGTGAGCAGGACGTGGCCCACCACCAGCAGGAACGCCGAGGCCATGAGCTGGATCCACAGGAGCTTGCTGGTCATCAGGGCGAAATGCACGCCGATCAGCGCCGCCAGCACCGCCGCCGACACGGCGAAGCCCATGCCGGCCTTCAGGCGCGGCAGCAGCAGGATGAGGTAGAGGGCGACCAGCAGGAACACCAGCTTCTCGACCCAGATGCCCCAGGTGGGCGTGACGAAGAAATCCTCCTCGAGGATGCTCGACACCGAGTGCGCCAGCGTGACCACGGGCGCCATGGAGGCGGAGATCGGGGTGACCTGGCTGGTGCCGATGCCCGCGGCGGTGGCGCCGATGAGGACGACCTTGTCGCGGTACTTGTCGGCGGGAATCTTGTCGGTGATCACGTCGTAGAACGAATCCACCGCGAAGGCCGGCTTGCCATCCCTGTCCTTGTAGAAATAGCTGTGCATCTGCAGGTAGGGATCGGTGTGGATCGTCAGGTTGCCGAGCTTCACGCCTTCGCCCAGTCGCAGTTCCACGTCGCCGGGGCCGAGGTTGAGGCTCTTCGCGGCGAGCATCAGGGAGAAGGACGGGAAGTACTGGTCGTAATAGCGCACCACGAGCGGTTCGGTGCGCGTGCTGCCGTCGACGTCCGGCAGCGCGTTGAGGTGGCCGATCGCGGCGGCGCCGCCGGCGATCTCCTCGAGCGGGACGATGGCCTGCAGGGTCGGCGACGGGTAGATGTTGTTCTGCGCCGCGCCCGCATTGTCGACGACCTTGGTGATCTGGTTCTTCAGGATGTAATCGGGCAGCGGCTTGTCCGGGTTGCCGCGCGGCTCGCCCATGACGAACAGCATCGGCAAGGTGACGTTGCCCGACTCGCCGACCGCGGCCGCCAGCTTGCGGTCGCTGTTGAGGGCGTCGTCGGCTTCGGCCAGCACGGAAGCCATCTCGGCCAGGCTTTGCTGCTGCCCGGCGGGGAGCCCCTGGTAGATCTCGGCGAGCTTGTGGATGTAGGCGAGGCCGGGATCGATCTGCGGCTCGAAGAAGAACGAGGTGTAGCCCACCACCTTGGCCCCCGCCTGCTTGAGCCTGGCGATCATCTGCGCGTGGACTTCGCGCGGCCAGGGCCAGCGGCCGATGTTCGCCACGCTCTGCTCGTCGATGGCGATGACGGCGACGCGCTGCGAGGGCGCGAGGTTGGAAGCCCGCACGCCGAGGTCGTAGGCCTTGCGCTCCAGGCCCTGGATGAGGTCGCTGCCCGCGGCCGCGAGCAGAACCACCGCGACCACGACGCCGAGGAACCAGTCGGCTTTCCAGAAAGCCGTTTTCTTCATGCCACCCGCCCTGTTGGATGCCTGAAGGCTTTGATTTTAGTAGCTTAAGCCTTTAGAGCTAGAGATTTTACGATATTCCGGCCAAAAGTATATGATTTTTTTAACAACTGGGCCGAAGACACGAGGCTGGATCCGGCGCAATGCCCGGGTCCTGGACCCGGTGAACCGGCCCAAAGCCCGGATGCCGGCCGGCACGGCGCGGGGGACATTGTCACAATAAAAGCGCGGCGGGCCAAATGGCCCGCAAGCAAGGCTGCGCGCGGGAAGCTCAGGCGAGAGCGCGGTCCTGGCGCTGCATCACATCGACCAGCACGCCTTCGAAGTCGGCGAAGACCCGCTCCCAGTCGATGCCCTCGGCCGTCGCGCGGGCGCGAAGCCGCAGCGCCTGCACGCGGGGCGGATCGGAACCCAGGGCGGTGGCCATGCGCACGAAGGCCGCCGGGTCGCCGAAAGGGGCAAGCAGGCCGCTGCCCTCGTGCGCGATGTGCTGGCGGGCGGCGGCATAGTCGTACGCCAGCACCGCGAGGCCGCTCGCCATGGCTTCCAGGGTCACGTTGCCGAAGGTCTCGGTCATGCTGGGAAAGAGGAACAGGTCCGCCGATGCGTAATGGGCGGCGAGGTCATCGCCGGTACGGGTGCCGGCGAAGCGGATCCCGGGATGCCTCGCCTGCAACTCCTTGCGCACGGGCCCGTCCCCCACCATCACCAGCACGGCTTGCGAGCCGGCGGTCCGCATCGCGAGCCAGGCATCCACCACCAGCTTGAGGTTCTTCTCAGGCGCGAGACGGCCCACGTAAAGCGCGACCGGGGCACCTGCCGGGGTTGCCCATTGCGCGCGCAGCGCCAGGCTGCGCCGCGCCGGGGAGTACAGGCGCGTATCGACGCCGCGCGCGACCACGCGCAGGTTGCGGAAGCCCTGCGCGGCGAGCTCGCGCCGCAATTCGTCGGTAGGCACCATCGTCGCCAGCGCGCGATTGTGGAACTTGCGCAGGTAGGCCGAGATGGGCCGCTTCATGAAGGCCGCCCCGTAGTGGCGGCTGTAGCTGTGGAAATTCGTGTGGAAGCCCGTGGAGACCGGCAGCTTGAGCTTGAGCGCGGCGGCGAGCGCGGACCACCCGAGGGGCCCTTCGGTCGCGATGTGCACGACGTCGGGGCGCTTGAGGCTCCACAGGCGGTGCAACGCCTGCCTGGCCGGCAATCCCATGCGCAGGCCGTCGTAGCGCGGTATGCCGATGCCGGGCTTGAGCACCTCTTCGAGGCGATCACTGCAGGCGGGGCTGTCAGCGGCGTGCTGGCGCGGCCGGATCAACTGGATCCGGTGGTTGCGCCGCTGCATGCCCTCGACCATGCGCGAAAGCGTCATCGCCACGCCGTTGACCTCGGGCGGGTAGGTCTCGGTGACGAACGCCACCCGCAGCGAAGCCGGCGCGGCCTGCAGTTCCTGGAAGACGAAGTCTTCGTCGATCATGCCGGCGCCAATGTGCCGGCGCCCGGCAAAGCCCGGATGACGACTCGGTGAAGGTTTTGTTACCCGAAGAGCACCAGCAGCCAGACCACGACGACGTTGACCAGCGAGATCAGCACCGCTGCGCTGCCGATGTCCTTGGCCCGCTTGGCGAGGCGGTGGTGTTCCAGCGACACGCGATCGACGGTCGCCTCGATGGCCGAGTTGAGCAGTTCCACGACCAGCACCAGCAGCACCGAGGCGATCATGAGCGCCTTGCCGACGCCCGAGGCGGGCATGAACAGGGCCAGCGGCACCAGCACGACCGCGAGCCACATCTCCTGGCGGAACGCGTCCTCGTGGCGGTAGGCCGCCTTCAGTCCGTCGAAGGAATAGAACAGCGCGTTCCAGACGCGTTTGGCGCCGGTCTTGCCCTTGAATTCGCTTTCTAGCTGGCTGTCGTCGGGCTTGGAGTCCATTTGAGGTCCAGTTCACGCGCGGCGCGGACATCGTCGAGGCGCCGGACGCAGGTGGTGTGGGGAGACGTCTTGAGCAGGTCCGGCTGCGCCAGCGCTTCCTCGCGGATTTCGGCGAGCGCCTCGACGAAGGCATCCAGCGTCTGCTTCGATTCCGTCTCCGTCGGCTCGATCAGCAGGCATTCCGGCACCATCAGCGGGAAGTACGTGGTGGGCGCATGGAACCCCTTGTCGAGCAGCCGCTTGGCCACGTCCATCGCCGTCACGCCCGTGCGCTCCTTGAGCGCCTTGAGGCTGACGATGAACTCGTGGCTGGCGCGGCGGCGTGGATAGGCCGGCTCGAATCCCGCGGCGCGCAGCCGCGCCATGAGGTAGTTCGCGTTCAGGGTCGCGAACTCCGAAACGCGCCGCATACCCTGCGCGCCGAGCATGCGTGCGTAGACGAAGGCGCGCAGGAGCACGCCCGCGTTGCCGTGGAAAGCCGAGAGCCGGCCGATCGAGTCCGGCACGTCGTGCTCGTCGATCCACCTGAAACCGCCCGGCCCGGCGGCGACGCAAGGCAGCGGCAGGAAGGGAAGCAGGCGCTTGCCCACGCCGACCGGACCGGCGCCCGGCCCGCCGCCGCCGTGCGGCGTGGCGAAGGTCTTGTGCAGGTTGATGTGGATGACGTCGAACCCCATGTCGCCCGGCCGCACGCGGCCAAGGATCGCATTGAGGTTGGCGCCGTCGTAGTAGAGCAGGCCGCCCGCGCCATGGACGATCTCGCGGATCTGCTCGATGCCGGACTCGAACACCCCCAGCGTCGAGGGATTGGTGAGCATCAGGCCGGCGGTCCGCGGACCGACCGCCGCGCGCAGCGCGTCGAGGTCGACGTTGCCGTCCGCGCGCGTGGGAACCTCCCGCACCGAATAGCCGCACATGGTGGCGGTCGCCGGGTTGGTGCCGTGGGCCGCGTCGGGCACCACGATCTCGCTGCGCTGCACGTCGCCGCGCGAGCGGTGGTAAGCGCGGATCATCGCCACGCCCGCGAACTCGCCCTGCGCCCCCGCCATCGGCGCCAGGCTCACCGCGGCCATCCCGGTGGCTTCGCGCAGCATCTCCTGCAGCTCGTGCATGCAGGCGAGGAAGCCCTGACCCGTCGGGTCGGGGGCAAGCGGATGGCGCGCCAGGAAGCCGGGCAGCATGGCGAGCTGGTTGCAGGCGCGCGGGTTGTACTTCATGGTGCAGGACCCGAGCGGATAGAAATGCGTATCAATGGAGAAATTGCGCTGCGACAGCCGCGTGTAGTGGCGCACGGCGTCGAGTTCGGAGACTTCCGGGAGCACGGGAGCCTCCCGGCGCAGGAACTGCGCCGGGATGTCCGCCGGCCGCCCGGCCTGCGGCGACTGCGGGCGCGCGCGCCGCCCCTTGCGGGACAGCTCGAATACCAGGGGCTCGGGTGGCAGGGCCATGGTTCAGGCGCGCACGCTGGCGGCGAATTGCCGCCGGCTCATTTCAGGGCGGCCAGCGCCGCTTCGTAGTTCGGCTCCTGGGCGATCTCCGGCACCAGTTCCGAGTGCAGCACCTTGTTGTTTTCGTCCAGCACCACCACGGCCCGCGCGGTCAGGCCCTTCAGGGCGCTGTCGGCGATGTCCACGCCGTACTTGCCATGGAAGTCTCGGCCGCGGAACGTCGACAGCGTCACGACGTTGTTCAACCCTTCGGCGCTGCAGAAGCGCGACATCGCGAATGGCAGGTCGGCCGAGATCACCAGCACCACCGTATTGCTCATGCCGGACGCCTCCCGGTTGAACACCCTCGTGGACTGCGCGCAGGTGGGCGTGTCCAGGCTGGGCACGATGTTCAGGACCTTGCGCTTGCCGGCGTAGGTCTTCAGCGAGACGTCGGCGAGATCCTTGCCCGTCAGGCTGAAATCCGGCGCGACGTCGCCTTTGCGCGGCAGGTTGCCGGCGACCGGGACGGGGTTGCCCTTGAGGGTCACACTTGCCATTGAGCTTCTCCTTGGTGTGGGTGTGGGGTGGATGTGTCATTGGGCGAGCGCGCGGGCGAAGGCGGCGGCGCAGGCATCGAGGTCGGCGGGCGTCTTGGTTTCCGTGGTGCAGACGAGCAGCGCGTCACCGAGTTCGGGATAGTCGGCGTGCAGGTCATGGCCGCCCAGCACGCCCTCGCCTCTCATGCGCTCCAGCAGCGCCTGCGCGGGCCGGGGCAGCGCCAGCGGCACCTCGTGGAAGACGGGCCCGGCGAAGATCCGGCGCAGCCCGATGCCTTCCAGTCGCCCCAGCAGGGCGAGGAGGTTCTCGTGGGACTTCGCGGCCACGTTGCGCAGGCCTTCGGCGCCGAGGATGGACAGATAGATCGCCGCCGCGGTCACGGCAAGGCCCTGGTTGGTGCAGATGTTCGAAGTCGCCTTGGAGCGGCGGATGTGCTGCTCGCGGGCCTGCAGCGTCAGCGTGTAGCCGCGGCGGCCGTCGAGGTCGAGCGTGCCGCCGACGATGCGGCCCGGCATCTGGCGCACCAGCGCCTGGCGGCAGGCGAGAAACCCGAAGTACGGCCCGCCGTTGGACAGCGGCACGCCAAGCGGCTGGCCCTCGCCGCAAGCGATGTCGGCGCCCCACTCCCCGGGCGGCTGGAGCAGGGCCATCGCCGTCGGGTTCACGCAGGCGATCACCAGCGCGTCCCGCTGTTTTGCCCATGCGGCGGCGGCCGCCGCATCCTCGATGCAGCCGAAGAAATTCGGCTGGGCGATGACCAGCGCCGCGATGCCGTGCGGCTCCCCGAGCGCGCCGAGGTCGAGCCTGCCGCTGTGGCGCTCGAACGGCACTTCAACGAGCTCGATGTCCTGGCTGGAGACGATGGTGCGCACCACGCGGCGATAGCGCGGATGCAGGTTGCGGGGTAGCAGCACGCGCCGCGCCGACTTGTGCGCGCGCACCGCCATGAGCACGGCCTCCGCGAGCGCGGAGGCGCCGTCGTACAGGCTCGCGTTCGTGGCGTCGAGCGCCAGCAGCGACGCCATCATGCTCTGGTATTCGTAGATCAGCTGCAGGGTGCCCTGGCTCGCCTCGGCCTGGTAGGGGGTATAGGCGGAATAGAACTCCCCGCGGGTCGCGATCTGCCAGACCGCAGCGGGGACGTGGTGCTCGTAAGCGCCCGCGCCGATGAATCCCAGGAACTCGCCGTCGGCCCGGGCGCGGTCCGCCATCAGGCGGCCGATTTCCATCTCGGTCATGCCAGCGGGAATCGCCGCGAGGGATCCGGACTTCAGCGCCGCGGGAATCTCGTCGAACAGCGCCTCGACGCCGGGCACGCCGATCGCGGCGAGCATCTCGGCGACATCTTCCTCGGTATGCGGGATGAAGGGCATCGCCGGTCGCCCGCCGCCTGCCTCAGGCCGCCTCGCTTTCGACGAGCTTGCGGTAGCCTTCCGCGTCCAGCAGCGCCCCGAGCTCCGCCGCGTCCGACGGCTTGATGCGGAACATCCAGGCCTGGTAGGGGTCCTGGTTGATCTTCTCGGGCGCGGTCTCCAGCTCCGCGTTGGCGCCGACCACCTCGCCGGACACCGGCGCGTAGATGTCCGAGGCGGCCTTCACGGACTCGACCACGCCGCACTCCTCGCCCTTGCGCAGCTTGCGCCCCGCGGCCGGGTTCTCGACGAACACCAGGTCGCCCAGCAGGTCCTGCGCATGGTGGGTGATGCCGACCGTCGCGCTGCCGTCCGGCTCGATGCGAACCCACTCATGGCTGTCGGTGTACTTCAGGTCGGCGGGAATGGACATTCGGCTACTCCTGGATTTCGGTCGGACCCGGAACATCAGTCGAAGCGGCGACGGCAGGATGCCCCGGTAGCAGGCTCCGGCCGTGGCGCACGAAGGGATATTTTACCGTCGTCGCGCGCAGCCACCGGTCGCGCACGTTCACCCGCGCCGAGTCGCCCGGCTGCACCGGCACCGGCACGCGGGCCAGTGCGATCGACACCTGCAGCGTGGGCGAGAAGGTGCCGCTGGTGATCTGCCCGGGCCCGTGGGCCGTCTCGACGACCTGGTGCGAACGCAGCACCCCGCGCTCGCCGAGCACCAGCCCGATGGCACGCGTCCTCGCGGGCCTCTCCTCGAGGGCGCGGCGGCCCACGAAATCGCGGTCGCCGCGAAGATCCACGGTCCACCCCAGGCCGCACTCGAGCGGCGTCACCGACGCGTCCATGTCCTGCCCGTACAGGTTCATGCCGGCTTCGAGGCGAAGCGTGTCGCGCGCGCCCAGTCCCGCCGGCGCCACACCCGCCGCAAGCAGGGATTTCCACGCCGACTGCGCCTGCGCCGCCGGCATCATCAATTCGAAGCCGTCCTCGCCCGTATAGCCGGTGCGCGCGACGAAGGTTTCGCCGGCCTCGGCGGCGGCGAAAGGCCCCAGCCCGGCGCTCGCGGCGCGGGTCTGCGGCAGCGCCTGCCACGTCTTCTCGCGGGCGCGGGGCCCCTGCACGGCGATCATGGCGAGGTCGCGTCGCGGCTTGAGCTCGAGGGCGCCGGGTTCGTGCGTGGCCATCTGGCGCATCCAGGCGAGGTCCGCATCCGCGGTGGCGGCATTGACGACCACGCGATACCGGCCCTCGTCGCGCAGGTAGGCGATGAGGTCGTCGATCACGCCGCCGTTCGGGCTGAGCATGCAGGCGTAGAGCGCCGCGCCCGGCCGGAGCCGGCCCGCATCGTTCGCCAGCAGGCGCCGCAGGTAGTCGCATGCGCCGGCACCCTCCACGTCGACGGCCAGCATGTGCGACACGTCGAACATGCCGGCGTCGCGGCGCACCTGATGGTGCTCGGCGATCTGGGAGCCGTAGTGCAGGGGCATCTCCCAGCCCCCGAAATCGACGAGCTTCGCCCCCTGCGCCCGATGCGCCTCGTTGAGCGGCGTGCGCTGGAGGCTCATGGATAAAAGAGGTACAGCCGGTAGCCGGCGGCGCGCACGTCCCCGGTCGACATGAACAGGTGGATGGGCAGTTCGCCGCCGGGCCGCAGGTTGGGCGCAACGGCACCCTGCAGGTATTCCCGCGGCAGGAACACCCGCCGGGCGACCGGTTGGTCCGCCGGATCGGTCAGCGTCAGCTCGAATGCCGGATGGGGCAGGTCCACCGGTGCGCGGTTGCGCACCAGCACGCTCAGTTCGATCGCGTTGGGGGCGCCGCCCCCGGTGTCGACTGCCTTGAGGTCCGAGGCTTCGATGTTCAGGTAGGAGGAAAACGCGGGCGGCGTCATGGCGCAGCCCAGTCCGGCGCACAAGCGCAGCCACGCGGCGCGTGTCTGGGGCAGGGCCACCGAGAGTTCCG
>DASZQJ010000038.1:0-3725 GCA_035549715.1 Burkholderiales bacterium
CGCCGGCCTGCTGCTGCTCTGGGCGGCCATCTGGATCCTCGCCATCTGGGGCGTGCTGCTGGTCGCCGAGTCGCCGCCGGATGTCCCGGTCTGGCGCTCGGTGAAGGGCCAGTTGCACTACATCTTTGTCGGCGGCAATCCGCACCGGGCCTGGCACCTCTGGATGGCGGTGCTCCCGATACTGTGCATCGGCCTGGGTGTGGCCTACTTCAAGGGAATGGCGAGAAGAGGAAACGCGGGGCGCGTGCTGTTCGGGATCGTCCTGCTGATCGCGGGGCTGGCGTGGATCGTGAACGACTGGACCATCGCACTGATGCTGACGCTGCCGCTTTACTGGGCTTTCCGGGCCGCCCGACACCCGATTACGTGAGTCCGCGCCGGTGAACTGGCGCGCGCGCCGGTCAATCGCGCCCGTAGCGCTTCATGGGGCCGCCGGGCATGCGCACGCCGAGCCGGTAATAAGTCGCCGGGCCGAAGGTGGAGGCGGCGAGGGCCTTGTTCGCGGGAGTGGGGCGATCCGATTCGATGGGCCTCGCAGGCATCGCCGGCATGTGCATCATCAGGTTTCGCGCGCTGATGGTGGAAAACTTTTTCTCGTTGCTCATGGTCCGGACCTCCCTTGCCCAGGCGGGGCAATGCGTCGCACCAGGAGCCGAAAACGGCACGCGGCCGGCACAGTATGCGCGCCAACATCGGCTCGCGGGGATATATTTGGCGCCAGCGTCCGAAATACGTTGACCCCGGTTCGCTTACCCCGTATAACGGTGGCGCGTGGATTTTCCAAGCGCTCATATTGCTGGTCCGTCGTAGCCCCGTCCCAAACGGTTCTCCCTCAGATCTCCTTATTTCCCTCTTGGTATTCCCGCTTTCGGGCACCATGCCCATTTACTTTTAAAAGGAAGATCTGAAATGGCAACAGGCACGGTCAAGTGGTTCAACGACGCGAAGGGCTTCGGCTTCATCACCCCGGATGACGGCGGCAAGGATGTGTTCGCACATTTCTCCGCGATCCAGGGCAACGGCTTCAAGTCGCTGCAGGAAAACCAGAAGGTCTCGTACGACAAGACCACTGGCCCCAAGGGCGAGCAGGCCTCCAACATCCAGGTCGCCTGAACAGGCGCAGCCAGGATGACGGCCCCGGGTTCCGGGGCCGGATGAAAAAAGCCCGGGCAACCGGGCTTTTTCTTTTGGCGGCTTCCCTTGCATGCACCACAGAGGGCACAGAGGACACAGAGAATTCCATCCTTGCATTTTCTCCGTATCCTCCGTGACCGCCGCGGTCAGGTTCGCGATTGGTCGGCCCAGAAACCTCTGTCAGGTCAGAGGGCGCCGATTGGATCAGGTTTTCTCTGTGCTCTCTGTGTCCTCTGTGGTGAAATTTCAAGGTTCTCTGCGGCCGCCGTGGGCCGGGTTCGATTCGCCTGCGCAGACCGCTCTGTCAGGTCAGAGGACGCTGGTTGGAGCAGGTATTCTCTGTGCCCTCTGTGTCCTCTGTGGTGAAATATCCAGGTTCGCCGCGGCCGCCGTGACCAATTTGCAGTCGATCGCTTCAATTCAACGTCCTCATCATGTGCGGCAGATACGTCAGCCCGTCCCAAGCCGAGATCGAGCGCGCCTGGCACATCGGACGCCACAACAGCAATCCCTTCGAGCGCCGCTACAACGTCTCGCCGAATCGCTCATGCAGCGGGAGGCGGGCGCCGCCGCCGTTCCCGCGCCGGGGGGTCAGCCTCCGCGCACGAACCGGCGGGCCAGCGCCGGCCAGCGGGCTTCATCGCGCCCGTACTCGATGATCATGCAGGTGTTGACGAAGTAACGGGCATTGCTGGTGCGCGGCGGCAGCTCGGCCGGGTACAGCGAGGCGGGCAGCGCATCGTCCGCGCCGTAGACCAGATCATGGACGCGCAGGTACACGCGGCCGCTCGCCGACTCCTGCAGGTAGGCACCGTTCTGGAAGGATGCGTGGCTCATGGCGGTTCCTCCTTTCTGGCAAGACCCACCATCGTCCCGATGGCGGGCCTTGTCAATATAGGAGGCGACTGTTGCCGGGAAATGACTTCGGTGTTTCGCCGTGCGGTGTCAGCGCGAAACGGACGCGGAGCTGCAGAAAATCCTGGATGCGCTGCGGTAAATACGCGTCGCGCCTTTGCTTATTCGCGCCGCTTATTTGGTGTCACGCATGGCCGGGATGCGATACAGCCGGCCCGTGGCGTCGAGGTCCGACACGCTCCAGGGGGCGCCCACGCCCTCGATCATCCAGCGCAGGATCTCCCAGAGATCCCCGTCGACGACCGCTTCGTCGAAGGGCTCCAGCGCATCGACGAGCACGCTCACTTCCACGCCGGAGGGGAAGGGCTCGCCGCTGCGGCCCAGGAAGCACAGCTCGTACACCAGGCCGGAGGGCGCCGCGAGGTAGCCGGGCGCCTGAAGCCCGATGCGGTCGAGGTCGAAGCGGCGCACAAAAAAATCCCGGAACTCCGGATAGTGGCCGATCCGGTCCTCGATCAGCAGCTGGCAGCGTCGCTTTCCGGCGACACCGGGATGGGAGACGATGCGAACGCCTTCGCTCATGTCGCGGGATGCTCCGAAAGGAAGCGGATGACGTGCGCCGCGATCTGCGGCCCGGAATCCTCCTGCAGGAAGTGCCGGCCCGTGACCAGGTGCGGGCCGTCGGCATGCGGCAGCAGGGCCTTGAAGCGGGCGGCAAAGGTCCCGTGGTCGAACACCTCGTCCTCGCGGCCCCACAGGATCAGGGCCGGCAGCGTGCAGCGTGACAGTTCCTGCTCCAGCCAGCGGAAGCGTTCGATCGCGCGCGCCCGGTCATCGAGCGGGATCCAGCGCGGCCACGTCCAGGTGAGCAGGCGCGATTGCGTGTCCGGGAGGACGGCCTCGTAGGCGCCTTGCGCGCGTTGCCGGAATTTCTCGCGATCCACCACGGAGAGGTAGACCCCGCGGCCGGCGAGCGCGGCGTGGCGCCCCAGCAGGTACGGGCCGATGAGCGGCGCATGCATGGTGCGCCAGGGGAAGAGGCGCGTATGGAACTCGGCGGGTGGCGCGGGCCAGGCCCAGGTGCTCATGATGACCAGCGCGCGGACCGCCGCCAGGTGGGACATCGCATAGCTCAGCCCGGTGGGCCCGCCCCAGTCGTGGCAGACCAGCGTGATGTTGCGCAACGCCAGGTGCTTCATCAGCCCGGCCAGGTTCGCCGCGTGCATGTCCAGGCTGTGCGCGTGCTCGTTCACCGGCTTCTCCGACAACCCGAAGCCGATCATGTCGGGCACCACCACGCGATAACCGGCCTGCAGCAGCGGCGGGATCACGTCGCGGTACAGGAATCCCCACGTCGGGTTGCCGTGCAGCAGCACCACCGGCTCGCCCGCGCCCTCGTCCACGTAGTGCATGCGCCAGCCGTTCACGCGCGCGTATCTCGGCGCATAAGGCCATTGGGCCTGCAGGTGCGGGGGAAGGAGGGAGAGGGGCATGGGAGCGGGGATTCTAGCGGAAGTACCCGCCAACGGCGTGCTGCGTGCTGCGTACTGGGTGCTGGGTAGAAGCAAAGAGCATCGGGGTCTGGAGCCCTTACTCAGTACGCAGTACGCAGCACGCAGTACGCGGTACGCGGTTGTCGGGTCCCGCAGTCCTCAGTACGCCTTTCGTCACGAGTTCACCTCGTCACGTCCTTCCTTCGTCACGGCTTCACCCGTCACGGCAGTACCCGTCACGGC
>DASZQJ010000039.1:0-12139 GCA_035549715.1 Burkholderiales bacterium
GACGTGCTGGTCGTGCGCCACGCCGGGATCCCGGGACCGCTTTCGGTCCCGGCACGCACGTCGGTCGAGCAGGAGGTCGAGCGCATGATCAAGGGCCTGATCGGCGTGAGCACCACCGTGAAAGTCGTCGAGCCCGGCACGGTGCAGCGCTCCCAGGGCAAGGCCGTGCGGGTGATCGACAAGCGTCCGCGCTCATGAAAACCATCGCAACGGAAGGACCACCGCCATGACCGCACCCGCCATCAAGCCGCTCGCCGACGAAGCCGAGAGCCTGCGCCGCGCCGGCATCGGCAGCGACGTCGTCGACAACTGGAACGCGGCGGTCCCCGCCGACACCGCCGACTTCGCCGGCGACTGCATCCGCTATTCCCGGTTCTGGAAGACCAGCGCGCAGATGCTCGCCCGCCTGCCGGCGAAACCCGAGCGCAACGGCGAGCAGGCGCAAGCCGCCGAGCAGATCAAGCGGGTGGCGCGCGATGCACGCCAGGATTTCCTCCGCGCCCACGCCGCCGCGGTATACGACAAGCTCACGAAAAACCGCTCGCGGTTCGTCCGCGTCGAGCAGCTGATCTACGACGCCGCAGGCCTCGTGCCCGGCCTGACGCCGACGCAGGCCACCGTCGACGCGGAGATGGCCCTCATGCTGCGGGACAAGGAAGGCCACGAGATCGACCAGGGCATCTTCGTCTCGCAGGTGCTGGCCGACCCGGGCGCCGGCACCCACCTGTGCCATGCGATGCTCCTGCCCCGCCCCGAGGCCATCGAGCAGCTGGCGGCCTTTCGCGAAACCGGGCGGCTCGACCTGGGCGCGGCCGAGATCTTCCGGCGCGGGCCGGCGGTGCACCTCATCCAGAAGAACCCGCGCCACCTCAACGCGGAGGACGACGACACCATCGACGCCGCCGAAATCGCCGCGGACATCGCGCTGCTCGACCCGGAGAGCCAGATCGGCGTCCTGCGTGGGGACCCGGTGCAGGGCGGCAAGTACGACGGCCGCCGCATGCTGGGCAGCGGCATCAACCTCACCCACCTCTATTACGGGAAGATCCCCTACATCTGGTACCTGCAGCGCGACCTGGGAATCGTCAACAAGTTCTTCCGCGGGCTCGCCAGCGAGGACCAGGTGCCCGACGACCACAACGGGCGCACCACCGAGAAGCCCTGGATCGCCGTCGTGGAGCAGTTCGCCATCGGTGGTCACTGCCAGTACCTGCTCACGATGGACTACGTGCTGGCGGCGCGCGGGGCCTTCATGACCCTGCCGGCGCGCAAGGAAGGCATCATCCCCGGGGCCGCCAACATGCGCCTGCCCCGCTTCGTGGGCGAGCGCATCGCCCGCCAGGCGATCATGTACGAGCGCCGCCTCGACTGCGACAGCCCGGAAGGCCGCATGATCTGCGACGAGATCGTCGAGCCGGAGGCCATGGATGCGGCCATCGACCAGGTGGTGCGCAACTTCACCGGCTCCGGCATCGTCAGCGCCGCCTCCAACCGCCGCGCCTTCCGCGTCACCCAGGAACCGCTCGACCTGTTCCGCCGCTATTTCTCCACCTATGCCCTCGAGCAGGCCTACTGCCATTTCAGCCCCGCCCTGATCGCCAACCTGGAGATGCACTGGAACGCCAGGAGCCGGAAGCTGTAGGCCCCTTCATCATTCACCACAGAGGCACAGAGGACACAGAGAAAAGCTGAAAGAAAACCGGGGCGGACAAAGTCCCCTTCAGCCAGTCCCGGATTTTCGTATGTCTCCGTGTCCTCTGTGCCTCTGTGGTGGATTTCAGTTTCCCTGCCGTAACAATCCGAATTCCCTCGCGCTGCGGCATTCGGGTATGATGCGCCGCCGCCGCGAATCCCGGTCTTAGTCAGGCCCGAGCCAAAAGCTCCGCTTAGCCTGTGGCGACCTGCGGCGCCGCTTCATTTCCAACAAGGAGAAACAGGCATGACCGCAGCAATAATGCTTCTCGGGCCGCTTTTCGTCGTCATCGGGTGCCTTTACTGGGTGATGTCCCTCGGCAAGGAACAAGCGAAGCTCAACGAAGTCCTCTGGGCGAAGCACAAGTAAGCGTCCTGGAATGCAGTAAAAAAAGCCCCGGCAAGCCGGGGCTTTTCTTTTTCCGGTACGGGCGCGCTAGTGCGCGGCGGCGCGGGCCCGGATCTCTTCGAGGATGCGGGCGCTCTCGTCGCCGCGCATGGCCGCGATGTCGTCCTGGTACTTGAGCAGCACACCCAGCGTGTCGTTGACCGTGCCCGCGTCGAGGCTCTGGCGGTCGAGCTCGACGAGGGCGCGGGCCCAGTCGATCGTCTCCGCCACGCCCGGGCGCTTGAACAGGTCCTTCGCGCGCAGCTTCTGCACGAACGCGACGATGTCCGCCGACAGCTTTTCGGCGACGCCGGGCAGCTTGCGGCGGACGATCTCCAGCTCGCGCGCGGCCGACGGGTAATCCACCCAGTGGTAAAGGCACCGGCGCTTGACCGCGTCGTGGATTTCCCTCGTGCGGTTGGAGGTGATCACGACGATCGGCGGCGTCGCGGCCCTGATGGTGCCGATCTCGGGAATGGTCACCTGGAAATCGGCCAGGACTTCGAGCAGGTAGGCCTCGAACGGCTCGTCGGTGCGGTCCAGCTCGTCGATCAGCAGGACCGGGGGCGGGCCGTCGCCCGCGTCGAGCGCCTGCAGCAGCGGGCGGCGGATCAGGAAGCGCTCGTCGAAGATGTCCCGGCCCAGCGCCTCCTTCGCGGCGGCGTCCTTCAGCATCGTGCCGCCCGCTTCGGCGAGGCGGATCTCGATCATCTGGCGCGGATAGTTCCACTCGTAGACCGCGGACGCGATGTCCAGGCCCTCGTAGCATTGCAGCCGGATGAGCGGCCGCCCCAGGACGGCGGCGAGGACCTTGGCGATCTCGGTCTTGCCCACCCCCGCTTCGCCTTCGAGGAACAGCGGCCGCCCCATGCGCAGCGCGAGGAATACCGCGGTGGCCAGCGAGCGCTCCGCGACATAGCCGCCCTGCGCGAGCAGCGCCAGGGTCTCGTCGATGCTCGCGGGCAGGCCGGGCTTACTTGCCAAGCGCCTGCTCCACGGCCCGGCCGGCCATGACGCTCACGAGGTGGGCGCGGTATTCCGCGGTCGCATGGATGTCCGCGTTGAGCCCGTCGGCCGGGACCTTCACGCCGGCCGCGGCCGCCGGGGCGAAGGATTTCGCCAGCGCCTGTTCCATCCCGGCCACCCGGAACACGCACGGCCCGGCACCGGTGACGGCCACGCGCACGCCCCCGGCCGTCTCGGTGACGAACACGCCGACCATCGCGTAGCGCGAGGCCGGGTTCTTGAACTTCATGTAGCCGGCGCGCTTCGGGATCGGGAAGGCGATCGAGGTGAGGATTTCGCCGTCTTCCAGCGCGGTCTGGTACATGCCCGTGAAAAAGCCGTCGGCGGCGACCTTGCGCTTGTTGGTCGTGATCGTGGCACCCAGGCCGACGACGGCCGCGGGATAGTCGGCCGCGGGGTCGTTGTTGGCCACCGAGCCGCCCAGGGTGCCCATGTTGCGCACCATGCGGTCGCCGATGCTGCCGGCCAGCAGCGCCAGCGCGGGGATCGCCCGGACCACGTCCTGCGACGCCGCCACCTCGGCGTGGGTCGTCATCGCACCGATGGTCACCTGCCCGCCATCGACCTTGATGCCCTTCAGTTCGGCGACGCCAGCGAGGTCGATGAGGTCGCTTGGCGCGGCGAGCCGCATCTTCATGGCGGCGATCAGGGTCTGCCCCCCGGCCAGCAGCCGGGCCTCGGGCGACGCGGCGAGCCGCGAGGCCGCCTCCGCGACGGTGCCTGCCTTGTGGTAGTTGAATTCGTGCATGTGCCGCTCCTCAGGCCTTGGCGCCGGCCTGCACGGCCTTGACGATGTTGTGATAGCCGGTGCAGCGGCACAGGTTGCCGTCGAGCTCGGCGCGGATCTGCTCCTCGCTGGGGTCGGGGTGCCGCTTCACCAGGTCGAGCGCGCTCATCACCATGCCCGGCGTGCAGTAGCCGCACTGCAGGCCATGGTGGTCCCGGAACGCCGCCTGCATCGGGTGCATGGTGCCGTCGGCCCGGGCCAGTCCCTCGATGGTCAGGACGTTCGCCCCCTGCGCCTGCAGCGCCAGCATGTTGCAGCACTTCACGGCGTTGCCGTTCAGGTGGATCGTACAGGCGCCGCACTGGGCGGTATCGCAGCCGATGTGGGTGCCGGTAAGCCGCAGGTGGTCGCGGATGAAGTCGACCAGCAGCAGGCGCGGCTCGATCTCGGCGCTCACGGGCTTGCCGTTGACGGTCAGGGTCAGGCGCACGGCCATGGGGGCTTTCCTTCCAGGAACGGTGGGGTGGATCGGGTCAATCCGCATCGTAGACAAGCGGCGCGCCGGACACAACCGGGGCGGGCCGCGTTCGGCTGTCGTAGAATCCGGCGGCGAGCATCCAGAAAGCGGCGCTCCCGCCGGGGCGCCCCAACCAGAGGAAAACACCCATGGCAAAGTTCGGCATCGGGCAGGCAATGAAGCGCCGGGAGGACCAGCGCCTGCTGTTCGGCACGGGCCAGTACGTCGATGACGTCGCGGTCGCCAACGAACTCTTCGTCGCCTTCGTGCGATCGCCCCACGCCCATGCCCGGATCCGCGCCATCGACGCCTCGGCCGCGAAGGCGATGCCCGGCGTGGCCGCCATCCTGACCGGCGCCGACCTGCTGGCGGACGGCATCGGGCCGCTGCCCGATGCCCAGGGCCTCAAGCGAGCCGACGGCCAGCCCATGTGCGGCGCCCCCCACCACGTCCTCGCCACCGATGCCGCCCGCTACGTGGGCGAGCCGGTCGCCGCGGTGCTCGCCACCCGCCGGATCCTGGCGGAAGATGCCGCCGAGCAGGTCGTGGTGGACTACGAGGAGCTGCCCGCCGTCGTGACGATCGAGGCCGCGACCGCGAAAGGCGCGCCGCTGGTCTGGTCCCAGGCGCCCGGCAACATCGCCGCGCAGACCGAGTTCGGCAAGAAGGACGTCTGCGACGCGGCCTTCGCGCAGGCGAAGCACGTGACGCGGATCACCCTCTACAACCAGCGCCTCGTGCCCGTGAGCATGGAACCGCGCGGCAGCATCGCCGAGTTCGATGCGGGCACCGGGCGCATTACGCTGCGCACGAGCTGCCAGAATCCCGCCGGGCTGCAGAAGACCCTGGCCGAGGGCTGCCTGAAGGTTCCGGCGAAGGACGTCCGCGTCGTCGTGGGCGACGTGGGCGGCGGCTTCGGCATGAAGACCCAGCTCTACGCCGAGGACGTCGTGTGCGCCTGGGCCGCGCGCAAGCTCAAGCGCCCCGTGCACTGGCGCGCGAGCCGCAGCGAGGAGTTCCTCGGCGGCAACCACGGCCGCGACCAGCTCAACGAGGCCGAGATGGCTTTTGACGCGGACGGCAGGATCCTCGGCTTTCGCGTCAACATCGTCGGCAACATCGGCGCCCACGCCACCGGCCCCGGCGCCGTGATCGTGGTGGCCGTCGGTCCCAAGGTGATCACGGGCGTCTACCACGTGCCGGCGCTGCACCTGAAGGGCACCGCGGTCATGACCCACACCAACGTCGTCGGCGCGTATCGCGGCGCGGGCCGGCCCGAAGCCATCTACCTGCTGGAGCGCCTGATGGACCAGGCCGCCGCGGAAATGAGGATGGACCCGGCGGAACTGCGCCGGCGCAACTTCATCCAGCCCTCCCAGATGCCCTACAAGACGCCGATGGGCGAGAAATTCGACAGCGGCAACTTCCCGCACATGCTCGACCACATCCTCGAGGCCGCCGACTGGAAGGGATATCCGGCGCGGCGCGAGGCGTCGAAAAAGCGCGGCAGGCTGCGCGGCCGCGCCCTGTCCACGTTCCTGGAGTGGACCGGCGTGGTCCATGAGGAAACCATCGACCTGCACGTGCAGGCCGACGGCCGCATCCTGGTGTACACGGCGATGCAGGCCATGGGCCAGGGCATCGAAACCAGCTACGTGCAGATCCTCTCGGAGACCCTGGACATCGATCCGGACCGCATCGAGATCGTGCAAGGCGACAGCGACGTCGCCCAGGGCATCGGCAGCATGGGCAGCCGCTCGCTGTACATCGGCGGCTCGGCGATGCTGACCGCCTCGAAGGAGACCATCGAGAAGGGCCGCCAGCTCGCCTCGGACGCGCTGGAGGCGGCGGGCCAGGACATCGAATACCGGGACGGCCGCTTCAAGGTGGCTGGCACGGACGTCGACATCGGCCTGTTCGAGCTCGCGGCGAAGCAGCCGGAGAAGCGCATCGCCATCAAGACCACGCAGAAAGTGGACGGCCCTTCGTGGCCGAACAGCGCCCACGTCTGCGAGGTCGAGATCGACCCGGACACCGGCGTGACGCAGATCGTGAAATACACCACGGTGGACGACGTCGGCCGGGTGATCAACCCGATGATCGTCGCCGGCCAGGTCCACGGCGGCATCGCCCAGGCGGTCGGCCAGGCGCTGCTCGAGAACACGCATTACGACCCGGAGACCGGCCAGCTCGTCACCGGCTCGCTGCTCGACTACTGCCTGCCGCGCGCGGACGACCTGCCGAACTTCGACACCTTCACGGACGAGACCACGCCCTGCAAGATCAACCCGCTGGGCGCGAAGGGGGTCGGCGAACTGGGCACGGTCGGCGGCACGCCCACCGTCATGAACGCGCTGATCGACGCCCTGCGGCCGCTGGGCATCAAGCAGATCGAGATGCCCGCCACGCCCGAAAAGGTCTGGCGGGCGATCAACCAATCCAAGGCTGCCTAACTCTTCACCACAGAGGCACAGAGGACACAGAGAAAACCAGAAGCGGGTCGGATTTGATTGAGCAGTGACGGGGATACGTCCCGGGAATTGCCGATCAGTGCTGTCGCAAGTTCCCTGCCGGTCGCATTCAAGTCGTTGCGTTTTCCTCTGTGTCCTCCGTGCCTCTGTGGTGGACCTCGATCTGAATGAGTCTGACTGAAAACGTCGCCCACTTTGCCCGCGCCCTGCGCCGCGCGGGCATCCCCGTCGGGCCGGACCGGGTGCTCGACGGCCTGCGCGCGCTGCAGCTCACCGGCGTGGAGCGCAAGGATGACTTCTACTGGACGCTGGCGGCGGTGTTCCTGTCGCGCCACGAACAGCTCGAGCTCTTCGACCACGCCTTCCGCCTGTTCTGGCACGAACGGTTCCTGCTCGATCGCGCGCTGGACAGCTCGCCGCTCGCCGCGCCCGCCCCGAGCGCCCATGACATTCCTCCCAGCCGGGTCGCCGAAGCCCTCGGGCTCGTCAAAGCCGTGCCGGTGCGGCGCGAGGCGCAGGACCTGGAGCCCGACGCCGTCCTGAGCGCCTCCGACACGGAACGCCTGCAACGCCAGGATTTCGAAACCATGACGGCCGGGGAGCTCGCGCAGGCGAAGAAGCTCATCGCCAACCTGCGCCTGCCGATCCCGATGATCCGCACGCGCCGCCTGCATCCGGATCCGCACGGGCGGCGGGTCGACCTGCGCGCCAGCCTGCGGGCCGCGCTGCGCGGCGGCGCCGATGCGATCCCGCTGCGGCGGCGCTCCTTCCGCCGCGAACACCCCCCGCTGGTCGTGCTGTGCGACATCTCGGGCTCGATGAGCCGCTACTCGCGCATGTTCCTGCACTTCCTGCACGCCATCACCAACGACCGCGACCGCGTGCACAGCTTCGTCTTCGGCACGCGCCTGACCAACGTGACGCGCCACCTGCGCCACCGCGACGTCGACGTGGCGCTCGCCGCGATCACGCACGCGGTGGCGGACTGGTCGGGCGGCACGCGCATCGGCGCCACCCTCAAGGACTTCAACCTGCACTGGTCGCGCCGCGTGCTGGGCCAGAACGCCGTGGTGATCCTGATCAGCGACGGCCTCGACCGCGATGCCGGCGAGGACCTCGACGTCCAGATGGAGCGCCTGCACAAGTCCAGCCACCGCCTGGTCTGGCTCAATCCGCTGCTGCGCTTCGAGGGCTTCGAGCCGCGCGCCTCCGGCGTCAGGGCCATGCTCCCCCACGTCGACGCCTTCCTGCCCGTGCACAACGTCGACAGCCTGCTCGACCTCGCCCGGGCGCTGGCGGCGCCGGCCCGCGGCGAGCGCCCCGCCCTGGCCGCCTGAGCGAATTCCGGACGGACGGCACCGCTGACCGATCCGCGCGCGGACGGCGATAATGGCGGGGACCGGCGCAGGTGCCGGAGGACGAACAGGAGACCAGCACGACATGGAAATGACCGGCGAGCAGCGCATCGCGCTGCCCCAGCAGAAGGTGTGGGAAGCCCTCAACGACCCGCAGATCCTCAAGGCCTGCATTCCCGGCTGCGAGAGCATCGAGAAGGTCTCGGACAACGAGTACAAGGTGGCGATGACGGCCGCCGTCGGCCCCGTGAAGGCGAAGTTCAGCGGCAAGCTGCTGCTGTCCGACCTGGATCCGCCGAATTCCTACGCGCTGGCCTTCGAAGGCTCGGGCGGCGCGGCGGGCTTCGGCAAGGGCACGGCGCAGGTCGCGCTCAGGGCGGAAGGCGGCGAAACCGTGCTGACCTACAAGGCGAGCGCGACGGTCGGCGGCAAGCTCGCGCAGATCGGCTCGCGCCTCATCGACGGCGTGGCGAAAAAGATGTCGGACGATTTTTTCACGCGCTTCAACCAGACCGTGGCTGCGCCGCCCGCGGCTGCCGAACCCGCCGCGAACGCGGCGCCGTCCGGCGAGCTTGCGCAACCCGCGGCCGTGCAGCCTGCCCGCGGCAAGGCCGTCCCCGGCTGGCTCTGGGTCGCGGGCGCCGTCCTGGTCATGCTCGTGCTGTTCTACGCGTTCCGGTAACCGCCGCGCCTGCCCCCCATCCCCTTCCCCGGCGGGAGAGGGCCGGGGTGAGGGGGTCCTTTGCATTAAAATAGCGCCCTTTACCGGTGGCCGCGTTCGACCCGCATCAACGCCCCGCCCGTCCGGACCATTCCTATAAAGGGGGAGCGCAGTGAACCAACTCGACATGAAGGGCCGCGTCGCGGTCGTCACCGGCGGCGCCTCGGGCATCGGCTTCGCCATTGCCCAGCGCCTGGCGCAATCGGGCGCCAGCATCGCCATCTGGGATTTCAACGAGAAGACCATGGCCGAGGCCGCGGGCAAGCTGGGCGGCAAGGTCCACACCGCCAGGGTCGACGTCAGCAAGATCGACCAGGTCGAGGCGGCCTGCAAGTCGACCATCGCCGCCTTCGGCAGGATCGATGCGCTGGTCAACTCCGCGGGAGTGGCAGGCAAGAACGCCACCGTGGTCGAGTACCCGGTGGACGAATGGATCCGGGTCCACGACATCAACCTGAACGGCACGTTCTACACCTGCCGCACCGTCGTGCCGCACATGATCAAGGCCAACTACGGCCGCATCGTCAACATCGCGTCCGTGGCCGGCAAGGAAGGCAACCCCAACGCCTCCGCCTACAGCTCCTCCAAGGCCGCGGTCATCGGCCTCACCAAGTCGCTGGGCAAGGAGCTCGCGAAGAACAACATCACCGTGAACTGCGTGACGCCCGCCGCGGTGAAGACGCCGATCTTCGACCAGGTCGCGCAAAGCCACATCGACTACATGCTGTCCAAGATCCCGATGGGCCGCTTCGGACTGGTCGAGGAAATCGCCGCGACCGTGGCCTGGGCCTGCACCGAGGATTGCTCGTTCACCACCGCCGCGACCTTCGACCTGTCTGGCGGACGGGCAACCTACTAATTGCCGCCCGCGAGGTGCGAGGCTCTAGGCACGAGGCCCCAGAGTTTCGCAGCCCCATGTTTTTTACCTGGTGCCTAGCGCCTCGTGCCTGGTGCCTGCTGAGCGAATGAAGGAATCCGAATGAAGATCAAAGCCGCAGTGATCAGACAAATGGGTTTGCCGCAGCCCTACGCCGACAGCAAGCCGATGAGCATCGAGCAGATCGACATCGACAAGCCCGGGGAGCGCGAAGTGCTGGTGCAGGTCAAGGCGGCCAGCCTTTGCCATTCCGACCTGTCTTCGGTGAACGGCGACCGTCCGCGGCCCATGCCCATGGTGCTGGGCCACGAGGCCTCGGGCATCGTCCAGGAGGTGGGCCCCGGCATCAACGACCTGAAGGTGGGCGACCACGTCGCGCTGGTGTTCGCGCCCAGCTGCGGCCAGTGCATCTCCTGCATCGAGGGCCACCCCGGCCGCTGCGAGCCCGGCCAGCAGGCCAATGGCGCGGGCAAACTGCTCAACGGCGGCATGCGCCTGCACAAGGACGGCAAGGACGTCTACCACCACGTCGGCGTTTCCGCCTTTGCCGAGTACTGCGTGGTCAACCGCGGCTCCCTGGTGAAGATCGACAAGGACCTGCCGTTCGACGAAGCCGCACTGTTCGGCTGCGCGGTGCTGACCGGCGTGGGCGCGGTATTCAACACGGCGCAGGTGTTTCCGGGATCGAAGGTCGCCGTGCTGGGCCTGGGCGGGGTGGGCCTGAATTCCCTGCTCGGCGCCATCGTCGCCGGCGCACAGCAGATCATCGCCATCGACCTGCATGACGACAAGCTCAAGCTGGCGAAGTCCCTCGGCGCGACCGACACGGTCAACGCGAAGGACGCGGACGCGATCCAGAAGGTGAAGGACCTCACCGGCGGCGGCGTGCACTTCGCCCTGGAGATGGCCGGCTCGGTGCAGGCAATGGAGCTCGCCTACCGGATCACCCGCCGCGGCGGCACCACCGTCTCCGCGGGCCTGCCCCATCCCGACCACCGCTGGCCCCTGCAGCACGTGAACATGGTCGCGGAAGAGCGCACGATCAAGGGCAGCTACGTCGGCTCCTGCGTGCCCACGCGCGACATCCCGCGCTACATCGACCTCTACCGCCGCGGCATGCTGCCGGTGAACAAGCTGATGAGCGATCGCATCAAGCTCGAGGACATCAACACCGGCTTCGACCGCCTGGCCTCCGGCCACACCGTGCGCCAGATCATCATGATGTGACGACGATGGCGCATTCGCGCCATCGCCCGTGACTGTCGTGACGCGTGACGACGTGACGGGTTCGGATCCTTCCACCGCCCATACGGACAGAACGCCAATGACCGGTACGCGCTACCGCGCCGACGACCTCGTGCGCTTCGCCACCGCCCTGCTCGACAAGGCGGGGCTCGAATCCGACAAGTCGAAAACGGTCGCCGAAATCCTGGTCGAAGGCGACCTGCTCGGCCACACGACGCACGGCCTGCAATTGCTGCCGCCGTACCTGAACGACCTGTCGAACGGCGGCATGAACCCGAAGGGACAGCCGAAGGTCATCGCCGACTTTCCGGCGGCCGTCACCTGGGACGGCCTGCGCCTTTCGGGCGTGTGGCTCACCGCCAGGGCCCTCGAGCTCGCCGCCGGGCGTGCGAAGACCTATGGCACCTGCACCGTCGCCATCCGCCGCAGCCACCACATCGCCTGCCTCGCCGCCTACTTCAAGCCCGTCCTCGACCAGGGGCTCATGGGCATGGTGATCTCCTCCGGACCCGAGACGGCGGGCGTGGTGCCGCACGGCGGCAAAGGCACCGGCACGCACACCCCGAACCCGGTCGCGGCTGCGTGGCCGACGCGGGGCGACCCGGTGATGATCGACGTCTCCATGTCCATCACGACGCACGGCCTCACGGGACGCCTGAACAAGGAAGGCCGCAAGCTGCCGGGTCAATGGGTGCTCGACGGCTACGGCAAACCCTCCGATGACCCGTCCGTCCTGTTCCAGGAGCCCAAGGGCGGCCTGCTGCCCATCGGCGGCCTCGACCACGGCCACAAGGGCTACGCGCTGGGCCTGCTGGTCGAAGCGCTCACGCAGGGGTTGTCCGGCCACGGCCGCGCCGATCCCGTCGAAGGCTGGGCGGCCAACGTCTTCGTGCAGGTGTTCGATCCGGCGGCCTATGGCGGCGCCGACGCCTTTACCCGCCAGACGGAGTACATCGCCAACGCCTGCCGCAACACCCCGCCGCGCGAGGGCTTCGACCGCGTGCGCCTGCCCGGCGAATCGGGCCTGCGGCGGCGCGAGAAGCAACTCAAGGAAGGCGTGGACCTCTACCCGAGCATCCTGCCCGCGCTGCAGCCCTGGATCGAGAAGCTCGGCGTGCCC
>DASZQJ010000040.1:0-39917 GCA_035549715.1 Burkholderiales bacterium
CTCGAAGAAGTAATAGCCCTGGAAGATGCCGTGCTTTTCCACCATCCAGTGGTTCGCCTCCGAGACGAAGGGCTTGACGATCGCCGCGGAGACGTCAGGGTGGTTCCAGGAGCCCAGCGTGTCGCCGATGTCGTGCAGCAGCGCGCAGACCACGTACTCCTCGTCTTCCCCGCCCTTGTGCGCCAGCGTTGCCGTGAGCAGCGAATGGTGCAGCCGCGTCACCGCGAAGCCGCCGTCGTCCTCGCCCAGCACCTTCAGGTGCGCCAGGATCCGGTCCGGCAGCTCGCGCGCGAAGGGCTGGTAGCGCTCGACGATGATGTCCCAGTCCTGGCGGGTGCTCGACTTCATCGAGGTGAATCCGGCGCGCTGCCCCAATTTCATGTCGCCCATGGCGATCTCCCGTTCGGTTTTCGCGGAGTATAGACCCGATCCGGGCGGGGCTGCGCGCCCGCCGGCCTGCAAAAAAAGGGGCGCTGCAGGCAGCGCCCCGTGAAGGGGAGGAACCGTGAAGCGGATCAGCCGCGGCCGAGCTTTTCCACGCAGGCCTTCTCGCTCATCTCCTCGAAGCCCTTGCCCTTGCACGCGTTCTTGCCCTTGCACGCGTTCATCGCGGTCTTGCAGCCGCCGTGGCCCTTGCAGGCGTTCGCGCCGTAACACTTGATCTTCACTTCCTCGGCGCCGGCGGTGCCCACCATGCCCGCGGCGAACATCGCGGCGGCGGCGGTGGCGACGGCAGCGGCGACCAGCTTGTTCTTTCCTTCCATGCTTGCTCCTCTCGTATCAATGCGTATCGGGAAACGGCCCGCCTTTCCTGCGGCCGATGGCACGGCAGGCCGCGCCTGCGGCGCCGGGGCGGACCGGCTGGTCCCGGCGCGCCGGGTCGGGAAGGCGTCGGGACCTGCGCCAGATACGCCGCAGGAAGGCGCGCGGATTCAATCGGCGTGAAAAACGCATCGCGCGAGGCTTCGCGCGGAGAAGGCGATGACAGGATACGAACCGGCGCGCGGTTTGGATTCACGCCCGGGGAATCAGCCGCCCGTAACCCAGGTGGCGCGCAGCGCCGTGCGCTTCCACAGCCAGGCCAGGGCGCAGAAGAACGCCGTGAAGGACGCGCCCGCCCACCACTCCACCGCATTCTCCAGCCGGTCGCGGCCTTCCGCGTCGAGCAGCAACGGTGCCAGGAAAACATTCGCCAGGCCCAGGACCAGGTTCAGGGCGAGCAGGGCAAGGAGTGCCTGGGCCACGGGAAACCGCAGCCGCAGCAGGCCGGCCCCGGCGAGCCGGTGGAGCTGGTGCACGACCAGGAGCATGCACAGGTAGGTGCAACCGAAATAGGTCATCACGCCGTGCCGGCGCAGCAACTGGTAGACCTTGCCCTCGGAGCCGATGAAGGTGCCATACACGACCAGGAAGATCCCGGCGGCGATGCCCAGCCCCGCCAGCCATCCGAGCGCACGACCGCGCGCGCCGAGGCGGGACAGCCACGCCGCGCACAGGACCCAGGCGATTGCCTGCAGCACGGCGGCCGGCACCATCAGCAGGCGAAAGACATGGTTCGCCACGCCGTGGCGCCCGGCCCGGCTGATGGACACGCAGCCGTCGAGGAAGGGATTGCAGGAGGCAAAGACGTCGTGGGCGACGGAGACGCGAAAGGCGGCGATCGCCGCGATCGCCGGCAGCAGCCCGGCGATCAGCGGGAGGAGCCAGAGGCGGGAACGGGGCGGCATCGGCGCATGTTACCCCTTAACAATTTCAGGCTTGCACCCGACGCAAAGGCGCAAAGGACGCGAAGAACTGCAAGCGCGAGAAAGGAAAACTGGACTGGTGCTTGCACCCTTTGCCATTCTGGAATGCAAGCAAGAGTGGGAATCCATGCGCCGTCGTTTCTCCCTCTTGTCTTTGCGTCCTTTGCGCCTTTGCGTCGGGTGCAAGCCCTAGGCCAGGTCCGCGATGCGGTCCGCCATGAGCCCGGCGTGCTCGCGCTGGGCATGGAAGCGGATTTCCGGGAAGCGGTCCTGCACGACCTTCATCTCGAACTTCGAGTTGGTGAGCACCGCGAGGGCATCGGCGGCGTCCTTGGCCAGCCGGGAGGCATTGGCCTCGACGAACTTGTCGAAGGCGACGGGGTCGTCGGCGGACACCCAGCGCGCGCAGGTGTAGGGCACGGGGGACATGCGTGCCTCGACGCCATACTCGTGCTCGAGCCGGTGGGCCGCGACGTCGAACTGCAGGCTGCCGACCGCGCCCAGCAGCATGATGTTGTTGCGCAGCGGCCGGAACACCTGGATCGCGCCTTCCTCCCCGAGCTGCATGAGCCCGGTGCGCAGCTGCTTGGCCTTGAGCGGGTTCTTGACCTCGACCAGGTGGAAGATCTCGGGCGCGAAAAACGGCAGGCCGGTGTACTGCAGCTCGATGCCGTCGGTGAGGGTGTCGCCGAGCTGGATGCCGCCATGGGTCGGGATGCCGATGATGTCGCCGGCGTAGGCTTCGTCCAGCAGCTCGCGCCGCTGCGACAGGAACGACACCACGTTGTTGGGCCGGATCTCCTTGCCGGTGCGCTGGATCTTCAGGCGCATGCCGCGCACGAAGCGTCCCGAGCACACGCGCACGAACACCACGCGGTCGCGGTGCGCCGGGTCCATGTTCGCCTGGATCTTGAACACCACGCCGGAGAAGTGGTCCTCGTGCACGTCGACCCGGCGTTGCAGGGCCACGCGCGGCTGCGGCGGCGGAGCGAGGTCGACGAGCGCATCGAGCACCTCGCGCACGCCGAAATTGTTGATCGCGGAACCGAAGAAGATGGGGGTCTGCCGGCCGGCGAGGAATGCCTCCCGTGAGAACTCGGGCATCGCGCCGCGCACCAGCTCGATGTCGGCTTTCGCACGCACCAGCTCCTGGCCGAAACGCTCCTGGATGGCGGGGTCGTCCAGGCCGTGCACGACTTCGTCCTGCTGGCCGAGGCGGTCGTCGCCGGGGCGGAACACGCGGATGCGGTCTTCCGCGAGGTCGTAGACGCCGTGGAAGCGCTTGCCCATGCCGATCGGCCAGGAAAAAGGCACGGCCGCCATGCCCAGGGTGCGCTCGATCTCGTCGACCAGGTCGAGGGGCTCGCGCACCTCGCGGTCCATCTTGTTGATGAAGGTGATGATGGGCGTGCCCCGCGAGCGGCAGACTTCGAGCAGGCGCAGCGTCTGGGCTTCCACGCCGTTGGCGGCGTCGATCACCATCAAGGCGGCATCCACCGCGGTGAGCACGCGGTAGGTGTCCTCGGAGAAGTCCTGGTGGCCCGGCGTGTCGAGCAGGTTGATGACCTTGCCGCCGTACTCCATCTGCATCACGGAGCTTGCCACCGAGATGCCGCGCTGCTTCTCGATTTCCATCCAGTCGGAGGTGGCGTGGCGCGTGGCCTTGCGTGCCTTGACGCTGCCCGCGATGTGGATCGCGCCGGCGAACAGCAGCAGCTTTTCGGTCAGCGTGGTCTTGCCCGCGTCCGGGTGGGAGATGATGGCGAAGGTGCGTCGCTGGTCGACTTTTTCGGCGAGGTTGACGTCTGACATCGGGGAAGTTCGGTGGCTGGCGCCGGCTTGCCGGAGTACGTTCGGCGGCCGGACGAAGGCTGCAATGATACGCGAAATCAGTTGCTTAGTCGCGGTTCCCGCCGGTTTCGCGCATTGGCCGCCGCGATCGCCCTGCGCGCTGTCGCTTGCGCGTCACCGAACCGTCGCGCCGGCGTAGCACTTCCTCCGTAAGTTGGCGCGGCAAGTGCATGAATTTTCGCACTTCAAAGTAGGAAACATGCCCGAGAGCTTTGCCGAGGCCCTGCGCACCCAGTGTTGGGACGATCATCGCGTCTACCATCACAGCTGCGTCAACCAGACGCTGCACTTCATCAGCACCACGAGCTTCCTGACGGCCTATGTAATGCTGTTCTTCCACCCGGTGGCCGCTGCCCTGACCGGCTGGCTGGTGGCGATGACCACGCGCCAGGCCGGCCACTTCTTTTTCGAGCCCGGGGGCTTCGACGAGGTGAACCAGGTGACGCATGAATACAAGGAGGAGATCAAGGTCGGCTACAACCTGCACCGCAAGGTCGTGCTGCTCCCGATCTGGGCGCTGCCGCCGTGGGGGCGGGCGGCGCCGGAAGGCCCGGCGCGCGGACGCGCCGTGGATGACGTCCCATGTCACCGTGGCGGCCTGGATCAGCCTCGCCATGCGCCCCGGCTTCGCACCGCGGTGTAACATGCGGCGCAACGACAGCCACGGGGAGACCGCCATGTCCGACGGCAAGCACATTGCGACGCTGGAGAAGCTCAACGACGACTACATCCGCTCGGTCGCGACCTCCGACGTGAAGCGCTTCGGCGAGATCCTGTCGGAGGATTTCCTGAATTCCAATCCGGACGGCAGCCTGTCGGACAAGGCGCAGTTCCTCGCCAACATCTCGAAACTCGCCGGCGTCTCCGGCCTGAAATGCGAGGACGTGCGCATCCGCGTCATGGGCGACTTCGCCATCATCCACGGACGCACCACCTACCGGAAGCCGGACGGCCAGCCGGGCGCGGGACGCTACACCGACATGTGGGCCCTGCGCGACGGCCGCTGGCTGTGCGTCGCGGCGCATGTGACCCGCGGCTGAGGCTACTCCAGGCGGATGTCCGCCTTGCGGACGATGTCCCGGATGAGCGCCCGGTCACGGCGGATGAACGCCGCGAACTCGGCGCTCGACTGCCCACCCAGTTCGCTGCCCTGGCTGCGCGCCCAGGCGGCATAGTCGGGATCCCGGACCGCCGCGGCCAGCGTGCGCTGCAGCTTGGCGGCCACATCGGGCGGCGTGCCGCGCGGGGCGAAGTAGCCGTGCCAGGCGAAAATGCGAAAGTCCGGCAGGCCGGCCTCGACGGCAGTCGGGATGGCGGGGAATTCGGGTTTGCGGCTGGGTCCGGCGTTCACGATGCCGCGCACCTTGCCGGCCCTGAGGAACTGGCTGGTGGCCGCGACATACTCCATGGTGGCGTGGATTTCCCCGGAGATCACGTCGGTCAGCACCTGCGGGGCGTTCTTGTAGGGCACATGCGTGACCTCGATCCGGGTCAGCTGCTTGAGCAGCTCCATCGCCAGGTGTTGCGCCGAACCCACGCCGGGAGAGCCATAGGAGAGCTTGCCGGGGTTCTTGCGGGCGTAGGCGACGAATTCATCCAGGGTCTGCACCGGCAGGCCCGGATGGACCACGAGCATGGGGTTGCCCATGGTGCCCATCGTGAGCGGGATGAAATCGCGCTCGGCATCGAAAGGCAGGTTGGCGTGCACGAAGGGGCTTACGCAAAAGATGCTGGTGGAGCCCACCAGCACGGTGTAGCCGTCGGGGCGCGACTTGGCGACGAAATCCGCTCCGAGGTTGCCGCCGCTGCCGGGGCGGTTCTCGACGATCACGGGCTGGCCGAAGGCCCGGCTCACCATGTCGCCGACCTTGCGCGCGTGGATGTCGACGATGCTGCCGGCCGCACCCGGGACCACGAAGCGCACCGGTCGCGCCGGATAGTCATCCGCCGCGCGTGCGGGCACGAGGGCCGCGAAGGCGAGGAGCGCGCCGGCCAGGAAGCCACGCCGCGTCAGCGTCCGCTCCCGTCCCGGGTCGCGGCGATTCATTTGCCGGGGTCGCGGACGTTCTCGACCTTGTCGAACTCGACGTTGTAGAGCTTGCCGCCGACCTTCTGCACCTTGCGGTAATAGACCGTCTGCACGACGTCGCGGGTCCCGGCATCGATCTGGATCGGCCCGCGCGGGCTGTCGATCTTCAGGCCCTTGAGCACCTCCATCGCCTTGTCCCCGTCGAGCTTGCCGTTCAGCTTGCGCACCACCTCGTAGATGGCCGCCATGCCGTCCCATCCGCCCACCGCCATGAAGTTCGGCCGCGATATCGCGCTGCCCGAATCGGCGAAGGCCTTGAGGAAGGCCTTGTTCCCCGCGCTGTCGTGCGCCGCGGAATAGTGGTGGGTGGTCACCACGCCCAGCGGCGTGTCCCCCATCGCCTCGATCATGCCGTCTTCGGTGACGTCCCCGGTGGCGATGAGCCGGATGCCGGCCTTGTCGAGGCCGCGTTCGTTGAAGCCCTTCATGAAGGCCACGGGTTGCTCGCCGGCCGGCAGGAAGATGAACACCGCCTGCGGCCTGGCGTCCTTGATCCGCTGCAGGAAGGGGGCGAAGTCGGGATTGCGCAGCGGCACGCGCACGTCGCCGACGATCCTGCCGCCGGCGCCTTCGAAGGTCTTCCGGAACGTGGTCTCGGCGTCGATGCCGGGGCCGTAGTCGGAAACCAGCGTGTAGGCTTCCTTGATGCCGTTCTTCGCCGCCCAGGTGGCCAGCGGCGCGGTCACCTGGGGCAGCGTCATGGACACGCGGGCGATGTAGGGCGACCTGGTCGTGATGACGGACGTGGCGGCGTTCATCACGATCATCGGCGTCTTCGACTCGGTGGCGAGCGGCGCGACGGCCAGGGCATTGGGCGTCAGGCCGAAACCGGCGAGGAAGTCCACCTTGTCGTTGGCGATGAGCTGCTGGGCATGGCGCTTGGCGATGTCGGGCGCGGCGCCGGTGGTGTCGCGGACGATGAGCTCGATGCGGCGGCCGGCGACCGTGTCGCCGTTGGCCTTCATGTAGGCGCGTGCGCCATCGAGGATCTGGTGGCCGATGTCGGCGAAGGGGCCACTCGCCTCGATGACCATGCCGACCTTGACCGGCGCCTGCGCCGCGGCGGGCATGGCCGTGATGCCGGCGACCGCCAGTGCCGTGCCGATCCACGCTGCCTTCGTCATTGCCTTTCTCCCCGGGTTTTTGGTGCTGCGCATCATGCGGGACGCGCAGGCGTTGTCGTCCTTATCGTATCACCCGGCCCGCGGTTGACACCCGTCGCGCCGTGGCATGAAATGCCCCGACGAAACCACGACCCCTGGAGACCTCCATGAGCACGCGCCAGGCACCGCCCTTCCGCGCGGACCACGTCGGCAGCTTCCTGCGGCCGAAGGCATTGCTGGAAGCGCGCGAGCGGGCGCGTAGCGGCGCCATCACCCGGGGGCAGCTGCGCGAGGTGGAGGACCAGGCCATCCGCGACATCGTGAAGTTCCAGGAGGACCTCGGCCTGCGGGGCGTCACCGACGGCGAATTCCGCCGCACCTATTTCCACATCGACTTCCTCGAGCAGCTGCAGGGGGTGGAAACCCGCGAAGGCATGGGCGCGAGCTTCCACGGCAAGGCCGGCAAGGTGGATTTCGCGCCGCCCGTGATGCACGTGACCGGCAGGCTGCGGCATGCGCATCCGATCCAGAAGGCCGATTTCGAGTTCCTGAAGTCGGTCACGACGGCCGTCCCCAAGGTCACCATTCCCTCGCCCACCATGCTGCATTTCCGCGGCGGCCGGGCGGCGATCAGCAAGGAGGCCTACCCGGACCTGGAAGCGTTCTACGACGACGTCGCGCGGTGCTACCGCGAGGAGCTGCGCCAGCTCGGCGACGCCGGCTGCACCTACGTGCAGCTCGACGACACCAACCTCGCCTACCTGTGCGACCCGAAGATGCGCGAAGGCGCCCGCAGCCGCGGCGACGACCCCAACGAGCTGCCGCGCCGCTACGCGCGGCTCATCAACGCCGCCATCGCGGAGCGGCCGGAAGGCATGACGGTTTGCACCCACCTTTGCCGGGGGAATTTCAAGAGCGCCTGGGTGGCCGAGGGCAGCTACGAGCCCGTGGCCGAGGTGCTGTTCAACGAGCTCGACGTCGACGGCTACTTCCTGGAGTACGACGACGAGCGCTCCGGGGACTTCTCGCCCCTGCGCTTTGTGCCCAGGGGCAAGACCATCGTGCTCGGCCTGGTCACCACCAAGCTGGGCGGGCTGGAATCGAAGGACGACCTGAAGCGCCGCATCGACGAAGCGGCGAAGTACGTCGACCTCGACCAGCTTTGCCTGTCGCCGCAATGCGGGTTCTCCAGCACCGTCCATGGCAACGAGATCGCCCGCGAGGCGCAGGCGGCGAAGCTGCGGCTGGTCGTCGACGTCGCCCGCGACGTCTGGGGTTCCTGAAACCTGCCGCTCTAACGCCGTTCAGGCGGGATGTCCCTGATGCGCGCGCTGTGGGCGGCAATGTCCGCCCGGGAATAGCCCAGCGAGCGGCGCTTGCCGGAGGGTGGGCGTTTCGCCACGGACAGGCCGGGCCGCCACTCGGTGGCGGGGCGGATGGGGCGCGGCGTGAAGCCCCCGCCGCAGTTCGGGCAGACGTTGAGCAGCACGTTTTCCACGCAGTCCGCGCAAAAGGTGCACTCGTAGGAGCAGATCCGCGCCTCGGTCGCCGCCGGCGGCAGGTCGCGGTCGCAGCATTCGCAATTGGGTCGCAGTTCCAGGGCCATGGCCTTTTCCTCCGTTTCGACGCTTGCAGGCTAGCATGGTAGGCTGTGGCGCAAATGCCAAAGACCCCTCGAAATCCGCCAGGGCGCCCGGACCGCCGCGTCGAGATCGTCGCCTTCCCGGGCGTGCAGTTGCTCGACGTCGCCGGGCCGCTGCAGGTGTTTGCGTCGGCCAACGAGGCGCAGATGGCGGCCGGGCGCGCGCCCGCCTATGTCGTGCACGTGGTGGCGAGGTCGTCCCCGATCGTGACATCGTCCGGCCTGGCGTTGCTGGCGGCGCCGCTGCCGGCGGCAGGCGCGGCGGTGGACACGTTGATGGTCGCGGGCGGCGACGCCGTCCACGAGGCCCTGCAGGACGCACGGCTGGTTTCCTGGCTCCGAAGGCGGGCCGGCGCCGCGCGACGCGTCGCCTCGGTCTGCTCGGGCGCCTGGCTGCTGGCGGAGGCCGGCCTGCTGGCCGGCAGGCGTGCGGCCACGCACTGGGCGCAGTGCGATGCCCTTGCCGGGAAGCACCCGGGCACGACCGTCGACCCGGAGTCCATCTATGTCCAGGACGGCCAGGTCTGGACCTCGGCCGGCGTCACGTCGGGCATCGACATGGCGCTCGCAATGGTCGAGGCGGACGTCGGCCATCCGACCGCAATGGCCGTGGCCCGCGACCTGGTCGTGTTCCTCAAGCGGCCCGGCGGGCAATCGCAGTTCAGCGCGGCACTGGCGCTGCAGCGGGGCGACGAGCGGCTGGATCGCTTGCATGGCTGGGCGGCGAGCCACCTGGACGGCGACCTCTCGGTGCCGGCGCTGGCGGCGCGCGCGAAAATGAGCGAGCGCAGCTTCCTGCGCTATTACGTTGCAACGACCGGGCGCACCCCGGCGCAGGCGGTGGAGGCGTTGCGGACGGAGGCGGCACGGCAGTTGCTCTCCACCACCCGCCTGCCGGTCAAGCGCATCGCGCAGCGCTGCGGTTTCGGCTCGGAGGAAACGCTGCGGCGCAGCCTGCTGCGCCAGGCGGGCGTGACGCCCAGCGAGTATCGCGCGCGCTTTTCGTCCTCCGCGCAAGCGGCGCGCCCCGCGCGCAAGGCGACCCGGGGGCCACGCGCGGGCGTATCCTGATGCCGGGAGGTTGCGGATGACATTCAAGCGATGGGCCGTGCTGGTTTCCGCGGGCATGGCCTGCATGGGCGACGCGCGAGCCGCCAGCGGCACCGTCGAGTTGCTGCTCACCGCGACAAGTGAAGTCCATGCGGTCGAGATGGGCGAGACCCTTGTCACTGCCACGGGCGGGACCGGCAGGCTGACGGTAAGCCACAGCAGCGGCCGGCCGTTCGTCGACGACACCCGCGCGGAGTTTCGATTCGCGGGCTTTGCCAGGGCCACGCCGTCCGGGCGCGAGCTTGAAGCCGATGCGCTCGTGGCGTTCGGCCCGGCGGACACGCTGATGCTCGTGTTCGAGCGCCATGCGTCGGACCCCGGCGCGCAGGACGAAGGCCGCCTGCACCTGGCCGGCGGCAGCGGGCGCTTCGCCGGCGTGACCGGGGAATGCCGCTATCGGCTGGATGAGCCGCCGGGTCAATGGAACGTCACCGCGACTTGCGACTGGCTGTATGTGTTCCCTTACAGGTGAGATCTCAAGCAGTCTCCATCTCACCACGAAGACACGAAGGACACGAAGGGGTCACGAAGAAAAACAAGAACGGGAGGGAACAAACGTTGATCAATGTTCCCGCGTTGCCGGTATCTGGCATCGGCGGTCGTTCATTCTTCGACGCCCTATCTCTTGCTTTAGCTCTTCTTCGTGACCCCTTCGTGTCCTTCGTGTCTTCGTGGTGGGAAGTAAGCGGTAGATTGCATCAAGAGTAAAAAAGATGACTGGATCAGACGAGAAATCCGAAGCCGTCAGGCGCTGGGTCGACGAAGCGCGCCGCGTCGTCGTGCTCACGGGCGCCGGCATCTCCACCGAATCGGGTATCCCGGACTTTCGCGGGCCGCAGGGCGTGTGGACGAAGAATCCGCAGGCCGAAAAGCTCTCCAACATCCACTACTACATGTCGGACCGGGAGGTCCGCAAGGCGGCCTGGCAGTCGCGGCTCCAGCACCCGGCGTGGACGGCGCAGCCCAATGCCGGGCATTACGCCCTGGCCGCGCTGGAGAAGCGCGGCAAGCTACACGCGCTGATCACGCAAAACATCGACGAGCTGCACCAGAGGGCCGGCAATTCGCCGGCCAAGGTGATCGAGGTGCACGGCACCGTGCGCAAGGTGGTGTGCATGGCCTGCGGTGTGACGGCGCCGATGCAGGAGGCGCTGGATCGCGTGCGCGCCGGAGAGGAAGACCCGCCTTGCCGCGATTGCGGCGGCATCCTCAAGAGCGCGACCATATCCTTCGGCCAGAACCTGGTGCCCGAAGTCATCGAGCGCGCTATGCGATCGGCGGCGGAAGCCGAGGTGTTTTTCGCGATCGGCACCAGCTTGCAGGTCTACCCGATCGCGGGGGCGGTGGAGGTGGCGAGCAGGGCGGCCGCGAAGATCGTGATCCTGAATGCCCAGGAAACCCCCTTCGATGCGGTCGCCGGTGCGGTGATTCGCGAGCCCATCGGAACAGTGCTTCCCCAACTGCTGCGAGCCTAGGCTCGCACGTGGTCACGAGTCACTGATCTGGTACCCGGCGCGCGGGAAATGCACGTGCACCCTGCCGGCCCGCGGATCGTCGCGCGCCAGGACCCATTCGTTCGGGTATTCCGCCACGAGCTCGCCGGCGACGGGATCGATGCCCGTGTCGGTCGGCGCGACGGTGACGCGGGCCCCGACGGGGTACGGCCCCGGTGCGCGGCCCGCCTCCGATCGCAAGGCGGCGGGTCTGCCGGTTCGCGCAATCTCGATCGCGTCCGCGCCGCTGAGCGGCGTCGAAGCGCCGTGGCCGATGGCATCCACGCGCTGCATCCATTGCACGACGGCCGGCCAGCCGGACAGGAATCCCGCCACCGCCGTGGCGTTGCGGATGAACCAGAGGGGATGGTGGAAGGCGAAGTCGGCGATGCTTGCCTCGTCGCCGAGCAGGAAGGCACGCCCATCGGACAGCTGTTGTTCGAACCGGCCGAGGTGATCCGACAAGATGCCAACGGCCGCAGGCAGGGCCATCCGGGGCGCCCCTTTGCGAAACGCCTTGCGGTCCTCCACGAAGGCTGCGCGGTGCTCGGCGGAATACTTGCCGAATATGCTCTCGAAGCCCGCCGGCTGCATCGCAAAACTCACGCCCGCGGCGAACCAGTGCTGGCCCGCCCATGCGGAGAGGATGCGGGCGTTCGCCGCATGCGCCTGCGGGTACAGCGGCGGCTCCGGCTGGATGCGCTCCAGTACTTCTGCGATCAGCGCGGTATCGCAATAGATGTCGCTGCCGATCTGGAGGGTTGGCGCCTTGCGATAGCCGCCCGTGAGGGCGATCACATCGGGCTTCGGCAGCATCATCGGCACGATGACCGATCGCCAGCGCAGGCGCTTGAATCCCAGGATCAGCCGGATCATTTCCGAGTACGGTGATTCCGGATAGTGATGCAGGAGGATCTCTGGCATGGGCTCCGTCCCTCGGTGGTCCGGTCGAACCCTCGGTGGTCCGGTCGAACCCTCGGTGGACCGGTCGAGTCCGCAGTGTAGCAATCCCGACCCCCTTTCAGGACCGGCCCCGGATCCGGCTCCCGACCCTCCGGCCCCGGGAGTCGGGTTATCATGGGTTGCAGCCTTTCCACCCTTTACCGATGGATGTCCCTTGAGTTCCGAACCCGCCAAGTCCAGCCGCAAGGCGCAGATCGACGCGCTCCTCCTCAAGCTTCCGGGCGCGAGTGCCCGGAAGATCAACGGCCTCGACGCCTATTTCGTCAGCGACAGGATGTTCGCCTGCATCAGCGGGGAAGGCATCGGTTTGCGCCTGCCGGTTGCCGTCGCGACGGAATTGCAGTTTTCGAGGAACGACGTCGTGCCTTTCTCCCCGGGTGGCGTGACCAGCACGAGGGAATGGATCCAGATCAACTGCGCCGACGCCGCCGACTACGACAAGCATTTCCCGCTGTTCCAGAAATCGTTCGAATTCGTCAAGACGGGCCGGGCGTCCTGACCGTCGGGGCCAGGGAAATCTGCAGAACATGAGCGCCAGGCGTCCCGCTTTCACCGGCTGGATCCAGTCCAGCAACACCATCACCCAGCAGTTTCTGTCGATCGGCGGGCGGCCGGACATCGTCAGCCTGGCGGGCGGCCTGCCGGCGGCGGAGCTGTATCCGGTCGAGGCGATTCGCGAGGCCACCGACAAGGCGCTGCGGCGCTGGGGCTCGCGGGCGCTGGAATACGGGCCGGTCGAGGGGCTTTATGCCCTGCGCGAGGCGATCGCGGCCCGGGCCTCCGAGGAATCCGGCGGCCGCTTCCTGGCGGAGAACGTGACCCTGATGACGGGCGCGATGCAGGGCCTCGACCTGATGGGCAAGATCCTGGTCGACCCGGGCGACCTGCTCGTGGTGCAGGCGCCGACCTACCTCGGCGCGCTGGATGCCTGGCGGCCCCGCCATCCGCGCTACCGGAAGCTCGACTGGACGCTGTCCGAGCCCGGGCAAGATGACGCTCTGACAGAAGCCAAGTTCGTGTACGTGGTGCCCAACTACTCCAACCCGACCGGCGCCCTGGTGCCGCAGGCGCAGCGCCTGGCGCTGCTGGAGAAGGTGAGGGCGGCCGGGACCTGGCTGCTGGAGGACGACCCCTACCATTCGATCCATTTCGACGGCGAGCCGGGGCCGGACATCCTCGAAATGGATGCCGCCCGCCATCCTGGCGTGTATGCCGGCCCGGTGATCTACCTGGGCACCTTGTCCAAGAGCATCGTCCCCGGGCTGCGGGTCGGCTGGGCGATCGCGGAGCCCGGGATGATCGAGAAGCTGGCGCTCGCCAAGCAGTCCTCCGACCTGAGCAGCAGCCTGTTCACCCAGGCCGTGGCGCTGGAGTTGCTCGAAAGCGGCTTCGACCGCGAGCACGCGCGCGCCATCAACGAGCTCTACCGCGAGCGGCGCGACACCCTGTGCCGCGAGGCCGCATCGCGCATAGGGGAATGGTTCGAATGGGAGGTCCCGCCCGGCGGGATGTTCGTCTGGATGCGCGCGAAGGACCCGCGCATCGACACCAATGCGCTCTACCGGGTCGCGCTCGAGGAAAAGGTCGCCTTCGTGCCCGGCAGCGTCTTCGATCCCGACGGCAGGGACCATTCCGCGATGCGGGTGAACTTCACCCGCAGCACGCCCGAGGTCATCGCCGAGGGCATGGTCCGGCTGGAACGGGCGATCAAGCGCTACCTGCACAGATAAAGCCGTGACGTGTGACGGGGGCGCGTGGCACATGAGGAGGAGCGAATGACGGACGGGAACTGCGTTTAGAATGGATCCAGCCATTTTCCGGCGCGTCACGGCAGGGCAGGCATGAAGGACCACTCCTCGAAGATCATCCGCACCATGTGCCCCATGAACTGCCATCCCACGCTCTGCGGCATGCTCGCGGAAGTGAAGGAGGGCAGGCTCGTCGGCGTGAAGGGCGACGAGTCCAACCCCGACAGCCGGGGGTTCCTCTGCATCCGCGGCCAGGCTTCGCGCGAAGTCATCGACAATCCGGCGCGCCTGCTCCATCCGCTGGTCCGCGACCGGCGCAGCGATCCGTTCCGGCGCGCGAGCTGGGACGAGGCCTTCGAGCGCATCGTCGGCGGGATGGACGTGCCGGAGGCGGTCGGTTTCTGGGCCGGCCACGGGATCTTCACCACCAGCTACGGCACGCGCATCGGTGCGCAGCTCCTCGCCCGTTTCGCCAACTTCCATGGCAGCCACTACTGGAACCCGACGATGGTGTGCTGGGGCCTGGGCGCCTTCGGGCTGGGCCTGACGGGACTGCTCGAGACCAACACCAAGGAGGACATGGGCGAGCACTCGGCGCTGATCCTGCTGTGGGCGGCCAACCTCGCGAGCCAGCCGAACACCGCCCGGCACGTGCTCGCGGCCCGGCGCCGCGGCGCCCATGTCGTCACCATCGACGTGCGCCGTACCCAGGCGGCGGCGAAATCCGACGATGTGCTGATCGTCCGGCCCGGCACCGACGGCGCGCTGGCGCTGGCGATGGCCCACGTGATCTGCGGGGAGCGGCTCCACGACGCGGACTTCGTGGCCAGGCATACGACCGGATTCGACGCGCTCGCGGCCCATGTGAAGGCGTTCACGCCGCAATGGGCGGCGCAGGTCACCGGTGTTGCGGCGGAGCGCATCGTGGACCTGGCGCGGCGCTATGCCGGGACGCGACCGGCCATGATCGTCCTGGGTGGAAGCTCCATGCACAAGGGCGCCAATGGCTGGCAGGCGGGCCGCGCGATCGCCTGCCTGCCCGCGCTGACCGGGAATGTGGGCGTTCCCGGCGGCGGTTTCGGCCCCCGCCACGGCAGCGCCGCGCATGGTCGCGGGCTGGGCAGCATCATCGAGTCCGGGCGCCGCCAGCGCCGCCAGCCGGTGCCCAGCCAGATGCCCGCCGTCACCGAGGCGCTGCGGGATGGACGCATCCGGACGTTGTTCCTGATGGGCACCAACATGCTGTCCTCGTACGCCGGCGCGGGCGAGGTTGCGCAAGGCCTGGAGCGCACGTCGCTGGTCGTGAGCCATGACCTGTTCCTCAACGACACGGCGCGACAGTACGCCGACATCGTCCTGCCCGGCACGGCGTGGCTCGAGGAGCTGGGCTGCAAGATGACGCATACCCACCTCTACCTCATGGAGCGCGCGCTGGCGCCGCCCGGCGAAACGCGCTCGCTCTACGCGTTCATCAAAGAGCTTGCCGAGCGCGTTGGCCTCGAAGGCTTCCATCCATGGGCCTCGGAGGAAGCCATGGTGGACGCCATCCTGGATGATCCCTGCACCGGCCATGCGACGGTGGCGGCGCTGCGGGCGGAGGGGGGGATTCGCGCGCTGAACGTGTCGCACGTCGCGAACCCCACGCTCGAGTTCGAGACGCCGTCGCGCAAGATCGAGTTCGTGTCGGAGCAGGCCCGCAGGCTCGGGCTGCCGGCATTGCCCGCCTGCGATCCGGGCGAGGCCGGCGCGGGAACCGCGCATCCGCTGGTCCTCACGCAGGGCCGGACCATGACGCACTTCCACAGCTTCTACAACAACGGCCGGGAACTGCCCACGCTCGCCCGCCGGGAAGCGCAGCCGACGCTGTGGATCTCGCCCGAGGACGCCGCGGCGCGCAGCCTTCGCGACGGGGCTGCGATCCGCATCTACAACGAGCGGGGCGACCTGGCGGCGCGGGCGCATGTGACGGACAAGATTCCGCCCGGGACGGTCTGGATGCGGGATGGCTGGCCCGGGCTCAACGGCCTGACGGACGGGGCTGCGGTCCTGCCGGATGAAGCCGTGGAGCTGTTCGGTTTTTCCGCGGGGCAGGCCACCTATGACGCCAGGGTCGAGGTTGTGCCCGCGTAACTTCCGGCGCGATCTGTCGCGGGCGCCGGGGCGCTCGCTTATAATCCGGCTCTCCGCAGGTTTCGACTCCGCATCCCACGAGCCCCCTCATCCATGGCCCAATACGTCTACACCATGCAGCGCGTCGGCAAGGTCGTCCCGCCGAAGCGCCAGATCCTCAAGAACATCTCCCTGTCGTTCTTCCCCGGCGCCAAGATCGGCGTGCTGGGCCTGAACGGCTCGGGCAAGTCCAGCCTGCTCAAGATCATGGCGGGCGTGGACAAGGACATCGAGGGCGAAGCCATCCCGATGCCCAACCTGAACATCGGCTACCTGCCGCAGGAGCCGCAGCTCGATCCCGGCCAGACGGTCCGGCAGGCGGTGGAGGAGGGGCTGGGCGAGGTCATGCAGGCGAAGCAGAAGCTCGACGAGATCTACGCGGCCTACGCCGAACCGGACGCCGACTTCGACAAGCTCGCCGCCGAGCAGGCCAAGTACGAGGCGATCCTGGCGACCAGCGGGTCGGACACCGAGCACCAGCTCGAGATCGCCGCCGACGCGCTGCGGCTGCCGCCCTGGGACGCGAAGATCGAGCACCTGTCGGGGGGCGAGAAGCGCCGGGTGGCCCTGTGCCGCCTGCTGCTGTCCAAACCCGACATGCTGCTGCTGGACGAGCCGACCAACCACCTGGACGCGGAAAGCGTCGACTGGCTCGAGCAGTTCCTCGCCAAGTTTCCCGGCACCGTGGTCGCCGTGACCCACGACCGCTACTTCCTCGACAACGCCGCCGAGTGGATCCTGGAGCTGGACCGCGGCACGGGCATTCCCTGGAAGGGCAACTACAGCTCCTGGCTGGAGCAGAAGGAAAACCGCCTGAAGCAGGAAGAGTCCTCCGAAACCGCGCGCCAGAAGGCCATTGCGAAGGAGCTGGAGTGGGTGCGCCAGAACCCCAAGGGCCGGCAGGCGAAGAGCAAGGCGCGCATCGCACGCTTCGAGGAGCTCTCCTCGTACGACTACCAGAAGCGCAACGAGACCCAGGAAATCTTCATCCCGGTCGCCGAGCGCCTGGGCAACGAGGTCATCGAGTTCGTCGACGTGTCCAAGGGCTACGGCGACCGGCTGCTGATCGACAAGCTCTCCTTCAAGATCCCGCCGGGCGCGATCGTCGGCATCATCGGCCCCAACGGCGCCGGCAAGTCGACGATCTTCCGCATGATCACCGGCAAGGAAAAGCCGGACAGCGGCGAGATCAGGATCGGCTCCACCGTGAAGCTGGCCTTCGTCGACCAGAGCCGCGACAAGCTCGACGACAAGAAGACCGTCTGGGAGGCGATCTCCAACGGCCAGGACATGCTGGCCGTGGGCAAGTTCGAGATGCCGTCGCGGGCCTATGCCGGGCGCTTCAATTTCAAGGGCTCGGACCAGCAGAAGAACGTCGGCAACCTCTCGGGCGGTGAGCGCGGCCGGCTGCACCTGGCCACCACGCTGATCGCCGGCGGCAACGTGCTGCTGCTGGACGAGCCTTCCAACGACCTCGACGTGGAAACCCTGCGCGCCCTGGAAGACGCGCTGCTGGAATTCGCCGGCAGCGTGCTGGTGATCTCGCACGACCGCTGGTTCCTGGACCGCATCGCGACGCACATCCTCGCCTGCGAGAACGAATCGCAGTGGACGTTCTTCGCCGGCAACTACCAGGAATATGAGGCGGACAAGAAGAAGCGCCTGGGCGAGGAAGGCGCCAAGCCAAAGCGCATCCGCTTCAAACCCCTCAAGTAGCACCTGCGACGTAGTCACCACAGAGGCACAGAGGAAAACTTCGAGTCGATGCGGGGTTTGAGCGGCCCGACGCGTTCCTGTCCTTTTGTCGAGTCGCGGGATGGCGACCGTATCGACGGCCCTTCCGGATTTCTTCCCTCTGTGCCTCTGTGGTGACAGATCCGCAGTCCAGTGTAAGATTCCCGCAGGCAGGTCGATTACCAGCGACGAGGGGGAGCGTCATGTGGTTCATCGGGCTGTTGCTCGGCATGCTGCTGGGAAGCGTCGGCGGATTCGGCGAAGGCACGGTCTGGGGTGCGCTGCTCGGCGCGCTCGGCGGCGCGATCGTCGGCTACATTCGCCGGGGCCAGGCGGCGGCGAACCTCGAGGCACGCATCGCCGCGCTGGAAGCCGCCGTCAAGGAACTGCGCCAGCGTAGTCCGGTGAGCACGGCGCCGGCCGCGGCGCCCGCCAGCGTGCCCTCCGCGGCCTCCATCGTCCTGCCCGAGGTCCCGGCCGAAGCCATGCAACCGCCGGCACCGCTGCCGGTGCCCGAGCCGATGCCGGTCGGTATCCAGACGGACGCGGCGCCCGTCACGCCGGCGCCCGCGACCTTCACGAACCCCGTCCCCGAACCCGCCGCCGAGGCGACCCGCGAGCCCTCGTCCCCTTCGCCGCTGGAGCAGGCCTGGGCGTGGCTCACCGGCGGCAACGCGCTGGTGCGCATCGGGGTCGTCGTGCTGTTCTTCGGCGTGGCCTTCCTGCTCAAGTACGCCTACGACCACACCCAGGTTCCCATCGAGGCCCGCCTCGCCGGCGTGGCGATCGGCGCCTTCGCGATGCTCGTCCTCGGCTGGCGCCTGCGCGAATCGAAGCCCGTCTACGCGCTTGCCATGCAGGGCGGCGGCGTCGGATTGCTCTACCTGGTGGTGTTCGGCGCGTTCCGGTTGTTCAACCTGCTCCCGGGCGAGGCGGCCTTCGTGCTGCTCGTGGCCATCGCCGTCCTGTCCGCCGCCCTGGCGGTCTTGCAGAACGCCATGTCCCTCGCCGTCCTGGGGGTCTCCGGCGGCTTCCTCGCGCCGGTGCTCGCCTCGACCGGCGGCGGCAGTCACGTGATGCTGTTCAGCTATTACGCGGTGCTCAACCTCGGCGTGCTCGGCATCGCGCTGTTCCGCGCGTGGCGGCCGCTCAACGTGCTGGGCTTCGTATTCACGTTCGCCATCGGCACCCTGTGGGGCGCCCGTTACTACCGCCCGGAATACTTCGAAAGCACCGAGCCCTTCCTGATCGTCTTTTTCCTGCAGTACCTCGCCATTGCGGTGCTGTTCGCGCTGCGCCAGGCGCCGCAGCTCAGGCACTACGTGGACGGCGCCGTCGTCTTCGGCGTGCCCCTGGTGGCCTTCGGCCTGCAGACCCAGCTCGTGAAGGAGATCGAGTACGGCGCCGCCTGGAGCGCCGTCGCGCTGTCGGCGACCTACCTCCTGCTGGCGTGGACGCTTTATCGGCGGCACACGGAAACCCTGCGCATGCTGGTGGAGGCGTTCCTGGCCCTGGGCGTGATCTTCGCCACCCTCGCCATCCCGCTGGCCTTCGACGGCCGCTGGACCTCCGCGGCCTGGGCGCTCGAGGGCGCCGCGGCGTACTGGGTCGGCGCGCGGCAGGGACGCCGCCTGCCGCGCATATTCGGCCTGCTCCTGCAGTTCGCCGCCGGCGTGGCGTTCGCCGTCGATGCCCGCCGCGAGTACGGCGACCTCCCGATCCTCAACAGCTACTACCTCGGCTGCCTGTTCATCGCGTTCGCGGGCCTGTTCTCCAACCGGACGATCGAGCGCCATTTCGAGAAGGCGGGCCACTTCGCGATGCAGGTGTCCATCGTCGTGTTCCTGTGGGGCCTGGCATGGTGGCTGTTCTCCGGCCTGCACGAGATCGACCGCCACGTGCCGGTGGAAATGCGCGCCGGCGCCGCGCTGCTGTTCCTCGCCGGGACCTGTGCCGCGTTCAGCCTGGCCTGGGCGCGGGGCTGGGTCATCGCCCGCTATCCCGCCCAGGCGCTGCCAGTCGTGATGCTGCTCGTGTTCGCCTGGCTCCTCGGGCAGCACCGGGCGGGCCATCCGCTTGCGGGCCTCGGCTGGCTCGCCTGGCCGGTCGCGTTCGCCTTGCACTGGGATGTCCTGCGCAGGCACGAAGGCCCACCAGGCACCTACCGGGTGTTTGCCCATGCGGCGGGCGTGTGGCTGCTCGCCGCCGTGGGCGCCTGGGAAGTGGGCTGGCAGATCGACGGGCTCGTGGAAGGCAACCGGGTCTGGCCGCTGATCGCGTGGGCCCTGGTGCCGGGTGCCTTGCTCGCCGCCCTGGCCCTGAAGGGGCCCGCCATCGCCTGGCCGCTCGCGCGCCATCCGCGCGCGTATTTCTGGGTCGGCGCCGGGCCGCTGGCCGCCTTCCTGCTCGGCTGGACCGTGTATGCGAATTTCAGCAACGACGGCAACCCGGCGCCCCTGCCTTACGTGCCGCTGCTCAATCCGCTGGACATCGCGCAGCTGTTCGCCTTCGCGACCCTGGCGCTGTGGTGGCGCACGCTGCGCACGCACGATCCCGCGGCCATCGGGGGATGGCCGCCGTCGGCGCCACGCGTGCTCCTCGGGGGCGGGCTGTTCCTGTTCCTCAACGGCGTCCTCCTGCGCACGATCCACGCCTGGACCGACATCCCGTATCGGCTCGACGTCATGCTGCGCCAGGACCTGGTGCAGGTCGCGCTGTCGATCTTCTGGACCGTCCTCGCCCTGGTCTCGATGGTCGTGGCCACGCGCCGCCACCTGCGCGTGCTGTGGTTCTGCGGTGCGGGCCTGATGGCGGTGGTCGTGGTCAAGCTGTTCCTCGTCGACCTCGCCAAGGTCGGCGGCGTGGAGCGCATCGTCCTGTTCATCGCGGTCGGCGTCCTGATGCTGGTCATCGGCTACTTCTCGCCATTGCCGCCGAAGGAGAAGAGCGCTTGAAGGCGTTGACGACTTTCCTGCTGTGCCTCGCCAGCGCCGCCGCCGCGCAGTCCCCCGACGAGTTCGCGCACGCCCTGCCGATCGAAGGCACCGGCAGCGATGCCCTCTACCGGATCGTGATCTCCGCGGCCGTTTACGAGGGCGCCGCCCACGCCGATTTGCGCGACCTGCGCGTGTTCAACGGCGCCAACGAACCGGTGCCCCACGCGTTCCGGCAGCCCGAGGCGCAAACGCGCAAACCCGACCCGGTGGCGCTCGCCCTGTTTCCCCTGCACGGTCCCCGCAACGCGCGCGCCGAAGACCTCGACCTGAGCGTCGGTCGGGCCGGCGACAGGGTGAGCGTGAAGCTGCGCACGGGCACCGCGGGCCCGGGAAAGGCGCTGCTCGGCTACCTCGTGGATGCGTCCGCGGTGAAGGTGCCGTTGTCCGGGCTCGCCGTTTCCTGGGCAGGCGCGGGCGCCAGCCAGATCGCAGCAGTGCGGGTGGAGGGCAGCGACGACCTCAAGCACTGGACGCCGCTTGCCTTCGACGTTCCGCTGGGCGCCATGTCCCACGCCGGCCAGCGCCTGGAGCGCGACACCGTGGAATTCCGCACCCAGCGCGCGAAATACCTGCGGCTCCTGTGGCTCGATGCCGACCGTGCCATGGAGATCTCGCGCATTCGCGGCCTGCCCCAGGCGGAAACGGGGCAACCCGATCGCGCCTGGAAGGAAGTCGCGGGCATCCCGGATCCGCAGGTCCCGGGGGACTACGCGTTCGACCTCGGCGGACGCTTCCCGGTCGATCGCATCGACTTCCGGCTGCCCCAGGAGAACACGGTGGCGCCGCTGCAGCTGCTGTCGCGTGCCTCGCCCGGCGACAAGTGGATGCCTGTCGCATCGGGCACCGTCTATCGCCTGCAGCAGGACGGGCGCGAGCTGGCGAGCACTCCGTTGGCCGTCGCCACGCCCGGCCATCGCTACTGGCTGGCGCGCGTCGGCATGAAAGGCGGCGGCATCGGCAGCGGGCAGCTCGTGCTGCGCGCCGGCTGGACGCCGCGCGAGTTGATCTTCACGGCGCGCGGCGCGGGGCCGTTCCGTCTGGCCTACGGCAATCCCGCCGCCGAGTGGAGCGCCCTGCCGGCCGAGACGCTGGTGCCCGGCCTGCGCACCGACCAGGCGCCGAAGATCGCCATGGCGACGACCGGCGCGCCGCAAAAGCTCGCCGGCCGGCCCGCGGGCCTGTCGCGCGACGAGAAGAAGAAATGGGTCCTCTGGGCCGCGCTGCTCGCGGGCGTCGGGGTCCTCGGCTGGATGGCCTGGCGGCTGTCGCGGCAACTGCAGCAAACCGGCGGGAACTAGCCGGCGCGCATCTTTATTCGGCTTTTACGCGCGCCGGGGGACAATCCGCGCATGGTGGATGCAACGAGCCCCAATGGCATGTCCTCCGCGGCGCGCAGCGTCCTGCGGTCGCTGGTCCTGACCGTCGCCGCCTCGCTGGCGGCATGGGCCATGGACGGCCCCTATGCGCTCGGGAGCCAGTCGATGGCCTACCTGCTGTCGGTGGTGTTCGCGGCTTTTCGCTACGGGCGCCTGGATGCCATCCTGGCGGCCTTCCTGGGCGTGGCGGCGCTCAATTTCCTGTTCGTGCCGCCGCGCTACACGCTGAGCGTCGAGAACGGCGACTACGGCTTCATGCTGCTCGCACTGCTGATCGTGTCCCTGGTGGTCAGCGGGCTGGCCACGCGCCTGCGGTCGGAAACGGCGCAGGCGCAGGTGCGCGAGCGCCGGGCCAGGGAAATGCATGCACTCGCGGACTTGCTTGCCGAAGCCGGCAGCCTCGACGACCTGGTCCTGCGTGGTTCGCAGGCGATGCGGGGGGCATTCGGCGACGCATCGGTGCTGCTTCCGGATCCGCTCGGCGCGCTCGAGGTGCGGGCGGGCCTGGACGCGGATGCCGCGAAGTGGGTGCTGAAGCATGGCGTGGCGATCGGCCCCGCCACCGGTTACTGGCCGGAGCTCGGGCGCTGGTATGTGCCGCTGCCCGGCGATGCCGGCACGCTGGGCGTCGCGAGCGTGCCCGCGGTCGCGCGGAGTCCGGAGGCGATGGCGGAAGACCTCGCGCACCTGGAAGCCATCGCGCGCCAGGTCGGGCTCGCCCTGCAACGCGAGCAGCTTGCCCGGCGCGCCCGCGATGCCGAGCTGGAGGCGCGCGCCGAGTCGCAGCGCAACGCGCTGCTTGCGTCGATCTCGCACGACTTGCGGACCCCGCTTGCAGCGATCCTCGGCGCGGCGACGACGCTCACCGGCCAGAAGCTGGGCGACACGGAGCGCGACACGCTCCTGCGCAGCATCGAGGACGAGGCCCGCCAGATGACGGCCACGGCGGAGAACATCCTGCAGCTCGCCCGGCTGACCGCGGACGGCGTCAGCCTGCGCAGGGACTGGCAATCGGTCGGCGAGATCGCGGGCACGGTGGTCGGACGCCTGCGCCGTCGCGGCGAGCAGCGCCTGCGGTTGGAGATCGACGCCGCGCTGCCGCTGGTCGAGATCGATCCGGTGCTGATCGAGAAGCTCCTCGCCAACCTCATCGACAACGCCTTGCGCCATGCACCCGGAACCGGGCCGGTGGAAGTCCGGGTCGCGGCGCTGGCCACCGATGTCGAAGTCCAGGTGCGGGATCGCGGGCCGGGATTCGGGCACGTCGATCCGGCGACGCTGTTCGCCAAGTTCCGGCGCGGCTCGAATGCAGCGCAGGGCGGGGCCGGGCTCGGGCTGGCCATCTGCAAGGCCATCGTCGACCTGCATGGCGGCACGATCGAAGCCGCGAACCGGGAAGGCGGCGGCGCCGCGGTTCGCGTCACGCTGCCGCGAGGCGGCGTGCCGCCTTCCATGCAGTTGAGCGGCGTGCCGCCTTCCATGGAACCGGGCGGCGAGCCGCCACCGATCGAACCGGGCGGGCTTCGGCCATGAGCGCCACGGGGCGCGAACTGCTCGTCGTCGAGGACGATGCGGAGATCCGGCTGTTCCTGCGCACCGCGCTGGCGGCGGAAGGCTTTCAGGTCGCCTTCGCCGCGGCCGGGGCGGAAGCCCTGACGATGGCGGCCCATGCGGCGTTCGACCTGTTCATCGTCGACCTGGGCCTGCCCGACATGGACGGCATCGACCTGGTTCGCGCCGTGCGTGCCCGGACGCAGGCACCCCTCCTGATCCTGTCGGCCCAGACCGAGGAGGATCGCAAGATCCAGGCGCTCGACGCGGGCGCCGACGATTACGTGACCAAACCTTTCGGCGTGGGCGAGCTGCGCGCGCGCATTCGCGCCGCCCTGCGGCGCGTCGGCGAGCCGCCCGCGGTGCTCGAGCTGGAAGGCCTGCGCATCGACCTCGACCGTCGCCTGGTGGCGCACCACGGCAAAGACGTGCACCTCACGCCCATCGAGTTCGACCTGCTCGCGCGCCTTGCGCGCAGCGCCGGCCGCGTCGTGACCCATCGGCAGCTGCTGGCGGACGTGTGGGGCCCCGAGCACGTCGACCAGACCCACTACCTGCGCATCTACATGGCGCAGCTGCGCGCCAAGCTGGAGGACGATCCCGCCGTCCCGCGCTTCCTGCTCACCGACACCGGCATCGGCTACCGGCTGGCGGCGGAATAGGGACCCGCGCCACCCCACCGTCCCACCGCCTCACCCCACCCTTACCCCCCGGCCCTCTCCCACCGGGGAAGAGGGCCGGGGGGGTAAGGGTGGGGCTTCCTTATTCGATCCTTACGCGTCCCGGCGCATAAAGGCGCCTTCGCAACCGCATCGCGGAGGCTTGCATGGACGGCAGCACCAAACGCCAGGGTACGGCAGCGCTCGCCCTGGGCGCGCTCGGGGTGGTGTACGGCGACATCGGCACCAGCCCGCTGTACACGGTGAAGGAAACCTTCGGCCCGGCGACGGGCCTCGCCCTCGATGCGGCCAACCTGGTCGGGGCGGCCTCCGTGATCGTCTGGGCGCTGATGCTGGTGGTCACGCTCAAGTACGTGATCCTGATCCTGCGCGCGGACAATCGCGGCGAAGGCGGCATCATTGCGTTGACGGCGCTGGCGGCCGCGGCCGCGGGAAGGACCGCACGCCGGCGCAATGCGCTGATCCTGGTCGGCATTGCCGGCGCTGCGCTGTTCTACGGCGACAGCGTGATCACGCCGGCGATCTCCGTGCTGAGCGCCGTGGAGGGCCTCGACGTCGCGGCGCCTGGCCTGCAGGCCTACGTGCTGCCGTTGTCGGCAGGCATCCTGGTGGCGCTGTTCGCGATGCAGTCCCGCGGCACGGCGACCGTGGGCCGGTTGTTCGGGCCCGTGATCGTGCTTTGGTTTTCCGTCCTTGCCATTGCCGGCGTGGCCCAGATCCTGCGGGAGCCGGCGATCCTGGCCGCGCTCAATCCGCTGCGGGCCGCTGAATTCCTCGCCGCCAACGGCTGGGGCCTCTTCGTGGTCATGGGCGCCATCGTGCTGGCCGTCACGGGCGCCGAGGCCCTGTACGCCGACCTCGGGCATTTCGGCCCGCGGCCGATCCGCCTTGCCTGGGCCGGATTCGTGTTCCCGGCGCTGGCGCTCAACTACCTGGGCCAGGGGGCGCTGCTCATGCGCGACCCGGCCGCACTGGAGAATCCCTTCTATCGCCTGTTCCCGGAGTCGCTGCTGATCCCCGTCGTCGTCCTGGCGACCGCGGCGACGGTCATTGCCTCCCAGGCCGTGATCTCGGGCGCCTACTCGATGACGCGCCAGGCGATCCAGCTCGGCGTGCTGCCGCGCATGCGCATTTTCCACACGTCGGCGGCCGAGGGCGGGCAGATCTACCTGCCGGCGGTGAACTGGATGCTGCTCGCCGTCGTGCTCGCGGCGACGCTGGGTTTCGGGTCCTCGTCGGCGCTGGCCTCCGCCTACGGCATAGCGGTGACGCTGACCATGCTGGCGACGACGGTGCTGACGTATTTCGTCGTGCGCCATGCCTGGAAGTATCCAGGGTGGGTGGCACTGGCCGCGACCGGATGCTTCGTCGCGCTCGACCTCGTGCTGGTGGTGTCCTGCCTCCTGAAGTTCATGCAGGGCGGCTGGTTCCCCATCCTGCTCGCCGCGGCGATTTTCCTGGTGATGGCGACGTGGAAGCGCGGCCGGGAAGCGCTGCTGGACAAGATGCACGCCGGCGATCCGCCGCTGCGGCCGCTGCTGGACAGCCTGCTTTCCGGCCACCTGCCGCGGCCCGGGCGCACCGCGGTATTCCCGACGGCGGACCCGGACGCCGTGCCGCATGCGCTCCTGCACAACCTGAGGCACAACGGCGTCCTGCACGCCACCAACGTGATCCTCACGGTGCGCTTCCACGATGTGCCCCACGTGAGCCGGGCCGATGCTCTGCAGGTGGAACGGATTGCAGAGGGGTTCTGGCGGGTGCGCGTCAACTGCGGCTTCCTCGAAGACCCGGACGTGCCGCGCGCCCTGGCCGACTGCAAGGCCATGGGCCTGGAGACCAACCCCTTCGAGACGTCCTACTTCCTCAGCCGCGAAACCGTCGTGCCTTCAGCGGGCGGCTGCATGGCCCCCTGGCGCGAACGACTGTTCGTCGCGCTGACCAAGACCGCGGGCAGCGCGGCGGATTTCTTCCACATTCCCCACCACGCCACCATCGAGCTGGGGACGCGGGTGCAAATCTGACGCGTCAGGCCGGCGACAGCACCCGCAGCTCCATGTGCTTGACGAAATCCTTCACCTTCGGCCGGTAGGCCTGCATGTGGGGCGCGACGGCGTGCGCCTTGAGGTGCGCGATCGTCTCCCACTTTTCCACGATCACCACCTTGTCGGGACCGAGGCGGAACTGGTTGCCGAGGTCGGTCTCGGCGTCACAGGTCGGCACGTACTCGACGCAGCCGGCCTCGGCTTTCACGTCGGCGATGATCTTGCGGAATTCGGCGAGGAACTTGTCGCGGGTGCCGGGTTGCAATTCGACGGTAGCGATGACGTGGATCATTTTTTCTCCTTGTTGTCTGACACAATCAAAATCAGGACCTCACCACAGAGGCGCAGAGGACGCAGAGGAAATTCGAAGAATAGATAGAGTGAGGCGCCGAGATGTACCGCAGTTCGAAATGCATTGAACCACTGCAATCATCCGTTCCGTTACATTCTTTCTTCTGCTTCCGATTTTCCTCTGTGTCCTCTGCGCCTCTGTGGTGAAATGATTTTCCCTAACGCCCGAGCACGACGACGATCAGCCCGAGGCAAAGCAAGGCGATGCCCGTCAGTTCGCGGCGCTCGAAGCGCTCGCGAAACAGCTTCCTCGACACCGCATAGCTGAACAGCAGCTCGATCAGTCCCAGGGTGCGCACGTGCGCCGCGGGTTCGATCGCCATGGCGGTGAACCAGCCGGCGGACGCTGCCGCGCCCATGAAGCCGGCGAACAGCGAAGTGCGCCAGGCCCGCAGCACGCGCAGCACGATGCCGCGATGCCGGACCAGGAGCCAGCCGCCGAGGGCGAGGGTCTGGATGGCCTGTGCGACGACGAGGGTGGCGGCCGCGGCCATCGGGAAGGGCGTGTCGCCGAGCGACAGCGCCGCGCCGCGGAACCCGACCGCGGACAACGCGAATCCGGTGCCCGAGGCGAGGCCGAAGAGCGCGGAGCGGCTGGTCCAGCCGGTGAGCAGGCCGCGGATCGGCCGGGCCTTGTCCGCCGGCGAGAGCAGCAGCACGCCCAGCGTGCCGAGCAGGATGGCGACGGCCGCGGCCGGGGAGACCGCGTCGCCGAGGAACATGAAGCCGAAGACGGCCACCTGCAGGATCTCGCTCTTGGAGTAGGCGACCCCGAGCGTGAAGTTGCGCTCGGCCATGACCTTGAGCAGCAAGGCCGTCGCGGCGATCTGCGTCAGCGCGCCCAGCAGGACCCAGCCGAGGAAGCCGGCCGGCAATGCGGGCAAGGGGAACCCGCCGAACGAGCGCACCGCCAGCAGCCACAGCAGCGCGAACGGCAAGCCGTAGAGAAACCGCACCAGCGTGGCGCCGAGTGTGCCCAGGTCGGCGACCAGATGGCGCTGCGCGGCGTTGCGCAGCGTCTGCGCGAACGCCGCCCAGATCGTGACCGGAATCCATAGCCACGCGGCAGCGATCATGCGGCGGGGGCGGCGCGCTTCGCGGTATTCGTCACGTCGTCACGCAGTCACGATCGTCACGTTGCCGAACGCTCCCTGGAGAACTGAGAAGGGAGTGTTCAGATCAGCTTCTTGAGGGTATGGCGCCGGGCACGGATGTACGGGCGGATCTCCGCGGGCCAGCGCCCGATCTCGAGGGCGTGCGCCCATGCCGGGCTGGTCAGGACGTCCGCGCTCTCGAGCTCGTAGATGGCGCTGTAAGCCGGCTCGCCCTCGGCCACCAGCGGCACGACCTTGCCGTCGATCGCCATCGAGCCGGGCACGTTCCTGCAGCGCCGGGCCGACAGCACACCCGGCACCTTGAGCAGCAGCGGTACGTGCTCGGTGTCGTAGAGCTCGTTGAACAGGTCTTCCTTCGCGGGGTCGACGTCCAGGCTGGCGATGAAGATGTACCGGGCCTTCGCGCCCGGCGCCGTGGCGGCCATGGCCTCAGCCCCGGCCGAGGAACGGCATCTTGGTCGCCATGACGGTGAGGAACTGGACGTTGGCTTCCAGCGGCAGGCTCGCCATGTACAGCACCGAATTGGCCACGTGCTGCACGTCCATCGTCGGCTCGATCGCGATCTCGCCGTTGGCCTGGGGCACGCCCTTGGTCATCTTGGCGGCCATCTCGGTGAGCGCGTTGCCGATGTCGATCTGGCAGCAGGCGATGTCGTACTTGCGGCCGTCGAGCGCCGCCGACTTGGTCAGGCCCGTGACGCCATGCTTGGTCGAGGTGTAGGGCGCCGAGTTGGGCCGCGGCGCGTGCGCGGAGATCGAGCCGTTGTTGATGATGCGCCCGCCGCGCGGGTTCTGGGCCTTCATGATCCTGAAGGACTCCTGGATGCACAGGAACATGCCGGTCAGGTTGATGTCGACCACGTTTTTCCACTGCTCGAACGTGAGGTCCTCGAGCGGCACGCCCGGGGCGCTCACGCCGGCGTTGTTGAACACCAGGTCGAGGCGGCCGAAAGCCTGGTTGGCCTTGGCGAACAGCGCCTTGACCGAATCCGGGTTGGCGACGTCGGTCGGGACGACGAGGGCGTTGGCGCCGGCGCCGGACTCCTTCGCGGCCTGCTGGAGCGCATCCTGCCGGCGGCCGGCCAGGGCGACCTTGTAGCCGTCCTTGAGCAGGGTGAGGGCGACGGCCTTGCCGATGCCGCTGCCGGCGCCGGTGACGATGGCGGTCTTGTTGTGCGTGCCCATGTTCGATTCCTCCTGGGGGGCGCCGGCGGGGAGTGCGGCGCTGGTTGTTGTGGGATTGCGCATGTTAACTTACCGCTCCCCGGTTTTCACCGCACGGAAGTCGAAATGGACTGGCGATATGCATGGGGCCTGGCATGGCTCGCACTGGGACTGGCGGCCATGCCGGCCGCCGGCGATGACGGCAAGGCGCAGGCGATCTCCCGCCTGGCGGCGAGCCACGACCCGGAAATTCCCGTGGCGATCGGCCGCGTGGTGGTGAAGCAGGCGGGGCTCAAGGCCATCCGCCAGCGACTGGCCGAGGCCGGCCGCGCCGCCGGGCTCGGGCCGCAATGGAACGGCCAGGCCCCCGAATGGCAGGCGGCCGAGCGTGCGCATGCCGCGGCGGTGGACGGAATCATCGGCCGCGAGCTGGAGCAGGGCCGCTGGATGCAGGACGGCTGGGCGCAGGTGGCCGCCTCGGTGCTGAACGCGGAGGAAGCCGACGAGATCGCGCACCACTTCGCCACCCCCGCCGGACGCGAGCAGCGCGTGGTGGTGGAACTGCTCATCGTCGGCGAGACCGTGATGGCGAACTACACCTTCACCAACCGCATCGATGCAACCGTGCCGGGCCTGGGCGAGGAGGTCGCCAGGCTGCAGAAGATCTGGTGGGACCGCGAGCCGTTCCGCGTGCGCAACTTCGACGGCCAGCCCGGCGCCATCCGCTTCGCCGGCGAGAACCCCGGCGTCAAGTACACCAAGGCGCTGGCCATCCAGGGCATCGAGGTCATCACCCGCCGCATCGATGCCGCGGCGGCCGAGGCGGCGCGGCTCGCGGCGGCCACCCCGCTGGAGGAATACCTGGACGCCTGGCGCCGGCGGACGGGAGGATGAAAAAAGGCCGGGCGGGCGTCCCCGGCCTTCGTTCCGCCGCCAGCCCGGCCTACATGCCGGTGCCGGCGAGCCAGCCGCCGATCTTGCCCTCGTAGCGCTCGCGCAGGACGATCACCGGCGCGACGCATCCCTTGAGCGAGACGGTCGCCTTGATGTACGCGTCGCCCGTCTTGCTGAGCGGCATCGCCTCGGTCTGCGCCGCGACCGCGGGGCCGGAAGGCCCGGTGCAGATGACGGCGGCGGCCACCGCATCCACGCCGTCGGGGGTGCCGTTGTACTGGCCGACCGTCGTGTCGTTCAGCACCAGCCCCTTCACCTTCACTTCCAGCCTGCCGCCATGCTTCAACTCGGCCCGGCCGGACTTGAGTTTCCAGATCTTCCCGCAGGAGCCGACGCCGCCGATGGAGGTGCCGTTCGACAGGCAGGCCACCAGCGGGGCCTCGAAGTCGTCCTCGGCGAAGGCGGGGAGGGTGAAACCGGACAATGCGATTGCGGCGGCGGAAACCATCGCGAAACGGAACTGCATTCTCGTGTTCATGCCTGCTCCTTGGCTCATGGTTCGGTTTTCATGGGCGGAGCGGGACTGGAGGGCCGCCGGCTCCGGGGTGGGCGTCTTGGTTCGCGCAGCCGACGTCTTGTGCGGATATTCTATTCGCATAACCGGGTCCGGGGCCAAGTCCGCCCCGGCCGGGCCGTGTAGACTGGCGGCCCGCGAATCCGGAGCCCAGACCATGCCCGCCCTGCCGCCGTTCCACCTTGCCTTCCCCGTGACCAGCCTCGCCAAGGCGCGCGAGTTCTACGGCGGCCTGCTCGGTTGCCCGGAGGGCCGCTCCTCGGACGAATGGGTGGATTTCGACTTCTACGGGCACCAGATCGTCGCCCACCTTGCGCCGGACTCCGGGCACAAGGATACGAACGTGGTCGACGGGGACAACGTGCCGGTGCGCCACTTCGGGGCGGTGCTGCCCATGGACGACTGGCGCAGGCTGTCGGAGCGGCTGAAGGCGGCGGGCACGCAATTCATCATCGAGCCGCACGTCCGCTTCAAGGGCCAGGTCGGGGAGCAGGCCACCATGTTCTTCCTCGACCCCTGCGGCAACGCCATCGAGTTCAAGGCCTTCGAGAACCCCGCGATGCTGTTCGCGAAGTAGGCGCTGCGCCTACTGGACCTGGGCCGGTCCGCCCATCGTCCCCGACGGGGCGTCCCGCCCGCGGGTGCCGGACTTGGCCAGGTACATGGCCTTGTCCGCGTGCTTCAGGAGGGAAGTGGCGTCGGAGGCATGGGTGGGATAGAGCGCCACGCCGACGCTCGCGCTGATGCCCAGCGCCTGGCCCTGGAGGACGAAGGGCCTGGCGAGCGAACGGGAGATGGAGTTCGCCACGCGGTTCGCGTCGTCGGGGCCCTGCAGCGGATGCAGCACGGCGACGAATTCGTCGCCGCCGATGCGCGCCACGGTGTCCGAGGCGCGCACGCATTCCTTGAGGCGGAGCGCGATCGCCTTGAGCACCTCGTCGCCGGCGCTGTGGCCGAAGGCGTCGTTGACCGGCTTGAACCGGTCGAGGTCCACCAGCAGCACGGCGACATGGAAGTCGTGGCGCTTCGCCTGCTCGATGGCCTGGTTGATGCGGTCCTCCATGAGCGCGCGGTTCGCGAGCCCGGTCAGGTTGTCGTGGTAGGCGAGGTGGCGCAGCGCCTCCTCGCTCTCCAGCAGCCGGGCGTTGGCGTCGGCGAGCTCGCGCGTGCGCTGATTGACCCGGTGCTCGAGCTCCTGCTCGCTTTTCTGCAGCGCCTCCACCACCTGTTGCTTGGCCTGCAGCGCGTCGGCCTGCGCCCGCTCCTTTTCCTTGCGCATGCTGTTGATGCGGTCGGCAAGCGCGGAGGACAGCAGCAGCATTTCCAGCGCTGAGCCAATCTGCATCGCGTAGGAGGTGAGGTCGTTGGTCGGCAGCCAGCCGAAATTCCGGGCGCCGGTGACCGCGACCCCCACCAGCAGCAGGGCCCAGGCGATGAGGAAAAAGCGCGCCCCGGGGCCGTTGCGCAGCAGGCACAGCACGCCCCCGGCCACCGCCAGGACGGAGAAGCAGATGCCCGACAGCGAGACATTGATCGCGGCGATGCGGTAAGGCAGCACGAACGGCCCGACGGCGGCGATCGCGAACCACGCGATGCAGACCAGGATCAGCCGGTCCAGCCCGGGCGCGGTGTGCCGCGTCTCGAGGAAGCTGCGCGTGAACAGGGCGCCGAAAAAGCCGGTGGCGGCCATCGAGGCGGGAAAGACGGCGTTGCCCCAGACCGGCGAATCGGGCCAGAGGAACTGGTTGGCGAAGCCGTTGAGGGAGGCCTGGCCGACGATCATGCAGGAGGCGAAGGCGGCGTATTCGACGTGGCGGCGGTCGCGGACCAGGAAGAACAGCAGCAGGTTGTAGATCGCCAGCGCGGCCAGCGCGCCGTAGTAGAGCGCGAACAGGGGGTAGGTGCGCAAGTCGCTCTGGTGCAGCGCGTCGGGCGTCCACAGCGCCATCGGCAGGGTGAGGTTGCCGTCGGAGACCACCCGCACCAGCAGCGTCCGCGGCTCGCCCGGCGGCAGGTCCACCGGAAACATGAGGTTGCGGTGGTCGAACGGGCGGCTGCTGAACGGCTGGTGGTCGCCGGCCTGCTGGCGCGTGTAGCCGCCCCTGCCGTCGGGCGCGAACACCTCGACGCTGTCGAGCGAGGGGTAGGCGAACTCCAGCAGCCAGCGGCCTTCGGCGCCCCGGGCGGCCTGCACCGGGATCTTCAGCCAGTAGGCCGACGGCGAGTAGCCGAAATTCAGGCTCCCATGGGCCGGCGCGGGCGTGAAGCGGTAGTGGACCGCAGGATTGGTGAGGTCCGCCAGTCCGAGCTTGCGCCCGGCGTCCTCGAGGTACTCGACCCGGCCGTCCAGCGAAGCGTGGCCCTCGCCCGGCGTGAGCTGCAGAAGCGCGAGCGCCGGCAGCGGCAGGCAAAGGCAGAGCAGCAGGGCGAAGATCCGGAACATGGGCTGGGTCGACTGCCCGGCAGTGATTGGTGGCGGGGCAGATTGTAAGCGGATATCCGCGTTTGCGGCAGGGGGTTTGGGCCCCGGCGGCCTGGCTTCAGGCCTGGATGGCCTCCCAGCCGCCGCTTTGCTCCGACCGGAACAGGGCGTCGATGACCCGCATGCCGCCGATGGCGTCCTCGACGCCGTAGGGCAGGCGGATCTCCCCGCGGATCGCCCGGGAGAAGGCCTCGCCCTGCAACTGGTACTGGTCGCTCTCGGCCACCGTTTCCGTGCGCAGGCCGGCGCCGCCCGGGCTGCCGTCGTCCACCAGCAGGGTGGTCTTCGCGCCCTGGGGGGCGTTGACCGGGACGACGATCTCGATGCGCCCCTTCGAGCCGCTCAACTGGAGGCGCTGGAAGGGCGAGGACTGGGTCGAGCAGCTGAAGTCGAGGTGGCGCCCCCGCCCGAAATCGACGATCGCGCTCGCGAGCCGGTCGGTGCCGAAACGCGGGTCGCGCTCGACCAGGGCGATGCCGCGGGTGGGCTCGCCCTGGAAGAAAAACCGTCCCGCGGTGATGGGGTAGCAGCCGATGTCGTAGAGCGCGCCGCCGCCGATGTCGGCCTTGTTGCGGATGTTGGCGGGATCGTCGTTGTAGTAGCAGAAGAGCATCTGCACGACGCGCAACTCGCCGACGCGGCCCTCGCGCACCAGCTCCAGTGCCCGCTGCCATTGCGGATGGAAGCGCACCATGAACGCTTCCATGACCAGCACCTTGTCCGCGACCTCGCGCAGTTGCGCGGCCTCGTCGGCGGACAGCGCGACCGGCTTCTCGCAGAGCACGTGCTTGCCGGCGCGCGCCGCTTGCAAGGTGAGCGGGACATGGAGGTGGTTCGGCAGAGGATTGTAGATCGCCTCGATCTCGGGATCGGCGATCAGCTCGTCGTAGGCGCCGTAAGCCCTGGGGATGCCGAGGGCGCGCGCCGCGCTCTGGGCGGTCTGCAGCGACCGCGACGCGATCGCGCGCATGTCGCACCAGGGGCTCTTCTGCATCCCCGGGATCACTTTCGCGGTGCCGATCTTCGCGGTGCTCAGCACGCCCCACACGACTTTTCTCATGGTTTTCTCCATCGGTCACCCTGAACCGCAAAGGCGCGAAGGCGCAAAGAAAGACACGCAAAGAAAAACAGGAACCGAATTGTCAATTCCAGCTCTCGCGGAATCGAACCCATTGCATCGGGTGAGCGCAGTCGATCACTCCTCGCCGTTCTTTGCGTCTCCTTTGCGCCTTCGCGCCTTTGCGGTTTCGCACCAATCGTCCTTCAGGAGATCGTTCCAGCCGTCGAGGCCGAGGCGGTTCATGGTGACGATGTTGCGTTCCGGGATGTCGGCCACGTCGGGATAGGTGGTGACGGCGCGCTCGACGCTGTCCTCGCGCAGCAGGTGCAGCATGGGATAAGGCGAGCGGTTGGTGTAATTCTCGATGGCGTCGGCTTGCGTGCCGGCGAAGCGGTATTGCGGGTGGAAGCTCGCGATCTGCAATATGCCCGTCAGCTCGAGCTCGTCCAGCAGGGTGTCGGCGATGTCGAGGAAGTCGTTGTAGTCCTCGAAATCGCCAAGCACCCGCGGGTGGATGAGCAGCACGGTATCGACCACGGCGGGATCGGCGGCCTCGAGGGCCTTGAGTTCGGCCGCCAGGTCTTCCACCAGGGCGTCGATCGTCGTCGCCGCACTGACGACGAACCCGACCTGGCCCTTCGCATGCACGGCCTTGGCGAACGGGCACAGGTTGAGCCCGATCACCGCCTTCTCGAGCCAGCGCCGCGTGGCCTCGATGACTGCCGCGTCGCCGGAAACGTCGTCGCCTGCCATGCGGTTGCTATTTCACCTGCTCGGAAGCGGCCAGCGCTTCGCGCATCTTCGCGGCGGTGAAGCCGGGCGCCTTCGCGGCGTCGAGGATGACCTTTTCCTTGCGCGCCATCAGGTCGATCGCGGCCGGGATCCTGTCCAGGAAGGCCGCCGGGATCACCACCGCGCCGTGGCGATCCGCGTGCACCACGTCGTCGTGCTTCACGGCCATGCCGAAGATGTCGACGGGCTTGCCGAACTCCACGACCTGCACCCAGGCATGGCTCGGGCACAGGCTGCCGGCCAGGCACTGGAACCTGGGGTCCATGGCGTCGAGGTCACGCATGGAGCCGTTGGTCACGGCGCCCATGCAGCCCAGCCCGCGGTGCACGTGCGTGTTGACCTCGCCCCAGAAGGCCCCGACGCCAGGCAGGCTGTCGACGTCCTGGACGATGGCGATCGTCGGCTTGTTCCCCGCGTCCAGGTAGTCGTAGTACCCGGTCTGCATCTGCCGGCGGACCACGGGATCGAATGGGGTGGAGCAGCGGATGGCCGAGGTCCGGGCGTAGCCCACAATCGGGGGCAGGGCGGGGAAGGCGGCGACCAGGGTCTGGCGGGTAAAGCCCGTGATGGCGCGGCCGCCGCCGGCAATCTCCAGGGCATTGACGATGGTCGGGGTGTCGAACTTGCGCAGGTGCTCGAAAAGCGCGGGAATTTCCATAATTTTCCTTGTTTTTCTGGTGGGCCGAGTTTCGTAGTTTACGGCCCAACGCATAGAATTACCGTCCGGCCGCCGTCCGTGGCGACCAATCATTGCTGGACTGCAACAATGGGCCCAGGGAGACGATAACAAATGGCAACACCCGTCAATTCCGTCAAGCAGCGCCTTGCCCAGGGGGGCATCGCCATCGGCATGGGGATTCGGGCCCTGCGCTCCGCCGAAGTCGCGCGCCTCATGAAGACCGCCGGTTACGACTGGCTGTTCATCGACCTGGAGCACGGCCCCACGTCCATCGAGAATGCCTATTCGATCTGCGTCGCGGCCCTGGATGCCGGGATCGCCCCGATCGTGCGCGTCAGCGCCGGGGAGCTTGCCATGGGCGCCCGCTGCCTCGACAGCGGGGCGCTCGGCATCGTGATTCCCCACGTGGACACCCCGGAACAGGCCAGGGCGATGGCGGACGCCTTCCGCTTCCCGCCCGCGGGCCATCGCTCGATCGCCGGCGGCTATCCCCATTTCGGCTTCGCGCCCACGCCCACACCGGAGGTGGTGAAGGGTCTCAACGAAGCCACGCTGGTGATCGCCATGATCGAGACCCCGCTTGCCGTCGAGAACGTGGAAAAGATTGCGGCCGTGCCGGGCATCGACGCGCTGTTGATCGGCACCAACGACCTCGCCCTGGAGATGGGCATCCCCGGCCAGATCGAGGACCCGCGCGTCGTCGCCGCCATCGAGCGCGTCATCGCCGCGTGCGGGAAGCACGGCAAGACCGCCGCCCTGGGCGGGGTGTACGCGCGCGAGCCGCTCAAGCGCTACGTCGCCAAGGGGCTGCGCATGATCCTCGCCGGCAACGACCTGGGCGTGCTGCTCAACGCGGCCCAGGACCAGGCATCGTTCGTCCGCGGCCTGGAGCAGGGCAAATAGGCTCGCGGCGGCCGGCATCGTGGCGACCTTGCAGGCGTGGCTGACCCGGCGCGGCCAGGGGTTCACCGACTGGCTGAACGCCTGGTTGCGCGTGCTCGCCTTCGCCGGCACGGCGGTGGTGGGCGCGCTGTCGCCTTCCACGTACAACAAGGCCACGCGCCTGGTGGTGCAGAAGCAGATCTATTTCACCGCCTGGCAGATCCTGCCCGGGTTCGCGCTGTTCTCCGCGATCTTCAGCGTGCTCATCATCGAGATCGTGGGCCGCAACGCCAGCGCCTACGGGCTTTACGCCTACGCGCTGGAGCTGGTGGTGCGCGTGCTGGTGCTGGAAATCCTGCCGCTGCTGACGGCGCTGTTCGTCGCCCTGCGCACCGGGGCGGCCATCAACACCGAGGTCGCGCTGATGCAGATCCAGAACGAGCTCGCCGCGCTGGAGCGCATCGGCGTCGACCCGTTGCGCCTGGAGCTGCTGCCGCGGGTCGTCGGCGGCACGATCTCTGTGCTGGCGCTCACGGCGGTGAACATCGTCGCCGCGCTGCTGCTGGCGCGCGTGATGATCATCGACCTCAACCCCTGGAGCCTGCCCCCGGGCGAGTTCGCACGGGTGATCGGCAAGGTGCTCGAGCTGCCGGCCTTCGGCATCCTCTGGGCCAAGACCATCGCCTTCGGCCTGGCGGTGACGGTGATCCCGATTTCCGAAGGCCTGAACACCCCGAAGAAGCTCTACCACGCGCCCATCGCGGTGCTGCGCGGCATGGTGCGGCTGTTCTTCGCCCTGATGGTCATCGAGTTCGTGGCGCTCGTCGCCCTCTACGTATGAGCGCCGCCGCGCAGGCCGGGGGCGGAACCAAGCGCGTGGTGATGGTCGCCGACAACGCGAAGCGGCTGGCGTTGCTGGAGGAGCACCGCCAGGCGGCCCTGGTCTCGGAAGACCTGCCGCTGCGGGCCAACCTGTCGGTGATGGAGAACATCACGACGGTGCTGCAGTTTCGCACCAATTCCTACATCGGCGAGGCCAACGACATCGCCTGGGAGATGCTGGCGCTGGTCGGCCACACGGACTGCGCGCAAAAGCGCGATCCGGAACTCACCAGCGAGGAGCGCTTCGTCGCCAAGCTGCTGCGGGCGGCCGTGCTGCGCCCGCCGCTGATCCTGATCGACCGGCCGGCGCAACTGCTGCCGGACACGCACTACCCGTTCTTCCTCAACCGCACGCTGCTCGCGCTGCAAGGCCGCTTCGAGCAGTGCCTGATCGTGGACTACGCGTGGAACGCCCCCCTGTACAGCAACCGGGCATAAGGGGCCTGGGCCTCAAGGTCGGCATCCTGCTGCTGCTGATCCCGGTGATCGCGGTGGGCCTGCTCGTCTATGCCATGTACGCGCGCGGCGTGTTCGACCGCACCCAGTCGCTGACCCTGATCGCCCAGGACGCGGAGGGCGTGGCCGCCGGGATGCCGGTGATGTTCTCCGGCTTCCCGATCGGGCAGGTGTCCGGGATGACCCTCAACGAGACCGGGCAGGTGAAGATCGAGGTGCGCATCAAGGTGAAGGAGGCGCGCTGGATCCGCACCAGCAGCATGTTCACCCTGGAGAAGCAGTTCTTCGGCGGGGCCAAGATCCGCGTCACCTCGCCCCGGATGACCGACCCGCCGCTGCCTCCCGAGGCCGAGCGCATCCTGGTGGCGACCGACGCGGCGAAGGACATCCCGCAGGTCATTGCGCGCGCCAACACCATCCTGCAGAACATCGACGAGATCATCCGCCCGGATTCCCCGTTCAACCAGACGCTGGCGAACCTCAAGGGCGTGACCGGGCGCATGTCGGGCGAGTACGGGATGCTGGAGGGCATCACGGGCAGCCGGGAGCGTGCCGAGGGCGTGCTGGCGACCGTGGAGAACGTGAACGCGCTGATGCGCTCGCTCAACGGCGTCACCGCAAGGGCGGACACCGTGCTGTCGAAGACGGACGAGAAGCTGTTCGCCCAGGGGGGCGTGATGGAGGAGATGCAGAAGTCCATCGCCCAGCTCAACGCCGTGCTGGCCGACACGCGCGACAGCCTCAGGAAGGCCGACGCCATCCTCGCCACGGCGCAGTCGGCCAGCGAGGACTTCAAGGTGGTCGGCGCCAACGTCAAGGAGGCCACCACCGACCTTGCCGCGCTGCGTGCCGAGGTGGACGACCGCATCCGCAAGGTGAACGTGCTCATCACCGAGATCAACCGGCGCTGGCCGTTCGCGCGCAAGCCCGAGGTCAAGCTGCCTTGAGCCCGCTGCGCGCCGCGGTTCTCCTGCTCGCCTGCGCCGGCTGCGCGGTGGCGCCCGCGCCGGCCTGGAAGTCCGAGGCGCGCGACGCGCTCGACGCCTTCACCTCCGCCTACCTCGCGGGCGACACCCGGGTGGCGCAGCGCCATTTCAGCGAAGCGCGGGCTGCCGCCGCCGGCACCGGGCGCGCGGACCTGGTGGCCCGCGTCGAACTCGTGCGCTGCGCCATCGGCACGGCGGCGCTGGATGCGCAGGCCTGCCAGGTGGCGGACGCGATGCGGGCGGACCTCGCCGAGGGCGACCGGGCCTATGCCGAATTCCTCGAAGGCCAGGCCGACCCGGTGCGGGCCGCACGCCTGCCCGAACAATACCGGCGGCTCGCGAAGGCCGACGACGACCGGGGGCGCCTCGAGGCGCTGGCGCAGATCGAGAATCCCGTCTCGCGGCTGGTCGCCGCGGGGGCGCTGTTTCGCGGCGGGCGCCTGCCGCCGCAGGGCGTGGCCATCGCCGTCGACACGGCCTCCGACCAGGCCTGGCGCCATCCCTTGCTGGCCTACCTCAATGTCCAGGCGAGGCTGGCCGAGGCCGCGGGCGATGCGGCTGCGCTGGCCGCGGTGCGCAAGCGCCTGGATCTGGTGGTCGATCCCGCCGGGCGCCGGCCGTGAGGGGCGCATGAGCGTGGAGCTGCGCTGGCTCATCCCCGCGGCGACCGCCTGCCTGGTCGCCCCGCAGGCCTACGCCGCGAAGTACATGACGGTGGAGCAGGCGCGCGCCGCGATCTTCCCGCTGGCGGACGAATTCGTCGCCAAGCCGATGCAGCTCACCCCGGAGCAGATGAAGGAGATCGACCGGATTTCCGGCGTGGAAGGCCGCGTCCCGCAGCTCTATGTCTGGCAGGCCATGGCGAAGGGCAAGTCGATGGGCTGGCTGTTCGTCGACCAGGTGATCGGCAAGAAGGAACTCATCACCTACGCCCTCGGCGTCGACGTCGAGGGCAAGGTCCAGCAGATGCAGGTGATCGAATACCTCGAGGTGTACGGCTCCCAGGTGCGCTACCCGGCGTGGCGCGACCAGTTCGTCGGCAAGACGGTCAAGAGCCCGTTGCGCCTGGACAGTGACATCGCCAATATTGCCGGGGCGACCTTGTCCTCCCGCCACCTGACCGATGGCATCCGGCGCCTGCTCTTCGTCCACCAGTCCTTCCTGCGCTGAGGTTGCGCGCCTGCGTCCCGCCATGGGGACGCTGGTCGAGGTGCGCGCCTGCGGCCCGCAGGAAGCGGTCACGCAGGCCGTCGAAGGCGCGCTCGACGCGGTGGCGCGCGTCGACCGCCTGATGAGCTTCCACGA
>DASZQJ010000041.1:0-42859 GCA_035549715.1 Burkholderiales bacterium
CCGGCCTCGCGCAGGGCCTCGAGCACGCGGGCCGCCGGCACGCAAGCCGCGATGGTATCCCAGTAGTACGCCCACATCTGCGGTGTGCGCCTGCTGCGTGAGGCGAACCGCGCCAGTCCGGGCACCACGCCGCGCAGGTAGCCCCTGAGCAACAGCCTCAGCCATGCGCTGTCGGGCGGCGTGACCTCGAGCAGGCACAGGCGGCCACCGGGCCGCAGCACGCGGCGAAACTCGCGGAACGCCAACCCGATGTCCGAAATATGGCGCAGTGCATAGCCCATGCTGAGGAAATCGCAGCTGGCATCCGGGCACGGGAGGTCTTCCGCATAGCCCTGCAGCAGCGTGACCGCGGCAGGCACGCGGGCCTTGCCCATCATGCCGGGACTCGGGTCGATGCCTGTCACCAGGGCCGGATCGCCGACGATCCGCGCCGCCTGGCACGCGACCAGGCCGGTGCCGATGCCGACGTCGAGCACCCTCATGCCGGGCCGCAGGCCGGCGCGAAGCAGGGCCGCATGCCGGTACCACGATCCCGAGCCCAGGCCCGCGAGCCGCTCGATCCGGTCATAGTCCACGGCCGTGTCGTCGAAGATGTCCTGCACCCAGGCGGTGCGGTTGCCCGGTTCGCCATAGTAGCCGGTCAAGGGCGGATGGGGCGCCATCGCGGGCGTGTCCTTGCCGCGGAGCGGGTCGATCGGCGCTTGCATGGCGGGTTCTCCTCTTGTCGGGCTCAGGCCCGGGTGGCGGTGGCCAGGATGGCCGGCATCGGCAACTCGAGGCGCCCGTCGGGCCGGCGCCACGCCCGGCCGCGAGACTCGAGGTCGGCGCGGATTCGCGCATAGTCCTGCGGCGACTGCCCCCGCAGCAGCGCCGCGGCGCGCACGGTGCTGCGTTCCATGCCGTCGATCCACGCCTGGACGGAGTCAAGGCGCCAGCACTGGGCAACCTCGGCGCAGCGCGGATCGCGGAATCCGGCGTCTTGCAGCGTGCGGCGGCATTCCTGCGGGTCGCTGAAACGAAACAGCGACGGGCCCGGGGGCAGGCCCGCGTCCAGGCGGCCGTTGTTCCCGATGGCTTCGAGCACGGCGCCGAAGCCCACGGCCTTGTCGGCGCAGGCCCATACCGAGAAGCCGACGCGGCCGCCGGGCTGCAGCACCCGGCAGGCTTCGCGCAGCGCCTCATCGGCATCGGGGAAATGCAGCAGCCCGAAGCAGATGAGGACCGCGTCGAAGCTGGCGTCCGGGAAGGGCAGGGCCTGGGCATCGCCCTCCCGGAAGTCGATCCCCGGGTAGCGCGACTTCGCGATCGCCACCATGCCCGCGGAAAAATCCAGGCCGGTCACGGTGGCCCCGCGGCGCGCGGCTGCCGCCGCGACGTGGCCGGGGCCGGTGGCCACGTCCAGCACGCGCATGCCGCGCGCGATGCCCGTCGCGTCAAGCAGCGGCTCGATCGACTGCGCGGTCAGGGCGCCGAACACATCGTCGTAGGCCACGCCGACCTTTTCCCAGGCCTCGTGCTCGAACTCGCCGAAGGTCTGCATGCCCCGTCCTCAGTGTCCCGCGGGGCCGCGAAACCGCGTGCCCGGCGCGAATCGCAGGCCGAAGACGCGATCCAGGACCTCGATGCGCTCATCGTCGCCGGCGAGGCGGCGGCTCGCGGTGGTGGCGCCGCGATCCTCGATCAACTCGAGGTTGCGCAGGACATGCCGCACTTCGGGGCCCGTGATCTGCACGGTGAGGGTTTGCGTGAACCGGGAGTTCGGGTGCGTCGACATGTAATGGTGGGCCACCTCGTAGTCGGCCGGATGCTGGGGCTCCAGCGTGAAGGCGTACAGGTCGGACCATTGCGCGTCGCGCCGCGATTGCAGGACCCAGGTCGCCTCCTCGCGCACGAGCCGGTAGGTCCACGCGTGCTGGTGGCACTCCTCGCGCTCGCGCAGCGCCAGGGGCAGCAGCAGGCCTTCGCCGCCGAAGCCGACGTCGGCAATCCAGTCGCCCTCCGCGAAACGCACCAGCAGCAGCATGTGGGTTCGCGGGAGCACCCCGTGCGCGCGATAGCGCACGCGCGCGGCGAGCGGCACGACTTCGTACCCGAGCCCGCGCAGCACGGCGGCGAACAGGAAATTCTGCTCGAAGCAATAGCCCCCGCGCCGGCGCTCGACCAGCTTGTCCACCAGGCCCGCGGTGTCCAGGCGCAGCGGAATGCCACGCATGATGTCCAGGTTTTCGAATGGAATGCGGGTCGCGTGTGCGAAGTGCAGCGCCTGAAGTTCGGCCGCCGACGCGGGCCGGGCCGCATGCCCGATGCGCTCCAGGTAGGACTGCAGCGCGGCCTCCTCGAGCGGGTCGACGAGGGGATGGGCGGCATCAGCGCGTGCGGGGCGCACCGGGGTCGTCGCCGATTGTCGTTTGCAACATGCTCCTCCGTTCCGTCCCGCATGTTACCCCAAGCGGCCGGGTGCCTGCGGCTGGAGTCCGGTCCGGCCAAGAACGTACAAAAACTGCGCAACAGCCTCCAATCCAGGTGGCATGCGCAGGTTCAAGATGCACGCCATGGAACGGATGCGCTGGCAGCCGTTTCGCGTGTGCGGCGGATGGTCCGCCGGACATCAACCCATTGGATATCCAGGAGACGACATGAACAAGCTGACCCTCATCGCGGCCCTCGGCCTCGCCACCCTGTCCGGCGTTGCCGCCGCGGACACCGGCTTCAAGACCTACCAGTCCGGCAACGTCGGCGCCGTGTATGGCCGCTCGGGCATCCCGCCCGTGCACGCCGGCTCGACGATCGTGACGCGCACCGCGCAGGAAGTGGTGCCCGGCCCGACCACCGAGGAAGGCCCGACCGCCGTTGCCGTCGGCGCGGGGAGCTACGAAGTGAGCCACTTGGGCCGCTCGTAATCGCCGCATCGCAGGCAACAGCCCCGGGGCGCGAGCCCCGGGGCTTTATCTTTTCTAGAGCACGTCGTGCAGGAACTGCAGGATGGCGACTTCGTCCCGGCGCAGCGCCGGGACGGAGGGTTTGCGCTGCCTGCCCTTCGCGGGGCCCGGGGCGGAGGGGCCGGCCACGAGGCCCTGCAGGTAGGCGTGCAGCAGGGCCGGATGGACGTAGTACTTGCGGCAGACGGTGCGCGTGTTGCCCAGGCGCTCCGAGACGGCGTCGACCGCGCGCAGGATGTTCCTCTTCGCCTCCCGCTGCGTCTTCACGGGCCCCATCTCGCGCAGCGCCACGCCGGCGAGCATCGTGCCGCCCCAGGTGCGGAAGTCCTTCGCCGTCACGTCGCGCCCGGAAATCTCCCTCAGGTAGCCGTTGACGTCGTCCGAGGTCACCGTCTGGCGCCGGCCGTGCTCATCCAGGTACTGGAACAGTTCCTGGCCGGGCAGGTCCTGGCAGCGTTGCACGATGCGCGCGATGCGCAGGTCGGCCACGGAGATCGCGTGCTGCACGCCGCTCTTGCCCCGGAAGCTGAATTCCAGGCGGGCACCGTTGACCTGCACGTGCTGCATGCGCAGGGTGGTGAGGCCGTAGGAGCGGTTCTCCCGCGCGTACTCGTCGTTGCCCACGCGGATCAGCGTCTTGTCCAGCAGGCGCACGACCGCCGCGAGCATCTGCCGCCGGCTGTGGTCCGGGGCGCCCAGGTCACGCTCGGCCCGCGTGCGCAATTGCGGCAGCACCTCGCTCAACTCGAGCATGCGCCGGAACTTGGACTGGTCGCGGGCCTCCCGGTAGCGGTTGTGGTAACGGTACTGCTTGCGTCCGCGCGCGTCGCGGGCGGTGGCCTGGATGTGCCCGCGCGGGTCGGGACAGATCCACACGTCGGTCCAGGCCGGAGGGATCGCCAGCATGTTGATGCGCTTGCGCTGCCCGGGGTCGGTGATGCGCGCGCCGCCGGGGCGGAAGAAGATCCAGCCCTTGCCGGCGCGGCGGCGGGTGATGCCGGGAATGCCGTCGGTGACGTAGTTGAGTCCCGCTCGGCTCGCGGCCTTGCGGTGCTCGACCTTGCGCGATGAAGCCATCGGACCCGTCCCTGGAACAAGTCCGGGCTACGATATGCCGGCGTCACGGGCGCTGGCAAGCCCCGCGGCGCCGGGCCCGGGCGTGCTAGGAGTCGTACTTGAAGGAAAGCAGGACGCGCGTGCGGTAGGCGACCACCTTGCCGCCGTCCACCTTCATGTCCATTTTCACGACTTCGGCGATGCGCAGGTCGCGCAGCGTGCGTCCGGCGACTTCCACGGCGTTGGCGGCCGCTTCCTCCCAGGACTTGGGGCTGGTGCCGATGACTTCGATGACCTTGTAGATCGTTTCCGCCGAAACCTTCCTGGCGCTTTTCTTCTTGGCCATGATGCTCCTCCGGTGGCAGTGATCGATGAATGGGCGGCTTGGTGCCGCAACCATCCTACACCTGCCGGCACCGGGCGAGCACGCCTTCCGCGGCCCGTCTGCCGGAGGCAAAACACGCGGTGAGCAGGTAGCCGCCGGTGGGCGCTTCCCAGTCGAGCATTTCGCCCGCGCAAAACACCCCGGGCAGGGACTTGAGCATGAGGTGAGCGTCGAGCGCATCGAAGCAGACGCCACCCGCCGTGCTGATCGCCTCGTCGACCGGCCGAGCGCCCGCGAGCCGCAGCGGCAGCGCCTTCAGGCCGGCGGCGAGGCGCGCGGGATCCTCGAAGTCGCGGTCCGCAAGGACTTCCCGCGCCAATCCCGATTTCACGCCCTTGAAGCCGACGCGGCCTTGCAGGTGGCTCGACAGGGAGCGCGAGCCGCGGGGATGGGCGATCTCGCGCGCGAGGCGTTCGAGGTCGTAGCCGGGCATGAGATCGAGCGTGAGCACGGCATGGCCCGTCGCGGCGATCCGGTCGCGCAGCGGCGCGGACAGGGCGTAGACCAGGCCGCCTTCGATGCCGGTGTCCGTGATGACGAATTCGCCGGGCTGGCGGTGCAACCGGCCGGCGGCATCCGTGCAACTGCCGATCACCGACTTCACGGGCTGACCGGCGAACTTCCCGCGGAAGACCTCGCTCCACCCGACGTCGAAGCCGCAATTGGCCGGCCGCAGCGGGGCGATCTGCACGCCCCTGCGTTCCAGCAGCGGGATCCAGGCGCCGTCGGAGCCGAGGCGTGGCCAGCTGCCGCCGCCGAGCGCCAGCACGGTCGCGTCGAAGGCGGCCCGCTTTTCACCCGCCGGCGTGCTGAAGCGCAGCGCGCCGCCGGCGTCCCAGCCGAGCCAGCGGTGCCGGGCGTGCAGGCGCACGCCGGCGCCGCGCAGGCGGTGGAGCCAGGCACGCAGCAGCGGCGCCGCCTTCATTCCCGCGGGAAAGACGCGGCCCGAACTGCCCACGAACGTCTGCACCCCGAGCCCGGCGGCCCATGCCCGCAGCGCATCTGCACCGAAGGCAGCCAGCATCGGCTCGACCCGGTCGCGGCTGTTGCCGTAGCGGGCGCAGAATGCTTCGTGCGGCTCGGCGTGCGTGAGGTTGAGCCCTCCCTTGCCGGCCATGAGGAATTTGCGGCCGACCGAGGGCATGGCGTCGAACAAGTCGACCTCGACGCCGCCGGCGGCCAGCGTTTCGGCCGCCATCAGCCCTGCGGGACCGCCACCGATCACGGCGGCTGCCGGCGCCGGCCGCGTCACTTCAGGGAGAAGTCGACGCGGCTGCCGAGCCGCTTGTCGTCCGGCTTCGGCGACTCCAGCTTCGGCGCGACCAGGAACACCCGTTCGGGAGCGACCAGGCCGCCGCCGGTGAGGGCATCCTTCACCGCCTGCGCGCGTTCGTTGGCGAGCTTGAGCAGGTCGTCGTCGCTTACCTGGACGTGGGTGAGCATCAGTTTCTCGGTCTCGTCCACCGGCAGGTCCTTGACGAAGCCGATGGCATTGCGGGGCTTGGGGAACTTCGCCTCCTTGTAGGCGCGCCGCAGGTATTTCTCGTACTCCTCCGGCGCCACCGTCACCTCGTCGACGGATTTCACCGCGGTGCCGCGCTTGACCAGGTCCTGCATTTTCTGCGACTTCACCTGGCGCTCGAACGCGAGGCGGCGCGAGGCTTCGCGGTCCGTCCCCGGGTCCGAGAACGGCATGACGTCCAGCCGCAGCGCCGGCCGGTCGGCGAGCCCCTTCTGCAGCGCGGAGATCTTGTTCCGGGACGCCTCCGGCAGGGCCGCGAGCCCGGGCTCGAACTCCACATAGGACAGCTCCTCGCCGCCGCCGCCGGCAAGGCTGCCCAGCAGCGCGAAGGGGGACGTGATCGCCTTGGTGATCAGGTTCACGATCACCCGCACGATCAGGCCGCCAACGCTGAACTTGGGGTCGTCGAGCGAGCCGCTGATGGGCAGGTTGACGTCGATCACGCCGTTGCGGTCCTTCAGCAGCGCCACCGCGAGCATCACCGGCAGCTTGGTCGCCACCGGGCTTTCCACCTTGCCGCCGAAGGTGAGCTGGTCGACCGTGATCCGGTTGGAGGCCTGCAGCTTGCGGTCCTCGATCCGGTAGGCGACATCGAAGCCCATCTTGCCCTTCTCGATGGCGTAGCCGACGTACTTGCCCGAGTACGGCGTGAACGGCCCCAGCTCGATGTCGCGCACGTTGGCCTTGATGTCCAGGAACAGGTTGTTCACCAGCGGATTGACCTTGCCCCTGATCTCGACCGGCGCAGTCACCGCGAAGCGGCCGCGCAGGTCGACGTCCGCCGTCGTGTCGAGCTGCGAGGACAGGCCGGTCACCGAGCCGCCGATGGCTGAAAGGTTCGCGGAGTAATTGGGCTTGATGAACAGGTCGGTGAAATTGACGTCGCCGTTCTGCAGCGTGACCGCCCCGATGCGGATGGGGGGCGGCGGCGCGGCGGCCTGTGCCGGCTTCTCCGGACCGGAGGGCTTCGCTTCGCCGCCATCCCCGCCGGCTGCCACGATGTCCTGCAGGTTCAGGCGGCCGTCCGGGAAGATGATGATGCGCGAGTAGAAGTCGCTCAGCGCCACCTGCTGGATGGCGAGCCGCATCGGATCGTGACTGTAGGACACGCCGCCCACCTGCAGCGACTCCCACTTCAGGAAGTCCTGGGAGCCGGCCTTGTCCACGGACGCGAAGTTCGCCACCCGCACGTCGCCGTCGAAACCGATTGCCGGCGGGGCGTCGCCCGCCAGCGCGAACTTCGCACTGCCGGCCACGGAAAGGTCCGCGCGCGTGAGCAGGATGTTGAGCCGGTCCGAAAAATAGGGCTGCAGGCCCACCACGCTGAAATCCTGCAGGTCGACCTTGAGCTCCGCGGACAGGGGCTCGATCGACAGCGGACCCTGCACGCTCAGCATCCCCGACTCGTTCAGCCGCGCATTCAGCGCCACCTGGCCGCTGGCGCCGGGCTGGTTGCCGATATCGTGCACCTGGAGGCTGAAGTCGTCGGCGACGACCGTCACCGGTTCCGCGGGCGCCAGGTCGGTGAAGGCAATGCGCCATTTCTGCAGGTCGGCGCGCCCGAGGGTGAACAGCCAGGACGCAGCGTGGCGCTCGTCCGGGCCCGCCTCGCTGCGCGGCGCCTCGGCCGCCGCCACGATGTGCGTGGCGTTGATCGTGCCATCGCGCTCGCGCACCAGGTTGAGCACGCCCTCGCGGCTGGAGAATTCGCCCACGTTCACGGCCGGCTTGCCCAGGTCCAGGGCCGCGTTGCGGATCTGGGCGTTTTTCACCGAAAGGAAGTCCTCGTCCGCGCCGGGCTTGCGCAGGCGCGCCGAGGCGAGCGAGAACTGCAGGCCGTCCAGGCGCACGTCCGGCTGCCTGCCGCCCATGCGCAGCGCGTAGCGCGTGGACAGGTCCGCGACGCCCGCCTCGAGCTGGTAGAGCAGCAGGCTGCGGTAGTAGGGGAAATAGCGCGTGAGCTGGATCTTGCGCACTTCAAGCGTGCCGGAAGACGAGAGCGGCGAGAGCACGAGCGAGCCGGCGTGCTTCACGCTTTCCCCGAAGCCGGTGCCGAAGGCGACCTCGACCTGGGCCGGTTGCTCCTGCGGCAGCGCGAAGTCGCGCAGCGTCGCCTGCAGGCCGGTCACGTCGGTGCGGAAGGCCGGGTCGGGGATGAGGTCGGAGAAGTGGACCACGCCGTCCTGGATTGCCAGCGCAGGCAGCGTGAGCGAAATGGCGGCGGGCGGCTTGCCGGGGGCCGGCTCCGGCGCGCGGGCCGGCGGGGCGAGCGCCATCCAGTTCAGGCGGCCGTCGCGGTCGCGGCGCACGAAGACCTCGGGCCGCTGCAGCGTGACCGTGCCGAAGCTGTACTGGCTGTTGAACACATTGATGCCGGTGATCGGCACTTCCAGGCGGGAGAGGTTGAGCAGCGGCCGGCCGTCCCTTTGCGTGACGCCCAGGCGGCTCAGCGCGGCGTCTCCCTTGATCCAGAGGCTTGGCGGGTGCCCGGCGGGGTGCACGAAGGTGAGGGTGAGCCGGGTGTCGAGTGACCCCGATTTCAACCGGAAGCCAACGTCCGCCGGCAGGTATTCCATGTAGCGCGACAGGTCCAGGCGGTCGATGTTGACGTCGAGCGAAGTTTCCAGCGCGTCCTGGAACGGCTTGGTGCGTCCCTGCAGGGCGATCGGCGTGCCGTTGGCCCTGGCGGAGAACGAAGGCTCGACGTAGTCGTGCAGCCGGTAGGGCAGGTTGGACAGGAAGGGAATCGAGGCATTGATGTCGGTGACCGCGTGGCGCGCCCGCTTCGGCCGGTCCTCGATTTCGACCAGGCCTTGCGCGATGCGGATGTTGTTGATCGAGAAGCGGGCCGGCTCCGCCGGCGCCGCGGCGTTTTCCGGCGCGGCGGGGAAACGGCCGGGCAGGTCGGAAAAATTGTAGGTGGCGCCGTCGGCGTTGCGCACGATGTGCAGGTACGGCTCCTTCAGCGTGACCTCGCGCACGACGGGGGCGAGCCGCAACAGGGACTGAGCCTGGAGGTCCACGGAGAGCTCGCCGAAGCCGACGAAGCGCGCCGACCCCTCGGGCTCGCCGATGGAGAAGCCCTTGACCACCGCCACCAGGGAAAACGGATTGAAGCGGATCGACTCGATGGCCACGGGGCGCCCCAGCTTCTCGCCAAGCCCCTTCACCAGGAAGTGCTTGGCCACGGGCGGGACGATGAAGAAGCCCGTGACGGCGAACACGGCGACGAGCGCCGCCGCGGCGATGGCGGCCTTGCGCACAAGACCGAGGTGGCGCCGTGCCGATGCCCGCAGCCCTTCCGGGAATTTTCGAAGGCGGGATGCGAAGCGGCTGCCTGCGTTGTTCGTGGATGGCGGCATTGACCCTCGATCCGGGAGCGTGATATAAAGCGCTGCGCTATTAAGTACTTACAGGGCGGGCGTGCCGCGTGGCCGACCCGCTTTTTTGATTCGGGGGAGACGAGTTCCCATGCCTGACATTTCCCGCCGCGCCAGCGAGCTCGGCACAGAGAACGCCTTCGTCGTGCTCGCCGAGGTGAGCGCCCTGCAGCGGCAGGGCAAGGATATCATCTCCTTTTGCATCGGCCAGCCCGATTTCCCGACGCCGAAGAACATCGGTGAGGCCGGCATCCGGGCGATCAGGGAAGGCAAGCACGGCTACACGCCTTCAGCCGGCATTCTCGAGCTGCGCGAAGCCGCGGCCGCCTACCTGAACCGCACCCGGCATATCAAGATTGCAGCCGACGACATCGTCGTCGGGGCCGGCGCGAAGCCCTTCATCGCCTACGCGATCGTATCGACCACCGACCATGGCGCCGGCGACGAGGTGATCTACCCGGTGCCGGGTTTCCCGATCTACGAGTCACAGATCCGCGCGATGGGGGCCGTTCCCGTGCCGATCTACCTGCGCGAGTCGCGCAACTTCGGTTTCGACCCCGCGGAACTCGAGGCGAAGATCACGCCGAAGACGAAGCTGCTGATCCTCAATTCGCCGCAGAACCCGACCGGCGGGATCATCCCGCGCAAGGACATGGAGGCGATCGCCGCCATCCTGCGCAGGCATCCGCAGGTCTGGATCTTCGCCGACGAGATCTATTCCCAGCTCTGCTATGACGGCGAATTCTGCTCGCTGACCCAGTTCCCGGACATGCTCGAGCGCACCATCATCTGCGACGGCGCATCGAAGACCTGGGCGATGACCGGCTGGCGCCTGGGCTTCGCGGCGAACAGGACGCTCGCCCCGGTATTCACCCGCTGGGTCACCAACACCGATTCCTGCGCCTCGCAGATCACGCAGTGGGCGGCGGTCGAAGCGCTCAACGGCCCCCAGGATGACGCAAAGGCGATGCGGGACAGCTTCTTCTCCCGGCGCAACCTGATCGTCGGCCTGCTCAACAAGGTGCCCGGCGTCACCTGCAAGGATCCCGGCGGTGCCTTCTATGCATGGCCGAACATCACCGAGGCCTGCCGCATGATCGGCGCGCGCGATTCGGAGGAATTCCGCAGGCGCCTGCTGAACGAGGCAGGCGTGGCCGTGCTGGCCGACATCCACTTCGGCCAGCGTGTGCCCGACGAGGGCCAGCACATCCGCTTCAGCTACGCCGCCTCGAACGAGGCGATCGAGAAGGGCATCGCCCGCATGGCGCAGTTCATCACGTCGAACGCGCTCAAGAAGACCGCCTGAGCCGGGGCCGCCTGGTCCCCTGCAGATGCAAGGAGAGTGAAATGCCCTATGCGATCCACACGCAAGACAAGCCCGGCGCCGAGAAGGTCCGCGCCGACAACCGTCCCGCGCACCTGGAGTACCTGACCGCGAACCAGCATCTGCTCCTCGCGGCGGGCGCGCTGATCGATGACGACGGGACGGGCGGCAACGGCGGCATCCTGATCGTCGACACCGACGACCGCAAGGAGGCCGAGCGCTTCATCGCCGACGATCCCTTCACCAAGGCCGGCCTGTTCGAAAAGGTCACGGTCACCCGCTGGCGCAAGGCCTTTTTCGACAAGAAGCGGCTGGTCTGACGCGACCGCGACGACGGCGGTGATCGATGCCGACCCCCGGGTCGGCATTTTTTTTCGGGGGAGGCCGCGGCTTGACGGTACTCCACAAATGAGTATCATTCTCAACAACGCGGGCTGATCCCGATCCCGCCGCAGCCAGCCATGGCGCTCGCAAGGGCGTCGCGCCAGCCAAACGATCCTCTACCGCCACGCTTGGAGCCGACTGCCATGGATGCCTCCTCCGCCTCGCTGCCTGCCCCCGAGACCCTGCTGGCCTCGGCGCTGTTCCTGATGACCTATCACGCCAGGACACGTTGCCCGCTGCTCACGCGCATGATCGCGCAGCAGTTGCACCATCTCGCGCATCACCCGAGCGCGTCCGTGCCCCCGCAATTGCGCGCGGTATGCGACAAGCTGTCGCAGCAATGGGGCAATGCCCGCGCCGCCGGCATGGCGGGTGGCGGTGGGCTCGCGGCCACCGACGCCGCTACGCTGCTCCACTAATCTCGCGCGCCATGAATGCGGTCGCGGAAAACGGTTCCCTCGCGGTGGCCTGTACGCCGCCGGCCTTTGGCGGGCCGACGGTGCCGCATTCCCGCGCGGCCCTTGCCGCGGCCGTTGCCGCGCACGTGCTCGGCGCCTTGCTGTTCGTGAAGCTGCTCGAGACGGCCCGCATTCCCCTGCAGCCGCCCATCGTGGTGGAGCTCCTGCAGCCCGAGGAGCGGATCAGGGAAGAGCCGCCGCCTAAGAAAAGGCCGCCCGAGGTAAAGAAGGAGGAACCGCCTCCGCCCGAGCCGGAACCCCCGCCGGAAGTACTGCCGGAACCGCTGCCCCAGGTGGAAACGCCATTGCCACCGGTCTTGCCGCCGATTCGCCAGACGCTGCGGGAGCCGGTGCCGGAGCCCCCGCTGCACCGGCCCGAGCCGATGCCCATGCGCGAGCCCGTGGTGCAGCGGCCCGTCGAACCCGTGCGCGCGCCGCCGCCGCCCGCGGCCGCTCCGAGGGATCCGGTGCGGGAGATGCCGGCGCCTCCGATCCTCACGGCGAAAGCGCCGACGCCCGTTCAGACGGTGGTCGAGCCCCCGCGCCCGCAACAACCGGTCGCCGTCCCCGAGGCCCCGCGCGCGCCCCGGGAGCCGCCGCGCCGGCACGTTCCCAATATCGCGCCCGCCGTGGAAGTGGCGGAAGCGCCCGTGCCCGAGCTGGCCGATGCGGAGCTTTCCGAGCCGGCCCCGCCGCCACTGCCGATCGGTCCGGCGCCCGAAGGGCCGGAGATCGGCCTCGACGCGCAGACGCTGACCGCGCTGTACCTGCGCAATCCCAAGCCGGGGTACCCGGCCGCTTCGCGCCGCGTCGGGGAGCAGGGCACAGTGCTGCTGCGCGTGTTCGTCACGGCTGGCGGCGACGCGAAGGAGGTGAGCCTGAAAACGAGTTCCGGCTTCGCCCGCCTCGATCGCGCGGCGCTCGACACGGTGCGGTCGTGGAAATTCGTCCCCGCCCGGCGCGAAGACAAGGCCATCGACGCGTGGGTGCTTGTCCCGATCAAGTTCTCGCTGAAGTAGGACGGGCTGCCGCGCGTCCGCATCCGACCGTGGGCCGAATGATGCGGTCCGCGGCAGCGACGGTGGCCGCCGGTACGACGGGAGTCCAGTGTCGCCCGGCCATTGACACTGTCGGGACGCTCGACAACAATGGCGACCAGTCCCGCCAGCCATCCCCGCTCGGGGAAAGCCAGCCTACGCATCTGACCCTTCCGGCGCGTGCATCGGGTGCCGGTCCAGTTCCGTCCGGCAGCGATTGTCGGCAGCTTTCCATGGCAATTGTGTCGCCCAGTCCACGCGTCATCGCTTCCCGCATTGCGGCGGGCGTGCTTGGCGGCTACCTGTTCGCCTGGGGCTTCGTCACCCTGGGGAACGGGTCGTTGCTTGGCGCCGGCATGTCCTTCGAGGACGCACATCATCTGATGTACCTGCTGGCCTTCCCTGTCTATCTCGTGGTTTTCTGCTGGGCGTTCGCCGCGGCCAGCCTGGCGCGCGTGTGGTGGGTGCTCGCCGGGGGCGGGGCGGCCATGTCGATCGCCGCCTGGTTCCTGTCGCGGGCCCTGCTGTGACGCCGGCGGGAGGATCCTGACCATGTTCCCGTCTTTCCGCCTCTCGATGACCTGGCTGCACACCTGGTTCGGCCTGGTGATGGGCTTCGTGCTGATGGTGGCGTTCTTCTTCGGCGCCCTGTCGGTGTTCGACCGCGAGATCGACCGCTGGGCGGTCCCCGAAACCCGCTTCGAGCCGCAGCCGATGCCGTCCTACGACAAGCTGCTGGCGCCGATCTTTGCGGGCATGAAGCCGCGGGAAGAGGAGCTCAGGCTTGCGGAGCAGCGCGTGGGCGGGCCGCTGCCGGCGCAAAAGCCGGTGATGAACTGGGGCGCGTACACGACCCATCGCGACCCGGTCCTGCTGATGTTCGCCGAATTCGGGATCACCAACAATCCGAATGATCCCGACGATCACGTGCATGGCTGGTTCCAGATCGATCCCCGGTCGGGGAAGATCATTCCGGACGACAGGCTTAACATCGGCCGCGATTTTTTCTATCCGATGCACTACAGCCTGCACCTTGAGTGGATGGAACTGGGCTACTGGATCGTCGGTTTCGCGGCGCTGGTGATGCTGGCGGCGCTTGTCAGCGGCATCGTGATGCACCGGCGGATCTTCCGCGAGCTGTTCACCTTCCGCCCGAACAAGCAGGCCGGGCGCAGCACGCTCGACCTGCACAACCTGACCGGCGTGGTGGCGCTGCCGTTCCACTTCGTTTTCGCGCTCTCCGGCCTGGTCATTTTCGCCGGCATCTATTTCCCGATCGAGGAAACGATCTTCAAGCCGCATGCCGAGGCCCAGGGCATGGCGGATGCCAGGGCCAGGGGGTTGGCCTTCAAACCCGCCGGCGTGCCCGCCGGCCTCGCGTCGGTGGACGCCATGGTCGAGGAGGCCAGGCGCCGCTGGGCGCAGCGGGGCATGCCCGGCGAGGTGGGCATGCTCACGGTGAACCACATCGGGGACCGCAACAGCTACGTCAGCATCTATCGCGCCGGCAGCGATCGCGTGACCCTGGTGGGCCAGGGCGTGCATTTCGAAGGACCGACCGGGCGGGTCATTTTCGAGGATCCGCCGCCTTCCGCGGTGCAGGGCGTCAACGATTTCCTGACCGGCCTGCACCTGCAGCACTTCCGGCATTGGCTGCTGCGCTGGTTCTACGTGCTCGGCGGACTGGCGGGATGCGCCTGCATCGCGACCGGTTTCATCTTTTTCGTCGAGAAGCGCAAGCGCCAGCATGCAGCACTGGGCACCGGCGGCGCGCGCTGGGTCGATGCCATGGCGGTCACCACGGTGACCGGCATGCTGATCGCCACGCTGGCGATCCTGGTCGCCAATCGCCTGCTGCCGGTTGAACTCGCGCATCGGGGCGAATGGGAGAAGGGCGCGTTCTGGGGCGCATGGATCCTGGCGTGCGCGCATGCCTGCTGGCGAACGGCGCCCGTGCGGCAGGCGAAGCTGGCCCCTGCATGGGCCGAGCACTGCTGGGCGATCGCCGGATTGGGCATCGCCGCCGTGCTGCTCAACTGGATCACGACGGGCGACCACCTGGTTGCCACCATCAGTCGCGGCTACTGGCCCGTCGCGGGCATGGACCTGTTCCTCCTTGCCGCAGCCGCGCTCGCCGTGGTCGCGGCGCGCAAGCTGCGGCGCCACGGCAGCGAAGCAGGCGCCGCCGCCGTGGAGGGGACCGATGGCGATCCGGTGGTTCCGCAGGCGGCCAGGGTCGCTTCATGATCCTGTTCCTCGCTGTCGCGACCGGCTTCCTCGGCCTGGCGTGGCTGGCGCTCGCAATGGATGTCCATTGGCTGCAGGTGACGGGGACGCAATCGCGGCGGCCCGCGATCGCCTTGCGCTTCCTGGGCGCGGCGGCGCTGGCCGCGTCCCTGGTCCTCTGCTTCATCGCCGACCACGTGTCCATGGCGCCCCTGGTCTGGGTAATGGCCATTGCCGGCGGGGCGCTGCTGGTGGCTTTCACGATGGCGTGGAAGCCGCGGTTGCTGCGGCCGTTGATTCCACGGATTCGCGCGCGCGACTAGCCGAGACGGGTTGACGGGGCGTCGCGGCCTCGGGGTCGAGAGGGGCATGGCATTCACCGGCACCATGCCTTGCCATCCGTAATGAGACCCGTTATTATTTGCACGCGCTCGCAGGAAGCAGGCGAGCGTTTTCAATCGCAGCCAGCCACGCGCGGGGTTTGAGCGCCAGCCAGCCAGATTCTTGGACCGGCTTCGGAGCGCCCCATGATCCACCCCGTCGTCCGCGAACTCGTCGCGAGTTTCGCGCGTGCTCGCAATCCCCTTCGTTCCCTTGGCAACCGCATCGCCCTGGCCGCATTCGGGTCGGCGCTCGCGCTCACCGCCATGGCGCAGTCGGAGCCCGCCGGTGCGCCCGTGCCGGCCACGGACATCCCGCCGGAGACGCCCTTGCTGGATGTGGTCGACGTCGCCGCGCCCCGGGCGGACGGATACACCGCGACGCAAACCTCGTCCGCCACGAAGCTGAACCTGTCGCCGCGCGAGACGCCTCAGTCGCTGACGATCATGACGCGCGAGCGCCTGGACGACCAGGACCTGAAATCCATGCGCCAGGTGCTGGACAACACGCCCGGCATCTATTCCAACGCCTACGACACCGAACGCGTGCTGTTCTATTCGCGCGGCTTCCTCGTCGACACCCTCATGTACGACGGCGTCCCGGCGATCTCGAATTTCAACACCGGGTCGATCGACGAGACGATCGATACGGCGCCGTATGAACGGATCGAGATCGTTCGAGGGGCGACGGGCCTGATGACGGGCGCGGGGAACCCCGCCGCGTCGATCAACCTCGTGCGCAAGCACGCCGACAGCAGGACGCCGACGATCTCGCTCGACCTCGCGGCGGGCTCCTGGCACAACCTGCGGGCGGCCATCGATGCGTCGATGCCGCTCAACGAGGATGGCAGCGTACGGGGCCGGTTCGTCGCGGTGGCGGAAGACACCGAGTCCTACCAGGACCTGTACGAGAAGCAGAAGTACGTCCTGTATGGAATCGTCGATGTGGACCTGAGTCCGGACACGCGGGTCTCGCTCGGCTTCGACTACCAGGACAACCGCCCGAAGTCCAACACCTGGGGCTCGTTCCCGCTGTTCCTTTCCAACGGTCATCTCCAGGACTGGCCGACCTCCGTGACGACGGCCACGGACTGGACCTACTGGAACAAGAGGACCGAGACGCTGTTCGCCGAGCTGAACCACGCGTTCGACAACGGCTGGCTCGTCCATTCGATCCTGAGCACCCGGCGCTACACCGAGGACCTGGAGCTCTTTTATGTATTCGGGTATCCGGACCCTGCGACCGGCCTGGGCCTCGATCCGTACGCCTACAAGAGCCAGGGGGAAATCGTCGAGAACGAGCTGGACGTCTACGCCTCCGGCCCCTTCCAGCTCGCGGGACGCAGGCACGACCTCATCGGCGGCTTCACCCTCTCCCATGCAAAGAACACGGGGACCGAGAACAGCCCGGTGGGAACATTGCCTCCCACGGGAAATTTCTTCGAATGGGACGGCAGCTATCCGCGCCCGGAGTTCGGGCCGCCGGCGCCGCTCAACGACATCACGACCAACCAGGGCGGGGTCTACACCGCGGCCCGGTTCAGCCTTGCGGATCCGCTGCATTTCATCGCCGGCCTGCGCTACGCGTGGTGGAAGGTCGACTCGTTCTACATCTACGAGACCCCGGTGAACTCGCGGTACGACTTCACGGAAGTGGTGCCCTACACCGGGCTGGTCTGGGATTTCCTGCCCCGGTACTCCGCGTTCGCCAGCTACACGGGCATTTTCAAGCCGCAGAACAATCGCGACATCAATGGCCGCTACCTGGATCCCGTCGATGGCCGCAGCTTCGAGCTTGGCCTCAAGGGCGAGCACTTCGACCGCCAGCTCAATACCGCGATCACCGTGTTCGAAACGCTCCAGAACAACGTCGCCGAGCCCGTGACGGACGCCGGCGGCAATGCGGTGTTGCTGCCGGACGGTTCGGCGGTGTCGCAGCCTGCCGACGGCATCCGTACCCGGGGGGTCGAAATCGAGATGGCGGGACGGCTCAGCCGCGAGGTGCAGGCGTCGCTCGGCTGGACGTACTACCAGATCGAGGATGCCCAAGACGAAAGGGCGCGCACCTTCCTCCCGAGCACGTTGCTGCGCGCGTTCGCGACCTGGGAGCCGCGGCGGATGGTCGAGCACCTGACGCTCGGCGCCGGGGTGAACTGGCAGTCATCCTCGCGCACGGAGGTCGCTTCGCCTTCCGGGCAGACGATCCTGAAGCAGGGCAGCGTCGCGACCGTCGCCGTGATGGCCCGCTACCAGTTCACGCCGGATCTTTCGGTCCAGTTCAATGGCAACAATATCTTCGACCGGAAATACTACGTGCTGGACCAATACGACAATACCTACTACGCCGCACCGGCGAACTACTCACTGACGTTGCGGGTGACCTACTGACGCCGGGCACCGCCGAAGGGGACTTCCGGCGGCCTGCTTCCCTGAAGCGGGCTTGCCGTGCTTCCGCCTGGGGCCAGGCTTCGGGAATGCGAAGTACCGGGTCCGTCCGCTGATCGAATTTCCCGAACGCCGGCATCGAAAAATCCCGTTTTTCAGCCAGGCCGGCCCTGCCTATGATGCAAGGCGTGATGAATCTCACCATTCAAAAGGAGAAGCCAGTGTCGCTGATCAATTCGCTGTCCATCGTCAACACCCCCATCCAGCCGTTCAAGGTCCAGGCGTTCAAGCAGGGCAAATTCATCGAGGTCACGGAGCAGAGCCTGAAAGGCAAGTGGTCCGTGCTGGTGTTCATGCCGGCCGCCTTCACTTTCAACTGCCCGACCGAGGTGGAAGACGCCGCGGACAACTACGAGGCGTTCCAGAAGCTCGGCGCCGAGATCTACATCGTGACGACCGATACGCACTTTGCCCACAAGGTCTGGCACGAGACCAGCCCGGCCGTCGGCAAGGCCAAGTTCGCGCTGGTCGGCGACCCCACGCACAAGCTCACCCGCATGTTCGGCGTGCACATCGAGGACGAAGGCCTGGCGCTGCGCGGCACGTTCGTCATCAATCCGGAAGGCGTGATCAAGACCGTCGAGATCCACGATAACGCCATCGCGCGCGACATGAAGGAAACGCTGCGCAAGGTGAAGGCCGCCCAGTACGTGGCCAACAACCCCGGCCAGGTCTGCCCGGCCAAGTGGGACGAAGGCAAGAAGACGCTCACCCCGTCGCTCGACCTGGTCGGGAAAATCTAAGGGACCGCCATGCTGGAAGACGCCATCCGGACGCAGCTCGCCGCCTACCTGCAGCGCATCACGCAGCCCGTCGAGCTCATTGCTTCGCTCGACGACTCGCCGGCCGCCGGCGAGATGCGCGAGCTGCTGCAGGAGATCGCCGCGCTGCATCCGCAGATGGTGTCGGCCCGTTTCGACGGGGGCGCCACGCGTCGCCCCTCCTTTCGCATTACCCGAGTCGGCGCCGACATGGGTGTCGACTTCGCGGCCCTCCCGATGGGCCACGAGTTCACCTCGCTCGTCCTGGCACTCCTGCAGGCGGGCGGCCATCCGCCCAAGGTCGAGCAGGCGCTGGTCGACCAGGTGAAGGCGCTCGATCCGGGGCGGGACCTGGTGTTCGAGACCTGGATGAGCCTCACCTGCCACAACTGCCCGGACGTGGTGCAGGCGCTGAACCTGATGGCCGTGCTGAACCCCCGCATCCGCCATACCGCCATTGACGGGGCGTTGTTCCAGCAGGAGGTCGAGGCGCGCCAGATCCTCGCCGTGCCGCTGGTGTTCCTGAACGGCGAAGCTTTCGCCTCCGGGCGCATGGAGCTCGCCGAGATCCTCGCCAAGGTCGATACCGGCGCTGCGCAGCGCGCCGCCGCGGAACTCTCGACCAAGGCGCCCTACGACGTGCTGATCGTCGGCGGCGGGCCGGCCGGCGCGGCGGCGGCCGTTTATGCCGCGCGCAAGGGCATCCGCACCGGCGTCGTGGCCGAGCGCTTCGGCGGCCAGACGCTGGATACCCTGGGCATCGAGAACTACATCAGCGTGCTGGAAACGCAGGGGCCGAAATTCGCCGCTGCGCTGGAGGCACATGCGGCGCAGTACGGCGTGGACATCATGCGCATGCAGCGGGCGGCGAAGCTCGTGCCCGCCGCCGAACCTGGCGGGCTGGTCCGCGTGCAGCTCGAGAGCGGGGCCGAGCTATCCGGGCGCAGCGTGATCCTGGCCACCGGCGCACGCTGGCGCGAGCTGGGCGTGCCGGGCGAGAAGGAATACCGCAACAAAGGCGTGGCCTACTGCCCGCACTGCGACGGGCCGCTGTTCAAGGGCAAGCGCGTCGCGGTCGTCGGCGGGGGCAACTCCGGCGTCGAGGCCGCCATCGACCTGGCTGGCATCGTCGGCCACGTGACCTTGATCGAGTTCGCTGCGGAACTGCGCGCCGACTCGGTGCTGGTCGAACGGATGAAGAGCCTGCCCAACGTCACCATCCATACCTCGGCCCAGACCACGGAGATCCGCGGCGAGGCCGGCAAGGTGAACGCGCTGGTGTACAAGGATCGCGCGAGCGGCGCCGAGCATGTGGTGGCGCTCGAGGGCGTCTTCGTGCAGATCGGGCTCGTGCCGAACACCGAATGGCTCAAGGGCGCCCTCGCGTTGAGCCGCTACGGCGAGATCGAGGTGGATGCGAAAGGCGCGACCAGCGTGCCCGGCGTATTCGCCGCGGGCGACGCCACCACCGTGCCCTTCAAGCAGATCGTCATCGCCGCCGGCGATGGCGCCAAGGCGGCGCTCGGGGCTTTCGACTACCTGATCCGTGCCGGCGCGCCGGCCGCGTCGGCTTCGCAGGAGCGCCAGGCCGCGTAGCGGACGCGGCGGTGCCGCGCCCCGCCCCGCGGTCGATTCGGACCTAGTGGTGCTTGTGGTCCTCCACGGGCACCACCTCCAACTGCGCCGCCGGCATCCTGTGGTCGTGCGCCGACTTGCCCTCGCCGGGGGTTTCCACCCAGCGGTTTTCCCCCTGCTCGCAGGCCTGCACGACCTTGAACCAGAGGGTGCCTGGCGAATCCGGCAGTCGCGTCATCATCACGAACTCGTCGAAGTGGGCGTCGAGGAGCGGGCCCCCGGTCCAGGTCACCTGTGTCACGCCTTCGGTAAACGTCTTGCCGTGCAGTTCGTAGGGCTTCGCGAGCTTTTCGATCCGCGTCCTGACCTCCCAGCCCGGCTTGGGCATCGGCTTGATGTTGACCACGCCGTCGGGGATCTCCACGGTGATCGACCGGGTGGGGGAGCCTTCGCAACCATGCCCGACCATGAACACCGCCTTGTAGTAGCTGGCGGCGGGCGCGTTGCGTTGCTCGAGCACGACGTGGGCCCGGGCCGGGGCGGCGAGCACCAGCGTGGCCACCAGTACGGCATTCGATAGCTTCAGCAAGATTCTTCTCCGAGGTTTCGGTTGGCCCCCGCGCAACGCGACCCTGGCATTCGTCCTGGCGCGGGGGACCGCCGGATGGTACCCGGGGCGGCATGCCTGCGGGAATGCGGCGCTTTGTCGCAGGGCTGCGCACCGGATTCCGACCTATCTTTCAGTGGCATATTGACACCTCTCCTTTAAATGATAACAATTCGCATTCGTTCGCCGGGCGGGTCGATTTCCCCAATCTCCAGGCCAGATATCTGATCTGAAACGGATTTGGGAGAAAGGCCCTGGCCGGCAAGCAACAAAAGCGAGTTTTCTTGGACGCATTTGCCCTCGAACCGATTCCGCATTCGCGGTCGACGCTCGCCGCCGTCGTGGTGGCGCACGTCGCCGCGGCATTGCTGATCGTCCAGATTTTCGAGGCGCGCCGCTACATCGATCCCCAGCCGCTGGTGGTCGAACTGCTGCCCGCCCCCAAGGAACAAATCGAGAAAGTGGACGTGGCTCCCCAGCCGCTGCCCCAGGCACCCGAGCCCGTGCAGGAAGTCCGAAAGGCGCCCGAGCCCGTCAAGAAGCCGGAGCCGATCCTGCGGGAGGAGCCCCGGCCCATCGAGCGCGTGGTCCAGCCCGAACCCGTGCCGGCGCCGCCGCCCGTGGAGGCCGCGCCGCCGGAACCCGTTCCCGTGCCCCCTCCGCCGCAACCGGTGGTCGCTGCGCCCGAGCCCACGGCCATCACCCTGCCGGCGGCGCCCGCGCCCGTGGTGGCCCCGCCCCCGCCGGTGCCGGCCGAGCCCGAAGAGGTCACCCTCTCGCACGCGACCCTTGCGGCCATGTACCTACGCAACCCCAAACCCGGCTATCCCGGCGCTTCCCGGCGCCTGGGCGAGCAGGGCACTGTTTACCTGCGCGTATTCGTGACGGCGGCCGGCAATCCGGATCGCGTCGAGCTGAAGGCCAGCTCCGGGTTCCCGCGCCTCGACCAGTCCGCCCGTGACGCGGTGGCGCGCTGGAAGTTCACCCCGGCCAGGCGCGGCAACCAGGACGTCGACGCCTGGGTGGTGGTGCCCATCAAGTTTTCGATCAAAGGATAAGCTTCCATGGCGAGCGAGCATTCCTACGGCGTCACCTCCTTCCTCGGCCAGGCCGATGCCGTCGGCATCGCGGTCCTGTTCATCCTGCTGGCGATGTCCATCGCGTGCTGGTACCTCATCATCCTGAAAAGCGTGCGCAACGCGCAAATGCGCAACCGGGTGCGCGCGACCCTGGACAGTTTCTGGAGCGCGCCGAACATCGACGCCGTGGCGGCGCACTTCGCGCGCCAGCAGCCGGAGGATCCGTTCGCGCGCATCGCCGCCCAGGGCATCGAGGCGAGCCGGCACTTCCGCAAGTCCTCCTCCGCCGGGTTGACGGAAGCCGGCGGCCAGGCGGAATTTCTGACGCGCTCGATCCGGCGCGCGATCACGCGCGAGACCGCGGCGCTGGAATCCGGCCTGACGGTGCTGGCATCGGTGGGCAGCACGGCGCCCTTCGTAGGCCTGTTCGGAACGGTCTGGGGGATCTACCACGCGTTGATCGGGATCGGCATGAGCGGGGCGGCGACGCTCGACGCCGTCGCTGGGCCGGTCGGCGAGGCACTCATCATGACGGCGGCCGGGCTGGCCGTCGCCATCCCCGCGGTGCTCGCCTACAACGCGTTCACCCGCGGCAACCGCGTCGTGCTGGCGGAGCTCGACGGCTTCGCGCACGACCTGCATGCCTTCCTGACCACGGGCGCGAAGCTCGACAGCGGCGGCAGCATCGGCCGCGGCGCTCCCAAGGCGGTCGCCAACGCGGCGGCGAAGGTGGCCTGATGGCCTTCGGCGGATTCAGCGACAACGACGGCAGCCGGCCGATGGCGGAGATCAACATGATCCCGCTGATCGACGTGATGCTGGTGCTGCTCATCATCTTCATCGTCACCGCGCCGTTGCTCACGCATTCGATCAAGATCAACTTGCCGACGGCCACCACGCAGCCCAACCTGGAGAAACCGGAGACCGTCACGCTGTCCATCGATGCGGCAGGCACGGTCTACTGGAACGACAAGGCCATCGACGACGCCCGGATGGCGGCGAACCTGGCCGACGCGGCCGCCCGCACGCCGCAACCCGAGCTGCACCTGCGCGCGGAAAGGACGACCCAGTACCAGAAGGTCGCCGAAGTCATGGCGGCGGCGCGCAACGCCGGCATGGCGAAGATCGGCTTCATCACCGAGCCCGGCAGGAAATGAGCTCGACTGGACACGCCGAAACCGGGGAAGGCCTTGTCGGGAGCGCCGCGCAAGGGGAGCAGGCTGCAAGTCCCGCAGGCGCCGCGCGCCGCGTGACCTCGACCCGGGAACTGCTGGGTGGCCGCAACGAGGTGCAGATCGAGCACAACGGCGAGATCTACACCCTGCGACAGACCAGCAAGGGCAAGCTGATCCTGACCAAATAGGGTAGAGCGCCCACTCGGCCGCCAAGTCCGCGAACCACGGGGAATCCACGAAAGGAAGTCACCGATCCAGAGCATGCATCCGTAGCCATCCAAAGCAGCACCAGCACAGTGCGGTCAGTCAGCCACCCCAAAGGCAGCCAGCCAGTCCCGCGCCATGAAGAAACATCGTTCAGGCCTCGAACCAGGGAGAAAACAATGGCTGACAAGACCCGCCGCAACGCGGCATCGCGTTTCAAGCTCCATCCCGCCGCCGCCGCCATCATGATGGCGTTCACCGTGCCCGCGGCGCACGCCCAAACCGCCGGCGAGCAGGCGCTGCCGGAAGTGGAGGTCACCTCCACGCCGCAGAAAACCGAGGGCTTTCGCACAGACTCGACGCCCGCCGTGACGCGCACCGAGACGCCGCTGCGCGACATTCCCCAGTTCGTCAACATCGTCCCGCAGGAACTCATCCGCTCCCAGGGCGCCGTGAGCCTCGGGGACGCGCTTCGCAACGTGCCGGGAATTACCTATGCCGCGGCGGAGGGCGGTACGCAGGCGAACCAGGTGTTCTACATGCGCGGCTTCCCGGCCGGCGGCGACATCTTCATCGACGGCATTCGCGACATCGGGGAATACAACCGCGACCTGTTCAACATCGAATCGGTGGAAGTGCTCAAGGGACCGTCGGCGCTCATGTTCGGCCGCGGCTCCACCGGCGGCGTGATCAACCAGACCACCAAGGCGCCGGGCCTGGCCCCGCTCAAGGAGGTCGGCGTCAGCCTGGGTTCCAACGGCGAGAAGCGCGCGACCGCGGACCTGAACCTGCCGATGGGCGAAACCAGCGCCTTCCGGCTCAACGTGCTGGGCGAGGATTCGGACACCTACCGGGACACGGTGGAGAACAAGCAGGTCGGCGTGGCGCCGAGCGTGAAGTTCGGCATCGGCACGCCGACCGAAGTGACGCTGTCCTACATGTACCTGAAGACGGACGGCCAGACCGACTATGGCCAGCCGACTCTCTGGCTCTCGGCGAACCCGCCGACCGTTCCGGCGCCGGGCCTGTTCTGGGGCATGCCGCCGGTGGACCTCGACAAGTACTACGGGTTCGCCAACTACGACTACACGGAATGGGAAACCAACGTCGCCACGCTGCGCATCGACCATCGCTTCAGCGACGGCCTGAGCCTGCGCAACACCACGCGCTGGGCGAACTACCAGCGCAACATGGAAGCCACGATCGCGACGCTGAACACCAAGGACGCCAACGGCAACCAGGTCACGCCTTCCACGCCGGCGGAACTGCTCCTGGTCAACCGCTCGCACAACAAGTCGCGCGACAACGACGACACCATCCTGATCAACCAGACCGAGCTCACGTGGAAGCTGGAGACGGGCGCGGTCAAGCACACGGTGCTCACCGGCCTCGAGCTGGCAAAGGAAAAGCTGGACCGGATGAACTATACGTTCGCCGGCACGGTGTCCGCCACGACGCCCCTGCTCAATCCGGATCCGTTCACGTCGCTGAACTACACCAAGACGCCGAACGACAACAACGTGTCCGAGGCGGAAACGGTCGCCGTCTATGCGCAGGACCAGATCGAGTTCTCGCCGGAATGGAAGGCCCTGTTCGGCCTGCGGTTCGAGCGCTATGACGCCTCGGTGCGTCAGACGGACATCGCCACGGGCGTCATCGTCGCCGGCATGGACGGCGTCCCCATCGACTTCAGCCGGGTCGACGAGATGGTCAGCGGCCGCGCCGGCGTGATCTGGCAGCCGACGGCGGGACAGATGTATTACGTCGCGGCGGGCAATTCGTACAATCCGTCGGGTGAGCTCGGCGTGTATGGCGGCACCGGCACGAACCTCAGCAACGGCGCCAACACGACCATCGATCCCGAGGAGAACCGCAACTACGAGGTCGGCTCGCAATGGGACTTCGCGTCCGGCGTGCAGGTCCGTGCCGCCCTGTTCCGCGTTGAAAAGGTCAACGCGCGCATGACGGATCCGTCCGATCCCGACGTCATCATCCTCGCGGGCAAGCGCCGCGTGGACGGCCTCGAGCTGTCCGCGTCCGGCCGGATCACCCCGAGCTGGGACGTCTACGGTGCAGTGGCCTTCATGGACGGCGAGATCGTCAAGTCGGCTCCGCCGACGGGCAACAATTCCGCGACGCAAGGCAAGACCCCGCTGGGGGTGCCCGATTGGGCGGGCACCTTGTGGACGGTGTACCGGCTCGGCGGCGGCTTCGAGGTGGGCGGGGGGGCGTTTGCTTCCGGAAGCTGGTTCCTCGACGACCAGAACCGGGGCGAGGCGCCGTCCTACGTGCGCTGGGATGCGACCGCCGCGTATGTGCAGAAGAAATACGACGTGCGGCTGAACCTGTTCAACGTCCTCGACGAGAAGTACTACGTCGGCGGCTACAACAACAGCCCGAACCGCGTGATCCCCGGGCTGCCGCGCTCGGCGATGGTGTCGCTCAACTACCGTTTCGACTGAGGCAGGACGCAGCGCCAGCCAGCCACCCGAAAGGCAGCCAGCCATGATGTTGCAGATCCCCCAGGTGCTTTCGCCCGACCAGGTCGCGCAGTTCCGTGCCCGCATGGACGGCGCGGCCTGGGTCGACGGCAACGTGACCTCGGGCCACCAGTCGGCCCAGGCCAAGTACAACGAGCAGCTGCCGGAGGATTCGGCTGTGGCGCGCGAGCTGGGCGAGGCCATCGTCGCCGCGCTCGGCCGCAACCAGCTTTTTTTCTCGGCGGCGCTGCCCAAGCGCGTGTTCCCGCCGCTGTTCAACCGCTACCAGGGGGGCATGGAGTTCGGCAACCACGTGGACGGGGCGGTGAGGGTGCACGGCCCCAGCGGCCTGCGCATCCGGACCGACATTTCGGCCACCCTGTTCCTGGCGGCGCCGGAGGAGTACGACGGCGGGGAATTGCTGGTCGAGGATACCTACGGCGTCCAGCGGGTGAAGCTGCCCGCCGGCCACATGGTGCTCTATCCGGCCACCAGCCTGCACCGCGTTTCGCCGGTAACCAGGGGTGCGCGGGTGGCGTCATTTTTCTGGATCCAGAGCATGGTGCGCGAGGACGCTCAGCGCGCCCTGCTGTTCGACATGGACATGGCGATCCTGCGCCTGTCCAAGGAAAATCCCGGCAACCCCGCCCTGGTCTCGCTGACGGGTTGCTACCACAACCTGCTGCGTATGTGGTCCGAGCCGTGAGCGCGCAGGGCGGTTACCTCACGGACGTCGCGTACACCGGGAATTTCTACCAGTTCCTGTCCCCGGCGTGGCTCGCCTACATCGCCGCCATCAATGGCTGCGCGGCGCCCGCCCTGGACCGCGATTTCACGTACTGCGAGCTGGGCTGCGGCAAGGGGCTCACCAGCCTGCTGCTCGCGGCAATGCACCCGAACGGCGAGTTCCACGCCTGCGACTTCAATGAGGAGCACGTCGACTACGCGCAAAGGCTGAAGGCCGAGGCCGGCATCGACAACGTGCGCTTCCACGCGAAAAGCTTCGCCCAGATGCTGGAAGCCGAGCTGCCGGCGTTCGATTTCATCGTGCTGCACGGCGTTTATAGCTGGGTGCCCGATCCGGTGCGCGCGCAGATCCGCGAGTTCGCGCGCCGCAAGCTCAAGCCGGGCGGGCTGCTCATGGCGAGCTACAACGCCATGCCGGGATGGGCGCACCTGCAACCGGTGCGGCGCATGATGCAACTGCACGCGGCCGGCGTGGAAGGGGATTCGCTCGAGAAGGCCCGCGCCGCCTATGCCTACGTGAGCGCATTGGCGAAGAACAGGGCAGGTTACTTCCGCATGGTGCCGGAGGCGGCGCGCCACGTGGAGCAGATGGCGCAGAAAGACATCCGCTACGTCGCCCACGAATACCTGACGCCCCACGGCGATCCATTCTATTTCGCCGACGTGGAAGGCGCGATGGCCGCGGCGGGCCTGTCCTACGCGGGCAATATGACCCCCGCGAACAATTACCCGGAACTGATGGTTCCCGAGGTTTTCCGCGAACGCATGCCCGCGGCGAAATCGCGGTCCGCGCTGGAGATGCACCGGGATTTCATCGCCGACACGAGCTTTCGCGCCGACCTCTATACGCCCCAGGCTGCCATCGGCATGCCCGGAAGACTGACGCTGGAAGCCTTCTCCTCCATGGCCTTCTGCCTCGCGAACCTGCCGGAACGGCTGGCCCTGGCCGGGGAGCGCTCCGGCGTCAAGTACGACCTGTCCCGCAAGGAGCCAGCGGTCCGGGCCATCCACGCGAGGCTCGCGGACGGCCCCGCGCAAGCGGACGACCTGCACGCGATCTCGGGCCGGCCAGACCGCGAAGACACCGCTTTCCTCATCCAGGAACTGGTCGTGGCGGGCCATCTCACCCCATGCTCGCCGGTGCGGCCGCCCAGGGGCTGGATGGACGTGAACTCCGTGCTGACCGAGGCTGCCCTGCGCGAGCAGTGGCAGGAGGTCCCGCTCGCATGTCCCGAGACCGGCGCGGGTTCCTACAGCGAGACCGTGCATGCCGCGACCATCGAGGCCGCCTGCCGGTTCGAGGACGCGACCAGCGCCGCGCGCCACATCCTGGAACGGCTGCGCCGGCACAAGCACCCCGTGAACCGCGTGAGCGCCGCCGGCGAGCGCATTGCGGCCACGGACGAGGAAGTCATGGAATACGTGGCGGCCAGCTGGACGGGCCTCACCGACCGCGCCAACCCGAATGCCCGGCTGCTGCGCCAGCTCGGCCTTCTCGATCATTGATCCCCACCTGCGACGCCACCATGCTCAGAAACGCGTTATTCCAGATCCACTGGTTCATCGGCGTCACCGCCGGCACCGTCCTCATCGTCGTGGGCCTGACGGGGGCCCTGCTGGCGTTCGAGCCCGAGATCTCGCGAGCCCTGAACCCGGAGGTGATGCGCGTGGCGCCGCAAGGCGCGGCTTTGGCGCCTGCCTCGCTGATCGGGCGAATCCAGGCCGCCACGCCCGACAAGAAGATCCTCTCCCTCACCATCCCTTCGGCGCCCGACGAATCCGCGCGCGTCATGTTCGCGCCGGAGCCGCCCGCGAAGCGCGGGGAAAGCCGCTACGTCAACCCCTACACGGGCGACCTGCTGGGCAAGCCCGCCGGCGAATCCTTCTTCCGTACCGTGGTGCAAGTCCATCGGTACCTGGCTTCCGGCGATGTCGGCAAGCACATCGTCGGGGCCTCGACCCTGGCGGTGATCTACCTCGCGCTTTCCGGCATTTACCTGCGCTGGCCCGCCCATGCGACGCAGTGGCGCTCGTGGCTCGCGCTGCGCTGGTCCGTCAAGGGCCGGGTGTTCTGGTGGGAGCTGCATTCGGTGCTGGGTACGTGGGTATTGGTGGTGTACCTGTTCGCCGCGCTTACCGGGCTTTACTGGTCCTACGACTGGTACCGCGACGCCATGTTCGCGGTGACCGGTGCGCCCAAGCCGGCGCAGCAGCAGGGCGGTGGCGGGGAGAGGCGCGGCGACGGGCCGGCGATCACCGCCGAGGAAATCGCGCGCGACGTCAGCGGCGCCTGGGGCGGCTTCCGGTCAGCGGTACCGAGCTTCGAATCCGCCACCCTCCGCATGCCCGCGAAGGCGGGCAAGCCCGTCCAGATCACTTACCTCGATGCCGATCCGCCCCACCTGCGCGCGACCAACCGACTCCAGCTCGACCCGGCGTCGGGAAGCGTCGTCGAGCACGAGCGTTACGCGGACAAGCCCGTGGGCGCTAAGGTCATGAGCAGCGTGTATGCGCTGCATACCGGACGCTTCTTCGGCATGCCCGGCGTCGTCGTGCTGTTCGCCGCCAGCGTCGCCATGGTCGTCTCCGGCGTCTCCGGCTGGCTGCTGTACCTCGATCGGCGCCGCAAGAAGGCCCTGCGCCGGGAGCGTGCCCTTGCCCGGGCCTGAGCGCCGCGCGCCGCCGCAGTCCTGTCCGGGAGGCGCCCGGAAAGGAGTGAGCATGCTGGAGAAGCTGCTGGAGCTGGCCTTGCCGGTCGCGCTGGCGATCGGCATCTGGATCGCGATTGTCCTGCCCTGGGGGCCGGCCGCCGGTTGAAGAGGGGCGTCAGCGACGGGTGAACGTGTCGGTCGGCGTGCGCTCGAGCAGGATGTCCTGCATCCGGGTCTCGATCGCCGGCTTGATTTTCTGGTGCGGCAGGATGTAGAAGCGCTCGTTCTCGACTGCCTGGTACACGATATCGGCCACCTGCTCGGCCGAGATGCGGCCCGACTGCACCGCGTGGCGCAACCGCTCCTCGCGCTGCCGGTCGGTTTCCGATTTCTTGCGCTCCTCGCGCAGCAGGGCCGGCCGGTTGCGTTCCGAGTCGGCGATGCCGGTGGGCACGTAGGCCGGGCACAGCACGGCGGCCCGCAGCTTCGATCCTGCCGCCACCAGGTCCTGGTGCAGGCACTCGGTCATGGTCACCACCGAGTGCTTGGAGACGCAGTAGCTGCCCATGCCCGGAGGGGACAGCAGGCCGGCGACCGACGCCGTGTTGACGATGCAACCCTCGCTGTCCTGCGCGATCATGCGGGGCACGAACTCGCGGATGCCGTGGATGACGCCCCAGACATTCACGCCCAGGACCCATTCCCAGTCCTTCTCGCTCAGTTCCCAGATCGTCCCTCCCGGCGCCACGCCGGCGTTGTTGCACAGGACGTGCACCGCGCCGAAGGCCTTGTAGGCCTTGTCCGCCAGCGCCTTGACGTCGGCGGCCCTGGAGACGTCGGTGCGCACGGCCAGCACCGGCGTGCCGGCGCGCTCGAACTCGGCGCGCGTCGACTCCAGCGCGTCCGCCTGCACGTCGGCGAGCACGATCTTCATGCCGGCGCGGGCGAAGCGCTGGGCCATCGCGCGGCCCAGCCCGCTGGCGCCCCCGGTGACGACGGCGACGCGATCCTGGAAGGTTTTCATCTCAAGCGATCCTCTTGAATTCGCGGGGATTCTAGCATGCGATCCCAGGCGCTCCCGCGCGTTGGCAGCGCCCGCGCACGGATGGTATTCTCGCCGGGCTTCAAGAGGAGGAGTCAGCGGGATGCACGAGGATTTTGTCGGCACGATGCCGGTCCAGGACCGGCATCGCTTCGACGTCGGATCGCTGGAGCGCTACCTGCGCCAGCATGTGGAGGGGTTCTCCGGCCCGCTCGAGGTCGAGCAGTTCAAGGGCGGGCAATCCAACCCGACGTTCATGCTCAAGGCCGGCGGCAAGCGCTACGTCCTGCGCCGCAAGCCGCCGGGCAAGCTGCTGCCGTCGGCGCACGCGGTGGACCGCGAGTATCGCGTCATCACGGCGCTCTACGGCACGGACGTTCCCGTGGCGAGGACCTGGTGCCTGTGCGAGGACGAGTCCGTGATCGGCACCATGTTCTACGTCATGGACTGCGTCGCCGGGCGCGTGCTCTGGGACCCGGCCCTGCCCGGGATGGACAACGGCGCGCGCACCGCGCACTTCGACGAGATGAACCGCGTGATCGCGGCCCTGCACAAGGTCGACTACCAGGCCATCGGCCTCGGCGACTACGGCAAGCCCGGCAGCTACATCGAGCGCCAGGTCAACCGCTGGATCAAGCAATACCGCGCCTCGGAAACCGAGCGGATCGAGGCGATGGAAAACCTCATCGAGTGGCTGCCGAAGAACATCCCGGCGGGGGACGAAACCACCATCGTCCACGGCGACTATCGCCTGGACAACGTGATGTTCCACCCGGACGAGCCGCGGATCCTGGCGGTGCTCGACTGGGAGCTCTCGACGCTCGGGCACCCGCTCGCCGACTTCGCCTACCACTGCATGACCTGGCGCCTCACGCAGGGCCAGTTCCGCGGCATGCACGGCCTGGATTTCAAGGCGCTCGGCATTCCCCCGGAAGAGCAGTACGTGGAGATGTACTGCCGGCGCACCGGCCGCACCCGCATCGACCACTGGGACTTCTACATGGCCTACAACATGTTCCGGCTCGCGGGCATCCTGCAGGGGATCATGGGCCGCGTGAAGGACGGCACGGCCGCCAGCGCCCACGCGCTGGAGCAGGGCAAGCGCGCCCGTCCCATGGCCGAGGCCGGCTGGCGGCAGGTCGAGAAAATTCTGCGCAACTAGACAAGGATTCGCGATGAAAGCGGTGCTTTGCAAGGAGCTCGGGCCGCCCGAGAAGCTGGTGGTCGAGGAGGTCGCTTCGCCGAAGGCGGGCAAGGGCCAGGTCGTCGTGAGCGTGAAGGCCTGCGGGGTGAACTTCCCCGACACGCTCATCATCCAGGGCAAGTACCAGTTCAAGCCGGATCTGCCTTTTTCGCCGGGCGGCGAGGTCGCCGGCGTGGTGAAGGAGGTGGGCGAGGGCGTGGCGCGGGTGAAGCTCGGCGATCGTGTCATCGCGTTCAACACCTGGGGCGGGTTCGCGCAGGAGATGGCGGTGGACGCGGACCGCACGATCCCCATGCCGGACAACATGGATTTCGCGTCGGCTTCCGCGTTCGTGCTGACTTACGGCACCTCGTACCACGCGCTGAAGGACCGCGCCGACCTCAAGGCCGGCGAGACGATGCTGGTGCTGGGCGCGGCCGGCGGGGTGGGGCTCGCGGCGATCCAGCTGGGCAAGGCGATGGGCGCGCGCGTCATCGCGGCGGCGTCGAGCGACGCCAAGCTGCAGGTGTGCCGGGAAAACGGCGCGGACGAAGGCATCAACTATGCGACGGAAGACCTGCGCGCCCGCGTCAAGGCGATCACGGGCGGCAAGGGCCTCGACGTCGTTTACGACCCGGTGGGCGGGCCGTACAGCGAGCTGGCCCTGCGGGACATGGCCTGGAACGGCCGCTTCCTGGTGGTGGGGTTCGCCGCCGGCGACATCCCCAAGGTGCCGCTCAACCTGGCGCTGCTCAAGGGCTGCTCGATCGTCGGGGTGTTCTGGGGCGCGTTCACGCGCAACGAGCCGGACAGGAACCGCGAGAACAACTGGGAATTGATGAACATGTTCGCGGCAGGAAAGGTCCGGCCGCACATCCATGCAACTTATCCGCTGGAGCGTGCGGCCGAGGCCCTGAACGAAGTGCTCAACAAGAAGGTGACGGGCAAGGTCGTCCTGACCACCGGTTGATTACGGGGCCGGCAGGCCTACTTCCTGATCTTGTTGAGAATGTTGGTGTTCTTCAACCCGGTGCTGATCTGGGCGGCGGCCTGTTCCTTGGTAAGCGTCGTGCCCGGCGGCGGCGGCGGCGCAACGACCGTCTTCGGGATCTCGGCGATGTTGATCTTCTGGACCTTGGTCAGGTCCGCTTGCTTCGTCGGCGGCAATGAAACCTGGTCTTTTTCGATCAGCACCACGATCTTCGTGTCCGGGTCGACGATGAGATCCTTCGGCGGGACGAACGCGGCTGGCTTGATGCCCGCCGTTTCCACGGGGCTCGTCCCCTTCAAGGTGTCGAGCAGGCTCGGAGCCAGCCTGTCCTGCAGGACCGGGGCGGTCGCCAGGGTGGGCTTGGGCGTGATGATCGGGTCCTTGAGGGCCAGCGATGCGCCCAATGGCGCCAGCAGGGAAGGTGCGTCGACCGGAGATGTCCCCTTGTCTGCGAGCGTCTTCTGGTTGTCCCCGAGGTCCTTCGCGATGGTGCCCTTGGAGCCCGTGAAGATGTTGGTCACCGGGTCGCTCAGGGAACCGCCGACCTTGACCCGGTCGATCAGTTCCGTCTTGCCCGTCAGGCTGGCCCCGGAAACGTAGCCGATCACCGACCGGTCGATCTTCGTGTCGCCGTCCTTGGTGGTCAGGATCGACTCGTCCTTGAACCCGCGCACGAACGTGCCCCACTTTTCGCCCGTGATCTTGTTGCCGTCCTTCAGGTAGAAGGCCTCGTGGTCGCCCTTGTCGAAGCGTATCTTCGCGTTCGGCGTGTCAACTTCGAACTTGTGCGGCTTCTTGTCGGAGTTGGCGATGCGCAGGCCGCCGTTGTCGAGCTTGAACCGGTGCGGCTTGTCGCCATCGCCCAGTGCCTCGAGCCTGAGCAGGCTGCCCTGGCGGATCGCGACGATCGCCTTCTCTTCCGTCATGATCTGCACCGTCGCGCCTTCGGGCACCTTCACGCTGAAACCGGGCGGGATGACCTGGCCCTTCTTCGCGGGGATTTCCTTCCCGGCGAGGTCCACCAGCACGGGCTTCGCGTCCTTGCCGGAGACGAACATCACCTTGGGCGGGCTGGCCGCCTGGGCAAGGCCGCAGGCCAGCATCAGCGCGGCCAGGGGAATCAGCTTGACGGCGGATCGGTTGTCTCGGGTGCTCATTGCGGTTCTCCCTTGCAAGTGCGGTCTCTTACCTGGTGATCGTGGAACGAATGGTGGTAGTGGGCGCGGTGACCGGTTCGGTCAACTTCGGAGAGATCGTCGTCGATGTCGGCGCCACGGTTGTGACAGGCGCCGTGACCGTCGTCGTGGTCGATTTGAGCGTCGAGGTGGTCGTCGTCGTGGGTGCGGTCAGCACGTCTGTCGACCTGAGCGTCGTCGTCGGCACGGTCACGGGCGTCGTCAGGGCGTCGCTCTTGAGCGTGGACGTGTCCTTGAGCGTCGACGTCTCGAGGGTCGACTTCAGGCTGGTATCCGATAACGGCGTGGTCAGGACGTCGGACTTCAGCGTCTTCACGCTGCTCGAATCCAGGGGCGAGGTGAGGCGGGTCGCCGATGTATCGACGTCCTTCAGGCTGTCCGTGACGCTGGTGCCATCGCTTTTCAGGGTGGACAGGGACTTCACCGTGGTGCCTCTGGCGGAGGTATCGGCATTCTTTTCATTGCTGCCGCCGTCGTCCGGCCTGGATTCCTTCTGCGGGTCCCTGGCGGCGTCCGGCGCGCCGGGCCTGGCATTGTAGAAATCCGGGATCTTGGGCAGCAGCACGGGGGTGACGCCCTTGCCCGGCGTGAAGCCCACCTGGTTGGGGTTCACGATCAGCTTGCCCTTGTCGGTCTCGATGATCGCGGCGCCGCGATACACGCGGTCGTAGGTGCCCGCCTGGAAGCCGCCCTTGGCCCCGGCTGGCACGACGACCGGCTCGTGGTCGGTGCCGCGGATGCCGATGGTCGCGCTGGGCGTGAGGATCCGGTAGTTGTCCTTGTTGCGTTTGCCGATGAGCCCGGTGATGGCCCGGAACCCGCCCTTGATCAGGGAGACCACCTTGCGTTCCGAGCCGTCCTCGCGCCCGTTGAACACGTACTGGTCGAGCTTCATCTCGGTTTCGGGGCGCACCGCCACCAGCCCCCCGTCGCTCATGCGGATCTGCGCGGAGCCGGTCACACCCGTGACGATGGTGTCGCCCGCGCTGAAGGCTTCGCCCTTGACGGGCACGCGCTGCATGCCCGCCGGGTTCACGATCTTCACCTCCCCGGCCACGAACTGGAACTTGCCTGCCTCGGCGGCAAAACCCGCCGCCGACTGGCCGACGGCCGCCAGGCAGGCGGCCGCGAGCAGCAAGTTTTTGAAACGATTCAGGCTTTGGAACATGCTTGTTCTCGCCCCCGGTCTCCTACCAGCGGAAATCCCGGCGCAAGTTCAGTGCCACGTCGCCGCGCTTGAAGTTATTTAGCGGAATATTCGACTCATTCTTGATGAAGCTCACCTGCGGGCGCACGCTCCATTTGTCGGTGAACTGCCAATTCAGGCCCAAAGTGACGTCGTAGAGCCAGTCCTCGCGGTGCTCCAGGAAGGCCGTGCTGACGTTGTCGTACTTGGTGAACTGCGCCCCGGCCGTGGTGAATATGCCCAGCTTCTCCGTCATGGCCGTTTGCACGAACAGGCGCGCGCCGGCGAGATTGGCCGCGCCGTCCGGGCGGCCGCCCACGTCGTCCTCGTGCCCGCCGTTCACGTTGAGCGAGAACAGGGTCTGGCCCGACGCCAGGACGTGCAGCCAGCCGAGGCTGACCAGCGCCTGGTCGAAGTCGTTGATCTCGAGGACCTCCGACAAGTGGCGGTACACGGAGTATTGCCCCGTCATGCTGAGCTGGTCGCGGTCGCCTGCCTGGTAGCGCCACTCGCCGTTGGTGCCATAGCTGTCGCGATACGCGCGCTGGTCGAGGAAGAAACGTCCGCCCGTGGCGCCGAGGCGGAACAGGTGCCGGCCCAGGTTGAGCGCGACGCCGGCGCGAGTGTCGACGGTGCCGTAGTTCGCCGTGTCGATGTCCTGGTAGCCGCGGTAGCGCGCGTCGCCGCCGGCGTAGATGGACCAGTTCGAATTGATCAGGTAGCCGGCTTCCGCGCCCACGCCGATCGTGCCGTAGCTGTCTTCCTGCTCGAGGCTGGAATCGTCGAGGAAGAAGGGCTGGTTGTTCGCTCCCGGCAGCAGGATGGGGTTGTCGGACGTCGAGCTGTTCACGTTGCTGTCGTAGCCGCCGCCGAGCTCGACATAGGCGCTGAGGGAGAAACGCTTGGGCGACTTGGCCTGCTCGATCGCCTTCATGTACTGCTCCGCGTTGGCTTTCAGGTCCGGCGGCGGTTCCTGGGCGAGCACCGTCTGGAATTCCTGTGCGGCGCGCGCGATGTCCCCCATCTGGTAGTAGGAACGCGCGAGGTCGAGGCGCACGCCGAGATAGCGGGGCTCGACTGCCAGCACGCGCTCGAAGACGAGCGAGGATTTTTCCGGCTTGCCGCTCTCGAGCGCGGCAAGCCCGAGGAGATAGTCGTACTTGAGCTCGCCCGCGAGGTCGAACTCGAATGGCTCGAGCAGATCGTAGGCTTCCTGCGCCTTGTTGGCGCGGAGCAGTTCCTCCGCCTGCTGCAGGTCGGGCCCGGCCGCAATCGCGGCGGACGCGAGCATCAGCAGCCCAAAGAGAACCACCCTCCCTCGGGTTCGCATGGCTATGTTCCTGTTATTTATACTGATGGGTGCAGACCATAGATTACACTGCACCGGGGGGCAGTCAAGGAAGAACCGCCTCCGGAATGTCTGCGTCATGACTCGAATACCTTACAGCGGAGGAGCCCGCCATGCCGGAAGCCGTCATCCTTGAAGCCGTGCGCACGCCCTTCGGGCGCCGTGGCGGCGCCCTGCGGGAGCAGCGTCCCGACAGCCTGCTCGCCTTCGCCATTGACGGCCTGCTCGACCGCGCGGGCATCGATCCGCGCAAGATCGGCGATGTCATCGACGGCACCGTGACCCTCGCCGGGGAGCAGGGCGGCAATCCGGCCCGCCTCGCGGTCCTGCTCTCGCGCCTGCCGCAGTACGTCCCCGGCGTCTCGCTGACCCGGATGTGCGGCTCGAGCCAGCAGGCGGTCCATTTCGCCGCCCAGGCCGTCGCGGCCGGCGACATGAACTACGCGATCGGCTGCGGGGTGGAAAGCATGACGCGCGCACCGATGTTCCAGGACATCAACCTCGGCCGCGATGCCTCCGCCTTCGAGTCGCTGAATCCCGAGCTGTTCAAGCGCTACGCGCTCATCCACCAGGGCGAAAGCGCCGAGCGCATCGCCGACCAGTGGGGCATCACGCGCCAGATGGTGGATGACTATGCCAAGGCCAGCCATCGCAAGGCCGCGCAGGCGCAGCGGGCGGGCGCCAACAAGGAGCTGCTGCCCGTCGCGGGCGTGGGGCCGGAAGGGCAGCCCATCACCCTGGACCGCGACGAGGGCGTGCGCGCCCAGGTCGACGAGGCCAAGATGGCTTCGCTCAAGCCCGCCTTCCGTCCCGAGGGCAGGGGGGTGGTGACCGCCGCCAACTCGAGCCAGATCTCGGACGGGGCTTCCGCCATCCTGGTGGGCGATCGTGCGGTGGCCGTCGCGGACGGGCTGCGCCCGCGGGCCCGTTTTCGCGCGCGCGTGGCCGTCGGCTCGGATCCGGTCATGCAGCTCACCGGCGTCATTCCGGCAACGCGGCTGGCATTGGAGAAGGCCGGCATCGGCATCGGCGACCTCGACTGGATCGAGATCAACGAGGCATTCGCGACCGTGGTGCTGTCGTGGGCCCGCGACGTGGGCGCCGACCTGGACAAGGTCAATCCCTGGGGCGGGGCCATTGCCCACGGCCACCCGCTGGGAGCCACGGGCGCCGGCCTCATGGCCAAGATGCTGGCCGGGTTGGAGGCCACCGGCGGGACGCTCGGCCTGCAGGTCATGTGCATCGGCCACGGCCAGGCGACGGCGACTGTCATCGAACGCCTGTAGCGGGCGTCGCTTCGCGGGAGGGCCCCGGCGCTTCGCCCCGGGCCGCATGTAACCATGGATTGCAAATAGTTACGATTCTCAATATCATTCCCCCGTGGGCTTGGGAGAGCTTCCCGGCCCTTCGCCAACAAGCAGCCATTCGTTTCAGGGGGAATCGATGCAATACGGGAATCTGGGCTGGCGCGCCGGCATGGCGGCGCTTGCCATGGTCGCGGCCTGGTCGGCGGCGCCGGCCGCCGCGGTGGCGGACGAGGACGTCTTCGGATACGTGAAAGGCGCCGAACCGCTGCCCAAGGGGGCGTTCGAGTTCACGCAGTGGGTCACGCAGCGCCGCGACAAGGGCATCGGCCGCTACACCGCCTACGACACCAAGACGGAGATCGAGTACGGCTTCACCGACCGGCTTTCGGGCGAGCTGGCGATCCTCGGCCAGTCGATCGACACCTCCGGGATCCTGATCGACGGCTACGTGCCGGGCGACAAGAAATACGGCCTCAAATTCTCCGGCATCGAGGGTTCCCTCAAGTACAACTTCCTGAGCGCGGCCAAGGACCCGATCGGGCTCTCCGTGTACTGGGCGATGGAGTTCTCGCAGCTCGACCCGCACTCGGGGCAGGACAAGGACATCTGGCACAACGAGTGGAAGCTGCTGCTGCAGAAATTCTTCCTCGACGACCAGCTGATCGTCGTGGCGAACGGCGGCATCGAGAGCACCATCGCCAAGCGCCACCCGATCGACAACCTCCCGGCCGGCTTCGAATGGCCGACCGACGAGGAAATGGAAATCGAGTTCATCGGCGCCATGGGCGTCTCGTACCGGGTCGCGCCGAACTGGTTCGTGGGCGTGGAGGGATACTACGAGGAAGAGCACGAGACCAACATCGGCCAGGAGCGCTGGTCCTTCCAGGCCGGGCCGAACGTGCACTACGCCTCGAAAAGCTGGTGGGCGACCTTCACCTACCTGCCGCAGATCAAGGGCGGCGGCTCGCCCTATCCGGGCCAGGCGGACGATGACCTGCACCTCATCGAGAAAACCAAGCAGGAGTGGAGGCTGAAGGTCGGCCTCAACTTCTAGGCATGAGCGCCCACGACGACTGGGTGCGCTTCATCGCGGCGCCGGTGGCGGTTTTTTCCGCCGCGGGCGCCGTCCACGCGGCGCAATACCTGACGGTGGAGCAGGCCCAGAAGGCGATCTTCGGCGCCGCGGCGCAGTTCGAGCGCCGCAGTGTCCAGCTCGACAAGCCCGTGTCCCGCGAGATCGAGAAGATTGCCGGGGTGAAACTGCGGTTCACCGACGTGCCCGTCTGGCAGGTGAGCGAGAACGGCAGGCCCGCGGGCTGGTTCTTCGTCGACGAGGTCTACGGCAAGCACGAGTTCATCACCTACGCGGTGGGCCTCGATGCGGAGGGACGGGTGCGGCAGATCGAGATCCTCGACTACCGGGAAACCTACGGCTACCAGGTGCGCGAATCCGCCTGGCGCGCCCAGTTCGTCGGCAAGACGCTCGCGGACCCGCTGAAGCTGGAGGCGGACATCCAGAACATTGCCGGGGCCACGCTCTCGTGCCGGCACCTGGCCGAGGGCGTCAAGCGCATCCTGGCGATCCATGACAAAGTGCTGCGCAATTCCTGACCCGCGCAACTGCCGATGAACCTGAACGCCCCCTCGATGCGGCTCGGCGGCCTCCACCAGGCCTGGATCTATGCCACCGGGACGCTGCTGGTCCTCTCCGGCGCGCTGTGGCTCTTGTTCCACTACTTCGTGCGCATCCCGGGCGAATTCGGCGACAGGGCGCACGTGCTCGAGCCCTGGTGGCTGGTGATCCACGGCATCAGCGCGGCCGCCTTCCTCGTCGGTTTCGGCAGCGTGCTGCCGGGCCACGTGCGCCGCGCCTGGAACGGCCGCCGCAACCGGATCTCCGGCGGCGTGTTCTTCGGCCTGCTCGCGCTCCTGGCCCTGAGTGGCTGCGCGCTTTACTACACCGGCGACGAGGCGGCGCGCGCGGCCGTTTCGGTCCTGCACTGGGGGGGCGGGCTGGGCGCACCCGCGATCATGGGCTGGCACGTCTGGCGCGGCCGTGCCTGGCGCAGGATCCGCGCGGAGGCCGCCGCGCCGATGGAGGCGGCCGAGGCCGAGCCCGTCGTGCGCCTGGTCAGGAAGTCCTGACGCAGGCACGCCTAGCGCGGCACCAGGATCGCGCCGTTCACGTTGACGGTGATGCGGCTGGTGCCCGCTTCCATGGCGGGCGCGGCCACCGACGCATCGGAGGCCGTGGATTTCATCATCACCATCGGCCGCGGCGGCGGCATCTGCCCGCCGTCGGACGAGACGCTGGCCTCGATCACGCTGAACGACCTGCCGCGGAAGGACTTCGCAACGATGTCCGCCTTGCGCAGGAACTCGCCGATGGCCTCGCGCGTGAGCGCATCCTCGGCCTTCGCGCGGCTTGCCGGCGACACGGAGAATTCCACCGAACCCAGCTGCAGGGAGGCTTGCAGCGTGCCGATCGCGTCCGCCATTCGCCGGAAGTCCTCGCCTTCCAGGGTGAGCTCCGAGCGCGAGCGCCAGCGCACGATCCGGCTTTTCTCGGTCATCGGATAGCTGGAATAGCCCGAGCTCCTGACCCGGAGGCCGGCGAACTGCTTCGCCGCCTTCAGGGCGTCGTTCATGGTGCGGTTCACGGCATCGGCGAGCCGGGCGGGATCGGTGTCCTCGGCCTCGGTGAACATCACGGCGCGCATGACGTCGTTTTCCACTTCCTTCGCGGCGCGGGCGTCGAGGTTGACCTTGGCGCCCCGGGGCTCCGCCGCCTGGGCGGCCGCGGCGGCGGCCAGGCACAGCGCGAGGACGGCGGCTGGCAATCGGTTCATGCGTCGTCTCCTGTCACGTAGAATCGCAACAAACTAACACGGCGGCCTTGCTCCGGTCGCGTCCCCGATCATGGCAGACGACAAGCGCGGCCTGCGCCGCAACCTCACCAATTACGGCGATTTCGAGTTTTCCGCCTACCTGCGCCGGTCCTTCGCACGCTCGATGGGCTATTCGCGCGAGATGCTCGACCGCCCGGTCGTGGGCATCGCGCAATCGGCCAGCGGGTTCAACAACTGCCATCGTTACGTCCCCGAGCTGGTCGAGGCGGTCAAGCGGGGCGTGCTGCAGGCGGGCGGGCTGCCCATCGATTTCCCGACCATCTCCCTGGGCGAGGTGTTCCTGAGCCCGACCAGCCTGATGTTCCGCAACCTGATGGCCATGGACGTCGAGGAAATGGTCCGCGCGCAGCCGATGGACGCCGTGGTGCTGGTCGGGGGCTGCGACAAGACGGTTCCGGCCCAGCTGATGGGGGCGGCTTCGGCGGACGTGCCCGCCATCCAGCTCGTCACCGGGCCGATGATGGCCATGCCCTTCCACGGCGAGCGCCTCGGCGCCTGCACCGACTGCCGCCGCTTCTGGGGCAAGTACCGGGCGGGGGAGGTGAGTGATGCCGGCATCGACGAGATCGAGGGCAACCTGGCGACCACCGCCGGCACCTGCGCCGTCATGGGCACGGCGAGCACGATGGCCTGCGTGGCCGAGGCCCTGGGCATGAGCCTGCCCGACACGGCGGCCATCCCCGCCGTCCACGCCGATCGCATCCGCGCCGCGGAGGCCTGCGGCGTGCGTGCGATGGCGATGGCGCGGAGCAGGTCGCCGCGGCCTTCCGGGATCATCACCGAAAAGTCCGTCGAGAACGCGCTGCGCGTCCTGCTCGCGATCGGCGGCTCGACCAACGCCATCATCCACCTGACGGCCGTCGCGGGGCGACGCGGCGTGGACGTGTCCCTCGAGCGCCTGAACCGGCTGTCCGACGAGACGCCGGTGCTCGTGGACCTGAAGCCCACCGGCAGCCACTACATGCAGGACTTCCACGCCGCCGGCGGCATGAGCGCGTTGCTGCGGGAATTGCAGGACCTGCTGCACCTGGATTGCATGACCGTGCTGGGCGAAACCCTGGGCGAGCGCATCGCGCGCGGCGCCGCCTTCGTCGATCGCGCCGTCATCCGGCCGCGCAGCGAGCCCGTTTCCCCGGTCGGCGGCCTCGTCGCCCTGTTCGGCAGCCTGGCGCCGCGCGGCGCGATCCTCAAGCGGGCGGCGGCGGATGCCGGGCTGTTCGAGCGCGAGGGCCGGGCGGTGGTGTTCGAATCGCTCGAGGACCTCTCCGCGCGCATCGACCGGCCGGACCTCGATGTGACGAGGGACGACTTCCTGGTGCTGAAGAACGCCGGACCGCTGAGCCCCTCCGGCATGCCGGAGGCGGGCTACCTCCCGATCCCGAAAAAACTTGCGCAAAAGGGGGTGAAGGACATGGTGCGCATCTCGGACGCGCGCATGAGCGGCACCGCCTTCGGCACCGTGGTCCTGCACGTATCGCCGGACGCGGCCTCGGGCGGGCCGCTGGCCGCGGTCCGCAACGGGGACCGCATCCGGCTTTCGGTGAAGGAGCGCCGCCTCGACCTGCTCGTGCCCGAGGCCGAACTGGCGGCGCGCCTGGAAGCCGCCGTTCCGGCGCCGGCGCCCGCGCGCGGCTATGCCCATCTCTACCATCGCCACGTGCTGCAGGCCGACAGCGGCTGCGACTTCGATTTCCTCCGCGGCTAGGCGCCGCGATCCGGCATCCGGCGGCCCGGGGATCAGGCCGGCCCGAGCATCAGCTTCTCGACCTCGGCCTCGGGCACGGGCCTGCTGATGAAGTACCCCTGGATCTCATGGCAGCCCAGTCCCTTGAGCAGGTCGCGCTGGCGTGCGGTCTCCACGCCCTCGGCGACGGTCCTGAGTCCCAGGGAATGGGCCATGGAGATGATGGCGGCCGCGACCTCGATGTGGTCCTGGCGCTCGGTCAGGGTGCTGATGAAGGAACGGTCGATCTTGATGGTGTCCACCGGCAGGCGCACCAGGTAGCCCAGCGAGGAATATCCGGTTCCGAAATCGTCCATCGCGATCGACACCCCGGCGTCGCGCAGCTCGCCCAGGATGCGCGCGCTGCGGTCGAGGTCCTGCATCACCATGCTTTCGGTGATCTCGATGTCGATGCCCGCGTCCGGGCCGAACTCCGCAAGCAGCTTCTTCATGTCTTCGACGAAGTTCCAGCCGCGCAGCTGGATCGACGACACGTTCACCGCGATGTGCCGGGCGGGCAGGCCCTGGGCCTTCCACTTGCGGTAGACCCGGGCGGCCTCGGCGAGCGCCCATTGCCCGACCTCGACGATCATCCCCGTCTCCTCGAGGATGGGAATGAATCGCGACGGCAGCACCAGGCCCTGTCCGGGGTCGTTCCAGCGCAGCAGGGCCTCGAAGCCCCGGATCCCGCCGTCGGCCAGGCTGACCTTGGGCTGGTAGTGCAGCAGGAACTGCCGTTGCTCGAGCGCCAGTCGCAGCCGCGACTCGATCGCGAGCCGCTCGGCGAGGTGGGCGTTGAGCATCGGCGTGTAGTACACGGCGGCTTCCCCCGCCTGCTTGGCGCGGCCAAGCGCGGCCTCGGCGTTCTGCAACAGCATCTCCGGGTTGTCGCCGTTGTCCGGGAACACCGCCACGCCGCAGCGCATGGACACCCGCAGTTCGCGATCCTCGACCGGAAACGGCGCCTGCAGGAAGGCGCGCCGCTTTTCCTCCACCAGCCGCGCCGCCTGGAAGTCGTCGGCGAGGTCCGCCAGGACGATGGCGAAGCAGTTCATGCCCACGCGGGCGACGCACTCCGCCCGGTGCTGCTCGCGCAGCCGCTGCGCGATGAGCTTGAGCAGGCTGTCGCCGGTGCCGCGGCCCATGGACTCGTTGATGA
>DASZQJ010000042.1:0-5381 GCA_035549715.1 Burkholderiales bacterium
CGTAGAACAGCGAGTCAGAAAAATCGTTGCCGAGCAACTGGGCGTGAACGAGGCGGATGTCAAGAACGAATCCACCTTCGTCGACGACCTCGGAGCCGATTCCCTCGACACCGTCGAACTGGTGATGGCGCTTGAAGAAGAGTTCGAGTGCGAGATCCCCGACGAGGAGGCGGAGAAGATCACCTCCGTGCAACAGGCCGTCGACTACATCAAGGCGCACCTGAACTGATTCCGCCCGCCTTTCATTTTCCCTGGAGTCGAGTTGTCTAGACGCCGCGTCGTAGTAACCGGCCTGGGAACCGTTTGCCCGGTCGGCAACAGCGTCAAGGAAGCCTGGTCGAACATCCTGGCGGGCCAGTCCGGCATCACCCGGATCACCCGCTTCGACCCATCCCCCTTCGCATCGCAGATCGCCGGCGAGGTCAAGAATTTCGACGTCTCCACCGTGCTCTCCCCCAAGGAAGCCCGGCGGGTGGACGTCTTCATCCACTATGGCATCGCCGCTGCCGTGGAGGCGATCAAGGATGCCGGCCTTGGCGCCAATCCCGCCGACGCGGAGCGCGTGGGCGTGAACGTGGGCTCGGGCATCGGCGGTCTGCCGATGATCGAGGAGACGCACAAGCTGCTTCTGGAGAGCGGTCCGCGCAAGATCTCGCCCTTCTTCATCCCGGGCGCGATCATCAACATGATCTCGGGCAACCTGTCGATCATGTACGGCTTCAAGGGGCCGTGCCTGGCGATGGTGACGGCCTGCACGACCGCGAACCATTGCATCGGCGATTCCGCCCGCCTGATCGAGTATGGCGATGCGGACATCATGGTGGCGGGTGGCGCGGAAGCCTGCATCTCGACCCTTGGTCTCGGGGGCTTCTCGGCCGCGCGCGCGCTCAGCACCCGCAACGACGATCCGGCCACCGCGAGCCGGCCCTGGGATACCGGGCGCGACGGCTTCGTGCTGGGCGAGGGCGCCGGGGTCCTGGTGCTGGAGGAGCTCGAGCACGCGAAGGCGCGCGGCGCGAAGATCTACTGCGAGCTCGCCGGCTACGGGGTGAGCGCGGACGCGCACCACATCACCGCGCCCTGCGAGGATGGCGACGGCGCGCGACGTGGCATGTCCAATGCGCTGCGCAATGCCGGACTCAATCCCGACCAGGTCGACTACATCAACGCCCACGGCACTTCGACGCCCCTGGGCGACCTCGCCGAAACCATCGCGGTCAAGCGCTGCTTCGGCGACCACGCCAGGAAACTCGCGGTGAGCTCGACCAAGTCCGCGACCGGCCACCTGCTTGGTGCGGCCGGCGGCGTCGAGGCGGTGTTTTCGGTGATGGCGATGCAGGACCAGATCGCGCCGCCCACCATCAACATGTTCGAGCAGGATCCGCAGTGCGACCTCGACTACGTGCCCAACAAGGCGCGCGAGATGAAGATGTCGGTCGTGATGTCGAACTCGTTCGGTTTTGGCGGCACCAACGGAACCCTCGTTTTCCGCGCCCTTTGACCAGTGCGCCGGGCTCCTGGCGTTCAAGGCTCGTTGAGGGAGGCGGGGTGCAGGGCAGGGTGGTGCCCGCCTTCGGGGCCGCCCCGTAGCAACGCGCCGCATGGCCGGCGTCGGGTCGTTTCCCGCAACCTCTTCGAGAGGCCGGTTCCAATATGGCCAGGCGCAAGAACCTCTTCCTGACTCAGCCCCGGCGGCCCGCCCTGGGATTGCTGCGCGGCATCATCTACCTGGCGCTGCTGGTCGTGGTCGCCGCAGGCGGCTGGATGGCCTATTTCGCGGTCACGCCCGTGGCCGTGCCCGAGAAGTCACGCCAGTTCAACATCGAGCAGGGCAGGAGCCTGCGCGCCGTGGCGAGGCAGCTCAAGGAGGGCGGCATCATCGCCGAGCGCTGGAGCTTCGTGCTGATGGCCAGAGCCCTGGGCGTGTCGGAGGAGATCAAGGCGGGCAGCTACGATGCCGGGGAAAGCATCACCCCGCAACGCCTGCTCGACAAGCTGGTGCGGGGTGAATTCACCCGCGCGCAGATCCAGTTCACCGAAGGCTGGACCTTCCGCCAGATCCGGGCGGCGCTGGACCAGCATCCCTCCGTGAGGCACGACACGGCCGGGTTGAGCGAGGCCGACATCCTGCAGCGCCTGGGGTTGGCGGAAAAGTCGATCGAAGGCTGGATCTTTCCCGACACCTACCAGTTTGCCGCCGGCACGAGCGACCTCGTGCTGCTCAGGCAGGCCTACCAGAAGACGCAAGGCATCCTCGAGGCGGAGTGGGGCCGGCGCATGCCGAACCTGCCGTTCAGGACGCCGTACGAAGCGCTGGTCCTCGCCTCCATCGTGGAAAAGGAGACGGGGCGCAGCGACGAACGCGAACTGGTCGCGGCGGTGTTCGTGAACCGCCTCAAGCGCGGGATGCGCCTGCAGACGGATCCCACCATCATTTACGGACTCGGCGTGGCTTTCGACGGGAACCTGCGGCGCCGCGACCTGCTGGCCGACGGCGTCTACAACACCTATACGCGCGCCGGGCTGCCGCCGACGCCGATCGCGATGCCCGGCGCGGCGTCGATCCGCGCCACCCTGAACCCGGCGCAGTCCAGGGCGTTGTACTTCGTGGCCCGCGGCGACGGCAGCCACCAGTTCTCCTCCTCGCTGGTGGAGCACAACCAGGCGGTGAACAAGTTCCAGAAGGTCCGGGCGCGATGACGAGGGGGCGGTTCGTCACCTTCGAGGGCATCGACGGCGCGGGCAAGAGCACCCATCTCGCGTGGGCGAACGACTGGCTGCGGGGGCAGGGCGTGCGCACGATCGTCACGCGCGAGCCCGGCGGCACGCCGCTGGGCGAGAAGCTGCGTGAGCTCCTGCTGCAATCGGACGGCCGCCTGCATCCCGAGACCGAAGCGCTGCTGATGTTCGCGGCCCGGCGCCAGCACCTCGAGGACGTGATCGCGCCCGCCCTGTCGCGGGGCGACTGGGTGCTGTGTGACCGTTTCACTGATGCGAGCTTTGCCTACCAGGGCGGCGGCCACGGCGTCGCGACGGAAAAGCTCTGCGCCCTCGAGGCTTTCACGCATCCCGGATTGCAGCCCGACCTCACGCTGCTTTTCGACGTCAGCGCCGAAGTCGGCAAGGCGCGCACCGCGCGGATCAAGTCGCCCGACCGCTTCGAGCGCGAGGGCGCCGAGTTCTTCACGCGAGTGCGCGACGCATACCTCGAGCGCCTGCGTGCATCGAACGGACGCATGGTGCGCATCGACGGCGGTCGCGACATCGGGGACATCCAGCAGGAAGTCGGCGAACGCCTGGAGCGATTGTGGAAGGCCTAGAGCTGCCATGGACCCGGACGGCGCTCGCGCGCCTGCCGGCGCAGGCGCAGGCGCTGCCGGCGGCCATGCTCCTGGGCGGGCAGCCGGGACTCGGCAAGCGCGCTACCGCGCTCTTCCTGGTCCGCGCGCTGCTCTGTGAAACCCGCCGGGACGGCCTCGCGGCCTGCGGCGCCTGCGCCTCCTGCAGGCTCCTGGAGGCGGGTACGCATCCGGACCTGCGCCTGGTCGAACTCGCTTCCGAAGAGGAGACAGCGGCCGAGGAGGGTGAGGAGGGCGGCCCGGCGAAAAAGACGTCGAAACAGATCCCGGTGGCCCGGGTCCGCGAACTGGGCGAGTTCGTCACCACCTCGGCCCATCGCGGCGGCGCCAAGGCCGTGGTCATCGCGCCGGCCGAAGCCCTGCATCCGGCCGCGGCAAACGCCGTGCTGAAGATCCTGGAAGAACCCCCGGGGCGCTCCCATTTCCTGCTGGTGAGCCACCAGCCGGATCGCCTGCTCGCCACCATCCGCAGCCGCTGCTTCCTCGTGCCCTTCACCGTCCCGGACGCGGCGGCCGGGCTCGCGTGGTTGAAGGCGAAGGGGGTGGAGGGGGCCGAACTCGCCCTTGCGCAAGGCGGCTATGCACCCCTGGCTGCCCTGGAATTCGCCCATGCCGAAGGGTATTGGGCCCAGCGCAAGGCGTTCCTCGACACCCTGGCCCGGCCCGGCTTCAGCCCGGTGACGGCCACTGAACGGGCGGAGGCGCTGGACCCGCCGGTCATCGCCGGGCTGCTGCTGCGCTGGGCGTATGACCTGGCGGCGGTCCGCTTCGGTGGACGCGTGCGCTACCACCTGGATTTTCGCCAGGCGCTGGAAAAGAGTTCGGCCGGCATGTCGCCGGTGGCGCTGATGCGCTGGTATGCGGATGTCCTGGCCTACGGGCGGGCCGCCAACCATCCGCTCAACAAGAAGCTGGCGCTGGAAAGCCTGCTGGGCGGCTACCCGGGACAACGCTAGAAATCACCTTTAATTTAATCAACAATAAGCTGTTTTAAAATAATTTGTTCGTCGATTCACACTGCCACATCAACTTCCCGGAGCTGGCGGCCGAGCTCGAGAACGTGCTCGCAGCCATGGCCTCGAACGGGGTCAGCCATGCCTTGTGCGTTTCGGTGACCCTGGAGGCTTTCCCGGAGGTGCGGGCCGTGGCGGAGCGGTTCGCGAACGTGTTCGCCTCGGCCGGCGTACATCCGGATACGGAGGCCGGCGAGGAGCCCGATGTCGCGCGGCTCGTCCGTCTGGCGGACGAGCCACGGGTGGTGGCGATCGGGGAAACCGGGCTGGATTACTACCGGCTCACGGGCGACCTGGAATGGCAGCGCGACCGGTTCCGGCGCCACATCCGGGCTGCCCGGGAATGCGGCAAGCCCCTGATTATCCATACCCGGGAGGCAGCTGAAGACACGCTGCGCATCCTGCGCGAGGAAAAGGCCGCCGAGGTTGGCGGGGTCATGCACTGCTTTACCGAGACCGCCGCCGTCGCCGAGGCGGCCATGGAGATGGGCTTCCTGATCTCGTTCTCGGGCATCGTGACCTTCAAGAATGCGGTCACCCTGAAGGACGTGGCGCGAATGGTGCCGCTCGAGCGCATGCTGATCGAAACGGATTCGCCGTATCTCGCGCCGGTGCCTTACCGCGGCAAGACCAACCAGCCGGCCTACGTGCGATTCGTGGCCGAGGAAATCGCCAGGCTCAAGGGGGTTGCGGTCGAGGAAGTGGCTCGCGTGACGACGGCGAATTTCTTCCGGCTGTTCAAAGCGGCCGCCTGAACTGCCGACATTCTTAGTTAGCGCATAATGTATATTATGTTAAATTAAGTGGGAATTGGCCGTACCGCCCGAATCCGCCTGACCTGGCCATGAAACCTGGCCCTCCCCGGACTGCATCCGGGACCTTCAGCGCCGCACTTTGGCCGCTTTGGCAAGGACCTGCCGCTGGCGTTCGAAGCAGCACACCGCGGCAGCCGCCGCGACGTTCAACGATTCCACGCCCTCGGCCATCGGGATGCGCACCCGCTGGTTGG
>DASZQJ010000043.1:0-6353 GCA_035549715.1 Burkholderiales bacterium
GCCGGGCGTTTTTCGTTGAAGGCCGCGACACCCTCCCGGAAGTCGTCGCTCTTCGCCGCCTCGCGCTGCAGGTCGCGCTCGAGGTCGAGCTGCTGCTCGAAGCTGTTCGACCAGGAGGCGTGGATGGCCTGCTTGGTGAGCGCCATGGCGCGAGTGGCCGAGTTCGCGAGCTGCTTCGCCAGGGCGCGTGATTCCTGCGCGAGCTTGTCGTCGTCGTAGCACTTCCAGATCATGCCCCACTCGACCGCCTGCTCGGCGCCCACCTTTTCCGCGAGCATGGCCGCGGCCATGGCGCGCGCCGTGCCCACCAGCCGCGGCAGCACGTAGGTGCCGCCGGCGTCGGGAATCAGGCCGATGCGGCTGAACACCTGGATGAAGCTTGCCGACCTGGCCGCGACGACGATGTCGCCGGCGAGCGCGAGGTTGCAGCCGGCGCCGGCGGCCACGCCGTTCACCGCGCAGACCACCGGCATCGGCAGCGCGCGCAGGCCCTTGAGGAAGGGGTTGTAGTTCTTGTCGAGCGAATCGCCCACGTCCGCCCTGGGCACGCCGGGATCCATCATGCGTTCGGAAAGGTCCTGGCCGGCGCAAAAGCCGCGGCCCGCGCCCGTGATGAGCAGCGCCCGCACGCTCGCATCCGCCTTGACGAGCTTCATCGCCTCGCGCAGTTCCTCGTGCATCTTCGCCGTGAAGGCGTTGAGCTTGTCCGGGCGGTTGAGGGTGAGGGTGGCTACGCCCTCGGAGATATCCAATAGAATGGCGGTGAAGTTCAAGGCGGTTCTCCTCGTTCGATTTTTCTGGTCGCGCGTCCGCGCATTATAGAGATGGAAGGGATTCCCATGGCTTTCGAGAACATCCTCGTCGAGACCCGAGGCAAGGTCGGCTTCATCACCCTGAACCGCCCCAGGGCGCTCAACGCGCTGTCGCCCGCGCTCATGCGCGAGCTCGCCGCGGCGCTCGATGCCTTCGAGGCCGACGACAACGTCGGGTGCATGGTGATCACCGGCAGCGAGAAGGCTTTTGCCGCCGGCGCCGACATCAAGGAGATGCAGGCCAAGTCCTACATGGACGTCTTCCGCGAGGATTTCATCACCGCGGAATGGGAGCGCGTGAGCCGCTGCCGCAAGCCGGTGATCGCGGCGGTCGCGGGCTTCGCCCTGGGCGGCGGTTGCGAGCTGGCGATGATGTGCGACTTCATCCTCGCCGCGGACAACGCGAAGTTCGGCCAGCCGGAGATCAACCTCGGCGTCATACCCGGGGCGGGCGGGACGCAGCGCCTGCCGCGCTTCGTCGGCAAGTCCAAGGCCATGGAGATGGTGCTGCTCGGCCAGGCGCGCATGATGGACGCCGCGGAGGCCGAGCGCGCCGGGCTGGTGAGCCGCGTGGTGCCGCTCGCGGACCTCATCCCCGAGGCGATGAAGGCCGCCGAAAAAATCTGCGAACTGTCGCTGCCGGTGGTGATGATGGCCAAGGAGTCCGTGAACCGGGCTTTCGAGACCACGCTCTCGGAAGGCGTGCGCTTCGAGCGCCGCCTCTTCCACTCCGGCTTCGCGGTCGAAGACCAGAAGGAGGGCATGGCGGCCTTCATCGAGAAGCGCAAGCCGGATTTCAGGAACCGCTAGGGCGTATCAATCCAACGCAAAGGCGCAGAGGACGCAAAGAACTGCAAGAACGGGAAAGGGGCAGGTGGATATTTTCCTTCCCTTTGCCACGGAACACGGATCCAGGCGTGGGTGGCGCGCCCATGGCCTTTTTCTCCAGCCTTTTGCTTTCCTTTGCGTCCTCTGCGCCTTGCGTTGGGTGTAGGGGGTAGGGGTGTAGAGCTTTACCGGGCGAGGCCTTATAATGCGCGCCCTACGCCGCTGTAGCTCAGTTGGTAGAGCAGCGCATTCGTAATGCGAAGGTCGCCAGTTCGATTCCGGCCAGCGGCACCAATTCCCGCCCCGTCCAGGGCAACGACCCGACCGGTCCCATGCGCGTCCTTCGCCTGCAACTCCTCGTCCTTGCCGCCGGCCTGGCGCTGTCGGGTCCGGCCACGGCCGAAGAGGACGGCAGCGAGCTGCTGGCCTTCATGCGTAACAAGGATTCCCGCGACGTGGCGATGATGTACATCGACGCGGTGCGCAGCGAGTGGGACCGGCGGCTGTTCTGCATCGAGGGCGGCGACCCGCAGGGCCGTGCCTTCGATTCGGTGCGCCAATACCTCGAATCCCATCCTGACGAACTGTTCCGGCCGCGCCGCTACCTCATCATCCAGGCATTGCGGGCCGGCCACCCCTGCCCCAGGTCCTGAGCGCAGGCCCGGCTGCGCGCCCTGCGCCTAGCGGTAGACCAGCACCGGGATGGTGGTATGGGTCAGCACCCGCGCGGTTTCGCTGCCCAGCAGCAGGGCGGACAGGCCGCGCCGCCCGTGCGAGGCCATGAAGATCAGGTCGCAGCCCTTGGTGGCCGCCGCTTCGATGATCGCCTCCCAGGGGTGGTCGTTGGTGAGCAGCAGGGACTCGTTCGCCACGCCCGCGGCCGTGGCCGCGTCGCACACCTCGTCCACCAGCTTCTGCCCCCGCGCCATTGCGTCCTTCTCGAACTGTTCGGCCAGCACGTCGCTCGGGCCGGCTTCCGTGTAGATCAGATAGGACGTCGCGGGAATGGCGTGGAAGCCCACCACGCTGGCCCCGATTTCCTTCGCGAACTCGATGCCGCGCTTGACGGCCGAGACGCACAGCTCGGAGCCGTTGGTCGGCAGCAGGATCCTCCGGTACATGGCGCTCCTCCTTCCCAGTGGGATTGCCCAGTTGCGCTTCCCCGTCCGGCAACTGTTGGATTATTGTCTACCCTATCGCGGCACGGCGCGAGGCCGGCCGCGGTCCACGACATGTAACCAAAAACAGCAACCGACCCCCCCATGAAAATCACCGACCTCAGGATCCACGTCCTCAAGAGCCCGCTCGCCGAGCCTTTTGCGTTTTCCCAGGGCTGGGTGCGCCAGCGCTCCGCCACCCTCGTCGAAGTCGTCACCGATGCCGGCATCACCGGCTGGGGCGAGGCCTTCGCCCAGGGCCTCGAGCCCCCCGAGATCGCCGCCACGGTGATCGACAAGGCGCTGCGGCCCATCGTCACCGGCGCCGACCCGCTCGACATGGAGGTGCTCTGGCACCGCATGTACCACATGACCCGCGACTATGGCCGCAAGGGCTCGGTGGTCTCGGGCATCAGCGCGGTCGACATGGCCCTGTGGGACATCGCCGGCAAGCACCACGGCGTCCCGGTGTACCGGCTGCTGGGCGGGGCGTTTCGCACGAAGGTGCAGCCCTATGCCACGGGCTTCTACCGCGTGAAAGGGCAGGGCGAGGCGAAGCGCCTGGGCGAGGAGGCATTGCGCCACTTCGACGCGGGATTCACGATCATGAAGGTCAAGCTCGGCTATGGCGTGGATGACGACATCGCCTGCATGAAGGAAATCGGCCGCGCCCTCCAGGGCAAGCCCGTCACGCTCATGGTGGACACCAATCACGCCTACGGCCGCGCCGAAGCGCTGCGCCTGGGGCGCGACCTCGAGCAATACAACCTGCGCTGGTACGAGGAGCCCGTCGTGCCGGAGGACCTCGTCGGCTACGCGGAGATGCGCCGGAAGCTTTCCATGCCCATCGCCGGCGGCGAGAACGAGCACACGCTGTACGGCTTTCGCGAGTTCCTCGGCGCCGGATGCGTGGACGTCGCGCAGCCGGACCTGGGCTCTTGCGGCGGCATCTCGGCGGGCAGGCACATCATCGCCCTCGCGCAATCGCATGGCGTGCAGGTGAACCCGCACGTTTGGGGCTCGGCCATCGCCCAGGCGGCTTCCCTGCAACTGCTCGCCGCCGTCCCGGTGGCGCATCACTCGCTCCATGCCCAGGAACCGGTCCTCGAGTTCGACCGCTCCTCGCATCCGTTTCGCGTGCAGCTCATCACCAAACCCATCCAGCAGGTCGACGGCTGGGTCGAGATTCCGTCCGGCCCGGGCCTGGGCGTGGAAGTCGATCGCTCGGTGCTGGAGAAATACCGGGCGTAGAATCGGGACGGGCGAGGCCGTGACGCCGCTGCGCTCCGTGACGACGCTGCGCTCGTGACGGGTGGGGCGTGACAAGGGCGGGGACGGCGTACTGGGTGCTGAGCCTGAGGGCGGCCAGTGCGGGGAGGGGCGAGCCCTTTGCGATCGTGTAGGCCAACCTGGAGGAGGGGATCGGATGTCCAGTGAATCTCGCCGCGGATTCTTGAAATCGGTCTGTCTGCTCGGGGCTGCAGCCGCGGCGCCCGGCGTTGCCAGCGGGCAAACGAAGCCGCCCGACGGCCTGCGGGTGCGCACGCGCGAGGAAGTCGGTTACCAGAACGAACCCTACCTCGGCCGCACCTGCGCCAAGTGCGTGCTCTACCAGGGCCATGGCAAGTGCGTGATCCTGAGCGAGGCCGTCAGCCCCAACGGCTGGTGCAAGCAGTGGGTGCCCAACACGATGGGGTGAGCCTGGGGATGGGGCAAGGTCGAAAGTCGCCCGCCATCCCGGGACACGGCATTCACGGCAGTCACGCAGTCACGACATTCACGGCCCCATGAGCAAAGACCGCTCGTTCGAGCGCATCACCAGGACCGACCTCAAGAAGCTCGCGCGCATCGCGCGTGCCGAGCGGGAGGAATTCTTCGACCGCCATCCGGAATGGGCGCTGCTCTACCGCAAGCGCCTGGTCTGCACGGTGCTGTGCCGCGACGCCGCGCTGCACTTCGTCAACGGCGTCACCGGGGTGGACGACTTCCACGTCTGGAGCTTTTACGCCGCGCATTCGGAGGCGGCCTTTCCCCACCAGCACGCGACGAGGATGGATTTCGGTCCGTCGAAGTTCGGCCGCGACCCGCGCGCCCCGGAGGCGTACAAGGGGCGGCGCGTCGAGCTTGCGGGACGCTCCATCGACTGCCGTCCGGGCGAAGACCCGATCGTTGCCATCCAGCGCTACCTCAAGGACGGGGAATCCCCCTCGGCGCGGGAGCTGCGCGAAAAGGCCGTCGTGCTCATCGAGCCGGACAACTTCCTGGGCTACGTGGCCTGGCCGTCGCTGGTGATGTCCGCCGCCCACTGATGCGAATCCCTAACCAGAATCCCTAACCGCAAAGGCGCGAAGGCGCAAAGGAAACGCAAAGGAGGGCAAAGGCCAGTACGGGCAATATGCATTCGCTGTCGTTTGCCGCTGACGCAAGAATTCCGGGCGCGATAGGCAGGCTATCGTCCATTCCCTTCCTTGTTGGTTTTCTTTGCGTCCCCTTTGCGCCTTCGCGCCTTTGCGGTGGGGGTAGAGCAGGAAAGGGGGCCGCAGAAACGCGGCGGCCCCATCGGCGGGAATCTTTTGGTTCCCCCCGATGAGGCCGTCGTCTTCTTCTTCTGTTTGTAGAACCTGGTGTAACGGTTGAAGGCGGGTTGCGCCTTCCCGATGCATCCGGTTCCTCCTCCCCCGGCGTGCTGCCAGAGTCCTGCCGCAGGGCGTTCATTCCCTGCCTGTTCTCCGGTCCGTGGGGACCGGGCGCCCGTCATGGCAAGCCGCAGGCTGTAAGAGTGGCGCAGGGTATGTCCTCGATTGTCCGACGTCAACATTGCGCTGCGACAAGGCGCCTCCGGCCGGGGACGGGGCTGGCGGGGCATCTGCCGGGCAGCGCCGGCAGGTCTGCCTCGGGGCCATGCGGCCCGGGGGAATGGCTTGAAGGGGGGTGAAAGGTAAGTGGTCGCTCGCGGGCACCCGGGGGTTGTCCGCGTTATTCGATGGAAAAATCGGAAGTTTATAACTTGCTAACAAATAGAGAAAAATTATTGATTTTCCGGTGCGGGACTGGCGTTTTCCGGGCGACTTGTTCTTCAGATCTGATGAACAAACAAAAACGGCGCCCCGCTTTCGCGGGACGCCGTTCCTTTTGCTGCAGGCCGGTCCGAGCCCCGGCCCCAAGCCGCCTGGATTACGAGCGGCCTTGTTCGTTCACGTTGCGTTCGCCCGCGGTGACGGCGATTTGCGTGTCGCCCTTCACCACTTCGCGGCCGGAATCCGCCACGTTGGCAGCCGTGGAGTTCACGTCGCCCTGGATCTTGACGGTGGCGACGCTGGCGCGGCCGTAGACGTTGGAAACGTTGCCGAAGTCGGTGGTCTTGACGCCCGTTTCAGCGAAGGCGCCCGTGGTGGCAACGGCGAAACCGGCGGCGAGGATAAGCTTGGTGATCGTCATTTGAATCTCCTTCCAATTGAGAATGAATGTGTCATTTGCGTAACCTCGGCCTTTCGGGCCGGGGCGGGGCGAAAACCCTTTCGTCCCTCGCACGCTTTGCATTATCCGGATTGGCGCG
>DASZQJ010000044.1:0-4867 GCA_035549715.1 Burkholderiales bacterium
GGACGTCGTTGAACTTGAACTCGTCCACCAGCATCGCCTTGCCCGAGCCCGTGGCGCGATAGGCCTCGATCTCGACGTTCTTCAGGTGCTCGCCCGTGAACAGCGACTGGGTAAGCGTCGTGAGCTGGCCGCCGGTATCCAGCTCCAGCGTCACGCCGTTGCTGAAGGACTTGCCCGTGCCCGCACCGCCGCCACCCGAGCCCACCGAGCCGGAATTCTCCAGCCCGAACTGGAAGCCGCGCAGGCTCATCCACTCCCCGTTCTCGAACCGGATCACGTAATCGAGGTCCGCGCCGGGCTCGATGCTGGGAAGGATCCTGTTGCCCTGGGGCGAGGCGTCGGTGACGCCCGAAACGTCGATCGAGACCGTTGCGGCCGACGAGCCGCCGTTGCCGTCGGCGATGGCGTAGCCGAAGCTGTCGGTCAGGCTCTGGCCGTTGTTGAGGGCCTGCAGCTTGGCCGAGGTCGTCGGGTCGTAGGCATACGTGCCGTCCGCGGCGAGCGTGACCGTCGCGCCCAGCAGCGAAAGGAAGGTGCCGGGGTTGCTCACCGCCAGGGTGTCGTGGTCGGCGTCCGTGTCGTTGCCGAGCACGCTGCCGCCGATGGCATGGTCCTCGTCCGTCGCGGCGTTGTCGTCGACCGCCACCGGCGCATCGTTCACCGGGTTGACCGCAATGCTGACGGTCGCCACGCCGGACTCCAGGGCGCCGTCATGGGCGCGATACTGGAAGCTGTCGCCACCGTTGTAGTTGGCGTCGGGCGTATAGGTGAGCGAGCCGTCGGCGTTCAGCGAGAGGCTGCCGTGCGCCGGGGCGTTGACCAGGATGGCCTGGATGGGATCCAGGTCGGCATCGGTGTCGTTGGCGAGCACGCCGCTGGCGGCATCCAGGGTCAGCGTGCCGTCCTCGTCGACGGCGTAGGCGTCGTCGCGCGCCTCGGGCGCGTCGGCCACCGGCTGGATCGTCAGGGTGACGGTGGCGATGCCCGAAGGCGCCGAGCCGTCCGTGGTGCGGTACTGGAAGCTGTCCGTGCCGTTGTAATTGGCGTCGGGCGTGTAGGTGAAGCTGCCATCCGCGTTGAGCGCGACCATGCCGTGCGCCGGGCCCTCGTAGAGCACGGCGGCGAGGGCGTCCTGGTCCACGTCGCTGTCGTTGCCCAGCACGCCGGGGCCGCCGACGGTCAGCGCGCTGTCTTCGTCCAGCGCATACGCGTCGTCCTGCGCCACCGGCGCGTCGTTCGCCCCCAGCACCGTGATCGATACCGTGGCGGTCGAGGTGTGGCCGGCCTGGTCGCGGATGGTGTACTGGAAGGTGTCCACCACGTTCTGGCCGGCCTTCAGGGCCTGCAGCGCGACGGCCGCGGTCGGATCGTAGCTGTAGCTGCCGTCCGCATTGACGTTGACGACGGCGCCCAGCGTGCTGCTGCCATCGACGATCGGGTTGGCGACGATGCTGTCCCCGGCGTCCGGGTCGGTGTCGTTGTTGAGCAGGCTGGCGGGCAGGGACACGACCAGCTTCTGGTTCTCGCTCGTACTGCCGTCGTCGTCGCGCGCCGTGGGCGGGTCATTCAGGACCTTGACGACCACGTCCTCGAAGTTGCGCACGTCGAGGTCGAAGGCCTTGAACTCGAAGGTCCTGCCGGCATTGCCCGGCCTGGAGAGGAAGACCTCGAAGCGGGCGAGGTCCTGCTGCACGGAGGTGAGCAGTGACTCGGCCCAGGTCAGCGTGATCTGAAGCGTGTCGCTGCCCTTGCCGCCGTCGTAAAGGTCGTGGGCGCCCCGGTTCTCGCCCATGGTGTAGTTGGCGAAGTCGTTGCCGCCGCCGCCGTAGACCTTGTCGCTGCCGGACTGGCCGTCGAGGTAGTCCGCGTAGCCGGGCGGCTTGTGGCCCCACCAGGAGGAAAAGTGGCCGTGGCCCTTGTCGTCGCCGTAGAGGATGTCGTTGCCGGCGCCGCCGAGCAGGATGTCCTTGCCGGATTTGCCGTACAGGACGTCGTTGCCCCTGCCGCCCTGCAGGATGTCGTCACCCTTGCCGCCGATCAGCCAGTCGTTGCCGTCGTTGCCGCTGATCTGGTCGTTGCCCTTGCGGCCGTTGATGACGTTGTTGCGGGAATCGCCCTCGAGCACGTCATTGCCGTTCGTGCCCTTCGGCTTTCCGAAGAGGAATTCGAGGATGCCCATTGCCGTCTCCCTTGCCCTGCAGCGGAACAGTGATCGAAACGTGGCCGCATCCCGGTCGAGCGCCAGGTTCGGGGCCTTGCCGGGCACGGCGTCGATTCTGGTGTCGACTCGCGGCCCGGCGTGGTCTGCGGCGGGGAGGGACGTCCTTCCCGCCACGGCCACAAGTCTGTGGTGCCGGTCCCGATCTCGTCAACATAAACATGACGTTGCGATCTCGTGACCGATCTGTGCCCGAGCCGAATTCATGGCAAGACAAGGCATTACGCGGGAAACTTTGACGGGTTTCTGCGGTTCGACGGACAACGCCAGACGGGCCGGACAGGACCCGCGCGGATTTCCGCGCGTCATGGCTTGCCCGCCGCGCCCCGAAATGGGTGCCCGCTGCCACGCGGGACAGCCGCTTCCGCGCGATGGACGCGTGTCGCGCCGCCATGCTCTACTGCGCGCAAATGGGGCCTTGCGACAATCCTCGAGGGGCGCACTGCGCCGGCATGCGATGAGCCCGGGCGCACGCGGCCCGGGCAGCGGCCCGGTCTTCGAGGTCTTTGCCGCCTTCCTGCGCCTGGGCCTGACGTCCTTCGGCGGCCCCATCGCGCACCTGGGCTATTTTCGCCACGAGTTCGTCGAGCGACGCAAATGGCTGGACGAGGCGGGGTACGCCGACCTGGTGGCGCTGTGCCAGTTCCTGCCCGGTCCCGCCAGCAGCCAGGTCGGCATGTCGATCGGCCTGCTGCGCGCCGGCCTGCCGGGCGCGCTGGCCGCGTGGATCGCCTTCACCGCGCCCTCGGCCATCGCGCTCGTCCTGTTCGCCTATGGCGCGTCCGCGCTGGAAGGGCCGGTGGCCGCCGGCGTCCTGCACGGCCTGAAGATCATCACCGTCGCGGTGGTCGCGCAGGCCGTGTGGTCCATGGGTCGCGCCATCTGCACGGACCGCGCGCGCCTCACCATCGCCTTCGTTTCCGCCGGCATCCTGCTTGCGTGGCCGGGCGCTGCGATCCAGGTGCTGGTCATCGCCGCGGCGGCCATCGGCGGCGGGCTCATGCTGCGAACCTCCGCGGGGCCGCAGGCCGGCGGCCTCGAGATTCGCGTGCCGGGCGGCATGGCCGCCACCGCCGGCGTCCTGTTCCTCGCCCTGCTGGTTCTGCTGCCGCTTGCGGCGCTCACCCTGCATTCGACCGCCGTGGCGATGTTCGACACGTTCTACCGCGCCGGTGCGCTGGTGTTCGGCGGCGGCCATGTGGTCCTGCCGCTGCTGCAATCCGAAGTCATCCCGCACGGCTGGGTGGACAACGAAACTTTCCTGGCCGGCTATGGCGCGGCCCAGGCCGTGCCCGGCCCGCTGTTCACCTTCGCCGCCTACCTGGGCGCGGCCAGCGGCGTGGCCCCCAACGGCTGGGCCGGCGCGTTGCTGTGCCTGTCGGCAATCTTCCTGCCTTCCCTGCTGCTCGTGCTGGCGGCGCTGCCCTACTGGCAGAAGCTGCGCCAGCAGCCCTCCGCCCGCGCGGCCCTGGCCGGCGTCAATGCCTCGGTCGTCGGGCTTTTGCTCGCCGCCCTGTACCAGCCGGTGTGGACCTCCGCCATTGGCCACGCCCTCGATTTCGCGCTGGCCCTGGGCGCCTTCCTGCTCCTGGTGGCCTGGCGCTGGAGCCCGTTGTGGGTCGTGCTTGCCGCGATCGCGGCAGGTGCCCTCCAGGGGGCGGTGGCGTGAGCGCGCGCCGCGCGCTGATCCTCGTCCTCTGGGTGCTGTTTGCCCTGTGCTTCGTGGCCGGCCTGCTGTTGCGCCGGCGATTCACGCGCCGGCTCATGGAGGCCCACCCGGCCGAACATGCCCGGCTCGGCGGACCGCCCGCTGACCTGTTCCCCTACAACGACCTCGACACCCTTGCCGCGATGCGGGCGCAAGGCCGGTTCATGCAGGCCGGGGAATACCGCAGGCTGGGCGACGAAGCGCTCAACCGCACGGGGGACGCGTTGCGCCGGCTCACCCTTGCCCAGGCGCTCCTCGGCGCCGGCTTCATCGCCCTGGTCGCGTGGGAGATCGCCCAGGGGTGAGCCCGTGACGAGCGAAGGGGGTGACGAAAGGCGTGCTGAGTACTGAGTGCCGCGTGCTGGGTAAGATCGATAAGCGACGCGTCCGCTGATTTAGAACTTGAATACGCGGTAAGCCTTTCCCCAGCACTCAGTACGCAGCACGCAGCACTCAGTACTCCGTACTCAGCACGTTTCTTCCTGCCCGGCCGGCTCGCGCGGGAGGTAAACTCTCCGCATCGCACGTCCGTGCGATCCAACCGTCTGCAACACCCGCCGAGGAGTCCGCCATGCATTTCGCCATCTCCGCCACCTGGGGTCCCACCGACCCGACCCGGGCGCACCTTCCCTTCATCTTTGCCGCGTCCGCCCTGCAAGCCGGCGACAGCGTCACCCTGATGCTGTTCCACGATGCCGTGCACATGGCGACCGAAGGCACCGCGGCCAAGGTCGTGCCCATCGGTCCGCCGCCGCGCTACGAGGACGTCGTCTCGCATGCCAATGCCAAAGTCCTGGTGTGCAAGCCCTGCGCCGAAGTGCGCAAGATCGGCGAAGCGGTCCTCGACCGGCGCGTGAGGATGGCGGGCATGAATGATTTCCATGCCGCGGCGGCGAAGGAGGGGGCGAGGGTGGTGAGTTTCTAGAAAAGGCGTGCTGCGT
>DASZQJ010000045.1:0-15192 GCA_035549715.1 Burkholderiales bacterium
CAGCACCCAGCACCCAGCACCCAGCACCCAGCACGCAGTACCCAGCACTCAGTACTCAGTACTCAGCACTCAGTACTCAGTACTCACTCCCCAACACCGCCTTACCGATCTTCCTCCGCCTGCTTGCGGATCAGTTCCGCGAACGCGCGGGCGGGCAGCGGAACGCTGAAGTAGTAGCCCTGGTAGGTATCGCAACCGGTCATGCGCAGGAATTCGAGCTGGTCGCGGGTTTCCACGCCCTCGGCGGTGACCTTGAGGCCGAGGTTGTGCGACATCGCGATCATGGCGCTGACGATCGCGGCGTCGTCGTGGTCCATGGTGAGGTCGCGAATGAAGGAGCGGTCGATCTTGAGCTGGTCCACCGGGAACTGCTTGAGGTAGGCGAGGCTGGAGTAGCCGGTGCCGAAGTCGTCGATGGACAGGTGCACGCCCAGTTCCGCCAGCCGGTTCAGCATCGCGATGGTGTCGGCGGAGCGGTCCATGATCGCGCTCTCGGTGATCTCCAGCTCGAGGTACTCGGGGGCGAGGCCCGTTTCCCGCAGGATCTCCGCGACGGTCCCCAGCAGGTTTTCCTGGCGGAACTGCAGCGGTGACAGGTTCACGGCGAGCCGCAGCGCCGGCAGGCCCTCGCGCTGCCACAGCCGGGTTTGCGCGCAGGCGGCATGGAGCACCCACTTGCCGATGTCCAGGATGAGCCCGGACTCCTCCGCGAGCGGGATGAAATCCGAGGGCGGGATCATGCCTTCCCCGCTCTGCCAGTGGATGAGCGCCTCCATGCCGGTGATGCGGCCGCTCTTCACGTCGACCGTGGGCTGGTAGTGCAGCACGAACTCCCGGTTCTCGATTGCGTGCTTCAGGCGCGCCTCCATCTCCAGGCGGCCCGAGGCGACCGGCGCCATGCCCGCGTCGTAGAACTGGTACTGCTGGCGCCCGCCCCGGTGCTTGGCGTGGTACATCGCGATGTCGGCGTTCTTGATCAGGTTCTCGATGTCCTCCGCGTCGCGCGGGTACAGCGTGATGCCCACGCTGGCGGAGATGAGCATGTCGCGGCCGTCGAGCACCACGTACTCGGCGAGCGCGGCCTTGATCTTTTCCGCGACCGAGGCGACCTGGCCGGGATCGGTGACCCCCTCGATGATGACCGTGAACTCGTCGCCGCCCAGGCGCGCGATGGTGTCGACCTCGCGCAGGAAGCCCTTGAGGCGGTCGCCGACCACCTTCAGGACGCGGTCTCCCGCCGCATGGCCCAGGGTGTCGTTGATCTGCTTGAAGCGGTCGAGGTCGAGGAACAGCAGGCCGACCATGTTCTGCTCGCGCCGTGCGCGCACCACCGCCTGGCGCAACCGGTCGTAGAACAGCGCCCGGTTGGGCAGGCCGGTGAGCACGTCGTACTGCGCCAGGAAGGCGAGGCGCTCCTCCGAGCGCTTGCGGTCGGTGATGTCGTCGAGGATGCCCTCCATGAAGACGACCTGGCCATGGTCGTCGCGCACGGCCTGCGATTTCTCCGACACCCACTTCACCTGGCCGTCCGAGCAGACGATCTGGTATTCGAGGATCAAGCGCTCGCCCTGCGCCAGCGCGTCGCGGACCTCGGCGGCCACCCAGCCGCGGTCGGCCGGGTGCACCAGCTCGGCGAAGGACACCAGGCGCCTGTCGACCAGGTCCTCGGCGCGGTAGCCGGTCAGCTGCAGGCAGCCTTCGCTGGCGAAAATGAGCGTGCGGCTGTCGTCGGGGCGGCAGCGGAAGGCCATGCCCGGCAGGTTGCCGAGCAGGGTGGACAGCGCGAGCTCGTTCTTGCGCAGCGCCGCCTCGGCGGCGCGGCGCTGCGTGTCGTGCGCGATGGCATCCAGGCCGAACGAGAGGTTGAGCGCCATCTCGTCCATCAGGCCGGTCACCACGTCATCGAAGGCGTCGGTGTCCGACGAGTACACCGCCAGCGCCCCGACCACCCTCTCGCCGCGGCGCAGGGGAAACGCGCCGCCGGCGCGAAAGTCTGCATCCCGCGCCAGGTCGCGCCAGAACGCGGCGCGCGGATCGGCGAAAAAGTCGTTCGAGATGCAATGGCGTCCCGTGCGCAAGGCGGTCGCGGCGGGCCCCATGGCCGGCGGTCCCTCGCCTTGTGCCTCGACGCGCATGCCGAGGAAGCGCGCCTGGTGCTCGCCGTGGACGACCACGAAGCACCCGCCGCGGCCGTCCTCGTCGAGTTCCACCACGCCGGCGAGGCGGAACTTGCCGTGCTCCACGGCAATGCGGCACACCTCGAGGAACAGGGCGTGCGGCGTCGACAGGCGGGCGATGGCCTTGTTGGTCTGGCTGAGTGCTGCGTAGGTGTTGGACAGTCGCAGGATCTTCTGCTCGTCGCGCTTGCGCGTGGTGATGTCGCGGAAGATGCTCTGGATCGCCGGCTTGCCGGCGTAGATCGAGTAGCGCGACATCACCTCGACGTCGATCACCTCGCCGTCGAGGCGCACGAAGCGCGATTCCACCATTGGCACGTCGGCGCGCCCCTCGTAGAGCCGGCGCACCCGCTCGCGCGACGGTTCGAGATGCTCCGCGTGCACGAAGAAGTACGGGTCCTTGCCGAGGATCTGCGATTCGTCGCCCGCGGCGAGCATCTGGACCGCGGCGCGGTTGGCGAACACGTAGCGGCCCTCGCAGTGCACCACGATGGCATTCGGCGCAAGCTGCACGAATTCGCGGTGGCTCTCCTCGGCCCGGCGCCGGACCATGAACTCCCCGGCGAGGATGCCGACGCTGGCCGCCGTCATCAACAGGTGCTCGTCCCGCGGCTGGGGCAGCCGGCCGAAGAATTCGAGGGCGCCGATCACCTGGCCGCCGGCGAGCAGGGGGAAGGCGAGCGCCGTTTTCAGGCCGGCGCGCGTCGCGGCTTCCGCCCGGCGCAGCCCGGGCGCGGCGCAGAGGTCTTCCACGAGCAGCGGCTCGCGCGACTTGAGCACGGTACGGATCAACCCGCCGGGGCCCGGCATGAAGGACATGCTGCAGCTCATCTCGACGAAGGCGCTCGTGTCGAGGAAATCCGCGTGGCGGGCGAGCACGCAGGACGTGACGTGGGTCTGCTCGTCCTCGCGCCAGAAGGCGCCGTAGTCGAACTGCAGGGTGGAGCGGAACAGCGCGATGATGCGTTCCAGCGTGGGCAGGATGTTCTGGTCGGCGGCGATCGCCTGGCTGACCGCGTGGGTCAGCGCAAGGCAGACGTCAGGGGCGGCGTATGCCGCGCGCGGGCTGTCGGCAGTCGCTTGCTTGAGGGCGGTGCTGTCCATTGTGCGAGCGCCGGATGTCGTTTGTCCCTGTATCCAAAAGGATTGCTGCCACCTGAACCCGAGGCCGCGCCGAGCCGCCCCGCAGCCGGAAAACCCGGCTGCATGCCTGCGGAATTATCCGGGAAAGGCGGCGTTTGCATAGCGGAAATCTTGGCGCGCGAGGCTTGCAAAACTGCTAAATTCCCGCACCGGAATGGCGCAGGCCGTGCCCCAGATGAAATCGCTGACCGAACAACTCCTTGCATCACGCGTGATCCCCGTGCTGCGACTGGCCTCGCGGGCGAGCGCGGAAATCGCCATCGATTGCCTGATCGAAGCCGGTTTCAGGACGGTCGAAATCACGTTGACCACCCCCGACGCGGTGCGCCTCATCGGCGCGCTTCGCTCCCGCGCCGAGGACGGCTTCCTGGTCGGGGCGGGCACGGTGCTCGACCTCGATGCCGCGAACGCCTGCCTCGACGCCGGCGCGGACTACCTCGTGTCGCCATGCCTGGTCCGCGGCCTGGGGAAGCTCGCGGCGGACCGCGGTGCCGTCGCGCTCTGCGGGGGCTTCACGCCCGGCGAGGTGCTGGCGGCCTGGCGCGATGGGGCGGCGATCGTGAAGGTGTTTCCGGCTTCCACCGGCGGCCCGGCCCACTTGGGCGCGCTGCACGCCGTCTATCCCGACATTCCCCTGTGCCCCACGGGCGGGGTCTCCACCGCCAACATGCTCGACTACTTCAAGTCCGGCGCGGCCGTGGTCGGCGTGGGCAACAACGTCATCGACCAGAAGGCGCTCGCGGCGGGGGATCGCGGCCGGGTCGTGGAGCACGCGCTCGGCTTCCTCGAGCTTGCCGCGCAGGCGCATCCCTGATGCCGATGAAGTTCGACGTGGTGTCGCTGGGCGAACCGATGTACGAGTTCAGCCAGCTGCCGGGTGAGGACCGGCGCTACCTGCAGGGCTTCGGCGGGGACACCATGAACTGCGCGATCGCGGCGGCCCGCCAGGGCGCGCGCGTGGCCTACGTCACCCGCCTTGGCGATGACGAGTTCGGACGGCAGTTCCTCGAGCTGTGGCAACGCGAGGGCGTGGATGCCTCCGGTGTCGCCGTCGATCACGACGCCCACACGGCGGTGTACTTCATCACGCACGGTCCGGCGGGGCACGTGTTCAGCTACCTGCGCAAGGGGTCGGCGGCAAGCCGCATGAAGCCGGCTGACCTGCCGCTCGAGGTGATCCGCTCCGGCCGCTTTTTCCACACGTCGGGCATCAGCCAGGCCATCAGCGAAAGCGCCTGCGACAGCGTCTTTGCCGCCCTCGATGCGGCGCGCGCGGCGGGTGCCAGGGTGGTGTACGACTGCAACCTGCGGCCCCGGCTGTGGCCGGCCGCCCGCGCCGCGGCCGTGATCCGCGCCACGATGCCGCTGGCGGACTACTTCCTGCTGAGCCTGGAGGACGCGCACGCGCTGTGTGCGCTGGAGCAGCCCGAGGCGATCCTGGATTGGTGCCACGGGGCCGGGGCGCGCGTGGTGGCGTTGAAGCTCGGCGCGGAAGGGGTCATCGCCAGCGACGGTTCGCGGCGGGAGCGCATCCCCGGATGCAAGGTGGATTGCGTGGATGCGACCGGCGCGGGCGATTGTTTTGCCGGGGCCCTGATGGCGCGGCTTGCGCAGGACGGCGGATTCTGGGAAGGGCTGCGCTATGCCAACGCGGCGGCCGCGCTGACGACGACGGGCTACGGTGCGGTGGTCCCGCTGCCGCGTCCCGAGGCGGTGGGGAAGTTGCTGGCCGGCATGGCCGCCTGAGCGGCCGCGGATTTTGACCTAGCGCTTCTTGCGCGCGACGATCAGCACGATCAGCAGGACCACGCCTGCCACGAGCGCCATATCGAGAATCGACATCGCCAATCTCCCTTGATAAAGCTCGACGTTGGGTCCGGAAGCCCGGCTGCGGGCGCCTGCCCACCCTTGATTAAGCTTGGCAGGATCCTAGCATAATTTCAGGTAAAACCGGTATTTATTGCGGGCTTCAAGAATCAGCTTCAAGTTCCGTCGTCGTTCACGTACTCGTATTCGACGATCTTCTTGTCCTTCACGTAGGGCGCGGATGCCTTGTTGAATTCCAGGAAGTGCCGGGTCTTGAGGTGGTGGTCGAAGGCGGCGCGATCCTTGTAGATCTCGTAGAGCACGATGTGGTCGGGCATGCCTTTTTGCACCAGCACGTCGAAGCGCTCGCAGCCGGGTTCGTCTTCGAGCGAGCGGCGCGCGTTCTCCTTGATCATGGCGAGGAACGGGTCGAGCGCGCCCGCATGCAGGTAGAAATCGACGGTGATCACATAACGCGACATGGAATGCCCATCCGTGGTTGGCGACTCGGTGCGGCTAATCCTGCCAGCATGGGCGGCACGGGTAAAGCCTGTGTCGCGCGCCGGGCCCGCGGCCCTGGGCCCGGGCATCCGCTTGCGCTCCCTTTCAACCCCGCGCCTCGACCCCCCCGCCGGGCGCCTGTGTCCCGCTCGCGGGGCCGGGCGCGTTGCTCTTGATTCCGGCCGTCAGCAGGAAGCGCAGGGCTTCCTCGCGTGACATGCCCACGGGTGTCACGCGGCTGCGCGGCACCAGGATCGTGTAGCCGCCCACCTGGTAGCTCATCGGCAGGTACACCGCGACCTCGCCCTCCTGGCCCACGCCGGCCGGCAGGTCGCCGAACTCGCTGCGGGTGATGAAGCCCAGCAGGCGCATCTCGGTGCCCGGCAACTGGAGGGACACCACCTGCAGCAGTTCCGGGCCGCTCGAGTCGGAGAACAGGCCGAAGAAATCCTTCAGCGCCTTGTAGACGCCCTTGACCAGCGGAATGTGCATCAGCAGGTCCTCCCCGGCCTTGATGGCCTGGCGGAAGAGCCACGCGCGCATCAGCAGGCCCGTCACGAAGACCAGCGCGACCCCGGCGAGCAGTCCCATCCCGGCCCGATAGGAGTCGTCGGGCAGCAGGAACAGGAGCGGCTTGCCGAGGAAACGCTCGATGGCCGACAGCAGCCAGACCACGAGGTAGACCGTGGCCAGGATCGGCAGCACGGTGAAGATGCCGGTCAGGAAGATCTTGCCGATGGATTTCATGGAATCTCCGGTGGGCACGGGCAAACCCGGAAATTACCAGACGGCGTGGCCTGCGTGTCGCCTAGCGCACCGGCGGCGCGGGGCAGGGCCAGGCGCGGTTGAAGGCGGCGAAGACGAGCAGGTGGGCGCGCTGGAGGCGGCGGTCTTTCTCCTCCCGCAGGTACTTCACGAGCGCGGGCACGCCTGCGTGCGCGCCGAATCCCTCCGGCGGGCAGTAATACATGTCGACCCGGTCGCGCCAGGCGGACCAGGCGTGTCCCCAGATGAAGCCGTCGACGAAGGCAATGCACGCGGCCGCGTCCTCGCGGCGCGCAGGGTCGAGCGCGGACTCGTCGCCGGTGTCGAGCAGGAGGAGGGCGGGCTCGCACAAGGCCAGCAGCTCGTCCCCGCTGGATTTGCCGATCTCCAGCGGCGCCGCCGCCGCGCAGAGCGAGGCGGCCAGGATTGCGGTGGCCGCCCGCCTCAGTGCCGCCCGGAGGACCCGGATCATGAACGCGGATGACAGGGGCGGGGCGTTCCAGCGCTTCATGCCTTCACGCCCCCATTCGTCCACGCATTCACGCCCCCGGATCGTGGAAGATCAGTGCCGCGCGGCGCCCGCCTGGGCCATCCAACCCTCGCGCACCAGCCGATGGTAATCCTCCGGACGGTGCAGGTCCCAGCGCTGCGGCAGCTCGTGCCAGCGCCAGCCCAGGTTGCGCAGGCGCTGGCGGGTTTCCTCCATCACGGTGTCCGAGCCCCAGGGCATGGCCTCGAACAGGGCGGGCATCGCGTGCGTCATGCCGACCATCAGGTAGTTGCCGTGCTCCGCGGGGCACAGGACGGCGTCGCGCCCTTCGCGCAGCGCGCGGGCGCCCGCGCGCAGGTCGGCGGCGTCCAGCGAGGGGCAGTCGGCGGGGATCAGCAGCACCTGCCGCGCCCGCTCCAGGCCGTCCTCGATCGCGTCGAGCATGCGCGCGCCGAGATCCCCTTCGCACTGGCGGTGCAGGCTGAGGCCAAAGCGCTCGCGGCAGGCCTGGAAGAAGCCATCCTCGGTCGACGGGGCACACCAGAGCTCGACCGGTCCGACGCCCGATTCCCGCGCGATGGCCAGGGCATGCTCGGTGAGGCTGCGGTGCAGGGCGGCCGCGCCATGGCTGCCCAGCAGGGGGATCAGGTGGGTCATCACCGCGCCGGCAACCGGCGCCCTGGCGAGGACGAGCACGCTGGTGTCGTGTCTTGCGGACATGGGGGGCCTCCGCCGGGGCACGGGTTGCCTCCATGGTGCGCCCTTTGGATCGCAGACTCCAGCGTGAATCCCGCAAAGCCTTGCCGCGGCCTTGCCGCCACCGGGATAATCGCCGCACCCGGGTGACCGTCGGAAACAACATGAAACAACTGGAACGCCTGTTCGAGCGCGGCCTGTGGAACAGCCGCTTCATCGTCGTCGTGGCGGTGGTGGCCAGCATGATGGCGGCCATCGCCGTGTTCTGGATCACCACGGTGGACGTCTGGTACCTGGTCGTCCACATCCTCCACTACGCCGATCCTTCGCTGGGCGCCGAAGCGCGCAAGGCGCTGCACGACGACACCGTGACCCACATCGTCGAGGTGGTGGACGGCTACCTGCTGGCGACGGTCATGCTGATCTTCGCGCTGGGCATGTACGAGCTGTTCGTCAGCGACATCGACGAGGCGCGCGGCTCGCGCAGTTCCAGCAAGATCCTGGTGATCGAGACCCTGGACGACCTGAAGTCGCGCCTGGCCAAGGTCATCCTGATGATCCTGATCGTGTCGCTGTTCGAGCACGCGGTGAAGATGGAAATGAACACCCCGCTCGACCTGCTCACCTTCGGCGGCGCGATCGCGCTGGTGGGCCTGGCCCTTTACCTCACGCACGTTTCGGAATCCGGACACGAGGAAAAGTCCGGCGACAAGGCTCGGTCGCGCCACGATTGACCGGGCGAAGGGCAGGCGCGCTGCCTGAAGTCCCGCGATGGCGCCCTCCAGACCCCGATTCATTCCCCGCAATGGAACGACCGGGCGCCGCCGTGGTCACTCCCGGAGTGAACGGCGGCCGGAGTTGGTAACATCCCTTCCAGATCGGCCGCCCCGCCAGGCCGGCATCCCGCCGGCCCGGTGATCAACCCGTCGGGGGGTGCCATGAGCCGTGCCTTCGTCAAGGAGGACACCGAGGATCGGTTGGGCGAGGAACTGCCGGAACGCCCGGTCAGCGACCAGCCGAACTACGTCACCCACGCCGGCATCGTGCAGTTGCGCGAGCGGGTCGAGGCGCTGCAGGCCGAGCTTGCGCAAATCAAGCAGGCCGGCGAGGCGCTGGACCGGCCGCGCCGCAGCCAGGTGGAGCGCGACCTGCGCTACTACCAGTCGAAACTGGACGGCGCCATCGTGGTGGAGGTCCCGGCGCAGCCGCGCGACGAGGTGCGCTTCGGCGCCCGGGTCGAGGCGCAGGACGAGGAAGGGGGCCGGCACCGCTTCACCATCGTCGGCGAGGACGAGGCGGACGTGGCGGAGGGCAAGGTAAGCTGGCTCTCCCCCCTGGCCAGGGCGCTGATGGGCGCAAAGGTGGGCGATACGGTGACATGGCAGCGGCCGGCGGGAGCGACCGGCCTGGAAGTGCTGGAGATCCGCTACGACAAGTAGGGCCCGGCCATACAAGAACAAGCAGGAGGGGGAACATGCACGACCTGGTCATCGAGAACGCCGCCATCCACGACGGCAGCGGCAAGGCGCCCAGGCGCGGCAGCGTGGCGGTGGACGGTGGCAGGATCACCGCCGTCGGCCACGTCGAGGCGCCGGACGCGCGCGAAAGGGTGGATGCCGCAGGCCTCGCGCTGATGCCGGGCATCATCGACACCCATACCCACTACGATGCCCAGATCACCTGGGACCCGTTCGCGAATCCTTCCCCCGCCCTGGGCGTGACCACGGTCATCATGGGCAATTGCGGCTTCACCATCGCCCCCTGCCGTCCCGAGGACCGCGACCTGGTGATGCGCAACCTCACCCACGTGGAAGGCATGTCGATCGACGCGCTGCGCGCCGGCATCGACTGGGGTTTCGAGTCTTTTCCCCAATACCTCGACATGATCGAGAAAAAAGGCGTCGGCCCCAACGTCGCCTGCTTTGTCGGCCATTCGGGGGTGCGCACCTTCGTCATGCGCGGTGACGCGCCAAGGCGCACCGCCACCGCCGACGAGGTCAGGCAGATGCGCGCCATCGTCTCCGAGGCGATGGAAGCCGGCGCCTGCGGGTTTTCCACCACGCGTTCCGGCCAGCACAACGGCGAGGCCGGCATCCCGATGCCCTCGCGCCTGGCCGACGACCACGAGATGCTCTCGCTCTCGGGCGCCCTGCGCGACCAGGGCAGGGGGCTGCTGATGATGACCAAGGGCGCGGACACGCCGGTGCCCTGGATCGAGAAGCTCTGCGCCGCGGCGGACCGCCCCTATCTCATCGCCGCGCTGCTGCATTCCAACCTCACGCCCGAAGCGACCTTCGACGACCTCGCGCAGATCGCCGAGGCCCGCAAGCGCGGCCGCCGCATGTACGGCGCCGTGTCCGCGTGCCCGCTCAACTTCGAGTTCACCCTGCACGAGCCCTATGTCTTCGAGGGCCTGCGGGCCTGGCAGCCGCTCATGCGCATGGACGAAAAGGCGTTCAAGGCGGCGCTCGCGGACAGGGACCTGCGCGAGCGCCTCAAGGCCGAGCTCGCCGAGCGCAGCCGGCGCATGTTCACCGGCGAGTGGGAAAAGGCCTTCGTCGCCCAGGTGGCGGATGCGAAGCACGCCGGCTACGAAGGCAGGTCGATCGCCGCGCTGGCGAAGGCGGCCGGCGTCCATCCCGTGGACTTCATGCTGGACCTCGCGCTCGCCGAAGGCCTGGACACCATGTTCACGGCGACGCTGCTCAACTCGGACGAGGAGGCGGTCGGCCGCATGATGCGCGACGAGAACGCGGTGGTGTCGCTGTCCGACGCCGGCGCGCACCTGACCTTCCTGTGCGATGCCGGCTTCGGCCTGCACGTGCTGGGCCACTGGGTGCGGGATCGCAAGCTCATGAACGTCGAGGAAGCGGTGCGCAAGCTCACCGCGGACCCGGCCGACCTGTTCGGCATCCGCGACCGCGGCCGCATCCAGGCCGGCATGCAGGCGGACCTGCTGCTGTTCGACCCGAAGACCGTGGGGCGCGGCCCGTCGAAGCGCGTCTTCGACCTGCCGGCCGGGGCTTCGCGCCTCACGACCCCGGCCACCGGCGTGCACGGGGTCTGGGTGAACGGCAACAAGGTGGCAGACGCGAACGGCTTGCGGCCCGAGGCGCCCAGGGCGGGCAGGCTGATCCGCGACTTCGCGGCTTGACACTTATCTACGGCTCTCCATCTCACCACGAAGGCACGAAGAGCACGAAGGGGTCACGAAGAAGGACAAAAAGAAGGCTTGGGGAATGGGGCAATCGATATCCAGCGGCGGACCCATGGCGGCGTCCCGGGAAAAGAGCAATGCCCCCCACTTGCATCTCCCTGCCTTTGTTTTTCTTCGTGACCCCTTCGTGCTCTTCGTGCCTTCGTGGTGAGAAGTAAGCTTTGACGGTTAAAAGGGATAGGGACGTTCGATGTCGACCGAAAGCCAGTTTTCACCAACCGCCGGCGCCCTCGACGGGATCCGCGTCGTCGACCTGTCGCGCTTCATCGCCGGGCCGTATTGCGCGATGCTGCTCGGCGACATGGGCGCGGACGTGGTGAAGGTGGAGCCGCCGGGCCGCGGCGAGAACAGCCGCGGCTACGCGCCGTTCGTGGAAGGCGAGAGCCTCTACACCATGGTGTTCAACCGCAACAAACGCAGCCTGACGCTCGACCTGCGCTCGGAAGCGGGCAAGGAAGTGTTGCGCGGGTTGCTCGCCAAGGCGGACGTCCTGGTCGAGAACTTCGTGCCCGGCACCCTGGAGAAAATGGGCCTGGACCGCGCCGCGCTCGAAGCCCTGAACCCGCGGCTCGTCGTCACGCGCATCTCCGGCTTCGGCCAGGACGGGCCGCTGTCGCGCAAGCCGTGCTTCGACGTCATCGCCCAGACCATGAGCGGGCTCATGGACATCACCGGCGAGGCCGACGGGCGGCCCACCATGGCCGGCACCTACGTCGTGGATTATTCGACAGGCCTGTACGCCACCATCGGCACGCTGGGCGCGCTGCAGGCGCGGCATCGCACGGGCAAGGGCCAGGTCGTCGACGTCACGCTGCTCGATTCGGCCATGTCGATGCTCATGACCGCGATCCCCGAGCAGAAGCTGCTGGGCAGGACCATGAAGCGCCGCGGCAATCGCGACCGCTATGCGGCCCCGGCGAACACCTTTCCCACGCGCGACGGCGAATGGGTGCACCTGGTGGTGTCGGGGGACGCGATGTTCGCCCCCCTGGCCCGGCTGATGGGGCAGCCGGAGCTCGCGCAGGATGCGCGCTTCCGGACCAACGACGGGCGCATGCAGAACGTGGAAGCCCTCGAGGCGCTGGTCTCGGCCTGGACGTCGACCCTGACTGCGGCCGACCTGCTGCAAAAGCTCCAGGAAGGCGGGATTCCCTCGGCCAAGGTCGCCTCGGTGGCGGACCTCGTGGAGCACCCGCATCTCGCCCACCGCAACCAGGTCATCGAGATGCCCCACCCGAAGGCCGGCAAGGTGCCGATGCAGGGCTTCTCGGTGCGATTCGACGATTCGCCCATGCGCCTGCGCCATCCGCCGCCCCTGCTGGGGCAGCATACGTCCGACATCCTCCAGGAATGGCTGGGGATGTCGCCCGAGCAGATCGGCAAGCTGCGCGCGGGCGGCACCGCCTGAGGCCCACATGAACTTCCAGAACCTCCTCATCGCCAACCGGGGCGAGATCGCGGTGCGCATCGCGCGCAGCGCGAAAGATGCCGGCATTCGCACCCACGCCGTCTATTCCGGGGACGACGAGGCTTCCGACCATGTCCGCAAGGCCGACGCCGCGCATCGGCTGCCGGGCAAGGGGCCCGCGGCCTACCTCGACATCGAGCAGGTCCTGCGCGCGGCGCGGGAGGCGGGCTGCGACGCGGTGCATCCCGGCTACGGTTTCCTGAGCGAGAACGCGGCCTTCGCGCGGGCGTGCGCCGGAGCGGGGCTGGTCTTCGTCGGTCCGTCGCCGGAAGTGCTGGCGATCTTCGGCGACAAGGGCAGGGCGCGCGAGCTGGCGCAAATGTCCGGCGTTCCGGTGCCCGAGGGGACCAATGGCCCCACGTCATTGGACGAGGCGGCAAAGTTCCTGCGGGCGCACGGCGCGATGATGGTCAAGGCCCTTGCCGGCGGCGGCGGGCGCGGCATGCGGGCCGTGCGCGATGCCGCCGAGCTGGCGCCGGCGTACGAGCGCTGCCGCTCGGAGGCGCTGCAGGCGTTCGGCAACGGCGATGTTTACGTCGAGAAGCTGTTTGCGCGCGCCCGCCACATCGAGGTGCAGGCGGTCGGCGACGGCAGCGGTGCGGTCACGCACTTGTGGGAGCGCGAGTGCAGCCTGCAGCGCAGCCGGCAGAAGCTGGTCGAGGTCGCGCCCGCGCCCGGCCTGCCGGCCGAAGTCCGCCACCGCCTCATCGACGCCGCCCTGCGCATGGCGAAGGCGGTGAAGCTGCGCAGCCTCGCCACCTTCGAGTTCCTGGTCGCGGACGACGCATTCGTCTTCATCGAATGCAATCCGCGGCTGCAGGTCGAGCACACCGTCACCGAAGCGGTGACCGGCCTCGACCTGGTCCGGATCCAGCTCGACATCGCGACCGGGCGCTCGCTGCAGCTCCTCGACCTCGCCGGCGAGCCGGCGGCGCCGCGCGGATCGGCGATCGAGCTGCGGATCAACGCGGAAACCCTGTCGGCCGACGGCACGGTGCGGCCCGCCAGCGGGCTCATCGACGCCTTCGATCCGCCCTCCGGCCCGGGCGTGCGGGTCGATACCGGCAGCCACGGCGGTTGCGCCGTCAATCCGCGCTTCGATTCGCTGCTGGCCAAGGTGATCGTGCACACGCCCGCGCCCGAGCTGGATCCGCTGCTGGCCAAGGCCCGGCGCGCGCTGTCGGAATTCCGCATCACCGGGGTGGCGAGCAACCGGGATTTCCTGCTCTCGCTGCTTTCGCTGCCCGACGTCGTCCAGGGGCACTGGCACACCACCCTCATCGAGGAGAACCTGGCGTCGCTGTGCGCGCCGGCCACGATCACCGGCGATCCCCTTGCCATCCTCGCCCACGGCAAGCGCGAGGCCGTCGCCGCGGCGCCCCGGCCGGCGGTGGTGCCGCATGGCATGCAGGCGATCGTCGCGGCCATCCCGGGCACCGTCGTGAGCATCGACGTCCAGGTCGGCGATCCGGTGCGCCGCGGGCAGCCCGTGGCGGTGATCGAGGCCATGAAAATGGAGCACGTCGTGACGTCCGGGCTGTCGGGCGTGGTGCGGGAAATCCGCGCCGCGGCGGACGAGACGCTCAACGAAGGCGCCGTCCTGGTGGTCGTCGAGGCCGGGGAGGGCGGCGACAGCCACGCGGCAGCCGCGGAGTCGGTCGACCTCGATCGCGTTCGTCCCGACCTGGCCGAGCTGCAGCAGCGGCGGGCGCTGACGCTGGATGCGGCGCGGCCCGAGGCGGTGGACAAGCGCCACAAGCTCGGCCTGCGCACCGCGCGCGAGAACATCGCCGACCTGTGCGATCCGGGCAGCTTCCACGAGTACGGCGCCTTCACGGTGGCAGCCCAGCGCACCCGGCGCACGATGGAAGACCTGATCGCCCGCACGCCGGCGGATGGCCTCGTGATGGGCGTCGGCCGGGTCAATGGCGACCTGTTTCCCGACGAGGACGCACGTTGCGTGGCGATGTCGTATGACTACACGGTGCTCGCCGGCACCCAGGGCGCGAAAAACCACAAGAAAAAGGACCGCATGTTCGAGCTGGCGGCGGAGTGGAAGCTGCCGCTGGTCGTCTTTGCCGAGGGCGGAGGCGGGCGGCCGGGCGACACCGACGAGATCGTTGCGGGCTGGCTGGACCTCAAGGCCTTCACGTTGCTGGCAAAGCTCAGCGGCCTGGTGCCGCTGGTGGGCGTGGTGTCGGGGCGCTGCTTCGCGGGCAACGCCGTCGTGGCGGGTTGCTGCGACGTGATCATCGCCACGGAAAAGACCTCGCTCGGCATGGGCGGCCCGGCGATGATCGAAGGCGGCGGCCTGGGCGTGTTCCACCCGGACGAGGTGGGTCCGACGGCCGTGCAGCGGCGCAACGGCGTCATCGACATCGTCGTCGAGGACGAAGCCGAGGCCGTCGCCACGGCGAAGAAGTACCTGTCCTACTTCCAGGGGCCGGTGGAGAAATGGGAATGCGCCGACCAGCGCGAGCTGCGGCACGTGGTCCCGGAGAATCGCCTGCGGGTCTACGACGTGCGCCGCATCATCGACCTGGTGGCGGACAAGGACTCGGTGCTGGAACTGCGGCGCGACTTCGGCACCAACATGATCACGGCGTTCATCCGCATCGAGGGCCGTCCGCTGGGGCTCATCGCCAACAATCCCATGGTGCTCGGCGGCGCCATCGACGCCGATGCCGCGGACAAGGCGGCGCGCTTCCTGCAGCTTTGCGACGCCTTCGACATCCCGGTGCTGTCGTTGTGCGACACCCCGGGCAACATGGTCGGGCCGGACGCGGAGAAGACCGCCCTGGTCCGGCATTGCTGCCGGCTGTACGTGACCGGCGCCAACATGACCGTGCCGGTCTTTTCCGTCGTCCTGCGCAAGGCCTACGGCCTGGGCTCGCAGGGCATGGTCGGCGGCAGCTTCCACCTGCCGTTG
>DASZQJ010000046.1:0-9987 GCA_035549715.1 Burkholderiales bacterium
CTCAAGATCCACGGCGCGCCGATCTACGTGCGCCACGAGGTGGTCCACAACAAGTACGTCGTGAACGACCTGCGCGGCAAGGGTGCGGTGTTCGTCGAGGACCTGGCCGAGGTGCCGGAGGGCGCCACGGTCGTGTTCAGCGCCCATGGCGTCTCGCGGGCGGTGCGCCGCGAGGCGCAGTCCCGGGGCCTGAACGTCTTCGACGCCACCTGCCCGCTGGTCACCAAGGTCCACGTCGAGGTCGCCAAGATGCACGAGGGCGATCGCGAGATCGTCATGATTGGCCATGCCGGGCACCCCGAGGTCGAAGGCACGATGGGCCAGGTGGCCGGGCGCATGTACCTGGTCGAGTCCGTCGAGGACGTGGCGAAGCTGCAGGTCCGGGATCCGCACAACCTGGCTTTCGTCACGCAGACCACGCTCTCGGTGGATGACGCCAGGGCGATCACGGAGGCGCTGCGGGCCCGGTTCCCGGACATCGTCGGTCCGAAGAAGGACGACATCTGCTACGCGACCCAGAACCGCCAGGACGCCGTGAAGGCGCTGGCGCGGCAGTGCGACGTGGTGATCGTGGTGGGCTCGCCGAACAGCTCCAACTCCAACCGCCTGCGGGAAGTCGCCGCCAACCTCGGCGTGCCGGCCTACATGCTCGACAACGTGGCCGACCTCGACCCCGCCTGGGTTGCGGGCAAGGGGATGGTCGGGGTCACCGCCGGGGCATCGGCCCCCGAGGTGCTGGTGCAGGCCGTCATCGAGCGACTGCGCAGCCTCGGGGCCGGCACGGTCTCCGAGCTGGACGGCATTTCCGAGAAAGTCACCTTTCCCCTGCCCAAGGCCCTGGCCTGAGCGGCGGCACGTCATTCCAAAAGCAAAGGCCCGCATTGCGGGCCTTTGCTTTTTCCGGCGGTCGGGGGCTTCAGACCCCGTGCTTCGGGTTTTGCGAAGGCCCGGGCTTGGGAACCGGCCGCGGCGGCAACACGTTCATCTCCTTGCGCACCGGTCCGGGGAAATGGCCCGGCGGCAGGGGAGTGAGGCTGCGGCAGCGCACCGGTTTGCCGGCAACGGCCACGTAGCCGCGCTGGCAGGCCTTCACGCAAAACGCGCCCACCGCCTGCTCCGCCCGGCCGCAGGTCTCGCGCCGCAGGCGCAGGCGCTGGACCGGCTCGTAAGTGTCGTAGTACAGCTTCTCCTTGGCTGCGCCGGCGTTGCTTCGCGGCGGCTTCGGCTCCGCAGCCCCGGCTGCCGTCGCCAGCGCAGCCAGGACCAGGATCGCGAGGCCGTGCCTCATCACAAGGCCATGCATCGGCATTGTCTCCCTGCTTATTCGAACAGCTCGCGCCAGGAGACGCGCCGGCCGGTGCCGCCGCTGCCGCCCACGTTCACGCCCACCGGGGTCTTGGTACCCGTCGCGCCCGTGGCGATCGCCTTCAGCACCCCGCTCGGCAGCCTCACCACCACGATACCCACCAGCGTCTGGCCGGTGAACTTCTGGCCGGCCTGGCTGTTCGGCGCCGAGGCGATGTAGGTGCCGTTGCGGTAGTCGAACTGGTAGATCCAGCTGTCGCCACCGACCGTGCAGGCATTGTTGTTCGGCACGTTGGTCACCACCACCAGGGTGCCCAGCGCGAGCACCGGGTCCAGGTTCACGCGCTCGCCCGGAGAATCGTTGGACGGATTGAAGTCCAGGTACCAGCCGTCCTTGGTGGCCCAATCCACCGTGGCGCTGGTGGTGCTGCGCGAGGTCGAGCTCTGGATCGTGATGGTCTGCTGCTGCAGGCCGGGCGTCGAGGTGCGGATGCTGCCCAGCGAGACGCCGCGATCCTTGAACGCGTAGAACGACTGCTGGTAGGCCCAGCCAAGGCCCAGCGTCGCCGGGTCGGACAGGTCGTCCTCGCCCAGGTAGCGGCCCGTGCCGATGTAGAGCACGCGGTTGCCGTCGATCACCGCGAGCTCCGGCCGCGTCGTGACCGATTGCGGCTTGCCGCCGCTGTCCTTCAACTGCGCCAGCTGGAGCACGTCGGGCTTGTCCTTGCTCATGTCGAAGCGCCACACGTTGCCCAGCAGGTCGCCGCCGTACACCCAGGTGGCGGTGTTGTCCACGTTGAAGTTGTTGGCGAACGCGCTGACCTTGGACAGGCCCGCGGGAGTGGTCGTGTCGCCTGCGCCCGTGTCCACCTTCTGCAGGATCTCGCCCGTGATCGCGTCGAGGATGAACAGGTAGCCGCGGCCGGTGCCGGGGGACACGTTGTTCATGCCCGAGGTGAGCAGCACCACCCAGCGGCCGTCGCTGACGCGCTTGGTGACGACCGGATAGCCGTAGGTGTAGCCGAAGTCGTCATCGTGGATCGCGCACAGGGCCGAATCCTCGCAGACTTCCCACAACGCCTTCGGGCTGCCCGGCGTCGTCACGTCCAGGGCGTAGTAGCCGCGGCCGCCCTTGCCGAGACCGGCGACCAGGATGGTTTTCCACTTGGAAGCCGCCTTGTCGAAGACGTCCATGATCTGCGGCGAGCCGTCGACCAGGAACTCGTGGCGCACGTCCCAGTTGTCCGTCGCGATCGCATGCATGCGCGGCATCACCTGGCGCGGCACGTAGGCCCACATCTCGTCGCCGGTGTCGCCGTTGAAGGCGTGCAGCATGCCGTCGTTGGCGGCGATGAACAGCACGCCCTGGCGGCCGGCGTTGGAGCTCTTGAAGTCGGCGTAGGTCGGCGTTACCGAGTCGCCGAAGTTGTTGCGGGGCGCCTGCACGAACGCCGGGGTGGCGTTGACCGGGTCGCCGAGCACGTGGTCGCGGTCGCGGAACGCCGTGCCTTCGAGCTCGCTGCGCCCGCGCAGGTACATGACCAGGTTGTCGCCCAGGTTGGCGGCGTCCTTCTGCGACTGCGGCAGCAGGGCGCATTGCGACAGCGCCGTGCACTTGTTGTCGAAGAACGCCTTCTCCGCGGCCGTCAGGTTGGCGTAGGTGAACGCCTTCAGCTTGCCGGCGGCGGAGCCGTCGAAGGTCCAGATGGAACGGCCGTCGCCCGGTGTTGGCTGGGCCTGCGCCGTCGCCACCTTGCTGTCGAGCTTGGCCTGCGCCGACCACACGATGGCGGGCTGCACGTTGCCGCTGGTGGCGTCGATGCGCTGCGCCGTGATCTCGCCGTCCCAGCGCACGGTGCGGAAGGTCGAACTGTAGATGTAGTTGTCCGTCTCCGTGATGTTCGGGCTGCTGGTCGCGGAAGCCGACGCCGCCGCCGTCTGGATCTTCAGGGCGGACAGGGCGCCCGCGAGGCCGTCGGCCAGCGAGTTCGGGTCCGCCGCGCTGTAGAACACGCCGCGCCCGTTCACCGCCGCGTGCCAGAGGTCGTCCAGCGTCGTCGGCGTGTTGGAGGAGGGCGTGGGCCAGTTGCAGGTCGCGCCGACGGACGGGCTCCAGGCGCAGTTCGAGTCCGCGTTCTTGATCTTCGCGTAGTCGCTGCTGGGGTTCGACTCGTAGTCGGGGGTGTAGTCCATCAGCCCCTGCAGGCCCAGGCCCAGCGTGAAGGTCACCATGTGCTGGTGGTCGGCGATGTCCTTGTCGGTGGTCGGCACGTTGTTGGTCGACTTGGAGGTCGGCGAGCCGGTGCGCAGGTCGGTCTTGTAGTAGTACATCGCCACGTCCGCCAGCGTATTGGAGCTGCCGCCGTTGGCCGTCGTGGCCGTGCTGGTGGTATCCGCCGTCACCGTGGGATTCGGGCTGATGGTGATGCTGGCGTTGGTGATGGTGGATCCGGTGGTGGTCGTGGCCGTGGTCCCGCCCGAGACCGAAAGCGCCACCGCGCTGAGCGAAGAGGTGGTGCAGCTGTTGCCCGAAGGCTTGGACGAGGAGAAAGCACCGCCCGTGCTGTAGGTATAGGAGACCGATCCTCCCGAAGCACTGTCGGATCCCAGCACGCCGTCGTAGCTGACGCGCACACGAGTGCCACCCGTCCACGTCTGGCGAATCAGCATGCGACGCGATCCATTGCAGTTGCAGTTGTTGCTGCCGCCCAGGGTGAAGGATACTGAATTGCTGCCCTGGCATACCAGGGTTTCGGTCGCGGTCGTGAAGTTGGTCGTGGTCTGGGTCTGGACCTGGGCATTGCACGCCGTGATGTTCTGGTAGCTTGTGCCCGTGGTCGCCGTGGTATCGGATGTCACGACGTTGTCCGTCTTTTTCACCGTCTGGAGCAGGTTGCGCGTGCGCTGCTTGACCCGCTTCTGGCCGGTCGGGCAGTCGCAGTTGTTCGAGCCGCCCAGCACGCTGCTGTCGTCGCTGCACACCACCTGCTGCAGCTCGATGCTGGGGGTCGTGTCCTCGGTCTTGGTGCCCACGCCGTCCAGGGTGACCGTCGGCCGGCTCACATAAAAGGGTGAGGAGGTGTTCGGCACGTTGTCCTGGTTGCCCACGGTGCCGCTGCTCGAGAGGTCGCGCGCATCCGAGCTGCTGTCGTTCCAGTAGCCGTCCGTGGTCAGCAGCGTGAAGTTCTGCTGGCAGGAGTGGGTGATCGGATCCGTGTTCATGCCGCTGTTGATGCCCGAGGTGACGCCGCCATAGTGGCGGCCGGCGCGCGCGAGCGCCTCGCGCAGCGGCGTGCCGCCGTGGTCGGTCTGGCCATAGAGCATCTTGTAGAAGCTGTTCTTCTGGCCGGTCTCGAAGGTACCCAGCGGCAGGTAGCGGTCGCTGCTGACCGGGCTGCCCGGGTTGATGGTGATGAAGCCCACCCGGTAGCGGTCGTCGATCGGCAGGAAGGCGCGGCCGGTCGCGGTCTTCATCATCGCCATCCGGGTGCGGTAGTACGAATACCAGTTGGCGAAATTCTGCAGCTCCTCGGCGTAGGTGCAGGAGGTGCTGCTCGCGCAGTCGGGCCGGACGGCCGTGCTGCCAAGTGGGTAGCTGGTCACCGAGGGAATGATGTCGGTGCGCGTGAAGCGTCCGTAGCGCGGGTAAATGTAATTGCTGGTGTCGTACTTCTTGCGGCACTTCGGCGACGTGGACGTGGCGGCATCGGAGACCGCGGACGTGCTGGCCGCGTTGGTCGTGCTCGAGCAATAGCGGATCGGTGCCGGATAGGGAAAGCCGGTCGTCGGGCTGGTCTGCAACTGGCAGTTGATCAGGTTGGCGTCGCTGCAGTACTCGGCCGGGGAGATGCGGAAATAGTAGGGATGGCCGCTGTAGCTCACGGTCTGGTAGCGGAAATCAGGCTGCCCGCCCGAGCCATCCGAATAGGGCAGGCCGCCATCGGTCAGGTTGGTCTTCCAGTAGAGGAAGCCGGTGCTGCCGTTGGCATTCTCGATGCCATTGCGGCGGCATACCGTGTTGTTCGACAGTTGCGCGCTGGTAGGCGCGCTGGTCGTGCAATAGTAGATCTCCGGATAGTTCTTGGTGAGGTCGACCGTCGTGGCGTTCAGGTAATAGTCCTTGCGCGCGGCCGTGGGCGGGCTGTTGCCCAGGCTCACGCCGTCGCCGTCCACGGCCGCCGCGTAGCTCACGTCCGGGTTGTAGTAGATCTGGTTGAACTGCGCGGAGTAGTACGGCGGCTCGCCCCAGTCGGACACCGGATCGCTGCCGAAGCCGTTGACGTCCGGGCCGCGGCAGACGCGGCCCGCCGTGCTGCAGCTGCTGCTGCTGCAGCTCTTGCAGTTCTCCATCGTGGCGTTGCCCGAACCGGGGCCGTAGTGGATGTTGTCGGGCATGTAGTCCCACATCATCGAGCCCGAGTCGTCCAGGGTGTAGAGCAGGTTCGGCAGCACGGCGTCCGACGGCGAGTTCGCCAGCGGCACGTCGGCGAGGTCGGCGATCTCGGCGCGCGCCGGTCCCGCGACGGCGGCGGCAAGCCCCAGCGCGAGAAGCGTCGTGCGGATCATCCTGCTGTTGAACATGTCAAGCGCTTTCATGGTCGACTCCCTTGGCCCCTTGAGGCGGAAATGAGATGTCCGGGTCCCTTACACCTGGATCATGACGTTGACCTGGATGATGCTGATCGTGTTGCGCGGGCCGTCCACCCGCGTCGTGATGCGGTAGAAGAGTTGCGGGATGCCCTCGAACTGCGTCGAGCCCACGGCCATGCTGCCGCCGGAGTTCGCGCCGGAAGTCGGGTAGTAGAGCGCGCATTCGTTGCCGGTGCCGTTGTAGGGCATGTTCGGCTGCGTGCACATCCGGTGGATGATGTAGCGCACCCGGTTGCCGGCGGCGTCCGGCGCCAGGTTGTTCACCTTGTAGGCGCTGCCCCAGCTCGCCTCGTTGAACCAGTCGGGTTCCGTCGCCGGGCGGGCCGAGAGGTAGCCTGCGCCGGTCGCCGTGTTCTGCAGCGTCGTGCCGGCGCTGTTGGCCACCAGCCAGTTGTAGGCGGAGGTGGTGCCGATGTCCGCGCCCTGGATCGAGGCCTGCTTGAAGGCCATGTTGCCGGCCACACCCATGGTCGTGTCCATGGAGCGCACCATGGCCACGCCGGCGAGCGTCATGGCCACCAGGACGATCAGCGCGATGAGCATCACCACGCCCCGCTGCTCGCGGGCGCCGGCGATCCTGGACCGGGGAGGGTGGATGGTTTTCATGGTTATGGTCTCCGGTTTCTTCAAGGCTGCGTCCAGATCATGTTGCGCAGCGGGACCAGCGTCTCGAACACGCGGTAGCGATAGCAGGTCCAGTCGGTCTCGGCGGTGCTCAGGTAGCTCAGGTCGATGCCGCCGCCCGCCCACTTGAACTTGCGGGTCGGGTCGGTGAGCGGCTTGACCGGGTCCGTCGGGTCGTTGATCTGCGGGCACTGGATGCCGTCCGTGGGCTTCTCGGGGAGCGCGCTGCGGGCCACCAGCGCCATGCGCAACGCCAGCACGCGCGACCATTCGTCGCCCGTGCCGGGCGACTTGGCTTCCCAGACGTCGACCACCCCGTCGGGCGTCGGGCTGGTGTCCTTGCCGTATTCCGCCTGCAGCATCACGATGCCTTCGGCGACCACGTCGGAGGAGGCGCCGGTGATGTTGTTGGTGGCGACGAGCTGGTAGGTGCCGCTGTCGACGGTGTAGGTCGTGGCCGCGGGATTGGCGCCCAGGCTCATCAGGCGGCCCCCGGCCTGCGAAGTGTTGTCCCAGGGATCGTAAGAGTCGGCCAGCGCGGCGCCGTTGTAGTCACCCCCGGTGCGCTGGACCTCGTCCTTCTGGCCGGTGGCGGTCGACAGCACGGTGGCCTGGGCGAGGCTGCATTTCTTGCCGGCCTGGCCGACGATGAGCATGTCGTTGAGCTCGAAGCCGTAGCGGTTGTCCACCTTGAAGAAGGAGGCCGAGGTGCCGGCCGCCGAGACCAGCTTCGGGGGCGCGAGCAGCAGGCCGTTGCTGCCATAGACGAAGGTCACGGCGTCGCCGGCGGCCGAGGCTTCATCGCCGACGGACGCGGCCGCGAGGGTGAAATTGATGTCGCGGGTCACGTCCTTGCCGACGACCTGGCAGCCCAGCAGCGGCGGATAGTTGATGCCGAAGCCGGCCATGCGGGCGTCGCGCTCGATCGCGACCAGGGCGAGCAGGCCCGCCTGCTGCGCGTCGCCGCCCGTGGTCGTGGTGCGCTTGATGCCTTCGGAGACCTCGAACACCTGGAAGATGATCAGCGTGCCCAGCAGCGAGATGACCATCGCCACCAGGATTTCGACCAGGCTGAAGCCGTGGCTGGTTGTTTTCATTTCCGTTCGTCCGCTGGGCATCAGTTGATGTAGGTAATGGCCCGGTAGCTGTGCGGGTCGGGCGGCGAGGCCTGGTTGGCCTCCTCCGGGTGCTGCCAGTAGATCGTGACGGTCACGATGTTGCCGGCGCCGATCTCGATCTTCGGCGGGTTCTTGGCCACGCCGGGCAGCGCCTGCTCCAGGCGCGCGCCCCAGTCCTTCAGCACCGCGGGGTACGTGCCCCCGGTGTAGGCGTAGCTCGCCAGGCTGGGCTTGTTCAGCCACATGTCACCGATCACCTCGTTGGCGAGGAAGCTCGCGTCCATGCGGTATTTCGATTCCGCCACGGTCTTGACCGCCATCGCCTGCATGCCCACCACGGCGAGGATGCCGATCGAGAAGATCAGGATGCCCACCAGGGCTTCGAGCAGCATGACGCCCTGTTGTCCGTTCCTGCGGATGCGCATCGGTTTCATGGTTCCTCCGATTTCTAGGTCTTCGGACAGGCCCGCGGATCGCTGGCGAACTTGGAAGGGTCCACCGACGGGTCGCACATGCGCGAGGCGCCGCCGGTGGTGACCAGCACGCGCAGGCAACGCAGGGTTCCATTCTCGTCGTGCTGGCACTTGCCGGCCGTCGTGTTGTGGATGTCCACGCGGCTGATGGTGGGGCTCGCGTCGGCGTTGTTGACGCGCCAGCCCATGCCGTTGAAGGTCACGCGGTCGGCCGCGTCGTCCGCGGCCCAGTCGCTGTCGTTGTCGTTCATCACCAGCGTGACGGTGCCGGTGCCCACCCCGTCCGGGTGCTCCTCGACCTTCTCGCCGGTGGACGGGATCTGGATGGTCCAGCCCGTGCCCGGCCCGAAGACGATCTCGACCGCGACGTTGCGGCGGATGGCCTCGGTGCGCGCGACCTGGATGCCGTTGATGACGGAATCCCCGGTGTTCCGGATCTCGGTGTTGCGCATGAAGGTCTGGAACGCGGGCACGGCCATCAGCGTAAGCAGCCCGATCAGGGCCACGCCGATCATCAGCTCGATCAGCGTGACGCCGTCCTGGTGGCGGAAATGCCTCAGCATTGGCCGCTCTTGCGGGTGACCCAGCAGTTCGCGGTGGGCAGCGTCCAGCCGGTGCCGACCGAGGTGGTCTTGCGTGCGTTGCTCTGGTCGATGGTGTAGGAGAAGGCGGCGATGCTGCCCTTGCCGGTGGCGGTGATCGTGTAGGTGCTGGCGTCGGACTCGCACTTGAACGTGAAATGCTCGGTGTCCGCCGGCGTCTGCGCCGCGGAGCCCTTGTCGCAGGCATTCGCGTAGGTGCGGTTGTCCTGGAAGAACTGCTCCATCTTCACGCGATGGCCCGAGAGCTGGGCCTGGGCCTCGGTCAGCTTGCCCCGGGTGAGGTACTCGGTGAAGCTGGGCAGGGCGACGGCCGCCAGGATGCCCACGATCGCGACGACCATCATCAGCTCGATGAGCGTGAAGCCGGCTTCGCGGCGGGCGGCAAAAGCGTGCTTGTCGACGGGTTGCATTTGGTTGTTCTCCCCTTTTGGTGGATGAATTCTGGATAACGCCCTGATTACCGGCAAATTCCCCCGACGAGCGGGGGAATTCCCGGAACGAACGGCGGGACAGCGGGCCGTGCGCTGGTGGCCCGCAGCCGCTCGCCGGCTCGCGGCGCGCATATATATAGCCGCCGCGGCCGGGATCGGCAACAAAAACCGCAACTAATCAGTTGGTTGGAGGGGTGGCCTGAAAAGGGAGGCGCAACCGGGCAGCTTGGGACGGCCGCGTCGGATTCACTGCGCCAGGATGGGTCGGCGGGGCGTGCCTTTTGCAACGTTGCTCGCCAGTCGAGCGCTTGATTTGGCAGGGATTTGAAGCAATTAGACAGAGTCCAATTCCCATCTTATAATTTTCGTAATGGAGTCGTCCCCCTACACGCGGAACAACCTGGCCGACAAGCTTCGGACCCACGGCATCACGCCAACGCACCAGCGGATCGAGATCGCCCATGCGCTGTTCTCGCGCTGCGAGCACCTGTCGGCCGACCAGGTCATGACGATCGTCAACGAACGCCATTCGGAGACGTCCAAGGCGACCGTCTACAACACCCTGAACCTGTTCCTGGAGAAGGGGCTGATCCGCGAGGTGATCGTGGATCCCAGCAAGGTGTTCTACGACCCGAACACCGAGCCGCACTACCACATGTACGACCTCGAATCCGGCCGCCTGACCGACATCGCCGCCGCCGACGTGCGCGTCACCGGCCTGCCGCAACTGCCCCCGGGCGTGGTGACCGAGGGCATGGACATCATCATCCGCGTCCGCCCCGCC
>DASZQJ010000047.1:0-19233 GCA_035549715.1 Burkholderiales bacterium
TGTAGGTCTGGTTGATCTCGATCTTCACCTTGCCCGACTTGACCACGTCGAACAGCTCCTTCGCGCCGCGCTCCAGGTCCTCGCGCATGGCGGTGTAGGTGTTGAGCGTCGGGCGGGTCACGTAGAACGAGCCGCGGGCCAGCGTGTTGAGGTCCACGCCCGTCACCGGACCGGAGCCGTTGCCGAACACGGCCAGCAGGCCGCGCGGCTGCAGGCAGTCGAGCGACCCGGCAAAAGTGTCCTTGCCCACCGAATCGAACACGACGGGCACCTTGTAGCCCTTGGTGATCTCCTTCACCCGCTCGGCGAAGTTCTCGCGCGTGTACACGATGGTGTGGTCGCAGCCGTGCGCTTTGGCGATCTTCGCCTTCTCGTCGGAACCCACGGTGCCGATGACCGTCGCGCCGAGCGCCTTGAGCCACTGGCAGGCGATCAGGCCCACACCACCCGCGGCGGCGTGGAACAGGACCGTCTCGCCCTTCTGCACGTTGTACACGCGGCGGATCAGGTACTGCACCGTCAGGCCCTTGAGCATCATCGCTGCAGCCTGCTCGTCGGAAATGCCCCTGGGCACCTTCACCAGGCGGTTGGCGGGATAGAGCCGGGCTTCCGAGTAGCTGCCCGGGGGGCCGCCGGCATAGGCGACGCGATCACCCGCCTTCAGGTCCGCCACCCCCTTGCCCACCGCCTCCACCACGCCGGCGCCTTCGCTGCCCAGGCCGCTGGGCAGCGGCAGCGGGTACAGGCCCGAACGGTGGTAGGTGTCGATGAAGTTCAGGCCGACCGCCGTGTGGCGCAGCCGCACCTGGCCTTCGCCGGGCTCGCCGACAGCGACCTCGTCGAGCTGCAGGACTTCCGGGCCGCCCGTCTTGTGGAATCGAATCGCCTTAGCCATGTCTAGCTCCTTGTTCTTGGTTCTTGATTCGAGCGGCGGCGACCCTCGTCCCTCGCCCCTCGTCCCGCATCCCTACCGAACGAACTGCTTCACGAAGTCCGCGCCCAGCCCGACCTTTTCGTAATGCGCACGGCACATCTCGATCTTGGTGAACACGTCCTCGTAGCCGACGGTCGCGCCCTTCTCGTCGACGTAGATCATCGCGCCGTTGACGTTGAACATGGTGATCATTTCCTCGACCGGCTCGTCGACCACCAGCGTGTGGACCTCGCCCGGCGGCTCGTAGACGAAGCCGCCCTCCTCGGCCACCCAGTCGTGCTCCAGGTAGCGCCACCTGCCCTTGATGACATAGCCGTAGACGGCCATCGGATGGCGGTGGCGGGAGAGCACGCCGCTCTTGCGCACGCGCAGCAGGTTGAACCAGCCGCCGGAGACGGTGTTGAGCATCAGGGGACGGAACCAGACGCCCGGCGCCTGGGGCACCCACTCGCGCTCGTCCCGGGGGACGGCAAGGGTGACGATCTCGTGCTGCATGTCCATCGCGGACAGGGGATTGCGCATCAGCGGGGCATTCATCGAAGCAGGCTCCAGTTTCAAGCTGTCAGGTAACCGCCGTCGACCGGGACGATCGTGCCGGTCATGAACGCCGCCGCCGGGGAGCAGAGGAAAAGCACGGCGCCGGCCACGTCTTCCGGCCGGCCCCAGCGCCTGAGCGGGGTGCGATCCAGGATGGCCTGGCTGCGGGCCGCGTCTTGCTGCAGGGCCTGCGTGAGCGGCGTCGCGATCCAGCCCGGCGCCACGGCATTGACGCGTATTGTATCAGCGGCATAGGCGATCGCGAGGGACTTGGTCAGCTGCGCCACGCCGCCCTTGCTCGCCGAGTAGCCGGGCACCAGCCCGCCGCCGAAGAACGACAGCATGGACGCGATGTTGACGATGGAGCCGTGGGCCCTTGCCAGCAGCGGCCGTGCTGCCGCGCAGCAGCGCATGGTGCCCGTGAGGTTGATGTCCAGCACCTGCTGGAAGATTTCCGGCTCGTGCTCGGCCCCGCGGCGCAGGGTGCCGGCGCAATTGACCAGGCAGTCGAGGCGCTCGAATCCGCCGACGAGCCGCTTCACGGCACCGTCGTCGCGGACATTCAGCACCCGCGCCTCGATGCCCTCGAATTCCGGGGCGGCCTGCGCCGCGGCCACTTCCTGGTCCGTGACGCCCGTGACCGTGACGCTGGCGCCGGCTGCGGCGAGCGCCTGGCCGATGGCGGCGCCGATGCCGCTGGTGCCGCCGGTGATGAGTGCGCGCCTGCCGTCGAGGAAGGCGTGGAACGTCCTGCCGATCGAATCCATGAAGCCTCGTTACTGCTGCGCCCGCCTCGTCCTTTTCCACAATGCGATGGCGGCGGGCAGCAACCACACGAGCACTGTCATGGCCCCGAGCGTGCCGGCGATCGGGCGCGAGAAGAACATCGTCCAGTCGCCGTCGGCCTTGATGATCGAATTGGTGAAATGCCGCTCCAGCATGCCGCCGAGGACCGCGCCCAGGATGATCGGCGCGACGGGGAAGCCGTTCTTCTCCAGGAAGAAGGCCAGCACCCCGAAAACCAGCATGACGCCGATGTCGAACTGGGTGTTGTTGATCGCGTACGCGCCGACCATGCAGAACACGAGGATGACGGGCATCAGCACCGCGCGCGAGACCCGGAGCACCTGCTTGTAGCTCTTGATCGCCATGACGCCCAGCGGCAGCATCATCAGGTTGGCAAGGAAGAACACGATGAACACCGCGTAGATGTTCTGCGGGTTCTCGAGGAAGATCTGGGGGCCCGGGAACATGTTCTTCATGTACAGCACGCCGATGGCGATCGCGGTGATGGAATCGCCCGGGATGCCGAACACCAGCGCGGGGATCCAGGCCCCGGACAGCGCGCTGTTGTTGGCGGCGCCGCTTTCCACCACGCCTTCCGGGTGGCCGGTGCCGAATTTCTGCGGTTCCCTGGAAAACTTCTTGGACACGGCGTAGGACATCCAGGCCGCGATGTCCGCCCCGGCGCCCGGCAGTGCGCCGATCAGCGTACCCAGCGCGCTGCCGCGCACCGCCTGCACCGGGTACTTCTTCAAAAGCGCCCACTGCCCCTTGAAGATGCTGCCGAAGCGGTCCTGGGCGAGGTTGAGCGGCTTTTCCACCGAGGTCACGTAGCGCAGGACTTCCGAGACGGCGAACAGGCCCACCATCATCGGGATCAGGGTGATGCCGCCCATGAGGTCGGGGATGTCGAAGGTGAACCGGGGGTGCGCCGCCGGGTTTTCCATGCCGACGCTGGAGACGAGCAGCCCGATGAACAGGGCGGCCAGTCCCTTCACCACGTTGTCGGAGGCGATGAACACGGCGCAGGTCAGGCCCAGCAGCACCAGCCAGAAGTACTCGAAGGTGCTGAACTGCAGGGCAAAGTCCGCCAGCATCGGGGCGGCCGTCACGAGCACGACGGTGCCGAAGATGCCGCCGATGACGGAAAAGACCAGGCCGGCGCCCAGGACCAGCTCGGCCTGGCCTTTTTTCGTCATGGCATAGGCTTCGTCGCAATACGCGGCGGAGGCTGGCGTGCCCGGGATGCGCAGCAGCGCGCCCGGGATGTCGCCGGAAAAGATTGCCATCGCGGTCGCCGTCACGATGGCCGCCACGGCGGGCACCGCAGGCATGAAAAACGTGATGGGCACCAGCAGCGCGGTCGCCATGGTCGCGGTAAGGCCGGGAATGGCGCCCACGAACAGCCCGTAGATCGCGGAAGCGCCGATGACCATCAGCACGTAGGGATCGAAGATCAGCCCGAAGGCCTGGACGACGGCATCCATGCTTCGCTACCAGGCCCAGGCCTCGAGCAGGCCCCACGGCAGCGGCACGCCCAGCCCCTTGTAGAAGATCGTGTGGATCAGGAGTGACGCCCCGATGGCGACCGGGATCGCCACCGCGACGCGAATCTGCAGCACGACCATCAGGGCGGCCAGCAGCGATGGCGCAAGGACCAGGAAACCGATCCTCTCCAGGAACAGGTAAGCCGCCAGCAACCCCAGGACCACCAGCAGGAACGCGACGACCAGCCTCGGCATGCGGATCCAGTCGGGGATTTCGGCCCAGGACCGCGGCCCCGCGGACAGCCATCCGCGCACGATGAGCACGACGGCACACAGCGCCATGCCGATCGAGATGACGCGGGGGAACAGCGCCGGGCCCACCGGGTCGCCCGGGATTTCGGGAAAGCCCTGCGTGTGCCAGTAGACGGCGATGGCAAACGCCAGCAGGAGGGCGCCGTTGAGGGAGTCGTGGATCTTCATGAATGCCGTGACGAACGTGACTGTCGTGACGACGTGACTGCCGTGACGACGTGACGTCGTGACGACGTGACGGCGCGGGGCTGTGGTGATTTTCCGGTAGTCACGACATTCACGGCAGTTACGCCAGTCACGCCAGTCACGATCGTCACGGCAGTCACGGCAGTTACGGCAGTCACGTCGTCACGCCTACCTGGCCAGTCCCACCCGTTTCATCAGCACGCCCGTCTCGGCGTCGATTTTCGCCATGAACGCCGCCTGCTCCTTCGGCGGCAGGTACTTCGCACCGAAGCCGCGCGTGCGCATGAAGTCCTTGAACTCCTTGCTGTCGTACGCCCGCTTCACCGCGGCGACGAGCTTGTCCTCGACGGCCCGGGGCAGGTTCTTCGGCGCGCCCATGGCGCGCCACACGCCGGCGTTCCAGGTGGTGCCCACCGCGCTCTTCAGCGTGGGCACCTTGGGGAACAGCTCGGAGGGCTGGTCGTCCAGGATGGCGAGGCTGCGCACCTTGCCCGCCTCGATCAGCGCCCGGCCCTCGGGATGCGAGCCGCAGACGATGTCCACGCCGCCCGCCGCGAGTTCCTGGAGCCCGTCCGCGTTGCTGATGCTCGGCACCCAGGGCACGCTCGTGGGCTCGATCTTGAGCGCGGCCAGCATGCCGTAGAGGTACACGTGCCAGGAGCCGCCGCGCGCGGTGCCGGAGGCCTTGAGCTTGCCGGGATGCTTCTTGATGGCCTCGAGCAGGTCCGGCAGCGTCTTGTACGGCGAATCGGCATTGACCTGGATCGCAGCGGGATCGACATTCACCAGGCCCAGCGGCGTGAAGCTCGCCCCGTCCAGCCTGGTGAGCCCCTGGTGGTGCATCATGGTGATCTCCGCCGTCATCAGCCCGATGGTGTAGCCGTCCGGTGCCGCCGTCGCGAAAGCCTGGTGGCCCACGACGCCACTGCCGCCGGTGCGATTGACCACGTTCACCGGCTGGCCCAGGTCCTTCTCCATCAGCGCCGCAATCATGCGCGCCACCGCGTCCGTGCCGCCGCCCGCGCCCCAGGGGACGATGAGCGTGATGGGACGCGTCGGCCAATCCTGCGCGCCGGCGGCGGGCGCGAGGCAAAGGCAAAGCAGCAGCGTGAAGAGCCAGGATCGCTTCATGGGATCGTCCATTCCGGTTGCGCGCCGCAACAAGGCGCGGGGACGCGCCGTGCAATGCCGGCGCGGATCGACGGGGGGATTCTATTGCAAAAGCGCGCGCCGGGCAGCGCTGCGTCGCCTCAAGCCGCCGTGGTGAAGCCGGATGCGCCTTACTTGACGCGGACCAGTTTCAGGTCCGCGTCGCGCTGCGAGACGACCTGCAGGAAGCTGCGGATCTGGGGGTAGATCATTTCCCGGAACTTGCGGCCGCTGAAGATCCCGTAATGCCCCACCCCCCTGGCGAGCAGGTGCCGGCGCTTGTCGGACGGGATGTTCCGGCACAGGGTCTGCGCGGCTTCGGTCTGGCCGTTGCCGGAGATGTCGTCGAGCTCGCCCTCGATGGTGAACAGCGACGTCTTGCGGATCGCCTCGGGGCGCACGGGCGCGCCCCGCACCACCCATTTGCCCCTGGGCAGGTGGAATTCCTGGAACACCACCTTGATCGTGTCGAGGTAGTACTCGGCCGGCATGTCGAGCACGGCGTTGTACTCGTCGTAGAACCTGCGGTGCCCCTCGGCGCTTTCCCCGTCGCCCTCGATCAGGTGGTTGTAGAACTGCCAGTGCGCGTCCGCGTGCCGGTCCGGGTTCATGGCGAGGAAGCTCGCATGCTGCAGGAAACCGGGATAGACGCGGCGCATGAAGCCCGGGTAGTTCATCGGCACGCGCATGATCACCTTGTCGGCGAACCACGAGTGCGGGCGGCCCGACGCGAAGTCATTGACCGCGGTGGGACTGCGCCGCGTGTCGATCGGCCCGCCCATCATGATCATCGCCCTGGGCACCGCGGCCTCGTCGTCGGCGGCCATGAGCGACACCGCCGCGAGCACGGGCACCGTCGGCTGGCAGACGGACATCACGCTCAGCTCCGGCGAGAGCAGGCGGATGAAGTCGCGGATGTAGTCGACGTAGTCGTCGAGGTGGAACGGGCCCTCGGAAAGCGGCACCAGCTTCGCGTCGACCCATTCCGTGACCCAGACGTCGAAATCCGGCAGGCAGGTGCGCACGGTGTCCCGCAGCAGGGTCGCGAAGTGGCCGGACAGCGGCGCCACGATGAGCAGCCGGGGCTGCTCGACGTCGGCGGCCTTGCGGAAATGCAGCAGGTGGCAGAAGGGCCTGGCGACCGCGGTTTCGATCGTCACGGCGACCGCTTCGCCGTCGAGGCGCGTTTCGGCGATGTCCCAGGCCGGCTTCGGATAGCGGCGCATGAGGCGCACGAACAGTTCGCTGTTGGCCGCGGCCGTGCGCGAGAACGGCGTGTAGGCCAGCGGGCTGAAGGGGCTGGTGAACGCATGCCTCGCCAGGTCCGCCATCGCGACGGCCGGGGCCATCACGGTCTTCTGGAACTCGTGCAGTTGGTAAATCATGTCACCCCTCTGCCGGGTGGGACCGGCGAATGCCGCTCGCAAGCCCGCCATTTCTCGATGCGAAACGCCCGGCCAGTGCTGCCGCGGCGACTCTAAGGGCTGTGCCCGGGAGCGTCAAGCAATGCCGTTGCGCGGCCTTGCCCCTACATCGGCCCCAGCGGCGCTTCCTCCATGGCGGCGACCTGCTCCCGGAGCTGCAAGATCTGGTCCTGCCAGTATTTTGTCGTCTGGAACCACGGGAAGGCGGCGGGAAACGCCGGGTCGTCCCAGCGGCGCGCCAGCCAGGCGGCGTAGTGGATCAGGCGCAGGGTGCGCAGCGCCTCGACAAGACCCAGTTCGCGGCGGTCGAAATCGTGGAATTCCTCGTAGCCGGCGAGCACGTCGGACAGCTGGCGCGTCATGGACGGGCGATCGCCGGAGAGCAGCATCCACAGGTCCTGGATCGCGGGACCGGTGCGCGCGTCGTCGAAGTCGACGAAGTGCGGCCCGTCGTCCGTCCACAGGATGTTGCCCGGGTGGCAGTCGCCGTGCAGGCGCAGCGTCTTCACGCCGCGGCAGGCCGCGTAGCATTCGCGCACCCCGGCGAGCGCCTGGTCGAGCACGCTGACGTAAGCCTCGCGCAGGTCCGCCGCAATGACCGCCCGCGAGACCAGGTATTCGCGCGGCGCCTCGCCGAAACTCGCAATGTCGAGCGCAGGGCGATGGACGAAAGGCCGGGTCGCCCCCACCGCGTGGATGCGGCCCAGGAAGCGGCCGAGCCATTCCAGGGTGTCGGGGTCGTCGAGCTCGGGCGCGCGGCCGCCGCGGCGCGGATAGACGGCGAAGCGGAATCCCCCGTGGCGATGCAGCGTGCGTCCGCCGATCTCCAGGGGCGGCACCGCTGGGATCTCGCGCTGCGCGAGGTCGATCGTGAAGGCGTGCTCCTCGAGGATCTGCTCGTCGCTCCAGCGCGCCGGCCGGTAGAACTTCGCGACGACGGGCTTGTCGTCCTCGATGCCGACCTGGTAGACGCGGTTCTCGTAGCTGTTGAGGGCGAGCAGCCGGCCGTCGGTGCGCAGGCCCGTCGAGTCGATCGCATTGAGCATCGTGTCGGGCGTGAGCCCGGCGTAGGGCGCCTTTTCCTCCGGCTTGTTCTCTTCCATGGGGCGATTGTACTGGCGCGCCCCCGGCTTCTTGCTACAGTGGCGGCCTTCGCATGGAGAAAAACATGGATTTCATCCGCACGCTTGCCTTCGCGCTCCTCGCCCTGTCCGCCGCCGGCGCCACCGCCCGGGACCTCGCCGGGGATCAGGACCTCGCCGGGAAAATCGCCGCCGTCGTAAGCGAGGACATCCGCATCGAGTCCGACACGCCCGGCATCGGCCTGTTCCTGCGCAACAAGCACCTGCGCGACGCGGCGCCCCGGCCCGGGAAGATCCTGCTCTACGTGCACGGCGCGACCTACCCCTCCGAGACCGCGTTCGACCTGCGCCTCGACGGCCTGTCCTGGATGGATTACATCGCCGCCCAGGGCTGGGACGTCTGGCTCGTCGACTTGCGCGGCTACGGGCGCTCGACGCGCCCCGCCGAGATGGGCCAGCCGGCGCGGGACAACCCGCCGCTGGTCACGACCGACGTCGCCGTCCGCGACGTGGCCGCGGCGGTGGACCACATCCTGAACAAGCGCAACGCCGCCAGGCTGTCGCTGCTGGGCTGGTCCTGGGGCACGTCGATCATGGCGAGCTACGCCGCGTCCCGCCACGACAAGGTCGACCGGCTCGTGCTCTACGCGCCGCTGTGGCTGCGCACCACGCCGCTGCTCATCGGCGGCGACGGTCCGCTGGGGGCCTATCGCACGGTCAACCGCGAAAGCGCGAAAAAGCGCTGGCTGACGGGCGTGCCCGGGGACAAGCAGGCGGGGCTCATCCCGCAGGGCTGGTTCGAGGCCTGGGCCGACGCGACCTGGGCCACCGACCCGCTCGCGGCGACCGAAGGACTCCTGCGCGCCCCCAACGGCGTGATCCAGGACGTGCGCGACTACTGGGGCTCGGGCAAGCCCTACTACGATCCCGCGGGCATCCGCGCGCCCACGCTGCTCGTCAAGGCCGAATGGGACCAGGACACCCCGGCCTACATGGCCCAGGCGCTGTTCCCGCTGCTCAAGAACGCCCCCCGCAAGCGCTATGTCGAGATCGGCGAAGGCACGCACACGGTCATCATGGAAAAAAACCGCATGCAGCTGTTCCGCACCGTCCAGGAATTCCTGGACGAGCCCGATTGATCACACCAACCCCGAACCGCAAAGGCGCGAAGGCGCAAAGGGAACGCGAAGAAAAGCAGGACGAGCAAGAATCTGGCGCTCCCGGCTGGCCGGCATTCAGGACAGGGACCGTCTGCTGCCGCGGCAATCGCTTCGCCAGCGCGCCCTCCCCACCAGTCCTCCTTTGCGTTTCCTTTGCGCCTTCGCGCCTGTGCGGTTGGGCCTGAATTGCCCTAGTGCGAAGCCAGGGCCGGCTGGACCGAAGGCAGGATATCGACGGCTTCCAGCCGGCATTCGCGCAGCAGGTCGGTGATCGCCGCGACCGCGGCGGCAAGATCATCCGCGGGTTCGAGCGGCCATCGGTATTCCACGACGGCGGCGTCGAAGGGCGAGGACAGCGCGATGCGCAGGGTGGCGTCCGCGTGCGCCGCGATCCGGACCGACGGCTCCCCCACCCGCGCACGAAAATCGCGCACCGCCTGGCTCAGGAACAGCTGGAAGCCCAGCTCGTTGCGTGCGAAGCGGCCCGCCGCGAGCGCGCGCCGGATCGAAAGCGGCGGCCGCGGGATGGCGAGCAGCGACAGGCCCGGTTGCGCGAGCTGCTCGCTGAGCGCCCGCGTCCACGGCAGGCCCCATGCCCCGACGTTGGCCGCCGTTTCCGGGACGGCCGGCGCGTCCCTCGGCGTCAATGCCGCCCCGACGAGAAAGCGCAGGTAGGCCTGCTCCCCGGCCGTGTCGAGCGTGACGGGTTCGGGCGTCAAGGCAGGCCGCAGGTCTTCGCCGCCGCCGATCGCGGGCAGCCGCCACGCGAGCGGCGCCAGGGCGTCCAGCGCCGCCGCGCCCACCAGCGCATTACCCAGGCCGACGTTTTGGTTCTTTCCCAGCGCGCCATGCAATTCCAGCAACTCCTTCAGGCGGGCCACGTCGGCGATGACGCCGGGAATCTCTGCCGCCGCCCGGCCCCCAGCGACGAGCAGGATGGGGAATGCAAAGGCATGCATGGCGACGGCTTGCTCCGCGCCCGGCGCCAGCGCGACGTCGATGCCGCGCTCCAGCGCGGCGGCGGCCGCCGCTGAGGCCGGCCGCGCGAGGGCATCCCGGAGCGAAGCCTCGTCGGCCCGCGCGATGGCCGCGAGCAGCGTCCGGCCGGCCGGCGTCTGCTGCAATGCGACACCCTCACGGCTGGCAAGCAGGGCGAGTCCCGCCAGCGAATCGCCGGGGACTTGCGCATAAATTCGGGGATCGGGAAGGGAATTCATTTCAGGTCGGGGCAGGTGAATTGTAACAACCTGGCCATCCCCCGGTTTCCTGCCGTGGCGCAGCGACGACTTGCCTTGACTCTGGCGCAAATCGGACTAGAAACGTAGGGTCGGGCGCACGGTGGCAATAAGTGGAAAGACGCCGGCGGCCCGGCGCCTGGACGTTCAGACATCAACCAAAACAGTAGGGGGAGTCCTCATGTGGTTAACCGAAAAGGAACGTAGCCGCACGAAGCACGCCGAGGAAGCCGCGTTTGCGTCGCCGGTCCCGACGCAGATCGTCTCCAACGGCGAGTACAACCCGCTGCCGCAAACCGAGTCGCAAAAGAAAGTCGAAGGACGCATCAAGGAACTGGCCGACCAGTACGCACGCCGCCTGAACATGGATCGCCGCGAGTTCCTGAAGACCTCCTCGGGCATGGCGCTGGCCTTCCTGGCGATGAACGAGGTGTTCGGTCCGGTCTGGCAGGTCTCGGAAGCCGAGGCCGCCGACCGGGAAATGTCGCAGGCGCGCGCGAAGGCGCTGCGCAAGCAGTTCATCTTCGACGACCAGACCCACTTCGTGCGCGACGATTTCGACAAGGAAGGCCTGCTGGGGCTGGGCAAGTACGCGGTGGAGCACTGGAACCCCGACATGGTCAAGGACGTTCCCCTGGTCCTGCAGCGCTACAAGTTCCAGAACTACCTGAAGGAAATCTTCATGGACAGCGACACCAAGGTGGCGCTGCTCACCTCGGCGCCGTTCGACGACCCGTCGTGGTGGCTGCTGTCCAACGAGCAGATCGTGCAGGCGCGCGCGGCGATCAACAAGGTCGCGGGTTCGCGGCGCATGCTCGGGCATACGGTGGTCACGCCCGGCCAGGATGGCTGGATGGACACCGTCGACCGCGCCATCTCGGAGTACAAGCCGGACTCCTGGAAGTGCTACACCATCGGCGATCCGCTGTCGCCGTCCTCGAAGGGCACCTCCTGGCGCCTCGACGACGAGAAGCTGGTCTACCCGTGGTACGAGAAGGCGGTGAAATCGGGCATCCGCACCATCTGCATCCACAAGGGCCTGCTGCCGCTCGACTACGAGACCTCCTGGCCCGGGGTGTGGAAGACCGCAACCGTGGAAGACCTGCCGAAGGCGGCGAAGGACTGGCCGCAGCTGAACTTCGTGATCTACCACGGGGCGCTGCGCATGTTCCTGGAAGACCCGGCGCATACCCTCAACCAGTTCGAGAAGACCGGCCGCATCGACTGGGCGACCGACGTCGCCGAATGCCGCACCAAGCACGGCCTGACCAACGTCTACGCCGAGCTGGGCACCACGTTCGCCACCTGCGCCGTCTCGAGCCCGCGCCTGGCCGCGGCGCTGGTCGGGCAGTTCGTGAACGACATGGGCGCGGACCACGTGGTCTGGGGCACCGACTCGGTGTGGTACGGCAGCCCGCAATGGCAGATCGAGGCATTCCGCCGCCTCGAGATCCCGGACGACATCATGAAGAAGATGGGCTGGAAGACGAAGCTGGGGCCCGCCGACGGCAAGGTCAAGAACATGATCTTCGGCCAGAACTCGGCCAAGCTCTACCGCTACAAGATCCAGTCCGAGTATCCGCAGATCACGAACGACCAGCTCGCGCAGATGAAGGAGCACTACGAGGCCGAAGGCGTGGAACGCAACAACGTCGCCTACGGCTTCGTCGGCACGGAGAAGGCCTGACGCAAGGGCCGGCGCCTTTGGCAGGCGGACGGGGGGCGCAGGCCCCCCGTTTTTTTTTGCCCTGCGGGCTAGGCCCGCCCGCCCCGGGCCCGCGACGCGGCGCCCGGCCGCGTCCGCAGCGCCCGCCCGAAGGCCTCGCGCAGCCCCGCGCGCAGCTGCCCGGCATCGGCCGATTTCGCAAACACCTTGAAGACCGCCCCCTTGTTGACCGCCTCGGTGGCGGTATCGGCGTCGATCTCGCTCGACATCAGGATGCGGACCACGCCGGGATACAGGCCCTTGACCCGGCGCAGCAGTTCCACGCCGGGCATGCCCGGCATGCGCTGGTCGCTCATGACCACGTCGACCGTGCAGGTGGCGAGCCGCTCGAGCGCGGCGTCGGCGCTGCCCGCCGTCAGGATCCGGTAACCCTCGCCCCGGAGCTGGCGAACCACGAGCTCCAGTGCCGGCGGATCATCGTCGACGACGAGCAGCGTCGGCTCCGCCGACGGGTCGCGGCCCGGGATGCTGAGGCGGCGATGTTCCCGCAGCAGCGCGGCGCAGTCGCCGGCGGGCAGCGCCTTCGAGAAATGGAATCCCTGCATCTCGTCGCAGCCGGCGGCGGCCAGCACGGCGAGCTGCGCCGGCGTCTCCACCCCCTCGGCAACGACCTTCAGGCGCAGGCTGTGCGCCATCGAGATCACCGCGCGGGTGATCATGGCGTCGTCCGGATCGGAGATGATGTCGCGCACGAACGAGCGGTCGATCTTGAGCGCATCGAGGGGAAAGCTCTTGAGGTAGTTCAGGCTCGAATAACCGGTGCCGAAATCGTCCACGGAAAGGCGCACGCCGAAGTCCCGCAGCTCGCGCAGGATGCCGCCGCTGCGCTCCGGGTCGCGCATCAGCACGGTCTCGGTGATCTCCAGCTCGACCAGCCTGGGCGTCACGTCCGCGGCGGCGATGATCCGCTGCAGGCTCCTGCCGATGTCCCGGCTCTGCAGCTGGCGCCCGGAAAGGTTGACGGCCACCGGGACGATGGCGAACTCGCCCAGCGCGCCCCAGCTGGCGACCTGGCGGCAGGCCTCCTGCAGCACCCATTCGCCGACCGGGACGATCAACCCGTTCTCCTCCAGGATCGGCACGAACCGCGCGGGCTGCACCAGGCCCGACTCCGGATGCTGCCAGCGCAGCAGCACCTCCAGGCCGGTGACCTCGCCGCTGGCCAGGTCCACCTTGGGCTGGTAGTGGAGCAGGAACTCGCCGCGGTCGAGCGCCCGCCGCAGGTGGCCCTCCATCGACATGCGCTCCAGGGCCCGCGCGTTCATCTCCGCCTTGAAGAACTGGTAGGCATTGCGTCCCAACTCCTTGGCGCGGTACATGGCGACGTCCGCATTCTTCAGCAACACGTCGGCGTCCTCGCCGTCATCCGGGTACAGCGTGACCCCCGCGCTGGCCGTCACGAACACCTCCCGGGTCTCGATCGGGAACGGCTCGTGCAGCGAGTTCATCAGTTTCTGCGCCACGATCCCCGCGTCCGCCGCCTGCGCCAGGTTGGAAAGGATGACGGCGAACTCGTCCCCCCCCAGCCTGCCCACCGTGTCCTCGCTGCGGATCGCATCCTGCAGGCGGCGGGCGACCTGCAGCAGCAGGCGGTCGCCCGCCGCGTGTCCCAGCGTGTCGTTGACGTGCTTGAAGTGGTCCAGGTCGACGAAGATCACCGCCGCCAGGCGCTTCTCGCGCCGCGCATGCAGGATCGTCTGCTGCAGCCGGTCGTAGAACAGCGTGCGGTTCGGCAGCCGGGTCAGGCTGTCGTAGTGCGCCAGCGTCTGCAGCCGCTCCTCGTCCATCTTGCGGGCGGTGATGTCCTCCGTCAGTCCCGTGATCAGCGTCACGCGGCCGTCCTTGCCGGTGACGGGGAACGACCTGTTGTGCAGCCAGCGCACCTCCCCGTCGGGGCGCAGGATGCGGAACTCCTGGTCCAGGCCGCCCTGCACCGCCAGCCTGCGCGATGCAACCATGCGTTCCCGGTCGTCGGGATGCACCGCTTCGACCCAGGCGGAGGGGTTCTCCAGCACGGAGCTGACGCTGCGCCCGAACACCGTCTCAAAGGCCGGACTCACGTAGGTCAGCCGTGACGGCTCGGTCTCGGCGATCCAGAACACCTCGGGGACGTTGGCGGCCAGCTGGCGGAAGCGCTGCTCGCTCTCGTCGAGCGCCCGGATCGCCGTCTCGCGCTCCGCTTCGCGCTGCATGTTGGTCAGCGCGAAGGACAGGTTGGCGGCCATTTCCTCCAGCAGCGCCACCAGTTCGTCGCTGAAAAAGCCGACCTCGTCGCCGTGCAGGTTGATGACGCCCACGCAGCGGCCGCCCTGGCGCAACGGGAAGGTCGCCAGCGAGCGCACGCCGGCGACCCGGGCCTGCTCCTTCCAGGGCGCCGTGCGCGGCTCGGCCAGGAAGTCGTTGACGATGAAATACCGGTCCTCGCGCACGGCCTGGCCGGCGAATCCCTGTCCTTCGGGAATCGACGCGTCGGTGGACACGCGCATGCGCCGGTACACGTCGCTCACCGGGCCGTGGATGGCCCTGGGAACGATCCAGCCCTGTTCGTCGACGATGCCGATCCAGGCGAGGCAGAAGTGGCCATAGTCCACCGCCACCCGGCAGACCTCGTCGAACAGCGCCTGGGGATCGCGCAGGTGGATGATCGCGCGATTGGTGTGCGACAGGGCGGCATACAAATCCTTGAGCCGCGTGATCTCGTGGCGGAACTGGCGCTGCTGCGTTACGTCGGAGGCCACGCCGCGGTAACCGCGAAAGCGCCCTTTCCCGTCGTACAAGGGGTTGCCGCTGATGCTGATCCAGTGCGCCTTGCCGTCGTTGGTGAAGCGCCGGTAGGTGAAATCGCGGATGGGCAGTTGCCTGCGGCACATCTCGTCGTGCGCATCCCAGTCCGCGGAGGACAGGTCGATGCCGGCCAGTTCGCGCCGGCTGAGGCCGAGCGTGGTCGCGCCCGCGTTCACGGACTTGGCGTCCGCTTCCGCCGACAGGAAGGTGAAGCGCAGGTTCTCGTCCTGCTCCCAGTACCAGTCGGCCGACAGCCTGGTGAGGCTGCGGAAGCGATCTTCGCTGTCGCGCAGCGCGGTGATCGCCTGCGCGCTGCGCCGGTCCGCGCGCCGGCCGAGCCCGTACAGGACCGCCAGGCCGCTGAGCAGCACGGCGGCCAGCACGAGGGCGGCGCCGGCCGCGCGGATCATGCTGGCCCTGCGCTTGTCCTGCAGTTCGACCAGGCGCGCGTCCTGGGCCGCCGTGATCGACTGCAGGATCGTGGAGATGCGGCCGTCGACCTCGGCCATGCCGCTTTGCCCGGCGTAACGCAACGCCGCCGCCATGCCGCGCGCGCGGCGCAACGCGGCCACCTGCGTCATGATCGCCGCATGCTGCTCCAGGGCCTGGCCGAGCGCTTGCGCCGCGTCCGCGCCCGACTTCCCGAGTTCGCCGCGCTGGCTTGCCCAGTCGGCCTGCGTCTTCGCCACCGCCTCGCTGAATTCCTCGAGCAGGCCCTCGTCGCCGGAGCGCAGGTAGCCCAGGAAGTAGGCCCGGACCGTGGCGCGGTCCGCCGGCAGTTCGGCAAGCCTCTGCCTGGCCTGGTGGGCGGCGGCGATGCTCCTTTCCTCTTCGAGGATGGCCCGCACCATGCCCGTCGCGACCGGCGCCAGCAGCCCCACGACGACGACCGCGAGCAGCAGCCCGGCGAGGGCAAGGCGTGCCCGGCCGGCGGCCCACCCGCGGGCGCACGGGCGGCGCCCTTGACCCCGGATTCGGTTCGACACGTTCCCTCCTTGCTTGGCCCGCGGCGGGCGGCCCAGTATGCAGCAAGCGTCAGGCGGCGGCGACTCGCAGGCGCGGCCGATCCCGCGGGCGGATGCTATGCTGCGGCCTTCTGATCCGCCTGAAAGGCCGGCCATGAAGCATATCAAGTGGGACGAAGTCCCGGCGCAGCGCCTCAACGACAAGTTCGTCCGCAAGCTCGCCTGGGACGGGCGCATCATGATCGGCATGACGCTGGTGGAGAAGGGCTACGTCGTGCCGCTGCACGCCCATGACAACGAGCAGATGACCTACGTGGAAAGCGGCAAGTGGCGCTTCACGCTGGAGGGGCGCACGGTGGAGGTGGGGCCGCGCGAGATGATCTTCATCCCCGCCAACGTGCCCCATACCGCGGAAGCGGTGGAGACGCTGGTCGCCTACGACGTCTTCACCCCGCCGCGCGAGGACTGGATCCGCGGCACCGACAGCTACCTGCGCCAGTAGGCACGGGCAGGGTGACGGATGACCTGTGACGAGTGACCCGTGACGAGTGACCTGTGAGTGGTGAGGCAAGAGCATGTCCTTGCCCGGCACGCAGTCCTCAGCACCCAGCACCCAGCACTCAGTACTCAGTACTCGGCCCTTATTCTTTCACACCCCTCGCGCCGGCTAGCGGCTCACCCGGTTGCGCCCGGCGTCCTTGGCCCGGTAGAGCGCCTGGTCCGCGGCGCGGATCACTTCCTCGGCGGACATGCGCCCGCCCCGCTCCGCGACGCCTGCGCTCACCGTCACCGAGATCCACTCGCTGGGCAGCGCCGATTCGGGGGGCGCCGCCCCGGCCTCGCGTGACCGTCCCCGGGCACGCAGGCGCAGCTTGTAACTCCCGATGTTCCTGCGCAGCGCCTCCAGGCGCGGCATCACCTCGAGCGCACGTCGGCCGGGAAAGACGATCGTGAACTCCTCGCCCCCGTAGCGGTAAGCCTTGCCGCCGCCGCCCACGCGCTGGATGCGCGAAGCCACCAGCCGCAGCACCTGGTCCCCCACGTCATGGCCCCAGCGGTCGTTGAACGCCTTGAAGTGGTCCACGTCGAGCATCGCGATGGCGTAGTTGCCTTCCAGGGCCATGAGGCCCTCGTTGAGCGCGCGCCGGCCGGGCAGGCCGGTGAGCTCGTCGCGAAACGCCATGCGGTGGGAATCCTGCAGGACCGCGGCGGTGAGGAGGATGCCGGCGGCCGTGAACCACAGGAACAGGTCGGGCGTTGCGACGGCATTGCAGGCGGCGGCGAACGCCGCGACCGTCACGGCGAGCGCCGCCCCGATGACGCCGCCGCGCCGCACGGCCATCACCAGGGCCGCGACCAGCGACAGCAGCATCGCGGCCAGGCCGGCATCCGGGATGCTGGATTCGCCGAGCGGCGCGCCCGCCACCAGCGGGTGGTAGAGCAGGTCGATGATGCCGGCGTGGCCGCCCGAGATCACCGCCGCCGTGACCCCGATGGCGATCAGCAGCGCCGCGAGCCGTCGGCCGCCATGGGCGTTGAAGGCGCCCCGCTCCTGCACCGAGGCGAGGAAGGCCAGATTGAGCGGCACGAAGATGCAGATCGCGGCGTAGACCGTCCTCGAGACGAAGTCTTGCGGCACGCTGTCGGCGAAGAACACCCGGAAGCAGGCATAGGCGAGCAGCAGGGACAGGATGGCGAACAGCGCGCGGCCGCGCTTGAATGCCAGCGCCACGAGCAGGCCCGAGCCCAGCGTGAAGTAGGGCGCATAGATCTTCAGCGCCAGGAAAAAGTCGGGCAGCTCCGGCGCGTAGGTGGCGAGCAGGAAGGACGCGCCGACGATCAGCAGCGGCAGGGTGAAGTTGCCGGCCGCCCGGCCGGCGACCTCCAGGAACGTGGGTTCGTCGAGGATGAAGGCAGGTTGGCTGGTGGTGGTCTGCATCGGCTTGTTCGCGGCGTCCCGCGCGCTACCCTCCCGGGGTCCTGGCCTGTCCATTTGCAAGAGACATACCATCGGCACGTTCGTTCCTGCCGGGCGCGCGGCACATCGCCGCCCGGCTGCGGCGCGGGGCATGCGTGGCGCAGGGAGGTCATCCGCCGCGAAGCGGCTGTCGCCCGCAGGCGACGCGACTGACAAAAAAACGAAAGCCGGGCAGGCCCGGCTTTCGTGTGCGATGCGCGGCGCGGCTCAGTTCTGCGACGTCGGCTTCCAGCCCCTGGCCATCTCCTTCGCCTGCGCGATCTGCTCGGCGCTCATCTTGTGCTCGAGCTTGCCGATCGCCTCCTTCGTGTGCAGCGAGTCGCGGAAGGTGGTCCCGGGATTCGTCGCGGCGAGGCTCAGCCACATGTGGGCCGCGGGCAGGTCCTGCTTGAGGCCCACGCCCTTTTCGTAGATCACGCCGAGGTAGTACTGGGATTGCCATTCACCCTGGTCCGCCGCCATGCGGAACCACTTCGACGCCTGCGCCTCGTCGCGCTTGACCCCGTAGCCGTGGTGGTACAGGAAGCCCATGTAGTACTGCGCCTTCGCGTCGCCCTTTTCCGCGAGCGGCTTGAACTCCGCCATGGCGCTCGCGTAATCGCCCGCGATGTAGGCTTGCACGCCCTCGTCGATGCCCGCCTGCGCCGACAGCGACACGCAAAGCGACAACAGGATCATGTATCGAATCATGACTGCCTCCGGATGCGAACTTTGAACCGGGATTCTACCTGCTTGCGCCGCGCGCCACCCCGGCATTTGCCGCGCCGGCCGGGCGCGCACCCGGGCGGGACCGGGGACGGTCGCCGAAAGGCCGGGGCCGGCGGCGCTTTGCGTATATCATCGGAGCGTTACGCAGGCAGGTCCCGGCGGATGGCGGCCGGCAATCCGCTGAGGGGAACACGATCGAGAAGCAGGGCCCGTACGAGGCTTCGCCTGCCGCCCCAATATCGCTGGCATGCGGAGCATTGCTTTCGGTGGCGGGCATCGCGCTTCTCCTGGCCCGCAGCGCGGCACAACCGCCGGAATGGGTCGGCGGCGACATCGACACCGCCGCAGGCCTGCTGCTCGCCGGCGTCGCGCTTGCCTGCCTCGGCAATGCGCAGGCACCGATCCGCGTGCGCCGCACCGGCCTGGCCGCCGCCGTCGCGGCGGCCCTCGCCGCAGGCCTCGGATTCGCCGCCCGCAGTGCCGCGACCCTGGGATGGGACGGCTTGCCGGCACTGCAGGGCGACTTGTCCGGGACGTCCATCGTCCTTTCCGGTGCCCTCACGCTCGCCGCCCTTGCCTTGGTGGGCCTCGGCGTCCATTGGCCGCGGCAATGGACGACCATGGCCCCGGCCCTGGTCGCCGGGGCCGGCGCCTTGTCGCAGGTCGCGGTCGACCTCTACGACGCCAATCCCGCCGCGGCCTGGGGCTGGTACTCGCCGCCGGCGATGCTGCCGGCGATTCTCGTCCTGGCCGCCTCGGCGGGGATCCTCTGCGCGCGCGCCG
>DASZQJ010000048.1:0-6936 GCA_035549715.1 Burkholderiales bacterium
AGCCATCGCCTCGTCCCCGATCAGCTCGCCCTTGTCCAGCTGCCGCACGCGGTGGGCGCGCTCCGCGGCGCGCTGGTCGTGCGTGACCATGACGATCGTCTTGCCGAGTTCATCGTTCAGGCGTTCCAGCAGTCCGAGCACGTCGGCGGCGGAGACCCGGTCGAGGTCGCCGGTGGGTTCGTCGGCGACGATCAGCACGGGATCGGTGATGATCGCGCGCGAGATGGCCACCCGCTGCTGCTGCCCGCCCGACAGCTCCGAGGGATAGTGCTCCATGCGGTCGGCGAGGCCGACCGACTGCAGCGCCAGCTCGACGCGCTCGCGGCGCTCGCGGCGCGACAACCGCGTCAGCAGCAGCGGCAGCTCGACGTTCTCGAAGGCGGTGAGCACGGGCATGAGGTTGTAGAACTGGAAGATGAAGCCGATGTGGCTGGCGCGCCAGTCGGCAAGCTGCGCTTCCGGGAGCCGGGAAATGTCCTGCCCGTCGATGCGGATCTGGCCGCTGTCGGGCTTGTCGATGCCGGCGATCAGGTTGAGCAGCGTGCTCTTGCCCGAGCCCGAGGGTCCCATCAGGGCGACGAACTCGCCCGCCGCGATGTCGAAGCTGATGCCGTTGAGCACGGGTACGCGCTGGTCGCCGCGGCGGTAGGACTTCACCACGTCCCTCAACTCGACCAGTGCCGTGCTCATTTGCCGGCGGCCCGCGCTTCGCGGCCGTCCTTGAGCGAGGCCGGCGGGCGCAGGACCACCTTGTCGCCCGGCTGCACGCTTGCCGATACCTCGACGAGTTCGCCCAGCTTCTGGCCCGCCCGGACCGGCACCGCTGCGGCACGTCCGTCGCGGACGACGAACACCACGCTGCGGCCCTCGCGCGTGACGATGGCCGCCGGATTGAGCGCCAGGCGCGGCTTGCGGTCCGCCTCCGGAACGTCCTGCGAGAGGAAGCCCACCTTGGCGCTCATCTCGGGCAGCACGCGCGGGTCCGGCTCGACGAAGCGGATCTTGGTCATCACCGTCGCCTTGGAGCGGTCCACGGTCGGCACCGTGCGCGCGACCACGCCCCGGAAGCGCTGCCCGGGCAGCGCGTCGAGCTGGATTTCCACCGGCTGGCCCGGCGCGACTTTCGACAGGTTCGATTCCGAGACGTCGGCCTCGACTTCCAGCGTGCCCATGTCGGCGATGGAGACCACCGCGCCCTTGGTGTCCAGCGCCGAGGAAAACGGCGTGATCACGTCGCCGACGTTCGCGGTCTTGGTGAGGACCACGCCGTCGAAGGGCGCGCGGATGAGGGTCTGCTCGACCGCCACATCGGCGCCCTGGAGGTTCGCCTGCGCCGCCACGATCGCGGCCTGCAGGCTCGCGATCGTGGCCCTGGCCTTGTCCAGGCGGGCCACTGCCGTGTCGTGCGACGACTGGGACACGAAGCCCTGGAGCAACAGGTCCTGCGAGCGCTGCATGGCGGCCTGCGCGTCGCGCATCTCCGCCATGCCCTGCTCGAGGTTCGCCCGGGCAACCTGCAGGTTCGCCGCCGACTGCGCGCGGGTGGCCCGCACGTCGAGGTCTTCGAGACGCGCGATGACCTCGTCCTTTTTCACGCGGCTGCCCTCTTCCACGCCGAGCCAGACCAGCCTGCCCGTGGCCTTGCTGGCGACCGCCGCCTTGCGCTGCGCGACGACGTAGCCGGTGGCATTGAGCACGGTGTAAGCCTGCGAGGGATAGGCCATCGTGACGGAGGCGAGCTCGACTTCGAGCGGCGCGCGCGCCCAGCGCAGGTATGCGCCCGCGACGACGGCCAGCAGCGCCAGCGCGCCGAGCGCAGGAAGCAGCGCACGCCGCCAGGGGCCGCGGGCCGCGCCCGCGCGCGTGGCAGCACCCCGGTCGATTCTCAGGCGGGACAGGTCGGGCTTCGATGCGTCGGGGGGTGGCATTCGTCCGGCTCCGTGAAGGCTGCGCAATTATGCAGTAAAGCCCCCGTCAGACCGGATTCGCGCCGCCGGGTGCGGCCGCGGGACAAAAAAAGGGCAGCGCATGGCGCTGCCCTTGCGGGTATTCCGGCGGAATACGGCCTACCAGCTCACTTCCTTTTCCGCCGTGGACGAGATCTTGTGGATGGACAGGTCCGCGCCCATGAATTCCTCCTCGGCGTCCAGGCGCAGGCCGACGACGGCCTTGAGCGCGCCATACACGACCAGCGCCCCTGCCACGGCAACACCGATGCCCAGCAGGGTGCCGGCAAGCTGCGCCATGAAGCTCACGCCGCCCAGGCCGCCGAACGCCTGCAGGCCGAAAACCCCGGCCGCGATGCCGCCCCACGCACCGCACAGGCCGTGCAGGGGCCAGACGCCGAGCACGTCATCGATCTTCCAGCGGTTCTGGGTGACGGTGAACATGACCACGAACAGGACGCCCGCAATGGCGCCCGTGGCAAAGCCGCCCAGCGGGTGCATCAGGTCCGAGCCGGCGCAGATCGCCACCAGGCCGGCCAGCGGGCCGTTGTGCGCGAAGCCGGGGTCGTTGCGACCGGCGACCAGGGCCCCGAGCGTGCCGCCCGCCATGGCCATCAGGGAGTTCACCGCCACCAGGCCGCTGATCTTGTCGATCGTCTGGGCGGACATGACGTTGAAGCCGAACCAGCCCACCGTCAGCACCCAGGCGCCCAGCGCCAGGAAGGGGATGCTGGAGGGCGGGTGCGCGGCGATGCCACCGTCCTTGCTGTAGCGGCCACGCCGCGCCCCGAGCAGCAGCACGGCCACCAGCCCGACCCAGCCGCCCACCGCATGGACGACGATCGAGCCGGCGAAATCGTGGAAGGCCGCGCCGAAGCTCGCCTCCAGCCATTTCTGGATGCCGTAGTTGCCGTTCCAGGCGATGCCCTCGAAGAACGGATAGACGAAGCCCACGAGCGCGAAGGTCGCGGCGAGCTGCGGATTGAACTTCGCCCGCTCCGCGATGCCGCCGGACACGATCGCCGGGATGGCCGCCGCGAAGGTCAGCAGGAAGAAGAACTTCACCAGGGCGTAGCCGTTGTCGACCGTCAGCTTGTCCGCGCCGCCGAAGAAATCCACCCCGTAGGCCACCGAATAGCCGATGAAGAAATAGGCCACGGTGGACATCGAGAAGTCGGCCAGGATCTTCACCAGCGCATTGACCTGGTTCTTGCGCCGGACGGTGCCCAGCTCCAGGAATGCGAAGCCGGCATGCATCGCCAGCACCATGATCGCGCCCAGCAGGATGAACAGGACGTCGTTGCCGATCTTGAGCTCTTGCACCTTCGCCTCCCGTTTTTATCGTGAAAATCCGGCCTACCGAAAGCAACAGCCATTCCTGCGGCACACTAGCTTGATTTATCGATCTTTCGGCGCCGATCCGGGCCGAAGCGGGCACCGCAATGCCCTGTTCTGGTGCCTGCTCGCGCCATGATGCCTTATTTAGGTGCATCGAAGTCCCGACGGCCTCCGCCGCCAGGGCGTTGCTTGGAGGGGCCGGAGCGCCGGTTTATAGTGCGGCGTGGCGCGGACAACTCCCCCGCGCGTAACCCCGCCCCGGACCGCAAGGCCTGACGGCACAAGACCTTACGATGGCGACCAGCAGCGTCAAAAGCGCCGGACCGGCCACCCCCCGGGCCGAGCAGAAAATCACCCTGGAATACCTGGCCGCCGAGCTGGTGGCCGACAAGCTGGTGGCGCAGGAGACCATCGACAAGCTGCTCGCCCTGCGGCGCAATCTGCGCACGAGCGAGGTGCACCCCCTCGTCGTCCTGGCCGACCAGAAATGGTCCGATCCGCGCAATCCCAGGAAGCTGCTGAACCTGGAAGTGCTCACCGAGTGGTTCGCCGGCAAGGTCGGCCTGCCCTACCTGCACATCGATCCATTCAAGATCGATTTCGCCGCCGTCACCAAGGTGATGTCGAACGCCTACGCCGCCCGCTTCCGGATCCTGCCCGTGGCCGTGAACACCGCCGAGGCGGTCATCGCCACCTGCGAGCCGTTCGTGCGCGAATGGGAGGCGGAGCTTGCGCGCATCCTGCGCAAGGAGATCAAGCGCGTCGTCGCCAACCCGACCGACATCAGCAACTACCTCGTCGAGTTCTACAACCTGGCCCGCTCGGTCAAGGGCGCCAGCCAGCAGCACGGCGCGGGGCTCTCGGACATCACCAACTTCGAGCAGCTGGTCCAGCTCGGCAACAGCGGCAAGCTGGACGCCAACGACCAGCACATCGTGCGCCTGGTCGACTGGCTGCTGCAGTACGCCTTCGACCAGCGCGCAAGCGACATCCACGTCGAGCCGCGGCGCGACATCTCCAACGTGCGCTTCCGCATCGACGGGGTCCTGCACCAGGTCTACCAGATCCCCACGCCGGTCGTGGTCGCGATGACCAGCCGCATCAAGATCCTCGGCCGCATGGACGTGGTCGAAAAGCGCCGCCCGCAGGACGGACGCATCAAGACCCGCACGGCGGACAACGAGGAGATCGAGCTGCGCCTGTCGACGATGCCCACCGCCTTCGGCGAGAAGCTCGTCATGCGCATCTTCAACCCCGACGTGCTGGTCAAGGGCTACAAGGAGCTGGGCTTCACGGACGAGGACCGGGAGCGCTGGCAGCAGGTCGTCAACCGGCCCCACGGCATCATCCTGGTCACGGGCCCGACCGGCTCCGGGAAGACGACCACCCTCTACTCCACCCTCAAGCAGGTCGCGCTGCCCGAGGTCAACGTCTGCACCGTGGAGGACCCGATCGAAATGGTCGAGCCGACCTTCAACCAGATGCAGGTGCAGGCGGCGATCGGCCTCGATTTCGCCGCGGGCATCCGCACCCTGATGCGCCAGGACCCGGACGTGATCATGGTGGGCGAGATCCGCGACATGGAAACCGCCGAGATGGCGATCCAGGCCTCGCTCACCGGCCACCTGGTGTTCTCCAGCCTGCACACCAACGACGCCCCCTCGGCGATCACCCGGCTGCTCGACATCGGCGTGCCGCCCTACCTGCTGCACTCCACCATCCTCGCCGTGATGGCGCAGCGCCTGGTGCGCACGCTGTGCCCGCACTGCCGCGAGGCGGGGAGCATCGACGACGACACCTGGAACATGCTGATCTCCCCCTGGCAGGCGGAAAAACCCCAGCAGGTCTACTACGCCAAGGGCTGCCTCGAATGCCGGATGACGGGTTATTCGGGCCGGGTCGGCATCTACGAGATCCTGTCCATGACCGCGGGCCAGCGGCCGCTGATCACCGCCGACGCCGACGCCACGCTCATCCGCGAGCAGGCCTACCGCGACGGCATGAAGCCCCTGCGCATCGCCGGGGCGCAGAAGGTGGCCGCCGGCCAGACCACGGTGGACGAAGTGCTCAAGGTCGCCCCGCCCATCAGCGGCGACCGCCGCAGGAAATAGGCGCCGCCTCCGACAGACTTCACCGCAAAGGCGCACAGACGCCGGGCCAACGATCGGACGAACATGCTCCCGCCCCGCCTTTGCCCTCCTGCGCGCGTGCCTTGCGTCTTCGCGCTTCGCGGTGAAGCGCTTCTGGAAAAACGACCGGACCCGGAAAAATGAAAGACACCCTCAAGCCCGGCCTGACCCACACGTTTCGCTTCCGCATCCCGGAATCCAAGACCGTGCCGCACCTGTATCCGGAATCCGCCATGTTCCGGGAAATGCCCGCAGTGCTCGCCACCGGCTACATGGTCGGCCTGCTCGAATGGGCCTGCATCGAGGCCATCCGGCCGCACCTCGACTGGCCGGCCGAGCAGACCCTGGGCACGCACGTCGCCTTTTCGCACGAGGCAGCCACGCCGCCGGGCATGACGGTCACGGTCGAGGTGCGCCTCACGGCCGTCGAAGGCCGCAAGCTGACCTTCGCCGTGCAGGCGCACGACGGCATGGACCGGATCTCGACGGGCACCCACGAACGCTTCGTCATCGACGCGGCCCGCTTCAACGCGAAAGTCACCGCCAAGCAGGCCGCCGCCGGACAGGCCGCACCGCGCGGCGCCAAGGCCGGCGCGACGGATTGAGGCCCGCGCGCGCGGCGCAAGCGGCCGCCGTGCCAACGTATAATCGCGACGTCCCGCCGCCCGGATGGCCCGTGGCGGCGGCGCCTTGATGCCCACAGACGCCTCATCCGCCATCGTGACCGGCAGCGGCGGCGGCATCGGCGAAGCCACGGCGCGAGCCCTGGCCCGCCGCGGCTACCGGGTCGCCATCGCCGACCTGCGCCTCGACGCCGCGCGCGAGGCCGCCGATCGCCTGCGGGCCGAGGGCCTGTCCGCGCAGGCCTTCGAGCTCGACGTCACCCGTCCCGACAGCGCCGCGGCGATGGCCGAAAGCGTGCTCGCGGCCTTCGGCCGGATCGACGTGCTGGTCAACAACGCCGGCATCGAGAGTTCTGGCCCCTTCCTGGAACTGACCCTGGAAGAGTACGAGCGGGTCATGCGCGTGAATACCACCGGCGTCTGGATCTGCTGCCGGGCCGTCATCCCGGCCATGCAGCGCGCCGCGAAGGGCTCGATCGTCAACGTGAGCTCGGTGGCGGGCCAGCGCGGGGGCGGCCTGCTCGGCACCGCCGCCTACGCCACGTCCAAGGGCGCCACCATCGCCCTGACCAAGGCCCTGGCACGCGAATTCGCGAAATCGGGCATCCGCGTGAACGCGGTGGCGCCCAGCCTGACCATGACCGCGCTGGCCGACCGCCAGCTCCGCAAGCTCGCGCCGGGCACGCTCGACCGGGTCATCGCCATGACGCCGCTGGGACGCGTCGCGCAACCGGACGAGATCGCCGCGCTGGTCGCCTTCCTGGCGTCGGACGATGCATCGTTCATCACCGGGCACGTCTACAACGTGGACGGCGGCACGGCCATGTAGCGGGACGCCGCCAGCTCCGGCGGCAACGACAACAAGGGCGGGCAGGATGACCACAGGGTCACAGCCCCCGG
>DASZQJ010000049.1:0-26076 GCA_035549715.1 Burkholderiales bacterium
GCAAGGCGGTAAGATGGGTCAAAGGAGGCAGGCATGGGCACGGAATTCAAGGACAACGTGGTGCTGGTCGCCGGCGGCACCGGCGGCCTGGGGCGGGCGGTGAGCCTTGCCTTCCTGGCGGCGGGCGCGCACGTCGTCACCACCTGGTACAAGGCGGAGGAGTTCGATGCGCTGAAAGCCGAGGCGGGCGGCGCGAAGCTGACCGGCGTCAACCTCGACGTCACCAGCGAATCCGCCGTCGCGCAAGCCGTCGCCGACCTGATGGCCCGGCATGGCCGCCTCGACGTGCTCGTGAACACGGTCGGCGGCTGGGCGGGCGGCAAGGCGCTCTGGGAAACCGAAGGCCGGACGCTGGAACAGATGCTCACGCTGAACCTGCGCGCGGGCTTCGTGCTCTGCCACGCCGTCGCGCCGGTGCTGGTCCGGCAGGGCCGGGGCGCCATCGTGAACATCGCGGCCCGCGCCGGCGTGGAGCCGCCGTCCGGCGGTTCGGCTTACGCGGCGTCCAAGGCCGCGGCCATCGCGATGCTCGACTCGCTTGCGGCCGACTTGAAGGGCACCGGGGTGCGCGCCAACACCATCCTGCCCAGCATCATCGACACCGAGGCCAATCGCCGGTCCATGCCGGGGGCCGATTACTCGAAATGGCCCAGGCCCGGGGAGATCGCCCGCGTGGTCCTGTTCCTGTGCAGCGACGACGCGCAGGTGGTGCACGGCGCCTCGATCCCGGTCTACGGCGCGGCCTGACGCGACACGAGCCCGCGATGCGTCGCGAACGCCAACAGGCCGCAGGCCGCGATCACGCCCGCCATCGGCATCGCGGTCCCGTCGTGCAGCGCACTGACCGCGAGGCTCGCCAGCGCCGCGACCCCGAACTGCAGGCCGCCCAGCAATGCCGACGCGCTTCCCGCCTTTTCCGGGAACGGCGCCATCGCGCCGGCCGATGCGTTCGGGAACGTGAAGCCCAGCGCGGCGATGTAGAGGAACAGCGGCACCAGGATGCCCGGCAGGCCGAGGACGTTCGTCCAGGCCATCAGCAGCAGCAACGCGCCACAGGTCACGTTGACGACATTGGCCCGGGCCAGCAGCCGGTCCGGCTCGAAGCGCCCGAGCAGGTGGCGATTCACCTGCGCGCCGCCGATGATGCCCACCGCGTTGAGGCCGAACAGCCAGCCATAGTGCTCGGCGGGCACGCCGTAAAGATCGATGAATACGAACGGCGAGCCGGAAATGTAGGCGAACATCCCCGCCTGCGCGAAGCCGCCCGACAGCGTGTAACCCATGAAGCGCCGGTCGCGCAGCAGCTGCAGGTACTCGACCAGCGCGTACCTGAGCCGCGGCCGCGGCGCCGACGGGGGGAGGGTCTCCGGCAGGCGCACGGCCACGGCCACGACGCAGGCGGCGCCGAACGAGGCCAGCACCCAGAAGATGGCGCGCCAGCCCGACCACACCAGCAGGTAGCCGCCGGCCAGCGGCGCGAGGATCGGCGCCACGCCCATGATCAGCATGAGCAGCGAGAACATGCGCGCGGATTCCTGGTGGTCGAACAGGTCGCGCACGACGGCCCTCGACACCACCATGCCCGCGCACCCGCTCACCGCCTGCAGGAAGCGCAGGAGCACCAGGCTGCCGATGCTGCCGGCAAGTGCGCAGCCCGCGGATGCCAGGGTGAAGCAGGCCAGCCCGAACAGCAGCGGCGGCTTGCGGCCGTAGCGGTCCGCCACCGGCCCGTAGAAGAGCTGGCCGATCGCGAGGCCGATGAAGAATGCCGCCACCGTGCGCTCGCCGGCCGCCGCATCCGCGCCAAAATGGCGCTCCAGCGCGGGCAGGCTGGGCAGGTACATGTCGATCGACAGCGGCGCGATGGCCGAGAGCGCGCCCAGGATGAGGGTGATGCGCAGGTGCTTCCGCGCCATCGTCAGTTCACCGCGGCCATCAGTTCACCGCCACGAGCCGGCGCAAGGCCTCCGGATCCTGCAGCAGGGCGGCGCTGGGACCTTCGTGCGCGATGCGGCCGCGCTCCAGCACGACCACCCGGCGCGTGAGCGAAAGCGCCAGGCGCGCATGCTGCTCGACGATGACCAGGCCCATCCCGCCGTCCGCCACGAGTCCGCCGATCACCCGCAGCAGGTCCTGCACGATGATCGGCGCGAGGCCTTCCATGGGCTCGTCGAGCAGCAGCAGGGACGGGTTGAGCATCAGCGCGCGCCCGATGGCGAGCATCTGCTGCTCGCCGCCCGAGAGCTGGTTGCCGAAGTTGCGGCGGCGCTCCTGCAGGCGCGGGAACAGTCCGTAGATCCGCGGGACCGACCAGTGCCCGGGCCGCGCGACCGACGTCAGGTGCTCCTCGACGGTGAGCGACGGGAAAATGCAGCGCTCCTGCGGCACCCAGCCCATGCCGGCCTGGGCGCGCCGGTTGGCGGGCAGCCTCGAGACGTCGCCGCCGCGCCAGCGCACCGCGCCGCCATGCAGGCGCGTGAGGCCCATCACGGAATTGAGCAGCGTGGTCTTGCCCATGCCATTGCGCCCGAGCACGGCCAGGCTTTCGCCTTCCTGCAACGCGAGGTCGATGCCGTCGATCACGACGGCATCGCCGTAGCCCGCGCGCAGCCCCTGCAGGCGCAGCAGCTCAGGCATGGACATCCTCGCCGAGGTAGACCGCCTTCACGCGCGCATCGGCGGCGACATCGGCGGGCGTGCCTTCCATGAGCACGCTGCCGCCGACCAGCACCGTGATGCGCTCGGCGAAGCGGAACACCAGGTCCATGTCGTGCTCGATCAGGAGCAGCGTCATTTCCGCGGGCAGTCGGGACAGTGCCTCGAACAGCGCCGCGCTTTCGCCCGCGGGGATGCCGGCCGCGGGCTCGTCGAGCAGCAGGATCCTCGGCCGGGTGGCGAGCGCCAGCGCAATCTCCACCAGGCGCTGCTTGCCGTAGGGCAGGTTCCGGGTCACCGATCCGGCGTCGGCCTCCAGCCCCAGCATTGCCAGCAGCGCCTGCGCCTCCGCGATCTCGGCCTTGCGCCCCGCCACCGTCCGCAGCCAATGCCGCGACGCGCCGGTGCGCTCGCACACCGCGAGCACGACGGACTCGATCACGGTGAGGCCGGCGAACAGGGTGTTGATCTGGAAGGTGCGCGCGAGCCCCAGCCCGACGCGCCGATGCTGCGGGAGTTGCGTGATGTCCTCGTCGCCGAGGTAGATCCGCCCCGAGGTGGGTGCGTGGACGCCGGCGAGCAGGTTCACCAGCGTGGTCTTGCCCGCGCCGTTGGGGCCGATGAGCGCGTGGCGCGCGCCCGGCGCGAGCGACAGGTCGATCGCGTCGTTGGCGCGGAACCCGCCCCAGTACCGGGTCAGCGCGGCGACGCGCAGGGCGGGCGTCACGGCCTGCGCCCCCGCCGCGCGCGCCATGTGGCCAGCGCGCCCAGCAGCCCGCCGCGCGCGAACAGCACGACGAGCACCAGCAGCAGGCCCAGCCAGAACTGCCAATACGCCGGGTTGATGCCCGCCAGCCAGTCCTGCGCCGCCAGGAACACGGCCGCGCCCACCAGGCCGCCGTACAGCATGCCGGCCCCGCCGAGCACCAGCATGATGAGCAGCTCCGCGGAGCGCGGAAAACCCAGCACGTCGAGGCCGACGAACTGGGTGGTCTGCGCGAGCAGGGCGCCGGCCACGCCCGCGATCGCCGCCGAGATCGTATAGGCGCGCACGAGGTGCCTGGCGACGGGCGCCCCGATCGCCGGCATGCGCCGCCCGCCCTCCTTGATGCCGCGCAGGGCCAGGCCGAAGGGCGAATGCACCAGGCGCCGCACCAGCAGGAACAGCAGGAACAGCACGACCAGGCTGTACAGGTAGGCGGTGCGTCCCTTGAGGTCGAAGGAAAACACGCCCAGGAGCTTCCACATCACCACCCCGGACAGGCCGTCGACGCCGCCGGTGATGAAGGCCGCCTTGTTCGCGGCCTCGAACAGCAGCAGCCCGATGCCCAGCGTCACCATGAGCCGCGTGAGGTCGCTGCCGCGCACGACGAGGAAGCTCGTGGCGAAGCCGAGGACCGCCGCCGCGAGGCCGCCCGCGGCAAGGCCGGTCAGCGGCTCGCCCCAGCCATGCACGGCGAGCAGGCCCGCCGCATAGGCGCCGGTGCCGAAAAACGCCGCGTGGCCCAGCGACACGATGCCCGCGTAACCCAGGATGAGGTCGAGCGAGAGCGCGAACAATGCGGCAATCAGGATCTGGCTGCCCAGCACCAGGTGGCCGGGCAGCAGGAAGAACGCGGCCACCGGCGCCAGCCAGAACGCGACCTCCCGCCGCGACCAGCGGCCGTCGGGCAAGGCAGGGGAAGCGGGCGCAGCGGCGATCACGCGCGACGACCGTACAGCCCGGCCGGGAACACCAGCAGCAGCACCAGCATGAGCGCATAGATCACGAACGCCCCGGCTTGCGGCACGTAGTACTTCCCGGCGACGTCGAAAATGCCGAGCACCAGCGCGGCGACCAGCGTGCCCTTGATGCTGCCCGCGCCGCCCACCGCCACCACGAGCAGGAAGTACACCATGTACTTCACGGGGAACGTCGGATCGAGGCCGAGCACGTCCACGCCCAGCGCGCCGCCCAGGCCGGCGAGCCCGGAACCCAGCGCGAAGGTGAGCGCAAAGATGCGGTTGACGTGGATGCCGACGCCGGCGGCGGCCTGCTGGTTGTCGACGGCGGCCCGGACCTGCGCGCCGAAGCGCGTGCGCGCGACCAGCCACGCGAGCACCAGCGTCACCACCGCGACCACCGCCACCAGGAACAGGCGGTAGGCGCCCAGGTCGACGCCCAGCACGTTCACCTGCCCGCGCAGGAACTGCGGCAGGGAGACGGGCTGCTGCCCGGGCCCGAAGAAGTAGGTGGCCGCCGCGATCGCCATGAAGGCGATGCCGATGCTGAACAGCACCTGGTCGAGGTGGCTCGCCCGATACAGGCGCTGGTAAAGCAGGCGCTCGAGGACCACGCCCGCGATCGCGGAAACGGCGAAGGCAATGGGCAGGCAGGCGAGGAACGGCACGCCGAGCCGGTTCATCGCCACGACGGTGGCGTAGCCGCCCAGCATCGCGAAGGCCCCGTGCGCAAGGTTCACGAAGTTCATGAGCCCCAGCGTGACGGACAGGCCGACGCCGATCAGGAACAGCAGGCTGCCGTAGGCGATGCCGTCGAACAGGATGCCGGCGATGGTGCTCAACGAGCGCTCCCGCCATCCCGATTCGAGCGCCCCCTGCGGTGGACGGTTGCCATGGGCGAATGCCCCGATCAATGCCCCGCGACGTCGCCGCGCGCGGCAAGCACCGCGTCGATCAGCGCGTCGGCGCAGCCCAGGGCATTGTGCGGATCCAGCGCCCGGTCGAGCTCGGCGGTCGTCATGTGCGCCATCACCTGCGCATCCGCGACCAGCACCTCCCGCAGGGACCGGCCTTCCTTCGCCGCGATGGCGCCGGCCCGCTCGACGAGCTGGTGGGCCATCCTGCGCCCCACCTTCGGCGCGAGGGCCATCGAAACCGCCTCGGCGAGCATCAGGCCCCGCGTGAGGTCGACGGATTCCCTCATGCGCTGCGCATCCACCTCGAGGCCGTCGACGATGCGGCGCGCCTGCGCCAGCGCCCCGGCGGTGAGCATGCAGATCTCCGGCAATGTTTCCCACTCGGCATGCCAGTTGCCCAATCCGCGTTCGTGCTCCTGGACCATGGCCGCCAGGATCACCGAAACCAGGCCCGGCACCTTCACGGCCGCGGCCAGCACGACCGCCGCGGACACGGGATTGCGCTTTTGCGGCATGGTGGACGATCCGCCACGCCCCTCGCCCGCCGGCTCGGAAGCCTCGCCGATCTCCGTCTGCATCGAGAGCGACACGTCGCGCGCGATCTTGCCGAGGCTGCCGGCGAGCAATCCGAGCGTCGTCGCCACCTCCGCCACCCGGTCGCGCTGCGTGTGCCACGGCATGTCGGGCAACGACAGGCCGAGGTCGGCCGCGACCGCGGCGGCGACTTCCAGGCCGCGATCCCCCATCGCGCCCAGCGTGCCCGCCGCGCCGCCGAGCTGGAGCGCGAGGACCCGGGGCTTGATCTGCTGCAGCCGCCGGCGATGGCGCTCGATCGCGGAAAGCCAGCCCGCGGCCCTGAGCCCGAACGTCGTCGGCACGGCGTGCTGCAGCCAGGTGCGCCCCGCCGTCACCGTGCCCCGGTGCGCGTCGGCGAGTCGCGCGAGCGAATCCGACAGGGCCTCGAGGTCGGCCTCGACCAGCGCCAGCGCCGCCCGCAGCTGCAGCACCAGGCCGGTGTCCATCGCATCCTGGCTGGTCGCGCCCCAGTGCACATGGCGCGCCGCGCCCGGATCGCGGCTTTCCACATGGGACGTCAGCGCCTTGATGACCGGGATCGCGGTGTTGCCGGCCGCTTCGGCCGCGCGCGCCAGCAATTCCATGTCGTAGAGGTCGGCGCGGCATTGCGCTTCGATGGGCGCGACGGCGGATTGCGGAATCAGGCCCGCGCGCGCCGTGGCCCGCGCCAGGGCCGCCTCGAAATCGAGCATGCCCTGCAGCCGGCCGCGGTCGGAGAACACCGCGCGGATCGCATCGGTGCGAAACAGCGCGTCGAGCATTCCCGGCGTGTCTTGCGAGCTCAAGGGATTCCCGTCAGCAGTCGAAGAATACGGTCTCGTTTGCGCCCTGGAGCACGACGTTCCATTCCAGCACCCCCGCCTGCGGCGTGCGCGCCGCCACCAGCGTCGCGCGCCGCCCGGCGGGCACCAGGCCGAGGATCGCGTCCTCGCCGTTGGCGGGCTCGTCGGGAAAATAGAGCCGCGTCACGAGGTGGCGCAGCAGGCCGCGCATGAACACGGCCACCGCCAGGTGCGGCGCCTGCAGCGCGCCGCCGATGCCTTCGACCCGGCCCGGCTTCAGGGTGACGAAGCGAAACGCCCCATCGTCATCGGTCGCCACCCGCCCGAAGCCGGGAAAGCCCGGCTGGTTGAACCTGCCGTCCGGTCCGGCCTGCCAGATCTCGATCAGGGCGTCATTGACGGGCTTGCCGTCGCCGTCCAGGACGCGTCCGGCGATCGCGACTTTCTCGCCCGGCGCATCCCCGGCGAGGTCGGCGACGAAAAGCCGGCCGGTCCCGAGGTGGAAGTACGGTCCGACGGTTTGCGAGGCGGTGGCGACCAGCGGCACGTCACTTCTCCATGGGCGTGGCGTGGGGACCGCGCAGCACGATATCGAAGCGGTAGCCGAGCGCGAACTCGGGGCTCGTCGTATCCCAGTCGAAATCCGACACCAGGCGGTTGCGCGCCTTCTCGTCGGCCGTGCCGTTGAAGATCGGGTCGTGCGCGAGCAGCGGGTCGCCGGGGAAATACATCTGCGTCACCAGCCGCTTGAGGAAGGCCTGACCGAACAGCGAAAAGTGGATGTGCGCCGGCCGCCAGGCATTGGGATGGTTGCGCCACGGATAGGCGCCGGGCTTGATGGTAACGAACCGGTAGTTGCCCTGCGCGTCGGTCATGGCGCGGCCGCACCCCGTGAAGTTCGGATCGAGCGGCGCATCGTGCCGGTCGTTGCGATGCCGGTAGCGTCCCGCGGCGTTGCATTGCCAGAGCTCGATGAGGGCCTGGGGGACCGGCCGGCCGCCCTCGTCGAGGACCCGTCCGCTCACGATGATGCGCTCGCCCACCGGCGCAGCCTCATGCTGGCGGGTCAGGTCATGCTCGCCCTCCTTCACCGTGTCGTGGCCAAACACCGGGCCGGAGAGCTCCGACAGGGTATGCGGCAGCAGCACCAGCGGCTGGGTGGGCGCGCGCTTGCGCGTCGATGCGTAGGGCGGATGCAGGTATTCGGGCTGCGTGCCTTTGGGCGGCCGCCGGTAGCCGGCCATGTCCATGCGGGCTCTCCTCGTGTTTGCGCCACTATAAACGGACGCGGCCGCCCCGTGTGGGACGGCCGCGGCCGCACCGCTGCCCCGCCGCTCAGAACATGGTGTTCGCGTTGGCGGATTGTTCCGGGATGTCCTGGATGACGTCCCAGTGCTCGACCAGCTTGCCGTCGGCCACCCGGAAGATGTCGATGATCGCCATGCCGCGCGCGCCGGGTGCGGGCGTCGCATGAACGTGCAGCACCACCAGGTCGCCCTCGGCGATCACCCTCCGGATCTGCGCGTGGAACCGGGGTACCTTGTCCTTGAGGTAGCCGATGTAGCCCTTGAGCCCTTCGGGGCCGTCCGCCGCCTGCGGATTGTGCTGCCTGTAGGGGCCGACGTACCGGTCGATGGCCGCGACGTCCTTCTGGTTGAGCACGCGCTCGTAGAACTCGACGACCAGCTTCTTGTTGGCCTCCTCCTTCGCGTTGCCGGCCCATGCCCCCGGGGCGGCCACCCCGAACAAGGTCGCCGCGCCGATCGTCGCTGCCAGTGCCTTGATGCCATTCATGTCGTTTCCCTCCTGAAGTCGTCGCCCGGACGGGCTTCGCGGGAAGCATCATGGCGCGGGGGGATTGAACGGATAAAGCGGCCTATCCATAATTGTCTGTCAATCTTCGGTGAACAATCCCATGCCTGCGTCCTCCGTCAACCTGAACCGCCTCGCCGCCTTCGCCGCGGTGGTCGAGACCGGCTCTTTCACGGCGGCGGCCGAACGGCTCGGACTGACCAAGGCCATGGTGAGCCTGCACGTGAGCCGGCTGGAGAAGGAGCTCGGCATCACCCTGCTCACGCGCACCACCCGCAAGGTCGCGCCGACCGAGGCCGGCGCGGCCTTCCACGCCGACTGCGGCCCGGTCCTGCAGGAGATGGAAGCCGCGATCGCCAGGGTCGGGGGCCAGTCGGAAGAGCCGGCGGGGACGCTGCGCCTGACGGCGCCCGAGGACTACGCTGCGGCGCGGGTGGTCCCCGCGCTGTCGGCCTTCATGCGGCTGCATCCGAAAGTCCGCGTCGAATTCCTGGCAACCGACGAAGTGGTGGACCTGGTCGGCGGACGCTACGACCTGGGCATCCGCGTCGGCTGGCTGCGGGAGTCGAGCCTGCGCGCCGCCCGGCTCGGCGGGTTCCGCCAATTCGTGGTGGCGTCGCCGGCCTACCTGGAAGCGGTGCGCGCGCCCCGGCATCCGCGCGACCTGCCCGGCCTTTCCTGGGCGGGCCTGTCCACCCTGCGCAGCGCCTGGACCTGGCACTTCGAGTCGCGCGGCAGGACGCAAACCGTGAGGATCACGCCCGCCGTCACCACGAACAGCGCGGGCGCGTTGCGGGCGTTCCTGCGCGAGGGCGCCGGTGTCGGCATCCTTCCCGACTACATGCTGGCGGGCGACGTCGCGGCGGGACGCCTCGTGCGCCTGCTGCCCGGCTGGAGCCTGCCCGAGGGCGGCGTGCACGCCGTGTACCCGAACGTCCGCTACACATCTGCTAAAGTGCGCGCCTTCGTGGATTTCCTGCGAGCGGAGCTCGCCCGGGGATGAGGGACGGGGGGCGAGGGCAGCGGAATGAACGTCGGATTGCATGCGTTGCCGCGTTCACGAATCGATTGTCTTCTGCGTTGACCCCAATCCGTTGACCCTGCTCCCTCGCCCCCCCGTCCCCCGCCCCTCATGCACCGCAAGCCCCTCGACACGACCGCCTTCGCCACCATGGTGCTGTGCTGCTTCATCTGGGGCTTCACCCACGTGGTGACCAAGCTCGCGGCTGCGGACATCTCGCTGGTGATGCAGGGCGGGCTGCGGGCGATCCTCGCGGCGGGCCTGCTGTGGCTGTGGGCGCGCGTGCGCGGCATCCCGCTGTTCCAGCGCGACGGCACGCTGAAAGCCGGGCTGGTGGCGGGCGTCCTGTTCGCCGGGGAGTTCCTGTTCATCTACGCCGGCCTCGCCCATACGGGAGCCTCCCGCATGGTGGTGTTCGTCTACCTCGCGCCCTGCCTCACCGCGCTCGGCCTGCACTGGTTCGTCCCCGGGGAACAATTGCGGCCCCTGCAGTGGGCCGGCATCCTGCTCGCGTTCGGCGGCATCGTCGCCGCCTTCGGCGACGGCTTCCTGTCATCCCCGGCTTCCCTGCTCGGCGACGCGTTCGGCATCATCGGCGGCGTCCTCTGGGCCGCGACGACCGTCTGGATCCGCGCCACGGGCCTCACGCGCATCAGCGCGGCCAAGGTGCTGTTCTACCAGCTCGTCGTGGCGGCGGTATCGATGCCGGTCGCTTCCTGGCTGATGGGGGAACCGGGCGTGGTGCGCTGGAGTGGCGTGGCGGTCGCGAGCCTGGTCTACCAGGGCGCGATCGTCGCGTTCGCGAGCTACCTCGCCTGGTTCTGGCTGCTCACGCGCTACCTCGCCGGGCGGCTGGCCGTGTTCGGGTTCCTCACGCCGCTGTTCGGCGTCATGGCCGGCGTGGTCGTGCTCTCCGAGCCCCTGCGGCCGGCGTTCCTCACCGCGGTCGCCATGGTCGGCGCGGGGATCGGGCTCGTGAACGCCCGCAGGGCGTGAATGCCTGCCGGCTAGTTCGCCGGCAGGCCCTTCACATACTCCGACAGCGCCTCGATCTGGTCCGGCTTCAGGGTCTTCTTGAAGCCGGGCATCGCCCCGCTCTTGCCGTTGGCGATGCGATCCTTGACCTGCTCCAGGTTCATCCGGGTACCGGCCAGCTTCGGCCCGCCCTTGCCTTCCTTCATGCCGAAATCGGCATGGCACCAGCTGCAGCTGTTGGCGAACAGCTTGCGGACATCCGCGGCGGCGTGGGCGGCTTCCGCGCCCGCGCCGGCGGGCTCCTGGTTGGCATGGGCAGGCGCCGACAGGGCGGCAGCCAGCACTGCCGCCAGAAGGGACGAACGAATTGCACTTGCGCGCTTCATGAACTCTCCTCGCGATTGGTTTTGTCCCAGCCTGTCGGTGTCGGCCTTTGCGGCTCTGGTCTGTCGTTCCTGCGGCCGCTACGGGCCCTGCAGCGCGTAGCGGCCGTTGAGCTTGAGCGTGGCCTCGATGGCGCGGATGCTGGCGAACACCACGACCAGCGTCACCGCGATGTAGGTCCAGACGACCTGCCCGGTCTCGAGGATCACGCCGACGGTGATGAAAAAGCGCATCACCGCGATCAGCAGCAGGGTGAAACCGGCCGCCGGGCTGTGGTAGCGCCACATGAGCGAAGCAAGGACGACGTACAGGCCGGCGTCCACGAGGTCCTGCCAGCCCCGGTACCAGGCAGTCACCGCGAGCGCGATGGCGACGCCGTAAAAGGCGAGGGCCGCGCCGCGGGCGACGCGCTTCGCGTCTTCCCGGCTGCGAATGAGGGTGAACACGCCCAGCCCGCGCCCCCGGCTCAAGGTCGCCGTCCTCCGCGCTGCGTCACGCGTCGCCGACGGGCGTGGCCTTCGCCGCGGACTTCGCCCGCAGCTTGATGGTGGCTTCCAGCGCCCGGGCGCCGACCCAGACCAGGATCGCCGCGACCACGATGCTCAGCGCCACGGAGTACACCTGGCCCTTGAACAGCCGCAGCTCGATCGCCGCCATCACCACGACGACCAGCACCAGCAGCGTGGCAATGATCCGGCTGCGGAACTGCCGCAGCAGGAAGCCGAGCACCACGTAGGCGAGCCCGTGCATCCAGACTTCCAGTCCGGTCCACAGGGACAGGATGCAGAAGAACAGGCCCGCCGCCAGGTAAACCAGCGATGCGGCCCGCACGATCTTGATCGCGTCTTCCTCGTGCCGGATCTTGTCGAAGAATCCCAGCTTGCCGCTTCCCGCTTCAGCCATCTCGTCCTCCATTGGAATAAGGAATCACGCGTCGCCCCGCCGTAATGTAATCTCCCCGCAACCCAAGTCAAGCCTGGCGAGCATGCGACCGCTGAACCTGATGGTGTACCGGCACTCGGCCTTCTACAGCCCGATCCTCGCGGGCGTCGCAGGCGGCTTTTTCGCGCGCGAGGGCTTCCTGCCCGCCTACACCGTCATGCCGCCCGGCCGAAACGTCGGGGAGATGATCGCCTCCGGGCAAATCCAGGTCTCACAGGCCTCGGTCTCGACGAGCTGGGCCTGGCTGGACCGGGGCGAAAAACCGCCCTTCACCCTGTTCGCGACGCTCAACCGGCGCGACGGCTTCCTTCTCGCCGCGCGCCGCCCGGATCCGGATTTCCGCTGGGAGAAGCTGCTGCAAGGCGGCTTCATGTTCGCCCACGGCGGCCAGCCGCAGGCGATGCTCGCGTATGCACTCCATCTCCGGGGCATCGACCTGAAGGCCGTCCGCGGCCTCGATCGCGGCGACTCGGAGCGCGCCATGGCCGCCTTCGCGGCGGGCGAAGGCGACTACTTCCACGAGCAGGCGCCCTATCCGCAGCAGCTCGAAGCGCAGGGCCAGGCCTGCATCGTCGCCACGATCGGCGAGGTCATCGGGCCGGTCGCGTTCAGCGGCCTCGCCGCCTCGCCCGCCTGGCTCGCCGGCCCGGATGCGGCGGACTTCCTGCGGGGTTTCCGCGCCGCGCGCGAGTGGGTCGACCGCGCGCCCGCGCCGGAAGTCGCCGCCGTCGTCCAGCGATTCTTCCCGGACATCCTGCCCGGGGCGCTCGCCCGCGCCATCGCCTGCTACCAGGCCCTGGGGTGCTGGTCGGGGCCGCTGGACATCCTGCCCGGGGAGTACGAACGAACGCTCGACGTCTTCGAGCATGCCGAGCAGGTCCGGCGCCGGCATCCCTACGGCGAGGTGGTGACGCCGGCCTAGGTTCCGGGGCGCAGGCCAATTGCGCTATCCTTTGGCGCGCCCCGCGGCAATGCCCCCGGGAAGTTGTAACGCCCTGTTGCGAACCATGAGCCCTGAGACCCTGCGTTCCTCGCTGCGCGAACGATCCAGAGCCGGCGCCATCCACCTCGGCATCAGCGCCGCGATCGCCGCCCTGTCGGCACTGGTGGTTTTTTTCCTCTGGTATCCCGCGCCTTTCCGCGAGCTTTCCGGCGGCCGCGAGCTGTTCCTCCTGCTGGTCTCGGTCGACGTGGTGCTCGGCCCGCTGGTGACGTTCTCGATCTTCAGCCGCAAGAAGGCCTGGCCGGTCCTGCGCCGCGACCTCGCCATCATCGGCGTGCTCCAGCTCGCAGCGCTCGCCTACGGCATGTACACGGCGTTCGTCGCCAGGCCCGTGTACGTGGCGTTCGAGTATGACCGCTTCCGGGTCGTGCATGCGATCGAGGTTCCCCGAAACCTGCTGCCGCAGGCGCCGGCCGGGATGCGCACGCTGCCGTTGTTCGGCCCGCGGATGCTGGCACTGCGCGATTTCGCCGGCCCCGACGAGAAGTACCAATTGACGCTGCAGGCGCTCGAAGGGCTGCCGCTGGGCGCGCGACCGGAGCTCTGGGAGCCCTACTACAACGCCGTGCCCAGGGTCCTCGCCGCCGCCAGGCCGCTCGCGCCGCTCAGGCAGCGATTCCCGGCCCACGCGACGGCGATCGACCGCGCCATCCAGGCGTCGGGGCTGCCCGTGGAGCAGCTCGTCTACGTGCCGGTGATCGGCCGCAAGACCTTCTGGACGGCGCTGCTCGACAAGTCCACCGGCGAGATCGTCGGCTACGTGCCGCTCGATCCCTATTGAACGCGCCTTCGCGCGAGGCCGCTCAGCGCTCGGGCAGGGGAATGAACTCGTCGTCGCCGGGCACGCGGGCGAAGCGCCCCTGTTTCCAGTCGGCCCTGGCCTGGTCGAGGCGCGCCTGCGAGCTGGAGACGAAGTTCCACCAGATGTGGCGTTCGCCCACGGGCGCGCCGCCCAGCAGCGCGACGCGGCTGTTGCCGAATGCCGTGATGTCGGCCTTCGCGCCGGGCGCGAAGACGAGCAGCGTGCCGGCGTTGAACACTTCCTCGTCCACCTCCAGCGCGCCCTGCACGATGAACGCCGCGCGCTCCTCGTAGTCGGCGGGCAGCGCAAGCTGGCTGCGGATGCGCATCGACGCGTCGGCATAGAACATGGGCGAGAGCGCGGGCACCGGCGAGGCCTGGCCGAAGGCCTGGCCGGCGATGAGGCGCAGCGCCACGCCTTCACGCTCGATGGCCGGCAGCGCATCGCTGCCGAAATGCAGGAACGACGGCGCGTCCTCCTCGCGGCCGTCGGGCAACGCCACCCAGGACTGCAGGCCCCACAGGCGGTGCCCCGCCGCGCGCACCTGCGGCGCGGTGCGCTCCGAGTGGGCGATGCCGCGGCCGGCCGTCATCCAGTTCACTTCCCCCGGGCGAATCGGCTGCACGCAACCCAGGCTGTCGCGATGCAGGATCTCACCCTCGTACAGATAGGTCACGGTGGCGAGCCCGATGTGGGGGTGGGGCCGGACGTCGATGCCCTTGCCCGGCGCGAACACCACCGGCCCCATCTGGTCGAGGAAGATGAACGGCCCGACCATGCGGCCCCCGCCCCAGGGCAGCACGCGCTGCACCTCGACGCCGTCGCCCAGGTCGCGGCGCCGGCTTTCGACGACATGGGCGATCGAAGCCACGTCAGGGTTTCCAGACCGCGGGCGTGCAGCGCTGGTACTGGGGGGCGTAGGCGGTCTCGGCGCCCAGCTCGCGCGCCGCGTGCCAGGCCCAGTGCGGGTCGTCCATGGCGCCGCGGGCGATGGCGATGAGGTCCGCCCTGCCGCCGGCGATGATCTGTTCCGCCTGCCCCGGCTGCGTGATCAGGCCGACGGCCATGGTGGCCATGCCGGTCTCGCGCCGGATCTTCTCGGCGAAGGGCACGTTATAGCCCGGCGCGAACGGCACCTGCTGGCGCGGGTCGAGCGCGCCCGAGCTCACGTCCATGAAATCGCAGCCGCGGGCCTTGAGCGCGTTGGCGAACACCACCGTTTCCTCCGGCGTCCAGCCGCCTTCCACCCAGTCCGTGGCGGAAACGCGCACGCCCAGCGGCCGTTCCCGGGGCCACGCTGCACGCACGGCGTCGAAGACCTCCAGCGGGAACCGCATGCGGTTCGCGAGCGGGCCGCCGTACTCGTCGGTGCGCTGGTTGGAGATTGGCGACAGGAACTGGTGCAGCAGGTAGCCGTGCGCCGCATGCAGCTCGGCGGTATCGAAGCCGATGCGGGCTGCGCGTTGCGCGGCATCGACGAACTGCTGCCGGACCGCCTTCATGCCGTCGGCGTCCAGCGCCTTTGGCACGTGCCATCCCGGCGCGTACGGCAGCGCGGAAGGCGCCACCGTTTGCCAAGCGCCCTGCTCTGCCGCCAGCGGCTTGCCGCCCTGCGACGGGGGCACGGTGGAGGCCTTGCGCCCGGCATGCGCAAGCTGGATGCCCATTTTCGCCACGCCGTATTTGCGGCAGAAGGCGACGACGCGGGCGACGGTCCGCTCGTTCTCGTCGCTGTACATCCCCAGGCAATGCGACGTGATGCGCCCGACCGCCGACACGTGGGTCGCCTCGGTGATGACCAGGCCCGCCGCGCCCATGGCGAACTGTCCGAGGTGCATGAGGTGCCAATCGGTGGCGGAGCCGTCCTCGGCGGCGTACTGGCACATCGGGGAAACGACGATGCGGTTGGGCAGTTCCAGGTCCCGCATCCGAAAGGGGGTGAACAACGCGCTGGCCATGTTCGGTTTTCTCCGGTTGTTTTGACCCGATTCTATCGGGCGTACCGTGCGGCGCAAAGCATGCCCGCGTGGCATACTGTCGTGCATAACCAGATCGACCCGGACGCACAGCCGGGAAAGCATGAAAAAACACGCACTCGCGGCGCTCGCGCTGCTGGTGTTCTCGTGCCATCCGGCGCTTGCGGCGCAGTTGCAGGGCCGGGTGGTCGGGGTCAGCGACGGCGACACGATCACGCTGCTGACCGGGGAACGCCGCCAGTACAAGATCCGGCTCTCGGGCATCGACGCGCCCGAGAAAAAGCAGGCGTTTGGCAACGTCGCCAAGCAGACGCTGTCGCGCCAGGTCTTCGGCCGTCCCGTGGTCGTGGAGTGGTCCAAGACCGACCGCTACGGCCGCATCGTCGGGCGCATCGAGGTCGACGGCGCCGACGTCAACCTGGAGCAGGTCCGCGAGGGATCGGCCTGGGTCTACACGCAATACCTGAAGGAACTCCCCGCGCAGGACCGCAAGCGCTACCTCGACGCCGAGCAGCAGGCCAAGGAAGAGCGCCGCGGCCTGTGGCGCGACAGCGATCCCGAGCCCCCCTGGCAATGGCGCCGCGAGCGCCGCAACGGCCGCGACGGCTGAGCGGCCCGCCCCATCCCCCTGATCCCACGCCGCTTTCGGGCGTGAACTCCGTGCCATGCATGGCGTCAAACGCTTGACGCCGCAATTCATCCGCCCGGTCGGCTCGTGTTCCCTCCCGACGCCGTGGCGGCTCCCTTCTGCACGGTCTCCTTTGACAACCTCTCCCGGGAAGGAAGGACAGGTCGGAGTGGGCCTGCAGGCTCCGGCAGCATGGCCGGAGGGCAGTAAAAAAAGGGCGCGCCGCGATGAGCGGCACGCCCTTTTTCCTGGCCCGGCGAAACCGGGAAAACCCCGGATCAGGCGAGGATGTAGCTGGTCTTGACGGTCGTGAAAAACTCCACCGCGTAGCGGCCCTGTTCGCGCGGGCCGTAGCTCGAGCCCTTCCGGCCGCCGAACGGCACGTGGTAGTCCACCCCGGCCGTGGGCAGGTTCACCATCACCATGCCCGCCTGCGCGTTCTTGCGGAAATGTGAGGCATGCTTGAGCGACGTGGTCACCACCCCCGAGGACAGGCCGAACGGCGTGTCGTTGGCCACGGCGAGCGCCTCCTCGTAGTCCTTGACCGCCACCACCGAGGCCACCGGGCCGAACACTTCCTCGCGGTTGATCTTCATGCTGTTCACCGTCTCGGTGAACAGCGCGGGCTCGAGGTAGAAGCCCTCGGTCTCGCGCTTGAGGAGATTGCCGCCGAAGGCAAGCCTGGCGCCCTCCTTCTTCGCTTCCTCGATGTACATCAAGTCCTGGTTGAGCTGGCTCTTGTCCACCACCGGGCCGATGTCCGTGCCCTGCTTGAGCGCGTTGTCCACCTTGACGCCCTTGAGGCGCTCCACCAGGGCGGCGACGAACTTGTCGTGGATGCCCCTGGTGACGATGAACCGGGAGGAAGCCGTGCAACGCTGGCCGGTGGAAAAGAAGGCCCCGTTCACGGCGCACTCGACGGCGATCTTGAGGTCGGCGTCGTCGAGCACCACGAGCGGGTTCTTGCCGCCCATTTCCAGCTGGAACTTCGCCATGCGCGCGACCGCCTTGGCCGCCACCTGCTTGCCGGTCTCCACGGAGCCGGTGAAGGTGATGGCGTCCACGCGCCGGTCGTTGACGATCACCTCGCCCACGACGCTGCCGCGGCCCATCACGAAATTGAACACGCCCTTGGGGCAGCCGGCATCAACCAGGATCTTGGCGATGGCGTGCGCCATCCCGGGCACCAGGTCCGCGGGCTTGAAGACAACCGTGTTGCCGTAGGCGAGCGCCGGGGCGATCTTCCAGGCGGGGATCGCGGCCGGGAAGTTCCAGGGCGCGATGATGCCCACCACGCCGACGGGCTCGCGGGTCAGCTCGATGTCGATGCCGGGACGCACGGAGGGAACCAGTTCGCCGGAGCGGCGCAGCACCTCGCCGGCAAAGAACTTGAACACGTTGCCCGCGCGCACCACTTCGCCGATGCCTTCGGGCAGGGTCTTGCCTTCCTCGCGCGACAGCAGCCTGCCCAGCTCGTCCTTGCGGGCGATGATCTCGTTGCCCACCTTGTCCAGCAGGTCGGCGCGCGCCTGGACCCCGAAGCTCGCCCACGCGGGGAAGGCGGCGCGCGCGGCTTCCACGGCGCGCTCGGCCTGGGCCTTGTCCGCCTGCGCGTACTCCGCGATGACGTCGCTGGTGTCCGAGGGATTGATGTCCTTGGAAACGGTGGCGCCGGCGACCCACTCGCCGGCGATGTAGTTCTGCAGTTGCTGGACGCTCATTTTCCTATCCTCCAGGGTGAGGCCGGCATGCTACCACCCCGCCCCCCTCTGCCCAACCCTCTCCCGCCCGGGTAGAGGGGGTGGATGTGCGGGTCGGTCAGGCCGCCTTCGCCCTTTTCTTCCTGCGCAGATTGTTGAATTCGTCCAGTTCCCACGGACGAAGGGCCAGCACCACGCTGGCCGGCCGGCGTTCGCCCAGCGGCAGGTGCTTGTCGTCGTTGTGCATCTCGGTGAACTCCAGCGCGAGCTTGCGCATCTTGAGGATGATCTGGGCGCTGGAGGCCGGGGACAGCATCGCGTTCATGACGATGACCGCTTCACCCGGCTTGTCGAACCTGGAGCGGAAGTACTCCTTGTGCGCCCGGCTCATGAAGTACTGGAGGATGGGCCCGTCCGGCAGCCAGGAAAAATTCGGCGTGACCTTGAGCTTGATGCGGTTGTTGGGCATCAGCTCGAGGAACTGGATCCTGTCCAGCTTGAGCAGCAGCTGGATGCACTCGGCCTTGGGCACGTCATAGGTGGCGATGATCTGCTCCAGCGTCAGGTGGTTCAGCGCGCAGACGGCCATCAGGAACAGCCTCGGATTGCCGATCACCTCGCGCTCCTGCTCCAGCGTGAGGTGGGAGATGTAGTTCTTCTCGCTGTCGACCTCCCGGGCGAGCTCGGTCAGGCCCAGGCCGGCCATCTGGCAGATCTGCTCGAAGCGGTCCAGGGTGAAATGCCGGGAGGAAAACATGCGCTTGACGCTCGCCTCGCTCATCCGGAGCTCGCGGGCGACATGGGCATAGGTCAGCTTGCGGGATCTGAGCGCGCGCTTGAGCGCGTCCACGACGGCGACGATCTGCGACATGGCCCCTCCCGGTCCGAAGTCTCGGATGATGATACTCCCGGGCCAGAACGCAGCAACACCCCGCGGCGCCCTTTCATGACACCGTCCTGCCGGGAAATGATGCCTCCGAACGCGATGCCCGCGCCTATCCAGGGGAGGCCGCCATGCCGAAGCTCGACCTGTTCACCGTCTTCTCGGCGGCGCTCGAAAGCTGCCGCACGCCATCCGCCCGGGCGCCCGTCCCGCCGCCGCCCGCCCCCGCGCCGATGGACGACGACTTCCTGCTTGCCGCGCTGCGCAACAGCACGACGGCGCGCGACCAGATCATGCAGCGGCGACTGGGCGCGTTGCCCGACGGCCCGGAAGGATGAACGTCTGTGCGGGCAGGGAGGCTCCACCCGGTGCTTCCCTGTCTTTTGGGCCGGTCCTCGTCCAGGACCGGCCCTTTTTTTGTCCGGCATGATTCCCTCGATCGGCGGCGGAAGGGACGGGGCGCGGATCCCGTCGTCGCGCGGCCAGCGCATATCCGGGGTCGCAGCCGGGCGGTGTACCATGCGGCGAGCCGGATCCCTCCGGCGCCCGTCCAACCCTTCGGAGACAACCCTTGCGCCCGCGCTCCACCCTCCTGCTCTTCGCTTCCGGAATGCTGGCCCTGCCCGCCCACGCCTTCGACCCGGCCAAGCTGGAGGTCTTCCTGTCCACCAACGCCTGCAAGTACTGCGACCTGGCGGATGCCCGGCTCGACGGGCGCGTCATGCGCGGCGCCGATCTGGAGAACGCGAAACTCCAGGGCGCGGTGCTGGCCGGGGCCGACCTGTCCGAGCTGCAGATGGAAAAGCGCACGCAGGTCGCCAACCTGAAGAGCGCCAACCTGCGCAAGGCCGACCTGTCGGGCGCGAACCTGAGCAAGGCCGACCTGTCGCGCGCCTACCTGCGCGAGGCGAAGCTCAAGGCGGCGGACCTGTCGTTTGCCAATCTGACGGGAGCGAACCTGCAGGGGGCGGATTTGTCGGGGGCGAACCTCGAGGGCGCCCGGCTCGACTCGGTGAAGCTCTGCAAGACCATCATGCCCGGCGGGCAGGTCGACGACACCGGCTGTTGACCCAGGCCGGCCCGGGCTCGATGCCGGGACCCGGGCGTTGGGCGGCAAGGCCCGCCGTGAGAAAATCGCGGCTTTTCCGCTGCCGGATGGTTCCCATGGCATTTCCCCTCTCCGCCCGACCGGGCGTCCAGGCCCTTCGCAACTCCAAGATCCGCGAGGTTGCCAACGCGGGCATGGGACTGAAGGACGTCCTGCCCTTCTGGTTCGGCGAGCCCGACGAGGTCACGCCCGAGTTCATCCGCCAGGCGGGCATGGCCGCCCTGCAGCGCGGCGACACCTTCTATACGGAGAACTTCGGCCTGCCCGCGCTGCGGGAGACCATCGCGGCCTACGTATCGCGCCTGCACGCGCCCAGCTGCAAGCTCACCGCGGACAATGTCACGGTCACCAGCGCCGGCATGTCGGCGCTCATGCTGTCCTACCAGGCCCTGGTGGGGCCGGGCGACCGCGCCGTCATCGTCACCCCGGTCTGGCCCAACCTGGTCGAGATTCCGCGCATCCTCGGTGCCCAGGCCGTCACGTTCCCGCTCGTCTATTCGCCGGCCGGCTGGAAGCTCGACCTGCAACGCCTGCTGGACACGCTGACACCGGACACGAAGCTGTTTTGCGTCAACTCGCCGAACAACCCGACGGGCTGGACCCTCAGCCGGGAGGAACAGCACGCCATCCTCGGGCACTGCCGCAAGCACGGCATCTGGATCCTGGCCGACGACGCCTACGAGCGCCTGTACTACGGCGAAGGCGCGGCGCCTTCCTTCCTCGACATCGCCGACCCGGGCGACCGGGTCGTCAGCACCAACACCTTCTCCAAGTCCTGGCTGATGACCGGCTGGCGCCTGGGCTGGATCGTCGCCCCGGCCGAACTGATGTCCTACATCGGCACGCTGATCGAATACAACACCTCCTGCGCGCCCTCCTTCGTGCAGCAGGCCGGCATCGTCGCCATCGAGCAGGGCGAGCCGGTCATCGCGCGCACCAGGGAGCGGTTCCGCAAGGCGCGCGACTTCCTCGCCGCGCGCCTGGCGGAGATTCCCGGCATCGAGGCCCCGCTGCCCGCCGGCGCGATGTACACCTTCTTCAGGGTCGAGGGCATGCGCGACAGCCTCGCCTACTGCAAGCGCCTGGTGGCGGAGGGCGGCCTGGGACTTGCGCCCGGCATCGCCTTCGGCCCCGAGGGCGAGGGCTTCATCCGCTGGTGCTTCGCCTCCGGCGAGGACCGCCTGCAGCTGGGCGTCGACCGGCTGCGCCGGATGATGGCGCATCGCTAGCCATGGCCAAGACACATCACTACGCGACCACGGTCCGCTGGACGGGTAACAAGGGCACCGGCACCAGCGGCTACAAGGACTACGACCGCGCCCACGAGATCAGCGCTCCGGGCAAGCCCGTCATCGCGGGCTCGTCCGACCCGGCCTTTCGCGGCGATCCGGCGCGCTACAACCCCGAAGACATGATGGTGGCCTCGCTCTCGGCGTGCCACATGCTCTGGTACCTGCACCTGGCGGCAGTGAACAAGGTCGTGGTCGTGGACTACGTCGACGAAGCCCAGGGGACGATGGAGGAAGGCGCGGGCGGCGGCGGGAAGTTCGTCGAAGTCACCTTGCGTCCGAGGATCACCGTCCTGCCCGGCGCGGACCTGGAGCGCGCGCACGAGCTGCACCACGAGGCGCACGAGAAATGCTTCATCGCGAACTCGGTGAACTTCCCGGTGAAGTGCGAACCAGTGTTCGAAGTGAAGGGCTAGCGTGGCCGAGACGGAACTGGCCGCGGTCCGGCCCAGGGGCATGCTCCTGCGGCGCATCGGCATGTACGCCTTCGGCATGCTTTTCTTCGGCCTGGTGCCGGTCGTGCTGGTGGCGCCGTTCGGTGCGCCGCCGGGCCAACCCGCCTACCTCGTTGCCTGGGGCGTCGGCGCGATCGCGTCAGTCTTCGTCATGCATCGCTTGATCCGGCGGATGCAGGAAGCCTGCCACCTGACGCTGACCGAAGGCCGGATCATCCTCGGCTGGAAATCGACGACGTCCGTTCCGATCGGCGACATCGTGGATACCGTGCCGGTCTACAGCGGGCACAAGCCCTTCCAGAAATCGTTCGCCGCCGTCAACCCGCAGCAGTTCACGATCGTGCTGCTGCGGCTTCGCGACGGCTCGCGCCTGCCGTTGAGCGCCCCGCACCACGTGCAGGGCTACGAGAATTTCCTGGTCCAGCTCTTCGGGCGGGTCGGCCCCACGATCCGCACGCAGGGCGAACTGTCGGCGGCGGACCTCGCGGTCATGGGGCCGCGAAACGCGAACAAGCTGCACCGGCCTGCCTAGCAGCCCCGCCGTCCTGCTACTCGGGCAACGCGAACACCATCACGGCATCGCCCTGCTTGAAACCGAACAGCACGTTGCCGCCGGCCGCCACCGCGATGTATTGCCTGCCGTCGACCTGGTAGGTGACCGGCGGGGCATTCACGCCCGCCTCCGCCTTCGCCTGCCAGAGCAGCTTGCCGCTGCCGAGGTCGTAGGCGTTGAAGTTGCCGTTGCCTTCGCCCGCGAACAGCAGGCCGCCGGCGGTGGCGAGCACGCCGCCGACCATCGGCTGCTCGGTCTTCACCTGCCACCGGATGCTGCCGCCGTTGCGGGTGTCGATGGCGCTCAGCGTGCCCCAGCTCGGGCTGCCGCTCGGCTCGAGCGACGTGTAGCGCACGGCGGGCTTGTCGCCGCTCGCGGGTATCTCCTTGACCTGGTAGCGCATGGGCCAGTGCAGCCCGGCAACGTAGGCGAGCCCGCTGCGGGGATCGATCGCGACGGGCGACCAGCTCGCGCCGCCGGCGCCGCCGGGCGCGATCTCGATGCCCTCCGGGGTCGGCCGCTTGAACAGGTTCTGGTGCGGCACGAAGGCCTCCGACCTGAAAAGCAGGCGGCCGTCGCGGCGATCCAGGACGTAAAACCATCCCGTCTTGCCTGCCTGCCCCACGGCGGGAATCCTGGCGCCGTCCTTCACGGCATCGAACAGCACCGGCGGACTCGCGAGGTCGTAACCCCACATGTCGTGCGGGACCTGCTGGTAGTACCACCGGACGGCGCCGGAGTCCGCATCGAGCGCAACGAGCGAGACCGTGTACAGGTTGTCGCCGGGGCGCGTCGCATCGTCCATTTGCGGCGAAGGATTGCCGACGCCGACATAGACCAGGTTCGCTTCCGGATCGACCGCCGGCGTGGTCCAGGCCGAACCGCCGCCCCGCGCGGCCGCTTCCGGGTACTTCGGCAGCGCTGCCTTCTCGGCAGCCAGGTCCCGGTACAGCGGCGCGCCGTCGGGCGTGGTTTCGCGGAACTCGCCCTCCCAGCCGGTCTTCGGCGTGGAGTCGAACTGCCAGAGCTTCCTTCCCGTTCCGGCGTCGAAGGCCGCGTAGAATCCGGCCCGCTGCGTCTGGCCCGCGAATCCGACCACCGCGCCGACCGGCGCTCCTTCGCGATCGGACTCCAGGTGCAGGCCGTAACCCACGCCGGTGATGCCGATGATGACTTTGCCCTTGTAGGCCAGCGGCGCCATGTTGACGCCGATGCCCGTCGTGCCGCTGACGCGGCTCCTGCGCCGGGGATCGTCCGTCGCGAGCTGGTCGGCCTTCTCGCCCGTGGCGCCCAGGTCCTCCACCAGCTCCACGTCCCAGACCGGCTCGCCGGTGGCCTGGTCCAAAGCGACCAGGCGGGCATCCACCGTGCCGATGAACACTTTCCCGTACGCGACCGCCACGCCGCGATTGGCCGGTCCGCAGCACATCTTGTCGGTGCGCCGAACGTGCCTGTAGCGCCACAGCTCCCTGCCCGACTTCGCATCGAGCGCGACCACATGATTGAACGGCAGCGCGAGGTACATCACGCCGTCCGCCACGATGGGTGTGGCCTGGAAAGAGGACTTGATGCCGCTATGGAACGTCCAGGCCGGCGCAAGGCGCGCGACATTGCCCGCATTCACCTGGGCGAGCGGCGAGAAGCGCTGGTTGCTGTAGTCCCGGCCGTGGTTCAGCCAGCCCGGGTCCGCCTGCGCCGCGAGCAGGCGGCCGTCGTCCACGACGCCCGCCGCGCCGTGGACGTTGAGGGAAAAGCCAAGGACCAGGAACCCCAGGGCCTTGAGGCAATGACGCACGAACCGCTCCTCCGCATGGATGGTTGCGAAAATTCTACGCGGGAAGGCGCAGCCGGACTTGTACCAAACCGCGACCGTGGCGGCGACGCGCCTGGTCCTGCCGCCGTCAGTCCGGGATTTCCGGATCCACCAGGTTTGCGAGCTGGATCAGCGACTCCTGCCAGCCCAGGTGGCACATCTCCGTCGGAATGACGTCGGGGATACCCTCCTGGACGACCGAGAGCTCGGTTCCGCACAGGACCTTCTTCAGGGTCACGGTCACCGTCATCTCCCCGGGCAGGTTCGGGTCGTCGAACTTGTCCGTGTACTTGAGCAACTCGTTCGGCTTGAACTCCAGGTACGTCCCGCCGAAGGAATGGCTCTTGCCGCTGGTCATGTTGGTGAAGGACATCCTGTGGATGCCGCCCGCCCTGGCCTCGTAATCATGGACCGTGCAGGTAAAGCCGTACGGCGGCAGCCACTTGGCGAGGGCATCGGGGCGGGTGAAGGCGCGGAAGACCCGTTCGGGGCACCCCTTGAGGACGCGGTGAATGCGGATGGTGCTGGGCATGGTCGGCTCCTTTCAACTGGTTGTTCTACACCTTATTGGTCGAACGAATCCGGCGCAATTCGACATCCGGTGCCAAACAGGTTCTGCCGGTGCACGTGATAGGCTGTCTTCTGCAGCCACAGGGGACGGCCCCGCATGCATTCGCGCGCGAATGCGGCCGCACACCCCGCTTGCACGAGACCGGCCACGATCGGAATGGACGGCACCTCCAGAAAAACCCAAACCGGAGAAAACAGCAATGGACGTAAAGGACAAGAAAGCGATCGTCTTTGGCGGCACATCGGGCATCGGTCTCGCCACGACCAGGCAATTGGCCGCACTGGGCGCCAGCGTCGTGGCCGTGAGCCGCGACCCCGGCAAGGCCGGCGCCCCACCCGCGGGCGTCACGCTGGCCAAATGCGATGTGCTGGATCGCGCCGCCATGGAGGCGTTGTTCAGGCAGCATGCCCCGTTCGACATCCTCATCAGTGCCGCCACGGGCGGGAAACGCGCGATGGGCCCGTTCCTGGAGATGGATATGGATGGCTACAAGGCTTCGTTCGACAAGCTGTGGGGCTACGCGAACGTGGTGCGTTATGGCGCGAGCCACCTGGTCAAGGACGGCACGATCGTCCTGGTAAGCGGAGCCCCGGCGCGCAAGTGCAAGCCAGGGCAGGTATCGCTGTCTTCGGTCGGGGCGTCGGTGGAAGCCCTGGTGCGCGCGGTGGCACCCGAGATCGCCCCACGGCGCATCAATGTGGTGTCACCCGGTTCCATCGATACGCCGATGGTGGCACTCAAGGGCGCGGAGCGCGAAACGCTGTACAAGAACATCACGGCGAAGAACCTGATTCCCCGTGCAGGCACGCCCGAAGAAGTCGCGCAAGCCATCGTGTTCCTGGTGCAGAACGATTTCGTCACCGGCACCACGATCGACGTCGATGGCGGCTGGTTGCTCTCCTAGCGGTGGCGGAAATTCGGCACCTGTGCGTGGAGTGCAGGCCAGCGGCCAGACACGACTTACCCGATCGTCAAAGGCATGCTCTCACCGCGGAGGAAAGGCAGAAGGGGAATGGAAATCCGGTTGGCGAGTTGCTGCGGGTCCATATGGCAACTCGTATTGACGGGATGCCGCGACACATCAACCGACAACTCGATTCCCGACGATTTCTCCGGTTCTCCTCCGCGCCCTTTGCGTGCCCTGCGCCTCTGCGTTGGGTGTAGGTTAGAGATTAGTCTTTACCTGGTCGGCATTCTCTCGAACTTCGTCAACGCCGGATCGGCCTTGTCCCAGGCATGCCCGCGCCCGGCGTAAGTCACGAACTGCGGCTGGAACCGGCCCGGGTCATCGAGGCTCGCCGCGTGGATGGCGAAGATGCCGGCATTGGCGGGAAACACGACGTACACCGGCGATCCGCACTTCGGGCAAAAGCCGCGCGTCTTGGTATTGCCGCTGTCGGCGATCATGTCCCAATGACTCGCGGCTCCCGATAGTTTGACCCCCGCGCGCGGGAAGACCAGGTAGGAACTGTGGCCGGTGCCGCTCTTGCGCTGGCAGTCCCGGCACTG
>DASZQJ010000050.1:0-11665 GCA_035549715.1 Burkholderiales bacterium
TGGTGAAGAACTCGACTGCCACGTCGCGCGCGCCCGCCACCTGCATGATCGACGGCGCCTTCCAGCCGTCGAAGCAGATGTCGGCGTACGCAAGGTCGTGCACCACGAGGATGTCGTGCTCCTTGGCCAGCGCCACCACGCGCTCGAAAAAATCGAGCTCAACGCACTGCGCGGTGGGATTGCTGGGAAAGCCCAGGATCATCATCTTCGGTTTCGGGATGGACTCCCGGATCGCACGCTGCAGCTCGACGATGAAATCGACGCCAGGGGTCATGCGCACGGAGCGGATGTCCGCGCCGGCGATGACCGCGCCGTAGATGTGGATCGGATAGCTCGGATTGGGCACCAGCACCGTGTCACCGTGGTCCATCGTTGCCAGCATCAGGTGGGCGAGGCCTTCCTTGGAGCCGATGGTGACGATCGCCTCGCTCTCGGGATCGAGGTCGACGTCGAAGCGGGTCTTGTACCAGTTGCAGATGGCACGCCGCAGCCGCGGGATGCCCTTCGACATCGAATAGCCGTGGGTGTCGTTGCGCTGCGCGGCCTCGATCAGCTTGTCGACGATGTGCTTGGGCGTCACCCCGTCCGGGTTGCCCATGCTCATGTCGATGATGTCTTCACCGCGCCGGCGCGCGGCGGCCTTGAGCTCGCCCGTGATGTTGAACACATAGGGCGGCAAGCGCTTGATCCGCGAAAACTCTCTCATCGGGCCTTCGGTCCGCCGCACGCGCTAACGGACTGTTCGGGAATGAAAAGTTATAATCCTACCGGATCGTGTCCCACCTGCGCAAAGGCAACCCGCATTGAAGCTGCATCCGACCCCCGCCGCCGGCCGCAATGCCTTCACCGGCTATGGCGAGGGCTATGTCCTGGTCAACGGCGAACGCTACCAGGCCAGCGTGCTCGTCCAGCCCGAAGGCCCGGTCAGGCCCTGGGACGTTGCCCGCCCGGCCGACCTCGACCTCGGACGAATGGAATGGCTGGCGACCCTGGACGTGGAAGTGTTGCTGCTGGGGACGGGGGGGCGACTCGCGTTCCCGCCCCCGGCCCTGCTCCTGCCGCTCGCCCACGCGCGGATCGGCGTGGAAGTCATGGATACCCCGGCGGCCTGCCGCACCTACAACATCCTGATGGGGGAAGGCCGCAGGGTTGCGGCCGCGCTCATCCTGGGCGGCCCGCCACCGCGCCCCGGTCCCGGGAACTAGGCGCGGGTCCCGATCACGGAGCAGATCACCGCGGTGAAGTCGGTCTTGGAGACGAAGCCGTCGAGGGCGTATTCCGCGACGAGTTCGCGGTAGTCCTGGCCGCTGTTGAGCGTCAGGATGACCACCCGGATGGATCCATCCGCCGCCTTGATGCGCCGGCCTGCCTCGATGCCGTTGATGCCGCCCATCGCCAGGTCCATGAGCACCACCTCGGGCTTGAGGCGCAGCGCCATCTCGACCGCCGCCTCGCCGGAGTCCGCCTGTCCCACCACGTTCGCGCCGCACACCTCGGTGACGAACCGCCTCGCCGCCGTGCGGAACGAAGCGCTGTCATCGACCAGCATCACAGTCACCACGACGAATCCCTGTCCTGCGCCGTTGATAGTGATGCCACTATCGCGCCGGCGGGGATGGGGGGCCATCGGGCGGTTCCGAGGATCGGGCTTCGAAATACCTGAGGCGGCGTTCGCCGCCGGGAGGCGGCCCGGCACGGTCGCTACCCTGGCGTGCCGGCGCCGGGCGGGCTAGTCGCCGTCGATGCTGACCAGTTTGACGCGGATGGCGAACCGGACCAGTCCCGCCAGGTCGTGGATGTCCAGGCGCTCCATGATCTGGGCCCGGTGGGTCTCGATGGTCTTGACGCTCAGGCCCAGGTCATAGGCGATCTGCTTGGTCGAGCGCCCGCCGGCGATGGCCTTGAGGATTTCCTTCTGCCGCGGGCTGAGCGCATCGAGGCCGGCATCGCCGTTGGTCGCGGGCTTGACGTAGGACTGCACGACCTGCCGCGAGACCCGGGGGCTCAGGTAGGTTTCGCCGACGGCGACCGCCTGCAGGGCGAATTCGAGCTCGAGCGGGGCGGCATCCTTGAGGACGTAGCCCCGGGCCCCGGCCTTCAATGCCCTGGTGACGTACTCGCCCGAATCGTGCATCGACAGGATGATCGTGCGCACCGCCGGGTGCTCGCGGGTGATGATCTCGCAGGCGTCGATGCCGTTGAGTTCGTTCATGGCGATGTCCATGAGCACCACGTCGGGCTTGACGGCCTTGACCAGTTCCACCGCCTGCCTGCCGTTGGCTGCCTCCGCGACGACTTCCACGTCCTTCATCGCCGAGAGCAGCGACTTGAGTCCCGAGCGCACGAGGTTGTGGTCGTCGGCCAACACTATCCTGATCGTCGTCATTGCCTGCCGCCCGTCGAGTTGTCGGTCAAGGAGAACCATGCCTGCACTTCGGTGCCCTGCCCGGGCGTGGAATGGATTTCCAGCTCTCCGCCCGCCAGCATCGCGCGCTCCTGCATGCCCAGCAGGCCGAAGCTTTCCCCCGCCGACGCGCGCGCCCTGCCCTGCCCCGGGTCGAATCCCCTGCCGTCGTCGCGCACCTGCAGGTGCAGCCGTCCGGCCCGCTGCTCGATGTGCATCCAGACATTGCGCGCGCCGGCATGCTTGATGATGTTGGTCAGCGCCTCCTGGCAGACCCGGAAGCAGGCGGTTTCGACCTGGTCCGACAGCTTACCGCCGTCGAAGGCAGCGTCGAAGTGCGGCGTGAAATTGCCGGTGCCCGCCTGCCGGTCGAGCATGGAGCGCAGCGCGGGCTCGAGCCCGAGGTCGTCGAGCTGCGAGGGACGCAGGTCCACCGACAGGCGCCGCACCTGCTCCAGGGTATGGGCGGAAAGCTCCACGCTGTCCTGGATGCGCCTGACCACGGCCGCTTCCGTCGCGGTGCGTTGCAGGCCTTCCAGGCTGATCTTCAGCGCGGTGAGGCACTGCCCGATCTCGTCGTGCAGCTCGCGCGCGAGCTGCCGGCGCTCGGTTTCCTGCACCTCGATGATGCGATTGGAGAGCGACTGCAGGCGCACGTTGGCCTCGCGCAGCTCATCGGCGGCGCGGCGCTGCTCGGTGACGTCGATCGCCACGCCACCCACCGATCGCCGGCCTTCCGCGCCCGCCAGCGGGAAGCGGAACACCGTGAAGTCGCCCTCGGAGCCGTCGCGCCGGGGGAAGCGCTCCTGGGTCTCGGTCGATGTGGGCCGTTCGAGCGCCGCGCGCACGCCGTACTGGTGCCGGCGGGCCACCGCGGTGGGGAAGAGTTCGATGGGGTGGCGCCCCACCGGGTCGAGGGAGAGCCTGAGCATCTGGACGAACGTCTCGTTCACGTAGGTGATGCGGCCACCCTCGTCGCTGATCCAGCACAGCGCCGGGTTGTTGTCCATGAACTCGCGAAAGCGCTCCTCGCTGCTTTTCAGGGCCTGGGCCATGCGGGAGCGTTCGGTGACGTCGATCGACAGGCCGCCCACCACGTCGCGTCCGTCGGAGTCGCGCAAGGCGTAGCGCAAGGTGGCGAAGTCCCCCATCGATCCGTCGCGCCGCGGCGCGCGTTCCACCGTTTCCAGGACGCGGCCGTCGCGCAGCACCTGGCGGTTGGCCTCGTCGTACTGGCGTGCCAGGTCGGGCGGATAGAGGTCGAAGATCGATTGCCCGGTCAGGGTGGCCTCCGAGCCGTCCAGCATTTCGGCAAGGGCCTTGTTGAGGTAGACGTAGCGCCCGTCCTCGCCAATGATCCAGCACGCGGCGGGGTTGTTGCCCATGAACACCCGCAATCGCTCCTCCGTCGTGCGCAGCCGGGTCTCGGTCTGGACGCGCTCCGAAATGTCGGTGAAGGTGCCCACCAGGCTTCCGGTGCCCGCATCCTCCGGCAGCGCATCGCCGAGCACCCACACCTCCTTGCCGTCTGCGCGCAGGAATCGGAACTCGTCGCGAAAGCGCTCGCGGCGGCTCGCCGCCTGTTCCCACCGCAGCGACACGCGGGGCCGGTCCACAGGGTGCACCTGGTCCAGCCAGCCCTCGCCGCAGGCGAGCGCGGCGTCAAGGCCGGTGATCCGGCACCACTGCGGATTCACGTAGAGGCAGCGGCCGGCGGCATCGGCGCGGAAGATCCCCACGATCGACGACTCGGCGACGGCGCGGAAACGCTCCTCGCTGGCGTGCAACGCCCGCTCGGCGCGAAGGCGCTCGTTCTCGCGCTGCTCGAGGCTTTCGGCCACCTGGTCCAGGGCTTGCGCGAGCTGGTCGAACTCCAGCGTTCCGCGCCCCGCGCCATTGCGGGCGGAAAACTCGCCCTGCGCAAGCTGACGCGAGAAGGCGGCCAGCCGCCGCACGCGGCGCAGCACCAGGCCGTCGACCGCAATCCACGCCGCGGCGGCCGCCGGCAAGACCGCCATGAGGAGGACGGCAAGGTTTTCCGCCAGGAGGCTCGATCCGGGGACGTCGCGTGGATGCAGGTGCAGGGCGACGACCAGCACCGCAGCAGGCACGAACGCGAGCAGCAGCAGCGCGATGAGCCGCCCGCGCAGGTTTCTCAGGAACGAATTTGCCAAGTGATCCGACCTCTCGCTTCCGGTCACGGGACCTCGCCTCCAGTTGCTAGAGCCCGGCCAGCGTCCTGACGTGCCGCTCGGCGCTGCGCGCCAGGGACCCCAGCTCGTACCCGCCTTCCAGCGCCGACACGATGCGCCCGTGCGCATGCCGCTGCGCGACCGCCATCACCTGCGCCGTCACCCAGGCATAGTCGTCCTCCACCAGGCCCAGCATGGCCATGTCGTCGTCGCGATGCGCATCGAACCCGGCCGAGAACAGGATCAATTCCGGACGGAACGCCTCCAGCGCCGGCAGCCAGGTTCGCGTGACCGCGTCTCGAAACTGCGCCCCCGAGCTGTAGGCCGCCAGCGGCACGTTCACCATGCGTTCGGAACGTCCCTCGACGCCGCTGTACGGATAGAACGGGTGCTGGAACGTCGATGCCATCAGCACCCGCGGGTCGTCGCGGAAGATGTCTTCGGTGCCGTTGCCATGGTGCACGTCGAAATCGACGATGGCCACGCGGGCGAGGCCATGATGCACCAGCGCGTGGGCTGCCCCCACCGCGACATTGTTGAGAAAGCAGAATCCCATCGCCCGTGCGCGGCAGGCGTGGTGTCCCGGCGGGCGCACGTTGCAGAAGGCGTTGACGGCCTCCCCGGCCATGACCAGGTCCACGGCGAGCACGACGGCGCCCGCCGCGCGCAGCGCCGCTTCATAGGTGTGCGGATTCATGGCCGTGTCGGGATCGATCTGCACCAGGCCGTGGTCGGGGGATGCCGCGGCAAGGGCTTCCAGGTAATCGCGGTCGTGGACCCTTTCGAGCGCTTCCAGGGTGGCCCGCGGGGCTTCGACGTCGAGCAGGTGCGCTGCGAGGCCGCTCGCCAGCAGCCGATCGCCAATCGCCGCCACGCGTTGCGGACGCTCGGGATGGCCCCCTCCCATGTCGTGCAGGGCGCATGCCGGGTGATGTAGGTAAGCGGTGGTCATCGCGCGGTCCGGTTCAGGATGTTAGGCAGGGCTTGCCGCCTTGTCCACGGCCCCCCGCTTCGCAACGCCGGGCGCGTGCCGGCCCGCGCGGCGATCGCCCACCCTGGTTCCCGTCATCGCGTGCCGATGCCATGGACATGGATTCGACGCATGGGAGCGCTCGATGCGTGGCGGCGCGAGCGGGCGTTGCGGAGACCCCGCAACCTGCGACATTTCCCGCGGCCGCCTGAGGTACACTGGACGGCCTGCACCAGTTGCATTTCGTAACCGCCCTTTTCGTAGCCAAGCCCTGCGATGCCACATCCGCTCGACCCCGCCGTTTCCCAGATCGGCCGCATCATCCTCGGCAAGGAACGCCAGATCCGCCTGACGCTGGCGTGCCTGCTTGCGCGCGGGCACCTGCTCATCGAGGACCTGCCCGGCGTGGGCAAGACCACGCTTGCGCATGCGCTGGCGAGGACCCTTGGCCTGGACTTCCAGCGCATCCAGTTCACGAGCGACCTGCTGCCCGCGGACATCCTCGGCGTGTCCGTCTTCGACCGTGACAGCTCGAGCTTCAAGTTCCACCCCGGGCCGGTGTTCTCGCAGGTCATCCTGGCCGACGAGGTCAACCGTGCGACGCCCAAGGCGCAGAGCGCGCTGCTCGAGGCCATGGAGGAACACCAGGTCACCACCGACGGCCAGACCCGCCCGCTGCCGGAGCCGTTCTTCGTGATCGCCACCCAGAACCCTTCGCACCAGGTGGGCACCTTCCCGCTGCCCGAGTCGCAGCTCGACCGCTTCCTGATGCGCATCCACCTCGGCTACCCGGACGTGGCGGCCGAGCGCGCCCTGCTCGAGGGCCGCGAGCGCCGTGACATGATCTCGGACCTTTCCCCGGCCCTGGCGCCCGGCGATCTCATCGCCTTGCAGAAGAAGGTCCGCGACGTGCACTCGGCGCCGGCCCTGCTCGACTACCTGCAGGCGCTGGTGAGCCATACGCGGCGCTCGCCGGACTTCGTCAACGGGCTGAGCCCGCGCGCCGGCCTCTACCTGCTCAATGCCGCGCGCGCGTGGGCCTACATGGACGGGCGCGGCGAAGTGCTCCCCGAGGATGTGCAGGCGGTCCTGCCCAGCGTGGCGGGCCACCGCCTCTATCCGGTCAACGGCCATGCGACGCTCGGCAGCACGCAGCTCGCCGAGCGGCTGATCGCGGAAGTCGCCATTCCCTGAAGCCGTCCCACCGGCGCGCCGGCATTTCCCCGTCATGGCCACCAAGCCGCTGCGCCTGACCCAGATCCCGGTGCGGGACCGCATCGGCGACTGGATCTTCCCCCCGCGCGGACCCGAGGCGGGTCCCGTGGTGCTCGGCCAGCGCCGCGTCTACATCCTGCCGACCCGCGGCGGCCTCGGTTTCGGCGCGACGCTGCTGCTGATGCTGGTCGGTTCGATCAATTACAACCTCAGCCTGGGCTTCATCCTCACCTTCCTGCTGGTCGGCGCAGGCATCGTCTCGATGCTGCACACCTGGCGCAACCTCGCCCACGCGCAGTTGCGGCCGGGCAAGAGCGCGCCGGTGTTCGCCGGCGAGACCGCCCGCTTCTGCATCGGCGTGCGCAATCCGGGGCGCGTCGCGCGGCTGAGCCTGGCGATCGAGTTCAGGGACCAGGCGCCCGCGTACTTCGACGTCGCCGAGGAGGCCGAGGCCATGGTCGAGGCGGGCATGCCGGCCGCGCGGCGCGGCCTGCTGGCGCCGGGGCGGTTTCGCATTTCGACCACTTATCCCCTGGGCCTGTTTTACGCCTGGGCGAACGTCGAGCTGGCCCTGACCTGCCTGGTCTATCCGCGGCCCGAAGGCGGCAACGTGCCGCTGCCACCCGCCCGTGCCGAAGCCGGGGAAGGCAGCGCGAGCGGCGCCGGCGAGGAGGATTTCTCGGGTTTGCGCACCTATCACCCGGGTGATTCGCCACGACGCATCGCCTGGAAGGCCTCCGCGCGCAGCCTGAATTTCCTCACCAAGCAGTTCTCGGGCGGGGCGGCCTCCGAGCTCTGGCTCGACTTCGCGCAGATTCCCGTGAACCTGCCCCTCGAGGCCCGCATCTCGCGCCTCGCGCGATGGGTGATCGACGCGGAATCGGCGGGCCTGCGCTTCGGCCTGCGCCTGCCGGGGGTCGAACTTGCGCCCGAAGCCGGCATCGCGCACCGCGACCGCTGCCTGCAGGAGCTCGCCCTCTACAACCCGGGTGCCGCGCCATGAGCGCCGCGGCTGCACTGACGCCGCTCACGCTGGGCGCCTTGCTGCTTTCGCTGGTGCTGGTGATGGCCCCGCACGTCGACCACCTGCCTGCCTGGATTCCCGCCGTGGTCGCGCTGCTGGTCGGCGGCCGCTTCTACCTCGGCGTGCGTCGCAGGCCGCTGCCCGGCCGCTGGCTGCTCGCCATCGCGGCGGCGCTGTGCATTGCCGGCGTGGCGTTCTCGTACCGGACCCTGTATGGACGGGACGTGGGCGTGGCGCTGCTCGCCGTGATGGTCGGGCTCAAGCTCATGGAGATGTCCGCCGCGCGCGACACCATGGTCGTGGTGCTGCTCGCCTACTTCCTGGTCGTGACCAACTTTTTCTATTCGCAGACCATTCCCACGGCGCTGTACATGCTGTTCGTGGTCTGGGTCATCACGGCCGCCATGATCGGCCTGCAGCATCGCGCCGCTCCGCCCAGGCCCGCGGCAGTCCTGCGGCGCAGCGGCGCCATCATCCTGCAGGCGATCCCGGTCATGCTGGTGCTGTTCCTGCTTTTCCCGCGGGTCCAGGGACCCCTCTGGGGACTGCCGCAGATCAACGTGACCTCGAAGTCCGGCCTGTCCGACACCATGTCGCCGGGCGACGTGAGCGTGCTCAGCCTGTCCGACGAGGTCGCATTCCGGGTGCTGTTCGAGACCCCGCCCGCGAACCCGGCAGGCTTGTACTGGCGCGGCCCGGTGCTCGGCGATTTCGACGGACAGACCTGGCACGCCGGCCTGAGCCTGACGGTGAGCCAGCTGCGCTTCGAGGCGCTGGCGCCGCCGATCCGCTATTCCGTGACGCTGGAGCCCCATGACCGGCGCTGGCTGTTCGCGATCGACCTGCCCACCGCGGCGCCCAGCGACGGCTTCCTCACCAGCGATTACCAGATGCGCTCGCGGCGGCTGGTCCGCGAGCGCCTGCGCTACGACATGGAGTCGGTGCCGGTGTATCGCATCGGCGCGGACGAACGCCTCTCGGAGCGCAATGGTGCCCTGCGCCTGCCCGGCAGCGGCGCGCAGCGCGCCCGCGCGCTCGCGCAATCGTGGCAGGCGCAGGGACTGGCCCCGCGCGAGATCGTGGACCGGGCGCTGGGCATGTTCCGCGAGCAGCCGTTCATCTACACCCTGGCCCCGCCGCAGCTCGGCGACGACCCGGTGGACGAGTTCCTGTTCACCACCCGCAGCGGGTTCTGCGAGCACTATGCGTCGAGCTTCACGGTCCTGATGCGCGCGGCGGGCGTGCCCGCGCGGGTCGTGACGGGCTACCTCGGTGGCGAAATCAACCCGGTGGACGGCTACCTCGTCGTGCGCCAGTCGGAGGCGCACGCCTGGAGCGAGGTCTGGCTGGAAAACGAGGGCTGGGTGCGGGTCGACCCCACGGCCGCCGTTTCCCCGCTGCGGGTGGAGGCCGGGCTTGCCGCAGCGGTGCCGGCCTCGGAACGCAGCGCCTTCGCCGCGGACCGCTTCGACTGGATCCGCCAGGCCCGCTATGCCTGGGACGCGGTGGCCAATTCCTGGAACCAGTGGGTCCTGGGCTACAACCCCGAGCGCCAGAACCGTTTCATGCGCCAGATCGGCCTGGAGCAGGCGACGTGGCAGAACATGGTCATCGCGATGATGGTGGCGAGCGGCTCGATCGTGTTGCTGCTCGCGCTGGGCCTGCTGATGAAGGTGGTGAAGCGCCGCACCGATCCCGTGCAGCGCCTGTATGAGGCCTACTGCGAGGCGATGGCCCGGCGGGGCGCCACGCGCCGCGCCAGCGAGGGCCCGCGCGATTTCGCGGCGCGGGTGGGGCTGGAATTCCCGGAGCTGAAGGACAAGGCGCAGCGCGTGAGCGCGCTTTACATCGCGCTTCGCTACGGGCGCGACGCCGACGTTTCCCTGCTGCGGGAGCTGCGCGCGGCGATCCGCGCAGGCTAGAGCAGCGTCTCCCGCGACAGGCCGTCGCGCCGCAGGATGCGGCGCAGGCTGTCGAGCGCCTCGATCTGGATCTGGCGCACCCGTTCGCGCGTGAGCCCCAGGCTTTGCGCGAGCTGCTCCAGCGTCGCGATCTCCGAGTCGTTGAGGCCGTAGCGGCGTTCGACCACGCCGCGCTGGCGCTCGTCGAGCTGCGCGAGCCACTCGCGTACCTTGGCCTCGATCTCGGCGGTTTCCAGGCGCAGGTCGGGCGGCAGGCAGTTCTCGTCGGCGATGGCTTCGCCCACGCACAGCTGCGGATCGATGTCGAGCGGCGCGTCGAGCGACGCCATGCGTTCGTTGAGTGCGAGCAGGCGCCGCACCTCGTGCACGGGCATGCCCACCAGGTGGGCGACGTCCTCCGGGCCCGGGTCGCGCTCCGAATGGGATTCCAGGTGGCGCATCGCGCGCAGCACGGTGTTGAGCTCCTTGATGACGTGCACGGGCAGCCGGATGGTGCGCGACTGGACCATGATCGCCCGCTCGATGCCCTGCCGGATCCACCACGTGGCATAGGTCGAGAAGCGGAAGCCGCGCTCCGGGTCGAACTTCTCGAGGGCGTGGATCAGGCCGAGGTTGCCTTCCTCGATCAGGTCGAGCAACGGCAGGCCGCGGCCGGTGTAGTGCTTGGCGATGCTCACCACCAGCCGCAGGTTGTGCTCGATCATCTTCTGGCGCGCGCCGAAGTCCCCCTGCCGCACCATGCGCGAGTAGCGGACTTCCTCCTGGGCGGAGAGCAGCGCGTTCTGCCCGATGTCGTTGAAGTAAAGCCGGACGGCGTCGCTCAGGAGGCCGGAGGCGACGCCCTCGCCGCCGCCTTCGCCCGCAGCATCATCGCCGGTGTCGATTGCCGCGTCGTTCGCGGCAGCCGTCGAACCGGGTTGCGGATCGGCCGCTTCCAGCCAGGCGTTCTCCTCGTTGGTCACGAGTGCTCGGGCAGGTATTGCAGCGGGTCCGTGGGCTTGCCCTGGCGGCGGATCTCGAAGTGCAGGCCGACCTTGTTGCTGTCGGTGTCGCCCATTTCCGCGATCTTCTGCCCCTTGGCCACCGATTGCCCTTCCTTCACCAGGACCTGGCTGTTGTGAGCATAGACGCTCAGGAAGGTCGCATTATGCTTGATGATGACGAGCTTGCCGTAGCCGCGCAGGCCGCTGCCGCTGTACACCACGCGCCCCGGCGCGGCGGCGAGGATGGCATCCCCCATCCGCCCCTCGATGCCCATGCCCTTCTGGTTTGCACCCTGCCCGAACCCGTAGCCCAGTTTGCCGCGCGCCGGCCATTCCCAGGTGAGCCTGCCATCGGCCGCGGCTTCCCTCGTCGCCGCGGACGCGGGCTTGGGCGCGGCCGGCTTGGGCGGCGCCACGCTGGCGGGCGGCAGGTTGGACACCGCCGGCTTCGGCGCCGGAATCTTCAGTTGCGCGAGCGCCTGTTCGGAGTAAGGCAGCTTGCGCGCCCGGGGTTCGCTTTTCACCGGGACGGCGGGTGCCGCTGCGGCGGTGGAATCGGCCGTGGCCACCGGCGCTTCCGCCATGCCCTCCGGCGGGAACAGGCGCAGCTTCTGGTCGACCTTGATGACGCCGGGATCCTGGAGGTGGTTCCACGCGGCCAGTTCCCTGTAATCCTGGCCATAGTCGAGTGCGATGCTGTAGAGGGTGTCGCCCTTCTTCACCACGTGGAATTCCGGGCGCCAGTCCCCGTCCTTGTAGGGACGTGCCTGGGGCTCGTCGATGGCCTGCACGACCATCGGCTCGGCGTTTGGTCCGGCCTTCACGACCGGCCCCGGCTCCGCAGCGCGCGCCGGCTCGGGTGCGGGTGGCTTGGCCGCAGCGGCCGCCGGTGTTTCCGCGCGGGCGGGGGCCGCAGGCGCAGCGGCCGTGGCGGCCGGCGCCGGCGGCGTGGCGC
>DASZQJ010000051.1:0-8111 GCA_035549715.1 Burkholderiales bacterium
AAAAAAAGGGCTGCCGAAGCAGCCCTTGAAACCACGTAAATCAATTGGAGGAGAGAGATACGTGGGGGAGGAGCCTTTACCCTTCCGATCCGGGCTTCCCAAGGCCGGGATCGTTTTGCCTAAGTCACTGATCCAGCAGGCTTACGGCAGGTAGGGGAACGTCGAGGAATCCTGGTGCCCGAGCTCCGCCGGGTCGGCGTTGGTCGCAGCCGCCGTGGCGTCGACGACTTCGGGCTTGCGGATCTCGCTCGCGTAGAAGCGGATCAGGGAATCGAGCAGCGTTTCCATGGCGTATCTCCTTGCGTTCGGCCTGCATCCCGACTTCGGATGCCACGGTTCGCACTGTACGCTTATGCAAAAAAATCGCCTAGACAGCTGCAACGAATATGATTTATGCAAAAAAGATGATAAGTTAACCGGGGCATGGACAGACTGTATCAGATGCGCCTCTACACCCGAGTCGTCGAGACCGGGAGTTTTTCCGCCGTGGCCCGGGAGCTGGGCACCATCCAGCCCACCGTCAGCAAGCAACTCACTGCTTTGGAAGACCATTTGGGCGTCCGCCTGCTCAATCGGACGACCCGCCAGCTCAGCCCGACCGAGGCCGGGCGCAAGTACTACGAGCGCTGCAAGCGCATCCTGGACGACATCGCGGACGCCGAAGGCGGGCTCTCCGAACTGCAGACCCGCCCGACCGGCCTGCTCCGCGTCCATGCCGCAGTGGCCTTCGGCCAGCTTTACCTGTTGCCCCTGTTGTTCAAGTTCCGGCGGCTCTACCCGGGGCTCGCCCTCGACGTGATGCTGTCCGACCGCTATGTGGACCTGATCCAGGAGGGCGTGGACGTGGCGCTGCGCTTCGGCGCCCTGCGCGATTCCCAGCTCGTCGCCCGCCGCATTGGCGGCTCTGAGCGGGTGTGCGTGGCGAGTCCCGCCTACCTGCGCGCGCGGGGCACGCCCAAGTCGCCGGGCGAACTGTTTTCGCACAATTGCATTACCTACAACTACCTGTTCAGCAACGAGTGGGAGTTCGAGTCCGCACAGGGCCCGACGACCGTGCGCGTGGGCGGGGATTTTCGCGCCAACAGCGCGCTGACCATCCGCGCTGCGGCACTCGAGGGCATCGGCATCGCCCACATGCCGACCATGTTCGTCCAGGAGGACATCGACCAGGGCCGTCTGGTGCGCGTGCTCGAGGAGTACGGTCCGCCGGCGGTGGATGTGCACGCCATCTATCCGTCGGCGCGCTTCCTGTCGACCAAGGTGCGCACCTTCCTCGACTTCGTCACCGAGGAATTCGCCGCCGTGCCCGCCATGCAGGTGCAGACCCGCAAGCCCGGGCGCATGCCGCGCATCCGGGCGAAGGTCGCGAAGGAGGCCGCCCCGTGAGCCTGGAGATCCGTGCCGCCACCGCCGCCGACGTGCCGCTCATCCTCTCCTTCGTGCGCGAACTCGCCGAATACGAAAAGCTGGGCCACCTCGTCACGGCCACCGAAGCCGGCCTGGGAGACGCGCTGTTCGGTGCGCAGCCGGGCGCCGAGGTGCTGCTCGCCTTCACCGGCGGCGAAGCCGTCGGCTTCGCGGTGTACTTCCACAACTTTTCCACCTTCCTCGGCGCCAGGGGCCTCTGGCTCGAAGACCTGTTCGTGCGCCCGGCCCATCGCGGCCGCGGCTACGGCAAGGCATTGCTGCTGCATGTCGGGCGCATCGCGGTGGAACGCGGCTGCGGCCGCTTCGAGTGGGCGGTGCTCGACTGGAACGCGCCGTCCATCGCCTTCTACAAGTCGCTGGGCGCCGTGCCCCTGGATGACTGGACCGTCATGCGCGTCACGGGCCCCGCGCTCGATGCCCTCGCGCGGATGGCATGAAGCGGTGGATGGCACGCGGTAGGCATCCGGCGGAAGAGGCACTAGAATACGCCCCGTGATTCGCTCCAGCCGCCAACCCGCAGCTTCCGGCGAGGTCGCTCGCCGACTGGGACGGCTGTCCCCCGAAAGTTCCGCGCAACGCGCCACCGCCGTCCCCGCCGACGGCGTTTTCGTTTTCGCTTGACGATGGCAAAGAAACCGAGCAGCTACACCGCAGAAGACATCGAAATCCTGGAGGACCTGTCGCCGATCCTCCACCGCCCGGGGATGTACACCGATCCGGCGAACCCGAACCATGCGCTGGTCGAGATCATCGACAATGCCGCCGACGAAGGCCTTGCCGGCCACGCGAGGAACGTCCAGGTGGTGCTGTACGAGGACGGCTCCGCCGAGGTGACGGACGACGGCCGCGGCATCCCCGTCGACATCCACCCCAAGAAAAAACTCCCCGCGGTGCAGGTGATCTTCACCACCCTGCATTCCGGCGGCAAGTTCCGCAAGACCGACAAGGACGCCGCCTACCGCATCGCCGGCGGCCTGCACGGCGTGGGGGTATGCGTGCCCAATGCGCTGTCCACCCGCCTCGAGGTGGAGGTCAAGCGCGATGGCGAGCGCAGCCGCATCGTCTTCGGCGACAACGGCAAGGTGAAGGAGCCGCTGAAGAAGCTGGAGAAGATCGGCCCGCGCGACACCGGCACGCGGGTGCGCTTCTGGCCCGACGCGAAGTATTTCGATTCGCCGAAGATCGTGGCAACCGAGATCGCGGCGCTGCTGCGCGCCAAGGCGATGCTGCTGCCCGGCGTGCGCTTTTCCCTCGGCGTGGAAAAGAACCGGAAGATCGAGACCCAGACCTGGCACTTCCCGGAGGGCATCAAGGGTTACTTCGAGACCGCCATTGCCGGCAACGAGCCGGTGGCGAGCAGCTTCCTCGGCGAGCGCTACGTCACCGCGCAGTCGGAGTCGGACAGCTTCGCGGAAGGCGAGGGCGCGTTGTGGGCGATTGCCTGGACCCCGGACGGCGAGCTGGTCACCGAGTCCTACGTGAACATGATTCCCACGCGCCACGGCGGCACGCACGTCTCCGGCCTGCGCGAAGGCGTCTACAACGCGATCAAGAATTTCATCGACATCCACGCCATGGGCCAGCGGGGGCTCAAGGTCGTCCCCGAGGACGTCTGGTCGCGCGCCTCCTTCGTTCTGGCGGTGAAGATGCTCGACCCGCAGTTCAAGGGCCAGGTGAAGAACGAGCTCATTTCGCGCGACGGCGTCAAGCTCATCGCCCAGATGGTGCGCGACCCCTTCGAGCTCTGGCTCAACCAGCACGTGGACGAGGGCAGGCGCATCGCCGAGCTGGTGATCAGCCAGGCCAATGCGCGCACGCGGGCCGCGCAAAAGGTCGAGCGGCGCAAGACCTCCGGCGTGGCGGTGCTGCCCGGGAAGCTGACCGACTGCGCCTCCGAAGACCCGGACCGCAACGAGCTGTTCATCGTGGAAGGCGATTCCGCGGGCGGCTCGGCCAAGCAGGCGCGCGACAAGGAGTTCCAGGCGGTGCTGCCGCTCAAGGGCAAGCCCAAGAACACCTGGCAGGACAGCCCCGAGACCCTGTACGCGAACAAGGAGATCGAGGCCATCGCGCTCGCCATCGGCGTGGACCACCACAAGCCCGGTGATGCGGTGGACCTGTCCGGCCTGCGCTACAGGAAGATCATCATCCTCGCCGACGCCGACGTGGACGGCGCGCACATCCAGGTGCTGTTGCTGACGCTGTTTTTCAAGCACTTCCCCAGGCTCATCGAGAGCGGCAACGTGTTCGTCGCGCAGCCACCGCTGTTCCGCATCGACGTGCCATCGCACGGCAAGGGCAAGCCCGCGCGCAAGCTCTACGCACTCGATCGCCAGGAGCTTGCCGGCATCGAGGAAAAGCTGGAGGACGAAGGCGTGCGCGAGGGGTCCTGGACGGTGAGCCGCTTCAAGGGCCTGGGCGAGATGAATCCCGAGCAGCTCTGGGAAACGACGCTCAACCCCGACACGCGCCGCATGCTGCCCGTGCAGCTCGACGAGGGCCTCGATGTCTCGACTTTCAACATGATGATGTCCAAGGAAAACGCCTCCCTGCGCCGGGAATGGATGGAAACGTACGGGAACCTGGTGGAGGCGGACATTTCGTTAAACGAAATGTCCGGGACTGAGGGGGTGTGCTGCGTGCTGAGTACTGCGTGCTGAGTGCTGCGTGCTGAGTACTAAATGCTGCGTACTGGGTGGAGACGAAAGCGGATTTCCAGTGACGATGATTTTTCGAAAAACGCGCCGGCAGACGCGCTGAAACACTTTTACCCGGCACTCGGTCCCCGTACTCAGTGCCTGATACGAAGTAGCCAGCACCCAGCACCCGGTACTTTCTCTTATGCCTGACCAAAAGGATTTGTTCGGCGAAGGCGACACCGCCGCCGCTGCGACGAAGATGAAGAAACAGGATACGCCTCCGCCGCCTCCGGGCGGCGCCGGCGGCGGCAAGCTGCCGCCGCATTTCGCGCCCATGTCGGGCGAGTTCGGCGACGCGCTGCCGCTGGGCAAGTACGCGTCCACCCAGTACCTGCAGTACGCCATCGCCACGGTGAAGGACCGGGCGCTGCCGCGCGTCGGCGACGGGCAGAAGCCGGTGCAGGGCCGCATCCTCTACACGATGTGGACCAACAACACCCGCGCGGGCACCAAGCGGACCAAGTCCGCCGCAGTGGTGGGCGACGTCCTGGGCAAGCTGCACCCGCACGGCGACCAGTCCGTGTACGACGCGCTGGTGCGCCTGTCGCAGGACTTCACCATGCGCTATCCGCTGATCGACGGCGAGGGCAATTTCGGTTCCCGCGACGGCGACGAGGCGGCGGCCTACCGATACACGGAGGCGCGCCTGACGAAGTTCGCCGAGGTGCTGCTCTCGGAAATCGACCGCGGCACGGTGGACTTCATCCCCAACTACGACGGCACGCGCGAGGAGCCCACGGTGCTGCCGGCGCGGCTGCCGGTGGTGCTGCTCAACGGCGCCTCGGGCATCGCGGTCGGCATGGCCACGGAAATCCCGAGTCACAACCTGAACGAAGTCTCGGCGGCTGCGGTTGCGATGATCCGCGACCCGGAGCTTTCCATCGCCGGGCTGATGAAGCACATCAAGGGGCCGGACTTCCCGGGCGGAGCGCAGATCATCACCCCGCGCGCGGAGCTGAAGGAGGCCTACGCGACGGGTCGCGGCTCCGTGCGCGTGCGCGCCCGCTGGACCATCGAGCGCCTGTCGCGCGGCCAGTGGCAGGTGGTCGTCACCGAGCTGCCGCCGGGCACCTCCGCCCGCAAGGTGCTGGAGGAAATCGATGCCATCACCAACCCGCAGCCCAAGGCGGGCAAGAAGTCGCTGACGCCGGAGCAGACCCGCGAGAAGCAGCTCATGCTCTCCATGCTCGACAAGGCGCGCGACGAATCGGACCGCACGCATCCGGTGCGCCTGGTGTTCGAGCCCAGGACCTCCAAAGTCGACGAGGACGACTTCATCAACATGCTGCTCTCCAAGACCGGCATGGAAGGCAACGTCGCGATCAACCTGGTGATGGTCGGCCTCGACGGCCGCCCCACGGGCAAGAACCTGCGTGACGTGATCGCCGAGTGGATCCAGTTCCGCCTCGCGACCGTCACCCGCCGCACGCAGCACCGACTGGAGCAGGTGCTCGACCGCATCCACGTCCTCGAAGGCCGCATGATCGTGCTGCTCAACGTGGACAAGGTGATCAGGATCATCCGCAACGCGGACGATCCCAAGGCGGAGCTGATCAAGGCCTTCAAGCTCTCCGACCGCCAGGCCGAGGACATCCTCGAGATCCGCCTGCGGCAACTCGCGAAGCTCGAGCACATCAAGATCGAGCAGGAGTTGAAGGACCTGCAGAAGGAGCAGAAGGAGCTCGAGAAGATCCTCAAGAACAAGAAGGCGCTCGAGGACCTGGTCGTTGCCGAGATCGAGGAGGACACGAAGACCTTCGGCGACAAGCGCCGCACCCGCATCGAGGAAGCCGAGAAGGCCGAGCTCGAGGTGCCGGTGGTGGACGAGCCGGTGACCGTGATCTTCTCGAACAAGGGCTGGGTGCGCGCGCGCCAGGGCTGGGAAGTCGACCCGAACTCCCTGTCCTTCAAGGAAGGCGACGGCCTGGCCTGCCTCATCAAGTGCCGCACGGTCGACCCGGTGATCTTCCTGGATTCGAAGGGGCGCGCCTACACCGTGGAGGCGGGCCAGCTGCCGCCCGCGCGCGGCGACGGCGTGCCGGCATCCTCCCTGGTGGAGGTGCAGGACGGCGCGCACATCATGCACGCGCTCTCCGGCAAGCCGGAGCAGAAGGTCCTGGTGGCGACCACCGGGGGATACGGTTTCGTCTCCACCATCGGCGACATGATTTCCAACCGCAAGGCGGGCCGCGAGTTCATGAGCGTGGACGAGGGCCATGCGCCGATCCGGCCTTATCCCTACGAGGAGGCGAAGGGCAACTTCGTCGCCACGCTGTCCGAGAGCGGACGGCTGCTGCTGTTCGCGATCGAGGAGGTGAAGTACCAGCCCAGGGGCCGCGGCACCATCCTCATGGGCCTGGACGAGGAGGACAAGCTTTTCGCCGCGCTGGTGCATGACAGGCCCCGCCTCATGGTCAGGGGCAGGATCCGCGGCGGCAGGGAGAAGGAGTTCGTATTCAAGGACGACAAGCTCAACCACTACTACCTCAAGCGCGCGCGCATGGGTCGGGTGGTGTCGGGAGTGAACATTGCCACCGACCTCGCGCTCGTGAAGGACTGACCCCCTCCCGCCGGCGCGCGGACTCGTCGCCGGCTGGTCGGCTGTTTGCGGGTGAAGCACCCAGGCATCGCACCCTGGCGAGCGGGGCCGGAAACGTGGCCGCTGCGCCTTTGCGTCAAGGTGCAAGGGCTGCGCCGGATGGCAATGTAAAGGGCATAATGCCCGTGCAACAATCCACCCCGGGAGGCATGGCATGGACCCCGCACTCGCCTGGCTGGTCGTCGGCCTGGCACTGATCGTCGCCGAGCTGCTCACCGGCACGTTTTACATCCTGATCCTGGGCCTGGCCGCAGGCATCGGCGCCCTGGTCGCGTGGCTGGGCGCGCCGGTCTGGATGCAGGCGCTGGTGGTCGGCGGGGCCGGCGTGGCGGGCAGCCTGGTCCTGCACCGGCGCAAGCTCGCGCAACCCGCCCGGCCTGCCGACAACCAGATGGACGTCGGCCAGACCGTCACCGTGGAATCCTGGATCAGCGAGCCCCAGCGCCTGGCGACCGTGCGCTACCGCGGCGCGCCCTGGGAAGCCGAGGTGATCGGCACCGAGGCCGTGGCGATCGGGGCCCTGCTGTACGTCGTGGCCACCGAAGGCAGCCGCCTCAAGGTCTCGGTCCGTCGCGGCGCATGAAACGCCCGCCCGCACCCGTTACTCTCAACCTGCGCAAACCACAGGGAGCGCCCATGTTCGTCAAGATCATCATCGTCGCGATCATCGCCGGGTTCATCGCCGCCTACCCGCCGGTCTCCGGCTTCGCGATCCCGTTCTTCATCCTCGCCATCGCCGTGATCTTCATCATCGAAGGCGTGCGCGTGGTGCCGCAGCAGAACGCCTGGGTGGTGGAGCGGCTGGGCAAATTCCACTCCACGCTGGAGCCGGGCCTGAACATCATCGTGCCGTTCATCGACCGCGTGCAGTACCGGCATTCGCTCAAGGAAGTGCCGCTGGACGTGCCCGAGCAGGTCTGCATCACCAAGGACAACACCCAGCTTTCCGTGGACGGGATCATCTACTACCAGGTGACCGACCCCAAGCTCGCGAGCTATGGCACCTCCGACTACGTGCTCGCCATCACCCAGCTCGCCCAGACCACGCTGCGCAGCGAGGTCGGCAAGATGGAGCTGGACAAGACCTTCGAGAGCCGCGACGAGATCAACCACAAGGTCGTGGCGGTGCTGGACGAGGCGGGCCGCACCTGGGGCGTGAAGGTGCTGCGCTACGAGATCAAGAACCTCACCCCGCCGGAAGCCATCCTGCATGCCATGCAGGCGCAGATCACCGCCGAACGGGAGAAGCGCGCGCTGATCGCCAAGTCCGAGGGCCAGCGCCAGCAGGAGATCAACCTCGCGGACGGCGAGCGCCAGTCCAAGATCCTCGAGTCCGAGGGCGACAAGACCGCCGCCATCAACAAGGCGCAGGGCGAGGCCACGGC
>DASZQJ010000052.1:0-23246 GCA_035549715.1 Burkholderiales bacterium
GCGCTGGCCGTCGAAGTCGAAGCGCTGTGCGAGCAATACTGGCGCGCCCTGCAGGTCGGCCAGCCGGTCCTGCTCGACGACGAGGAGATGCAGGTGGTGATCGAAAAGTTCCGCACCTACGGGACGTCGAAGCCCGCAAGGCGTTCGCGATGATCCCGGCCGAATCGCTGCTGGTGTTTTTCGCGGCGAGCGCCCTGCTGGCGCTTGCCCCCGGCCCCGACAACATCTTCGTGCTCACGTTGTCGGCCTTGCACGGCCCACGCGCCGGCTGGATCGTGACGCTCGGCCTGTGCACCGGCCTCGTCGGCCACACGATCGCCGTGGCGGTGGGCATCGCCGCTGTCTTCCAGGCTTCCGAGCTGGCGTTCACGGCGCTGAAGATCGCCGGCGCGTGCTACCTGCTTTACCTCGCCTGGGGAGCGTTTCGCGCCTCGGCCGAAAAGCTCGAGGCGCAGGCCACGCAGTCCCTGGGCGCCGGCCAGCTCTATCGCCGCGGCATCGTCATGAACCTGACCAATCCCAAGGTGTCCATCTTCTTCCTGGCCTTCCTGCCGCAGTTCGCGGATCCGGCGCGAGGCAGCCTGAGCCTGCAACTGGTGCTGCTGGGGGGCGTGTTCATCGTCGCCGCGCTGGTCGTGTTCGGCAGCATCGCGGCCCTGGCGGGTTCGCTGGGCCGCTGGCTCAACCGGTCCTCCCGCGCCCAGGTCGTCATGAATCGCGTGGCCGGGACGATCTTCGTCGCGCTCGCCGTGAAGCTCGCGCTGACACAGCGCTGACACGTGGCTTGCACTGCCGGCCGCAAGCGCTTAGGTTAACGATCATGGCCGAGGAAAAATCCCCCGCATCCGCAACGCCGCCCGACGAGGCGGAGATCGCGCGCACCTTCGCGGAGATTGCGCTGCGCAGCAAACACCTGGTCGACACCTGGTACGGCGCGCAGAAGTCCGGCGCCGGCCAGGTCTCGGACGACCTCGGCGTCGGCAAGGCCTTCAGCGAGCTGGCCGTCAAATTGATGACGGACCCGATGAAGCTCGCGGAAGTCACGCTCCACATGTGGCACAACTACTTCGCGTTGTGGCAAAGCACCATGCGCAAGGCGCTGGGAGACGCCGCGCCCCCCGTCGTCGAGCCCGCGAAGGCGGACAACCGCTTCCGCAGCGAGCTTTGGCAGAACAACCTGGTCTTCGACTACATCAAGCAGTCCTACCTGATCGCGGCCCAGAGCCTCCAGGAGGCCGTCGCCGGCGTCGAAGGGCTCGATCCCCAGGCCGCGCGCAAGGTGAAGTTCTTCACCCGCCAGTACGTCGATGCACTGGCGCCGAGCAATTTCGTGCTGACCAACCCCGAGGTCCTCAAGACCACGCTGGAGACCGGCGGCAAGAACCTGCTCGACGGGCTGAACCACCTCCTGCAGGACCTCGACCGCGGCCACGGCAAGCTGGCGATCAGCATGACCGACACGAAGGCCTTCAAGCTGGGCGAGAACGTCGCCAGCACGCCGGGCAAGGTCGTGTTCCAGAACGAGCTGATGCAGCTGATCCAGTACCAGCCCACGACGGAGAAGGTGCAGCGCACGCCGCTGCTCATCGTGCCGCCCTGGATCAACAAGTACTACATCCTCGACCTGCGCCAGAAGAACTCGTTCATCCGCTTTGCGCTCGACCAGGGGATCACCGTGTTCGTGGTGTCCTGGGTCAACCCGGACCGCAGCCTCGCACACAAGACCTTCGACGATTACATGGTCGAGGGCCCGCTCGCGGCGTTCGACGCGATGGAGAAGGCCACCGGGGAAAAGGCGTTCAACCTGATCGGCTACTGCCTGGGCGGGACGCTCTCGGCGGCCACCCTGGCCTGGATGGCGGCGAAGGGCGACCGGCGGGCCAGGAGCGTGACCTTCTTCACCACGCTCATCGATTTCTCCGAACCCGGCGAGCTGGGCGTGTTCGTCGACGAGGAATCGGTGTCCCGGCTCGAGAAAAAGATGCACGAGCGCGGTTACCTCGAAGGCGCCGAGATGGCCACGACCTTCAACATGCTGCGGGCCAACGACCTCATCTGGTCCTTCGTGGTCAACAACTACCTGCTGGGCAAGGAGCCCTTCCCCTTCGACCTGCTGTACTGGAACTCCGATGCGACGCGCATGCCGCCCTGCATGCACACGTTCTACCTGCGCAACATGTACCTGCGCAATGCCCTGCGCACCCCCGGGGGCATCCACCTGGCGGGCGTGCCCATCGACCTTTCGAAGGTCACGATCCCGGCGTATTTCATCTCCACGGTGGAAGACCACATCGCGCCGTGGAAGACGACATACCTGGGCGCTCAGTTGCTCAGGGGGCCAGTGCGCTTCGTCCTCGGGGGCTCGGGCCACATCGCCGGGATCGTCAACCCGCCCTCGGCCAACAAGTACTGGTACTGGACCCACGACTCGCTCAAGGGCACGGCGGAGGAGTGGCAGGCCGCCGCGCAGAAGCATGAAGGGTCCTGGTGGAATGACTGGGCACAGTGGATTGCCGGCTTCGGCGGCGAATCCGTTCCGGCCCGCGTGCCCGGCGATGGCGCCCTGAAGGTCATCGAGGATGCGCCGGGCAGTTATGCGAAGTTGCGCCTCGACCAGCAGGCGCCTTCGGGACCCGCCGCATCACAGCCCCAAGGTAAATCCCGCCACAAGCCGGCCGCAATCCGTCCCGTCCGCCCCGACGCGACGGATTGACAAATGCCATTGGCAAGGTAGCCTGTGGGTTCGGCATCCCATTGGCCCGATGCCCGAGTCGGCACACCAAAACAGCTGTTTACAACGGCCTGATGGCTTCATAAGGAAGGCAGGAAGGCCGCGTCGCGCCGCCCGGCGTGACGGCTGGAAACAGCAGGGCCATCCCCTCGCCTGAGAATCCGCGCGGCCCGAACCGTAGGCCGCAGATCTCATCACGGTCCTGGATCCTGAAGCATGGCAATCCTGACAGCGGGAAGCTTTGCCCTCGACATGGGGGACTTGCGCTCGGAACTGGTCGAGGAAGGGACCGTCGTCCACCTCGACCCGTTCAGCCTGACATTCCAGCTCTCGGATGGATCGCGCCAGAGCTATTACTTTTCCACCGCGGTCTACACGCCCACCGGCCAGGTCCTCGGCAACACCAACATCTACAAGTTCGAGGCGCTGACGTCCGGCTGGGATCGCATCCTGACGATCGACCAGATGTCGATCAGCCTCAACACTTACGACGCCTATGCCGCCCGTCTGGATGTCACCGGCCTGCTGGGATACATCTTCCGCGGCAATGACACGCTCAACGGCAGCCTCTCCGACGACGTGCTGCGGGGCTTCAACGGCAACGACACCTATCTCGTCACCAGCGGCGACATCATCATCGAAGCCGCCGCGGGCGGCGTCGACACCGCCACGACCTATGGAAGCTACACGCTCGGCGCCAATGTCGAGAACCTGACGCTGCTGGGCGGCGCGGGCACGAGCGGCACCGGCAATGCGCTCGGCAACATCATCAGCGGCAGCAGTTCCGCCAACATCCTCTCGGGCCTCGGCGGGAACGACGTGTTCCGGTTCGGGAACAATGCCGGCGACTGGTTCGCCGGCAACGACACCGTCGACGGGGGCACGGGCGCCGACCAGATCCAGATCTACACCACGATGTCCCACGACGAAGTAATCACGGACGAGTTCTTCGCCAGCATCCACAGTGTCGAGACCCTGCGCTTCATGAGCGGCAGCGCGGTCATCGACGTTTCCCTCGGGACCCATTCCGACGCGGCAGGAATCAGCCGCGTCGACACCCATGAGGTCTGGTTCAGCGATTTCCATCCGCTCATCGTCGACGCTTCCGAAAGACTGCTGGCGATCACGCTCGTCGGCACACCGCTCGCGGACACGTTCACGGGCGGCGCGGGCATCGACACCATGGCGGGCGGCGCCGGGAACGACACCTATTTCGCCGGAACCGGCGACGTCATCACCGAGGCGGCGGGCGGTGGCCTGGATGGGGTCTACAGCGCCGGCTCCTTCGTGCTCGCGGCAAACGTCGAGAACCTGACGCTGACCGGATCGGCCGACGTCAACGCGACCGGCAATGCCGGCGCGAACGTGCTGACCGGCAACCCGGGCGACAATGTCCTCAACGGCGGGGCCGGCGCGGACAAGCTCGACGGCGGGCTGGGGGATGACACCTACGTCATCGACCACGCCGGCGACCAGATCCTCGGTGAGGGGATCGGGGCCGGAGGCGGCATCGACACGGTCCGGACCAGCATCGCCAACGTCGCCGGGGGCATCTACAGCATCGAGTTCCGGGATGAGCTGGAGAACATCACCCTGCTGGGCTCCATTGCCCGCGCCGTCGGCAACGCGGGCGGCAACGCGCTGACGGGCAACGCCCTGGCCAACAACCTCGACGGCAAGGGTGGCGCCGATGTGCTGGCCGGCATGGGCGGCAACGATGTTTACATCGTCGACGACATCGGCGACGTCATCAGCGAGGCCGCCGCGGGCGGCACCGACCTGGTCCAGTCCGCAGTGAGCTATTCCCTGCATGCCAACGTCGAGAACCTCACGCTGACGGGCGCCGGCAACATCGACGGCACCGGCAATGACCTGGCGAATGCACTGACGGGCAACGCCGGCAACAACCGCCTCGACGGCAAGGCCGGCGCGGACACCATGACAGGCGGGTTCGGCGACGACACCTATGTGGTGGACAACGTCCTCGACAAGGTGACGGAGCAGGCCAGCGCCGGCATGGACAAGGTCGAGTCCTCGATCACCTACACCCTGGGCGCCAACCTCGAAGTCCTCCAGCTGACCGGCGCCGGCAACATCAACGGCACCGGCAACGCGCTCGCCAACGTCCTCAACGGCAACCCGGGCAACAACGTGCTCAACGGCGGCGCCGGCGCCGACGTCCTGAACGGCGGCGCGGGCGACGACACCTATATATATGACGGCACGGACACGGTCACGGAGCTTGCCGGCGAAGGCTCGGATACCGTGCAGGTGGGTCGCAGCGTGGATCTCACCCTCGAATTCGACTTCCTGGAGAACGTGACCTTGACCGGCACCGGCGCCTTCAACGCCACCGGCGACGACGCAGACAACATCCTCGTCGGCAATGCCGCCAGCAACCGCCTCGAGGGCCGGACGGGCAACGACACGCTCGACGGCGGCATCGGCGGCGACACCATGATCGGCGGCCAGGGCAACGACACCTACTTCGTCAATGCGCTCGCCGACGTGGTCACCGAACAGGATGGCGAAGGCAGCGCGGACACGATCAAGTCCACCATCACCCTCACCCTGGCAGCCAACGTCGAACACCTGACGCTGCTGGGCAGTGCCGCGATCCACGCCACCGGCAACGCCCTCGCCAACACCTTGACCGGCAACACCGCGTCCAATCGCCTGGACGGCGGCCTGGGCGCCGATACGATGATCGGCGGGGCGGGCGGCGACACCTATGTCGTCGACGACGCCGCCGACGCTGTCATCGAATCGCTTGCGGGCAGCGCCGGTGGGGTGGACCGCGTCGAATCGTCCGTGACGTATTCCCTGGACGCAGATCCCGGCCGCGCCAACGTCGAGAACCTCGCGCTGACGGGCACCGGAAACATCGACGCCACGGGCAACGGCCTCGGCAACGTCCTCACCGGCAACGCCGGCAACAACCGCCTCGACGGCAAGGCCGGCGCGGACTCGATGGCGGGCGGGGCCGGCAGCGACACCTACGTGGTGGACCACGCGGGGGACAAGGTCACCGAGGCCGTCAGCGCCGGCGCCGACACTGTCGAGTCCTCGATCACCTACACCCTGGGCGCCAACCTCGAAGTCCTCCAGCTGACCGGCGCCGGCAACATCAACGGCACCGGCAACGCGCTCGCCAACATCCTCAACGGCAACCCGGGCAACAACGTGCTCAACGGCGGCGCCGGCGCCGACATCCTGAACGGCGGCGCGGGCGACGACACTTATGTCCTCGACAACGCCGGCGACGTATTCAGCGAGGAGGCAGGGCAGGGAAACGACACGGTCCAGATCGCCTACGCGACGGCCGCAGCCCGCCAGGTCGTCCTTGGCGAGGCCGATTTCGCCAACATCGAGAACGTCACGGTCGCGGGCAGCGGGGCCTGGCACCTGACCGGCGACGACGCGGACAACATCCTCACCGGCAACGGCAGCGGCAACGAGATTCGCGGCGGCAGCGGCAACGACGTCCTCGACGGCAAGGCGGGCGGCGACATCCTGACCGGTGGGGCAGGCGACGACCTGTACTTCGTCGACCACGCATCCGATGACGTTGTCGAGGTCGCCGACGAAGGCATCGATACGGTCCGCAGCACCGTGACTTACTCGCTGGCGGCACGCGTGAACGTCGAGAACCTGGTCCTGATCGGGACGGCGGCGATCGCCGGCACGGGCAACCTCGGGAACAACGCCATCACGGGCAACGCCGCCGCCAATACGTTGTCGGGCCAGGGAGGCAACGACGTCCTGGACGGCGGCGCCGGCATCGACAGGATGATCGGCGGCACGGGCGACGACACCTATTTCATCAGCGTTTCCAGCGACGTCATCGTGGAGAACGCCGGTGAAGGCACGGACAAGGTGTTCAGCACGGCCAGCTATGTCCTCTCCGCCAACGTCGAGGAACTCGCCCTGACCGGCAGCGCCAACATCAATGCAACTGGCAACGCCGGGGCCAACGTCCTGACCGGCAATGCCGGCAACAACGTGCTCGACGGCAAGGCGGGCGCCGACAGCATGGCAGGCGGCCAGGGCAACGACACTTATGTCGTGGACGACATGAACGACACCATCACCGAAGAGGCCGGCGCAGGCATCGACCAGGTCCAGAGCACCGCGACCCACTACACGCTCGCCGACCATGTCGAGAACCTGACCCTGGCGGGCACCCTGGCGATCAACGGCACCGGCAACGCCCTGGACAACCTCATCACGGGCAATGCCGCGGTGAACATCCTGTCCGGCGGGGCAGGCAACGACACCCTGAACGGCGGCGGCGGCGCCGACATCCTGGTCGGGGAAGCGGGAGACGATACGTATGTCGTCGACCATGCGAACGACTCTGTGATGGAGCAGGACGACGAGGGCGAGGACGTCATCCGGTCCACGGTCACCTTCATCCTGCCCCAGAACGTCGAAGCCCTGGTCCTGTTGGGCACCGCACCGATCGGCGGAACCGGGAACGACCTCGGCAACCGGCTGCTGGGCAACGGCGCCAACAACGTCCTCTCCGGCGGCGCGGGCGATGATGTCCTGGATGGCGGCGCCGGCAACGACACCCTGAGGGGCGGCGAAGGCGACGACACCTACTTCATCAATGTGATCACGGACGTCATTGTCGAGGATGCCGATGCCGGTCATGACACCCTGAGGACCAGCGTATCCCTGACGGCGCTCAAGCCGCTGCATGCCCACGTGGAGGACCTGGTGCTTCTGGGAAGCGCGGCCCTCAATGCGTACGGCAACGCGCTCGACAACGTCATCACGGGCAATGCCGCTGCCAATCGCATTGATGGTGGGGCAGGAGCCGACGAAATGACGGGCGGTGCGGGCGACGACACGTATGTCATCGACAACGCCGGTGACACCGTCACGGAACTGGCGGGCGAAGGTACGGACACGGTCCTGTCCTCCCTCTCGCATTCCCTGGCGGCCAACGTCGATAAGCTCACGCTCACCGGAACCGGCAGCATCAACGGCACCGGAAACGCGCTGAACAACACTGTCACGGGCAATGGCGGCAACAACGCCCTGTCCGGCGGCAATGGCAATGACCTGTTGGCGGGCAACGCGGGCGACGACATCCTGGATGGCGGACAAGGCGACGACACGATGCAAGGCGGCGCAGGCAATGACGCCTATTACGTGGACTCGGCCGGAGACAAGCTTGTCGAGGCCGCCAATGCCGGAGCAGACACGATCTTCACCTCCATTGACCTGGTACTTGGCGCCAACCTGGAGAACGCGAACCTCCTCGGATCCCTGGCGGGCCACCTGACCGGCAACGCGCTGAACAACCGGTTGACGGGAAACGAAGGTGTCAATGTGCTCCGGGGGGAAGCCGGCAACGATCTCCTGTACGGCAACGGAGGGAATGACGAACTGTATGGCGGGGCCGGGACGGATTCGTTGTCAGGGGGGAGCGGTAACGACCAGCTCGACGGGGGCGCGGGCGCCGACACCCTGGATGGCGGCGACGGCGATGACATATATATCGTCGACTCCGCCACGGATTCCATCGTGGAGAGCCCGGACGGCGGCGTCGACACGGTTCGCGTGGCCGTCGGCACGAGCATCGACATTGCCTCGATCTCCCATATCGAGAACCTGGTCCTTCTGGGCACCGTGGGCACCGGCACCGGAAACTCCGGCAATAACATCATCACCGGCAACGCCTCCGCCAATCGTCTCGTGGGGCTGGGCGGGAATGACACGCTGAACGGCTTCGAAGGCAACGACATCCTCGAAGGCGGCGAGGGGGATGACGTCCTGTCCGGCGGAACCGGAAACGACAGCATGGCGGGAGGCGCCGGCAACGACAGCTATTTCGTCGACGCCGCGGGCGACACGATCACGGAATTGCCGGGCGGCGGCGAGGACACGGTCTACTCGGCGGCTTCGTTCGTCCTGGGCGCGCATCTCGAGAACCTCGAGTTGACGGCCGCCGGCGCAAGCAGCGGAACGGGAAACGATGCCGGGAACCGGATCTCGGGCAATGCAGCGGACAATGTGCTGTCCGGCGCCGGCGGCGACGACCGGCTGTCCGGGATGGGCGGCACCGATACGCTGCACGGCGACGCCGGGGACGACACCCTGGATGGCGGCGGGGGCGCGGATGCCATGGACGGGGGCGGAGGAAACGATTCGTATCACGTGGACAATGCGCTGGACGTGGTGACGGAACTGCAGAACCAGGGCACCGACACGGTCATCAGCTCCATCGACTATGTCCTCGGCAGCCACCTGGAGAACCTGATGCTGACCGGCCTGAACGCCTCAGGAACCGGCAACGCGCTCGCCAATGCCATCTCCGGAGGCGACGGCAACGATCTTCTGGACGGCAAGGAAGGCATCGACACCCTGATCGGTGGCGACGGAGACGACACCTACATCGTCGACAACCTGGAAGACACGGTCACGGAACTCGCCGGCGAAGGCCATGACTCGATACGCGCGAGCGTCACGCTGTTCCTGCCCGACCATGTCGAAGACCTAGTGCTGCTGCAAAGCCCCGCGAACAACCCGTTGTTCGGCACGGGCAATGGCCTGAACAACCGGATCGAAGGTCGCAATACGGCCGGGGTGACGCTGAGCGGCGGAAGCGGCGACGACGTACTCGTCGGGGACGACGGGGACGATGTGTTCGATTTCTCCGGATGGGAAGGCGCCGATAGCATGGCCGGCGGCCACGGCAGCGATACGTACCATGTCGACGACGGCAACGACGTTGTCATCGAGACCGAGGACGGCGGGCCGGACACCGTGGTGATCGTCCATACCTACGAAGGCGCCTACCTCCTTCCCGACAACGTGGAGTACGCGAAGCTGGACGGCTATACCCACACGGGAAGAGAACTGATCGGGAATTCGTTGGACAACGTCCTTACGGGATTTGACGGCGACGATCTGTTGCGGGGCGGCGAAGGCAACGATTACCTCGTCGGACAACTCGGCAGCGATTCGCTTCACGGCGGCGCGGGCGATGACGTTTATTCCATCGTCGGACAGGACCTTGTGTTCGAACTGGCGGGGGAAGGGCACGACGTTGTCCACGTGTACGACGATCATCAGCTCGCCGAAAACACGGAGGATCTGTTCCTGCTTTCCGACCATGCGGGCGTGAACCTGGACGCCAGCCTGATCGGCAACGACCTCGACAACCTCATTTCCACGGGCCCGGGCGGCAACAACCATCTCGAAGGCCGGGGTGGAAACGATCGGCTTGTCGGCTTCAGCGGCAACGACGAGATGTGGGGCGGCATCGGCGACGACGTCTATGTCGCCAACGAGAACTCGATCATTCACGAGAACGCGGACGAAGGCACCGATGCCATCGAATACCGGGGGTCCGATTTCACCCTTCTGGTGATCCCCGACAACGTGGAGAACGTCGCCATGATCAACGGGATCAATGTCCTGGGCAACGGCCTTGACAACCGGATCATTGGCAACGGAAACGACAACGGGCTCTCCGGCGGCGACGGCGATGACATCATCGATGGCGCCGGCGGCAACGACACGCTCAACGGCGGAACGGGAAACGACCGCCTCGAAGGCGCGCTGGGCAACGACACCTTGAACGGGGGCGAGGGGGATGACATCCTGGACGGCGGAGGCGGTAGCGACGTCATGACCGGCGGGCTGGGCGACGACACCTATTACGTCTCGACCTCGCTGGATACCGTCGCCGAGCTCTCGGGGCAAGGCGAAGACACCATCTACAGCGGCGTCACGTACTTCCTGGGCGCCTTCAACTCCATCGAGCATCTGGTCCTGACCGGAACCGCCGAAATGGGGCGGGGCAGCAACTTTGGCGACCATATCCAGGGCAACGACGGGGTCAACCAGTTGCTGGGGGAGGCCGGTGATGACTTCCTCGACGGCGGCCTGGGAAGCGACAGCCTTTTCGGGGGTGAAGGGGACGACACCTTCATTTTCGACCCAACCGATTCCAGCGTGGACGGCAGCAACGGCACGGACACGCTCAAGCTCGCCGCCTCCGGCCAGAACATCGACCTGACGGCCATCGCGAACTCGGTGTTCAAGGGCATCGAGATCATCGACCTGTCCGGCCTGGGGACGAACAGCCTGACGCTGAATCAGGCGGACCTCCTGGCGATGTCGCCTTCGAGGGTTCTGTTCGTCAATGGTGACGCGGGGGACGGCGTGGTCTCGACCGGGCAGGGATGGGCCGCCGCGGCCGACTGGGAGGCCTTTGGCATCGCTTACCATACGTACACAAGCGGAACGGGCCCCGATCAGGCATATTTGTATGTCGACCCGGACCTGACCCTCAATCTGAGCTAAGGTACCTCCCCACCTCCTTCCGCAGACGCAGACCCTGGCCGTTCCATGCACGAGATCTTCCGCCGCTTCCGCCGGCTTTTCCTCTTTGCCGCCCTCTTCAGCCTGGTGATGAACCTGCTGATGCTGATGCCGGCCATCTACATGCTGCAGATCTTCGACCGGGTCATCGCCGGGCGCAGCAACGAGACCCTGGTGATGCTGACCCTCTCGGTGGGCATCGCGCTGGTGGTGATGATGGCGCTCGACGTGGTCCGCGCCAGGCTGTTCGCCGCGGGGGGGCTGATGCTCGACCGCTGGCTGGGACCGTCGGTGGTGAAGTCGCTCTACGACCGGGCGCGCAGGCCGGGGGGCACGGACCAGGTGCACGGCCTGTCGGACGTCGCGATCCTGCGCAGCTTCCTGACCGGCCCCGCCATCCTGGCGCTGGTGGATTCACCCTGGGTGCCGATCTACCTCATCGTCATCTTCCTGTTCCACCCGCTGCTCGGCGCGGTCGCCACGGGGGGCGCGGTCCTGCTGCTGATCGTCACCATCCTCAACGAGCGCGCCATGCGCGGCCCGGTGGAAATGCTGCAGTCGCAGGGACGGCGCGCGAGCCGGGTCATTGACGCCGGACTGCGCAACGCCGAGGTCGTCAGCGCACTGGGCATTTCCGATGCGGTGACGCGCCGCTGGCAGCTCCAGAACGACCAGGCGCTGGAACTGCAGCACGAAGCGAGCCGCCGCGCCTCGACGGCGAGCGGCCTCACGCGCTTCCTGCGCCAGTCGCTCCAGGTCGTCATGCTCGGCGTCGGCGGCTATCTCGTGATCGACCGCCACGTCTCCAGCGGCGTGATGATTGCCGCCACCATCCTCCTGGGGCGGGCGCTGGCACCCGTGGAAAGCCTGATCGCGGGATGGAAGACGCTGGTCGAGGCCCGTTCCGCGCTGCGCCGTCTCGAGGGCATCGTCGCTCCCGTGGGGCGTATCGAGGCGACGCAGCTCCCCGCACCCCTGGGCCACCTGGTGCTGGACCGCGTGGTCTTCGGCGTGAAGGGGCGCGAGCGCCCGGTCATCGCCGGCATTTCGCTGGAATTGAAGCCGGGTGAATCGCTCGGCATTGTCGGCCCGAGCGCCTCGGGCAAATCGACCCTGGCGCGCCTGATGCTGGGCATCTGGGACCCGGCCATGGGCACGGTGCGCATCGACGGCGCGGACCTGGCGACCTGGCCGCGGGAACGCATCGGCCCCCACCTGGGCTACCTGCCGCAGAACACCGAGCTGTTCTCCGGCACCGTGGCGGAGAACATCGCGCGCATGGGCGCCGTCGATTCGGAAGCCGTGGTGGAAGCCGCGAAGCTTGCCCGCGCGCACGACATGATCCTGCGCCTGCCCGAGGGTTACGACACGCAGGTTGGTGACGACGGCGGCTTGCTCGCCGGCGGCCAGCGCCAGCGGATCGGCCTGGCCCGCGCGCTGTACGGCAATCCCCGGCTCGTGGTGCTCGACGAGCCCACCGCGCATCTCGATGCCGAAGGCGAGGAAGCCCTCGCCGCAGCCTTGCGCGACCTCAAGGCCAGGCGCACGACGGTGGTGCTCATCACCCACCGGCCCTCGCTGCTGCAGAACGCCGAGATCGACAAGGTCGCCGTGCTGAAGGCCGGCGTGCTGGAGCAGTTCGGCACCCGCAACGAGGTCGTCGCCAAGGTCACGCGCGGCGCGCTGGCCGTCGCCGGCCAGATCGGAAAGGCAGGTTGAGATGAGCGCCGTGATCACCACGACCGGGGAGCGCGTGCGCGACGACGCCTACGAAGCCGAGGCGCGCCGCCTCATCCGGGTGGGCCTGTTCGTGATCCTCGCGCTGCTCCTGGGCGCCGGACTCTGGATGGTCGTGACGCCGCTCTCGGGTGCAGCCATCGCGCCCGGCTCGGTGAAGGTGGAGATGAACCGCAAGACGCTGCAGCACCAGGAAGGCGGCATCGTCAAGGAGATCCTGGTCCGCGACGGCAGCCGCGTGGAAGCGGGCCAGATCCTGCTGGTCATCAACGACGTGCGGGTGGACGCGAATTACGACCTGCTGAAGACCCAGCTCGACTCGGAGCTGGCGAAGGCCTCGCGCCTGTCCTCGGAGAATACGCTCGAGGGCACCGTGCGGTTCAACGAGGAATTGCTGGCGCGCGCCGACGATGCGCGGGTCAAGGAGCTGATGCGGCGCGAATCCGCCGTGTTCGCGAGCCGCCGGCAGATGCTCGACGGCCAGATCAGGCTGCTCAAGGAGCAGATCACGGAGGCCCAAAGCGAGGCGGCGGCACTGAACGAGCAGGTGCAGGCGGAACGCCGGGCCGTGCAGTGGCAGAAGGAGGAGCTGCAGGCCAACCAGCAGCTCGCGGAAAAGGGCTTCATGAGCAACACCAAGCTGCTCGCGCTGCAGCGGGGCGTCGCGGAATACGAGGCCCGGCTGGGCGAGCACCAGGCGGCGCTGGCCCAGGCGCGGCAGCGCGCCGGCGACTTCGAGCTGCGCATCGCATCGCTGCGCAGCAACTACATGAAGGAGTCCGCCGATGAGCTCAAGGACGCCACCGCCAAGGTCTACGACCTGCGCGAGCGCCTGCGCCCGTCGCTCGACGCCGCGCAGCGCCAGAGGGTCATCGCGCCGGTGGCGGGCGAAGTGGTGGACCTGAAGGTCACGACCGTCGGCGCCGTCGTCGGGCCGCGCGAGCCGCTGCTGGACATCGTGCCCGCCGATCCGGAACTCGTGGTTGAGGCCAGGGTGCGGCCGGAGGACATTACCTACGTGAAGGCGGGCGGCGAGGCCGACGTGCGCCTGAGCGCCTTCAAGCAGCGCATCACGCCCACCGTGTCGGGCAAGGTGACCTACGTGTCCGCCGACAGCCTGACCGATCCGAAATCCGGCGCCAGCTACTACCTCGCCCATGTACGCCTCTCGGCCGATTCGCTCCGGGAAGCGGGCGACCTCAAGCTCCAGGCCGGCATGCCCGCGGAGGTGTTCGTGAAAACCCCTTCCCGCACGCCCCTGCAGTACCTGCTGGACCCCATCACGGGATTCCTGCAGCGCTCCTTCCGGGAACCCTGATTCCGCGCCGCGCCGGCGCAACGGCCGTCCGGCCATTCCCCGGTTTCGTCCTTCCGCAGGCCGGCCTTTCCAGATACGGAATTCTGTATACAATAAAGGCCGCCCCGACCCGGGGGCCCATTGCCCGCTTCGCCCATGGCTTCCATCCGTCCGATCCACGCCGCGCCCGACCTGACCGAGCAGGTCTACCAGCGGCTGCTCAGCGCCATCTGCGAGGGCGACCTCGCCCCCGGGGCCCGCATCACCCAGGAGGAACTGGCCGCCTCGTTCCAGGTCTCGCGCATGCCGGTGCTGCAGGCGCTGCGCCTGCTGAAGAAGGACGGCTTCGTGGTGGACGCGGGACGCCGCGGCCTGATGGTCCTGCCGCTGGAGTCGGCCGACATCTCGCGCATCTATGAAGTGCGTTCGGTCCTCGACGGCCTGGCCGCGCGCCTGGCCGCCCGGGCCGGCGCGAAGATCGGCTCGGAGATCATCGCGGAGGGCCGCAAGGCGGCGCAGGGGCCGCGCATCGGCGCCATGATCGATGCCGACATGCGCTTCCACAACCGGATCTATGGCGCGTCCGGCAATCCCCTGATCGCGGAGTCCGCCAACCATCACTGGCGCCACATCCGGCGGGCCATGGGCGCGATCCTGCAGGAGGCCGGCGTGCGCGCTTCCGTCTGGGACGAGCACGAGGCGATCCTGAAGGCCATCAACCGGGGGGACGCCGATCGCGCGGAAAAGCTCGCGCGCGGCCACGGCGAGTCGGCCGGCCGGCACCTCAGCAGCGAATTGCAGAAGCAGGCCCGCGCCGCGTCCTGACGCGGGCCATCGAAACGGCACGGAGGAGAGCGATGAAACTCACGAACGAGCAATTGCAGCAGTTCGACCGCGACGGCTACCTGTTCTTCCCGAAGCTGTTCTCGGAAGCCGAGGTCAAGGTCCTGCTCGACGAGGTGCCGGCGCTCTACGCGCAGCGCCGCCCCGAGAACGTGCGCGAAAAGGGCAGCGACGCCGTGCGCACCAACTTCGCCGCGCACATGTACAGCGCCCCCTTCGCCAGGCTAGGCAGGCATCCGCGCATGATCGAGCCGATCCGGCAGGTGTTCGGCGAGGACGTCTACATGCACCAGTTCAAGGTCAACGGCAAGATGGCCTTCGACGGTGACGTCTGGCAATGGCACCAGGACTACGGCACCTGGAAGAACGACGACCACATGCCGGAGCCGCGCGCGATGAACATCGCCATCTTCCTGGGCGAGGTCAACGAGTTCAACGGCCCGCTCATGTTCATCCCGGGCAGCCACAAGCTCGGCGTGATCGACGCGCAGCACGACACCGCGACCACCAGCTACCCGCTCTGGACCATCAACCACGACACCATCCGCAAGCTCGTCGAGCGCGGCGGCATCGTGGCGCCCAAGGGGCCCGCGGGCTCGATGATCATGTTCCATTCCTGCCTGGTCCATGCATCCACCTCGAACCTCTCGCCGTGGGATCGCATCAACGTGTATCTCAGCCTCTGCGCGGTCTCCAACCACATCCGCCGCTTCAAGCGCCCCGAGTACATCGCCCATCGCGACTTCACGCCGATCGACTGCCTGCCGGACGATTGCCTGCTGAAGGACTACGAGGTGTCGCTGCCCTGGAAGGACGGCACGCCGCCGGACGCGCTCAAGTCGCTGGCAGCCTGAGGAGCGCACGTGAACCTGTACGCGAAGCTTCTGGAGCGCGAGGCGCAGGGCAAGCCGCTGCGCGTCGGCCTGATCGGGGCGGGCAAGTTCGGCGCGATGTACCTCGCCCAGGTGCCCAAAACGCCCGGGCTGCACCTGGTCGGCATCGCCGACCTGTCGCCGCCCAACGCGAAGGCGAACCTGCAGCGCGTGGGCTGGGAGCCCGGTCGCTACAGCGCGGCTTCACTGGATGCCGCCGTCAAGGCGCGGCTCACCCATGTGGGCGACGACTGGCAGGCGCTGGTCGCGGACCCGCGCATCGACATCATCGTCGAGGCCACCGGCAACCCGATCGCGGCCGTGGAGCACGCGCTGGCCGCCTTCGCGCACAACAAGCACGTGGTCATGGTCACGGTGGAGGCCGACGCGATGTGCGGGCCGCTGCTCGCCCGCCTGGCGGCCGAGGCCGGCGTCGTGTACAGCCTCGCCTATGGCGACCAGCCGGCGCTCATCTGCGACCTGGTCGACTGGGCCCGCGCGTCCGGGTTCAACGTCGTCGCCGCGGGGCGCGGGCACAAGTGGCTGCCGCATTTCGAGCAGTCCACGCCGGAAACGGTGTGGGGCCACTACGGGCTCACGCCCGAGCAGGCGCGCATCGGCGGCCTCAACCCGAAGATGTTCAATTCCTTCCTCGACGGCTCCAAGCCGGCGATCGAAAGCACCGCCGTGTGCAACGCCACCGGCCTCACGCCGGCGCCGCAGGGATTGCTCTATCCGCCCGCGAGCGTGGACGACATCCCGAACGTCATGCGCCCCGTCGCCGAAGGCGGCCACCTGCACCACAAGGGCCAGGTCGAGGTGATCTCGTCGCTGGAAAAGGACGGGCGCGTGATCCCCTACGACATCCGCTTCGGCGTGTTCGTGGTGTTCGAGGGCGAGACCGAGTACATCCGCAACTGCTTCAAGGAATACATGGTGCGCACCGACACCAGCGGCCGTTACGCCTGCCTGTACAAGCGCTGGCACCTGATCGGCCTCGAAGTCGGCATTTCGGTGGCCTCCGTCGGGCTGCGCGGGGAATCAACGGGCAGCCCCACGGGCTTTCGCGCCGACGTGGTCGCCACCGCCAAGCGCGACCTCAAGGCGGGCGAGACCCTGGACGGCGAAGGCGGTTACACGGTGGTCGGCCGGCTGATGCCCGCGGAGGCGTCACTGAAGGCGGGCGCCCTGCCGCTCGGGCTCGCCCACGGCGTGCGATTGCTTCACCCCGTCGCCGCCGGCCAGCCGGTGCGCTGGGCCGACGTGGCGGCCGACGAAGGCCTGCTGGCGGTCAAGCTGCGGCGGCAAATGGAAGGGCAGTTTGCCGCGCCGGTCCACAAGGCGGCCTGAAGCCGGGATTTTCCGCATGACGGCAGCTCGGGATGGACGATAATCGCGCCATCACCGTCCAGCCACGCCACCCCGCCATGCCCGCCTCGCGCAACAAGCAGATCGCCGCCGCCGTCATCGGCAACGCCCTGGAGTGGTACGACTTCGTCATCTACGGCTTCCTGACGGTCATCATCTCCCGGCTGTTCTTTCCCGCGGAAAGCGAATACGCCTCCCTGCTGCTGACGATGGCCACCTTCGGGGTCGGCTTTTTCATGCGGCCCGTGGGCGGCATCGTGCTGGGCATGTACGCCGACCGGAAAGGGCGCAAGGCGGCGCTGCAGCTCATCATCGCGCTGATGACGGTGTCGATGGCGATCATCGCCTTCGCGCCGCCCTATGCCGCCATCGGCCTGGGGGCGCCGCTGCTCATGGTCTTCGCCCGCCTGCTGCAGGGCTTTGCCACCGGCGGGGAGTTCGCGAGCGCGACCTCCTTCCTGGTCGAAACCGCGCCGCCCGGCAAGCGCGGTCTCTACGGCTCGCTGCAGATGGTGGGACAAAGCCTGGCCGCCCTGCTCGGCGCCGTTTCCGGCGCGCTCGTGACCCGCGGCCTCAGTCCCGAGCAGATCGACTCGTGGGGCTGGCGCCTGCCCTTCCTCTTCGGCCTGGTCATCGGGCCGGTCGGCATCTACATCCGCAAGTACCTCGACGAAACCGAAGCCTTCACCCAGGCACGCGCGGCCGCCGCGACGGCGAAGGCCTCGATCATGGGCCACCTGCGGGGGGTGGCCGTGTCCTTCGGGCTCGTGATCTGCGGCACCATTTCCTTCTACGTCGTGCTGGTGTACATGCCGACTTTCGCCCGCACCCAGTTGCAGATCCCCCTCGCCGATGCATTCACGGCGCAGGTCATCGGCCTGGTGTGCCTGACGCTGGTCACGCCGCTGTGCGGGGCGCTGTCCGACCGCGTGGGCCGCAAGCCGGTGCTGATGGCGGCGACCGTCGCCTACTTCGTGCTGCTGTACCCGCTGTTCAGCTGGGTCCACGACGCGCCGGGCCTGGCGCGGCTTGCCCTCATGCAGGCGGTGCTTTGCAGCCTGGTGGGCGTGTTCTTCGGCCCGATCTCCACCGCGCTCGCCGAGCAGTTCCCCGCGGCGGTACGCTCCACGGGCATGGCGCTGGGCTACAACTTCGCGGTGATGCTGTTCGGCGGCTTTGCGCAGTTCATCGTCACCTGGCTGATCCGCGAGACGGGCACGCCGCTCGCGCCGGCCTACTATGTGATGTTCGGCGCGGTGGTGGGCTTCATCGCCTCGCTGTTCGTCATCGACCGGCACCGGGAAATCCACCTGCCGGTCACCCACTGAACCCTCGGGAGGAACCGAACCATGGGCACGGGATTCCAGTTGACGCTTGCGGCCGCGGGATTGGGCCTGTTCCTCGCCGGCGCCTGGGTCGGCGGCGTGGTGGCCGCCGATGGCGGCGCGAAGTCGATGCGCGTGGTGCGCCTCTACACCGGCGCGGACAACCAGTCGCATTTCGAGGACCTCGACGTGCCGATGAAGGACGCCGGCAAGATCGGTTTCCTGTCCGAGCGCGTCCGGGCCACGGGCCTGGTCTTCCGCCAGACCGGTGGCGACTACGACTACGATTTCCACACGGCGCCGCGCCGCCAGTACGTGGTGAACCTCGAGGGCGAGGTGGAAATCGAAGTGGGCGACGGCGCCAAGCGCCTCCTGCGCAGCGGCGACATCCTGCTTGCGGAGGATACGACCGGCCAGGGGCACATCAGCCGGGCGGTCGCCGGGAAGCCGCGCCGCTCCCTGTTCATCACGCTGGACTGAGATCGGCCGAGGATTTTTCCTCGGAATTGCGGGAAAACAGAAAGATTCAACCACCTCTTGGGGATTTTCCCGGGAAAATAAGGAAGTAATTCGGCGGCGACCTCCGTATTATTTCCACCGTCGCTGGCAGGCGCGACGGGCTCACGAGGCCCGGGTTCGCTTCAAATCCGGCCCCACGAGGGTGGAGAATCGACGCCAGCGGCAGGCTGCCGGATCCGGTTGCCTGGTTTTACGTTTACGTTAACGTCAGGAATAATGGGCGCCCGCTTACGCGGCGCCCCTTTGACCGGAAGCCCAAAGCCATGACCGACCTGAGCGTGCAAAGCGCCAACCCGGATGCCCGGGCGCGCAACCGGATCCGCTTCGTGACCGCGGCGAGCCTGTTCGACGGCCACGACGCCTCCATCAACATCATGCGCCGCATCCTGCAGGCGAGCGGCGCCGAGGTGATCCACCTCGGCCACAACCGCTCCGTCGACGAAGTGGTGAATGCCGCCATCCAGGAGGACGTGCAGGGCATCGCCATCTCCTCCTACCAGGGCGGCCACGTCGAGTACTTCAAGTACGCGATCGACCTGCTCCGGGAGCGCGGCGGCAGCCACATCCGCGTCTTCGGCGGCGGCGGCGGCGTCATCGTGCCCGACGAGATCGCCGACCTGCATGCCTACGGCGTCGCGCGCATCTACTCGCCCGAGGACGGCGCGAAGCTGGGCCTGCAGGGCATGATCAACGACATGCTGCGCACGGCGGATCGCAACCTCGCCGGGGAATTGCCCGCCGGGCTCGACGAGCTGTTCGCGGGCAACCCCCGGGCGCTGGCCCGCGTCATCACCGGCCTGGAGAACCAGACCCTGCCGCCCGCGCTGCAAAAGCAGCTGCACCAGCGCGCCATGGAACGCGACGGCATCCCGGTGCTCGGCATCACCGGCACCGGCGGCTCCGGCAAGTCCTCCCTCACCGACGAGCTGATCCGGCGCTTTCGCATCGACCTGCAGGACCGGCTGCGCATCGCGGTCATCGCCGTGGACCCGTCCCGGCGCAAGACGGGCGGGGCGCTGCTCGGCGATCGCATCCGGATGAACGCCATCAACCATCCGAACATCTACATGCGCTCGCTCGCGACCCGCGACGCGGGCAGCGAGATCTCCGCCTGCCTGCCGGACGTGATCGCCGCCTGCAAGTGCGCGGGCTTCGACCTGGTGCTGGTGGAAACGTCCGGCATCGGACAGGGTGATGCCGCCATCGTCCCCCACGTCGACTTCTCGCTGTACGTGATGACGCCGGAGTTCGGCGCCGCCAGCCAGCTCGAGAAGATCGACATGCTCGACTTCGCGGACTTCGTGGCCATCAACAAGTTCGACCGGCGCGGGGCGCAGGATGCGCTGCGCGACGTGCGCAAGCAGATGCAGCGCAACCGCAGCGCCTTCGGCATGTCGCCCGAGGCGATGCCCGTGTTCGGCACCATCGCCTCGCGCTTCAACGACGATGGCGTCACGGCGCTGTACCAGACCATCCTCGGCGAGCTCTCCGGCCGCGGCCTCAAGGCCCCGGAAAGCCGCCTCAAGCCCGTGGCCGTGAAGTCCTCGTCGGGCCAGAACATCATCGTGCCGCCCGCCCGCGCCCGCTACCTGGCGGAGATCGCGGAAACCGTGCGCGGCTACCACGCCGAGACCGCGAGGCAGGTGAAGCTCGCGCGCGAACGCCAGCAGCTTCGCGAGGCGCGCCGCATGCTCGAAGCGGCCAGGAAGTCCGGCGACGACCTCGAACCCCTGATCGATGAGCGCGACAAGGCGATGAGCGCGGAGGCCAGGGGCCTGCTGGAAGAATGGCCGCAGGTGCGCGAGGCCTACTCCGGCGAGGAGCACGTCACCAAGGTCCGCGATCGCGAGATCCGCACCACGCTCAGGACGACGTCGCTTTCCGGCACCCGGATCCCGAAGGTCGCGCTGCCGAAATTCGAGGACGAGGGCGAGACCCTGAAGTGGCTGCGGCGCGAGAACCTGCCGGGGCGCTTCCCGTTCACGGCCGGCGTGTTCCCCTTCAAGCGCGAGAACGAGGATCCGACCCGGATGTTCGCCGGCGAGGGGGATGCCTTCCGCACCAACGCGCGCTTCAAGCTGCTGTCCAGGGACATGCCCGCCAAGCGCCTGTCGACCGCCTTCGATTCCGTGACGCTGTACGGCTTCGACCCGCACGAGCGCCCGGACATCTACGGCAAGGTCGGCAACTCCGGGGTGTCGATCGCCACGCTCGACGACATGAAGGTGCTGTACTCCGGCTTCGACCTGTGTGACCCGGCCACCTCTGTTTCCATGACCATCAACGGCCCGGCGCCCAGCATCCTGGCGATGTTCATCAACACCGCCTTCGAGCAGCAGACGGAGAAGTTCGCCGCCCAGCACGGCCGCAACCCGAACGAGCAGGAGCTGGCGAAGATCCGCGCCTGGACGCTGGAGAACGTGCGCGGCACGGTGCAGGCCGACATCCTCAAGGAGGACCAGGGACAGAACACCTGCATCTTCTCCACCGAGTTCTCGCTCAAGGTCATGGGCGACATCCAGGAATACTTCGTGCGCAACAAGGTGCGCAACTTCTATTCGGTGTCGATCTCGGGCTACCACATCGCCGAGGCCGGGGCGAACCCGATCTCGCAGCTCGCCTTCACGCTGTCCAACGGCTTCACCTTCGTCGAGGCCTACCTCGCGCGCGGCATGGACATCGACGACTTCGCGCCCAACCTGTCGTTCTTTTTCTCCAACGGCATGGATCCGGAGTACTCCGTGCTGGGCCGCGTGGCGCGGCGCATCTGGGCCACGACGATGCGCGACAAGTACGGCGCCAACGAGCGCAGCCAGAAGCTCAAGTACCACGTGCAGACCTCCGGCCGCTCCCTGCACGCGCAGGAGATCGCCTTCAACGACATCCGCACCACGCTGCAGGCGCTCATCGCGATCTACGACAACTGCAATTCGCTGCACACCAACGCCTACGACGAGGCGATCACCACGCCCACCGCGGAATCGGTGCGCCGGGCGCTGGCGATCCAGCTCGTCATCAACCGCGAATGGGGCCTGGCGAAGAACGAGAACCCGAACCAGGGCGCGTTCATCATCGACGAGCTCACCGACCTGGTGGAGGAGGCCGTGCTGCAGGAGTTCGAGCGCATCTCGGAGCGCGGCGGCGTGCTGGGCGCGATGGAGACGGGTTACCAGCGCGGCAAGATCCAGGAGGAATCGCTTTACTACGAGCACAGGAAGCACGATGGTTCCTACCCGATCATCGGCGTGAACACCTTCCGCAACCCGCAGGCCGAGGAAGCCGGCGGCAGCATCCCGCTGCAGCGCTCCACCGACGAGGAGAAGAAGAGCCAGATCAAGCGGCTGCGCGAGTTCCAGTCGCGCAACGCGGCCGACGCACCCGCCGCCCTCGAGCGCCTGAAGCAGGCGGTGATCGAGAACGGCAACGTGTTCGCCGAGCTGGTGAACGCCGTGCGCGTCTGCTCCCTGGGCCAGATCACGGACGCCCTGTTCGAGGTCGGCGGCCAGTACCGCCGCAGCATGTAAGGATGGAGCCCCCGATGGAACTGCAGCTGAACCACGTCAACATCCCGGCGCGCGACCCAGAAGCGCTGGTTCGCTGGTACGTCGAGAACCTCGGCCTGCGCGCCGATGCGAACAAGGCCAGGGGGCCGGGCGTGCTCATCGCGTTCCAGGCCGGCGAGCCGGTCAACCGCGCGCCCGAGCTGCACCTGGGCTTCCAGGTGCCCGGCAACCGGAAGCTGGCAGAATGGGCGGCGCGCTTCGGGGTCGAGGTGAACAGGAAGCCCGGCGCCGAGTTCCACTCGTTCCAGATTTCCGATCCCGAGGGCAATCGCCTCGAGATCTACTGCAGGGCCGACAGCTAGCCGGTCCGGCGCGCGCCGGACGGCTCACATGGGGGAGGAGTCATGAAGGCGAACAAAAGATACTTCCTGTACGCCTGTACGGGGATCGCCGCCGCGCTGGGCACGTCGATGCTCTCCGCGGACGACGGCGAGAAGGCGCTGCTGCAACGGGCGCAAGCCATCTTCAAGCCGCTGCCGGCGGACGCGTCCACGCCCGAGCGCCCGCTCAAGCCGGAAGTCGTCGAGCTCGGGCGCGCGCTGTTCTTCGAGACGCGGGTGTCCACCGACGGCAAGGGCAGCTGCGCCGGCTGCCACAACCCCTTCCTGTACGGCACGGACGCGCTGCCGCGCTCCGTCGGCATCGGCGGCA
>DASZQJ010000053.1:0-63690 GCA_035549715.1 Burkholderiales bacterium
TGGGTGGCCAAGGGCAAGACCAATCGCGACATCGGCGAAATCCTTGGCATGAGCCCCCGCACCGTGAACAAGCACCTGGAGCACATCTACGTGAAGCTCGGCGTGGAGACCCGGACCGCGGCGGCGGCGCTGGCGATCGGGATGGAGGGGACGAGAAGCTAGAGGAAAGAGGAAAGAGGAAAGAGGCAAGGGGAAAGGTGAAAGGTTAAAGGGAAAAGTGAAAGGCGAAAGGCGAAGGGCGAAGAAGTTTGAAGCCCGCGCGCGGCGCGTGCATTCAGGTCTTCCACTTTAACCTTTCCTCTTCCTCTCTCCCCTTTAACCTTTCACCTTTAACCTGAAGTTTGCGCCTTGACGTATACCCCTGTGGGGTATAAAGTTGGGCGATGGACGCTTCCGCTCCCACGCCGCGCCCGGCCGACCCCGCGGTTGCGCATACCGCCGATCTTGCGACCTCGCCTACCGCCGATCTCGCGATCTTTGGCATGACCTGCGCCGCCTGCGCGGTTCGCATCGAGAAGGTGCTCAACCGCATGCCCGGGGTGGCGGCGAACGTGAACCTCGCCACCGAGCGCGCCCACCTGCGCTTTGCCGCGAGTGCCCCTGCCATGCGCGAGGTCATCGAGGCCATCCGCAACGCGGGCTACGACGCGCAGGAGCTGGGCGAGTCGACGCGCGCCGAAGAGAAGGCGCGCCACCGCGAGGAATACCGGCGCGAGCAGCGCCGCTTCTGGATCGCCGCTGCGCTCACCCTGCCCCTGGTCGCGCAGATGCCGGCCATGCTTTCGGACGGGCACGCGGAGTGGATCCCGCGCTGGCTGCAGTGGCTGCTGGCGACTCCCGTGCAGTTCTGGGTGGGCTGGCGCTTCTATCGCGGCGCGTGGAGCGCGCTGCGCGGCGGGTCGGCCAACATGGACGTGCTGGTGGCGCTCGGCACGTCGATGGCCTACGGCTACGGCGCCGTGGTCACCGCCCTCGGCCTGCATGGCCAGCACGTGTATTTCGAGGCGAGCGCGGCGGTCATCACCCTCGTCCTGCTCGGCAAGCTGCTGGAGGCCCGCGCCCGCGGCCGCACCTCCGAAGCCATCGAACAGCTCCTGCGCCTGCAGCCCGATCGCGTGCGCGTCGAGCGCGATGGGTCGGTCGCCACGGTCTCGCTGGACCAGGTTGCGCGCGGCGACATCGTGCTCGTGGGTCCCGGCGAGCGCATCGCCGTGGACGGGGTCGTGGCCCAGGGCGATTCCAGCGTCGACGAGAGCCTGCTCACCGGGGAAAGCCTGCCCGTGGACAAGCATGCCGGCAGCCGGGTCTACGCGGCCACGCAGAACCTCGACGGGGCGTTGCGCGTGCAGGCGGCGCACGTCGGCGCCGGGACGCGCCTCGCGGAGATCGTGCGCCTGGTCGAGGCCGCGCAGGGCAGCCGCGCCCCCATCCAGCAGCTCGCCGACCGGGTCTCGGCCGTCTTCGTGCCCGCGGTGATGGCGGTGAGCATCGTGACTTTCCTCGCCTGGTGGCTCGTCGCCGGCGATTTTGCGCAGGCCTGGATCAGCGCGGTGGCCGTGCTGGTCATCGCCTGCCCGTGCGCGCTCGGGCTCGCCACCCCCGCCGCGATCATGGTTGGCACCGGCCGGGGGGCCCAGGCCGGCATCCTGATTCGCGACGCCGCCGCGCTGGAGCGCGCCGGGAAGATCCGCATCCTGGCGCTCGACAAGACCGGCACCATCACCGAAGGCAAGCCGGCCGTGACGGGCGTTCTCGCCGCCCCTGGCGTGCGCGAGGACGAGCTGCTGCAAGCCGCGGCCTCGCTGGAGCAGGCCTCGGAGCATCCGGTCGCGCGTGCGATCGTCGCCCACGCGTCGCAGAGGGGCTTCCCGCCCCGCCCGGTCACCGGGTTCCGCGCCCTCGCGGGCCTGGGCATCGTCGCCGAGCTGGACGGCGCGAAGGCCGGGGCAGGCTCGCCCCGCTTCGCGCAGGCGCAAGGCGCGCCCATCGATGCGCAGGCGGTCGAGGGGCTGGCGCGGGACGGCGCCTCGGTGATCGCCGTCTTCTCGGGCGCGAGGACACTCGGCTATGTCGCGCTCGCGGATCGTCCGCGCGCCGGCTCGGCGGCCGCGGTGCGTCAGCTCAGGGCGCTGGGCATCGAGGTGCACATGCTCACCGGCGACGGCGAAGCGGCGGCACGGGCCATCGCGCGCGAAGTCGGCATCGAACACGTGCGCTCGGGCGTCCTGCCGGCAGACAAGGCAGCCTGCCTGCAGGCGCTCAAGGCGGGCGGCATCGTCGGCATGGCGGGCGACGGCATCAACGATGCGCCGGCGCTCGCCGCGGCGGACGTGTCCTTTGCGATGGCCTCGGGCGCGGATGTCGCCATGGAAAGCGCGGACGTGACCCTGATGCGCAGCGACCTGCGCGGCGTGGCCGATGCGATTTCGCTGTCGCGCGCCACCTCGCGGCGCATCCGCCAGAACCTGTTCCTGGCCTTTGTCTACAACGTGCTGGGCATCCCGCTGGCGGCGATCGGCTGGTTGAGCCCGGTGATCGCCGGCGCCGCCATGGCGCTGTCGTCGGTCTCGGTCGTCGGCAATGCCCTGCTGCTCAAGCGCTGGCGGCCCGCGGATCGGGACGACGCGTAGGGATTCGGCCTGCGTTCGCCGGCATTTTTTCAATCGGAGGAGCATCATGGAAACGACCACCCTGAAAATCGGCGGCATGACCTGCGGCGGCTGCGTGCGCAGCGTGACGCGCGTCCTGCAGGCCCTGCCCGGCGTGGCGCGCGCCGAGGTGTCGCTGGAGAATGGCGAGGCGCGCGTCGAATTCGACCCCGCGCGGGCCAGCCTTGCACAGATGAAGGGAGCCATCGAAAATGCCGGCTACGAAGCGCCCTGACGCAGCGGCCCACGGGCACGCGCACCACCTGGGCAAAGGCAGCAACAAGGCCGGGCTCGCCCGGCGCCTCAATCGCATCGAAGGCCAGGTGCGCGGCCTGAACAAGATGGTGGAGGACGACCGCTATTGCGTCGACATCCTGACCCAGATCGCCGCCGTGCGCTCGGCGCTGGATGCCGTGGCCCTGCAATTGCTGCGCGAACATGCGCACGGCTGCGTCCAGGATGCCGTGCGCTCCGGCCACGGCGACCCGGCCATCGACGAGCTGCTGACGGTCGTGGAGAAGTTCGCCCGCTAGCCGCGCCCCCCGGCGCATGAGGAGGAGATGGGTCCCGCCAGCCCCCACCTGACGGCCGGCGCCCGCGCGGGCGCCCAGGCATTCGCCCTCTGGGCGAGCGTGCTGACGATGGTCTTCTGTCTGGTCGCCTTCGCGGGCTGGCTGACGGGCAGCATGGTCCTGGCCGCAGGCCTGCCGGGGACGACGCCGATGAAGATCAACACCGCCGTGGGCCTGTGCCTGCTCGCCTGCGCGGTGATGGTCAACGCCCGCGTGCCACGGCCCGCGCCCTGGGTCGCCGGGCTGGCCGCCACCGGCGGACTCATCGGGGCGGCGACGACCCTCCAGTACCTGCTGCAGGTCGACCTCGGCATCGACCAGCTCCTGCTGGCCGACCCGACGGTGCCCGCCCTTCCCGGGCGCATGGCGCCGCTGTCGGCGGCGGCGATGGCGAGCCTGGCGCTGGCGATCCTGCTGCGCCGGGCCCCTGGCGGCGCGCAATGGCTGCGGCAGGCCTTTGCCATCCTGCCGTTCATCTGTGGCGTGCTCGGCCTGATCGGCCTGCTCTACGGATTTCGCTTCCTCACCGGCCTGGGCGTGGAAATCGCCGGCATGGCCGCGGCCACGGCGCTCGCGCTGATGCTGCTGGGGGCCGCCGTCCTCGCGCTCGATCCCGATGCCGGCCTGATGCGCATCATCCTCGCCGATCGCGCCGGCGGGCGCTTCGCGCGCGTGGTGCTGCCGATCGCCATCGCCTTTCCCATCGCCGTGGGCTGGCTGCGCCTCCTGGGCGAGAAGGCGGGCCTGTACGACACGGCGTTCGGCATCCTGATCCTGGTCCTGTCGGCCATCCTGGTGTTCTCGCTGATCACGGTGATCGGCGCCAGCCGGTTGAGCGATTCGGAGGACGTGCTGCTCGAGGCGCGGCAGGCGCTGGAGCGCCGGGTCCAGGAACGCACCACGGACCTCGAGGCCACGGTGGCGCAGCTGCGCGCCGAGATCGCGCTGCGCGAGGCGGCGGAAGCCTCGCAGGCCGAGACCCAGGCCGCCTTGCGCAACGCCATCGACTACGCGCCCATCGGCATGGCCATCGTCGGCCTGGACGGGCGCTGGCAGCGGGTGAACCGGGCGCTGTGCGCCATCGTCGGCTACGACGAGGCCACGCTGCTCGGCAAGACCTTCCAGGACATCACCCATCCCGACGACCTGGACGCCGACCTTGCGCTGGTGGACAGCCTGCTGGCGGGCGAAGTCCCGTCGTACCAGATGGAAAAGCGCTACCTGCGCGCGGATGGCGGATCGGTCTGGGTCCTGCTGTCGGTTTCCCTGGTGCGCGACGCCGCGTCGCAGCCGTTGTTCTTCGTGACGCAGGTCGAGGACATTTCGCAGCGCCGCCAGGCCGAGCGCGAACTGGCCGCCAGCCGCCAGTTCCTGCGTGACATCATCGATTCCCTGCCGCTTCCGCTCACGGTCAAGGACGAGGGCAGCCGCATCCTCGTGGTCAACTCGGCGATGGCCGCCTTCCACGGCCGGCCGGCGGAGGCCCTCGACGGGCGCACCGACGCCGACCTGTTCCCGCCGGAGCGCGCCCGGCAGTTCCGCGCCGAGGACGAGGCGCTGCTGCGCACCGGCATCCCGTTCGTCGAGGAACAGCAGTTCGTCACGATCGGCGGCGAGGCGCGCTGGGTGATCAAACGCAAGCACCGCATCCTGCTGCAGGATGGCAGGCGCTGCGTGCTCACCACCCTGCTCGACATCACCGCGCGCAAGGCCGCCGAGATCGCGCTCAAAGAAAGCGAGGAGCGCTTCCGCAGCCTCACGGTGCTCTCGAGCGACTGGTACTGGGAGCAGGATGAGCAGTTCCGCTTCACCGTCCAGTCGGGCGGCCTCGAAGTCGCGATGGGCATCAAGCCCGAGCAAGCCCTGGGCAAGGCGCGCTGGGAACTGCCCTACGTGAACATGTCGGAAGCCGACTGGGCCAGGCACCGCCACGTCCTGGAAATGCGCCAGCCCTACAACGACCTCGAGCTCGTGCGCGAACTGCCCGACGGCAGCCGCCGGCATGCCATCGTCAGCGGCGAGCCGATCTACGACGGCGACGGCGTTTTCCGCGGCTATCGCGGCACCGGCCGCGACGTCACCGCCCAGCGCAACGCCGAGTTCGCGGTGGCCGGCAGCCGCAGGTTCCTGGAGGCCATCATCGAGGCGATCCCGCAGCCGGTGTTCGTCAAGGACAAGGACCACCGCTGGGTGGTGCTGAACACCGAGTTCGCCAACATGATGGGCCGGCCGCGCGAGGAGCTCCTCGGGCAGACCGATTCCCTGCTGCTGCCGCCCGGGCGCGTGCGCGAGGTGTGGGCGGAGGACGACGCCGTGATCGAGGGCGAAGGCTCGCTGGTCGTCGAGGAACGCGGCCGGCCCCGCGCCGACGGCAGCGTGCGCTGGCAGATCAAGAGCAAGCGCCGCGTCACCCTGCCCGACCAGGGCACCTGCATCGTGGGCACGATCACGGACATCACGCGCCTCAAGCAGGTCGAGGAGGCGCTGCGCACCAGCGACGAGCTGCACCGGCTGCTCGCCGACAACTCGAGCGACCTCATTTCCCTGCTGACGCCCGCGGGCGTCATCGAGTACGCCTCCACCGCCAGCCTGCCGCTCCTGGGGCGCACGCCGGACCGCCTCACCGGACGCCTGGTCACAGACCTCATCCATCCCGAGGACCGGAATCAGGCGCTGCAGATGTTCCAGGGCGTGGTGAGGACGCAGGTGACCGCCGTCTTCACCTGCCGGCTGCAGAAGGCCGACGGCAGCTGGAGCTGGATCGAAACGTCGTTTCGCGCGATCCCCGATGCGGGCAATCCGGCCCGCTCCCGCCAGATCATCGCCGTGTCGCGGGACGTCAACGAGCGCATGCGGGTCACCGCCGCCCTGAACCACTTCAAGTACGTGCTCGACAACACGCTCGACATGATCTTCATCTACGACGTCGACACCCTGCGCTTGAACTATGTCAACGAGGGGGCGGCCCGCGCGCTGGGCATCCCGCGCGAGAGGCTGATCGGCATGGCGCCCTGGGAGGTCCGCGCCGACATGCGCCAGCAGGACTATGCGGCCTCGATCGAGCCCTTCCTGTCCGGCCGGATCACCTCCCGCCAGGTCGAGACGGTGTACCGCCGCCCCGACGGCAGCCTGATGCCGGTGGAGGTCACCATGCAGCTCGTGCGCCGCCCCGGCGAGTCGGGGACGTTCATCTCCGTGGCGCGCGACCTGACCGAGCGCAAGAAGGTCGAGCAGATGAAGAACGAATTCATCTCCACCGTGAGCCACGAGTTGCGCACGCCGGTCACCTCGATCCGCGGTTCGCTCGGGCTGCTGGCCGGCGGCGTGGCCGGCGAGCTGACGAAGCAGGCGCGCGAGCTGGTCGACATCGCCACCAGCAACAGCGAGCGCCTGATCCTGCTCATCAACGACATCCTCGACATCGAGAAGATCGAGTCGGGCAAGATGCGCTTCAACCTGGGGCCGGTGCGCCTGCGCGAGGTGCTCGACACCGCGCTGCAGGCGAACCGGGGCTATGCGCAAAGGTTCGGGGTCGAGCTCGTCCTCGCCGGCGAGGCGCCGGACATCACCGTGACGGCCGACGGCGACCGCCTGCTGCAGGTCCTGGCCAACCTGCTGTCCAATGCCGCCAAGTTCTCGCCGGCCGGCGGCAAGGTGGAGGTCAGCGCGGCGAGGCGGGGCGACGGGGTGCGCGTGCAGGTGCGCGACCATGGCAGCGGCATCCCGGCGGACTTCCAGGACAAGATCTTCGGGAAATTCTCCCAGGCCGATTCCAGCGACACGCGCCGGCTGGGCGGCACGGGACTGGGCCTGTCGATCGCCAAGGCGATTGTCGAGAAGCACGGCGGTGCGATAGGCTTCGAGACGGCGCCCGGCGCCGGCACGACGTTCCACTTCGACCTGCCGCTGGCGCCGCCCGCGGTCGAGCGCGCGGAATCCGCCGGTCAGGCATCGGGCTGACGGCGCGCGCCGGAACGAATTGCCATCCACCCCATCGCCATCATGGCCGCAAGCCTGAACAGGATCCTTTACGTCGAGGATGAGCAGGACATCCGCACCATTGCCGCCCTGTCGCTGCAGATGGTGGGCAGGTTCCAGGTCCACGCCTGCGGCTCCGGCGCGCAGGCGCTCGCGGCCATCGGCGACTTCCGCCCCGACCTGCTGTTGCTGGACGTCATGATGCCGGACATGGACGGCCCCCAGACCCTCGCCCGCCTGCGCGAGCACCCGGCGGGCGCCGGCATTCCCGCGGTGTTCATGACGGCCAAGGTCCAGGCCGGCGAGATCGATGCCTTGAAGACGCTCGGCGCGCTCGACGTCATCCCCAAACCCTTCGATCCGATGACGCTCGGGGACCAGCTGCGCGCGATCTGGGAGGCGGCGCGCACATGAACGGCAAGGAAGAGCTGCAGCAGGCCCTGCAGGCGCTGGCGGTGAACTATGCCGCGGAGCTGCCCGCCAGGATCGCCGAGATCGAGTCGCGCATGCAGGCATTGCTCGACGGCAAGGCCGATGCCGCGGACCTGCAGCTCCTGCACCGCCAGCTCCACAGCCTGCACGGCTCGGCCCGGACCTTCGGGTTTCCCGCCGTGTCGGAGGCCGCGCGCGAGCTGGAGCGCCTGGTGGGCGGGCTGGCGGGGCCCGGGGTCGACGCGAATGGCTTGCGCCGCGGCGGCGAGCTGCTGGCCACGCTGCTCACGGCCTCGCAGGTGCCCAACAACATGCTGCCCGTCCAGGGCGCCAGCCCGCCCGCGCGCGCCCCGGAGCCGGCGTCGCGGCTCATCTACCTGGTCGAAGGCGACAACCGGATCGCCGCCAGCCTCGGCCAGCAGCTCAAGAGCTTCGGCTACGCCGTGCTCCGGCTGGACAGGGCCGAAGAGCTGGCGAACGCCCTTGCCCGCGAGGCGCCCGGCGCCATCCTCGCCGACCTCGGCTTCGCCGCGCATGCGGGGGGCGGGGAACGCAAGTCGCCCACGGACGGCGAGTCCGCGGGCATCCCGCTGCTGTTCATGTCCGACGAAGACGGCATGCAGGCGCGACTGCAGGCGGCGCGCGCGGGCGGCGATGCGTTTTTCGTCAAACCGGTGCGCATCGGCCCGCTGGTGGACCGGCTCGACGCCCTGCTCCACCGTGCCGGCGCCGAGCCCTACCGCGTGCTGATCGTGGAGGACGAGCCGGAGCAGGCGGCCTACTACGAGGCGATCCTGCGCGACGCCGGGATGCGCTGCCAGGTGGTGACGGAGCCCATGAAACTGGTCGAGGCACTCAACGACTTCAACCCCGAGCTGGTGCTGATGGACATGTACCTGCCCGGCTGCACCGGCGACGAGCTCGCGGAGGTGATCCGCCAGAACGCCTCCTTCGTGAGCGTGCCCATCGTGTTCCTGTCCGTGGAGAAGGATTTCGACCGGCAGCTGCGGGCCATGTTCAAGGGCGGCGACGAGTTCCTGACCAAGCCGATCGCGCCGGCGCAGCTCACGCTGGTGGTGACGAGCCGGGTCGAGCGCTACCGGGAGCTGCGGGTGCTGATGCTGCACGACAGCCTTACGGGGCTGGTGAACCATTCGCGCCTGCAGCAGCAGCTCGAGATCGAGTGCGCGCGGGCGCTGCGCCAGCGCCAGCCGCAGTCGCTGGCGATGATCGACATCGACCATTTCAAGCAGGTGAACGACCGGCACGGCCACCAGACCGGCGACCGCGTGCTCAAGAACCTGGCGCGCTTCCTGCGCCAGCGGCTGCGCACCAGCGACGTGGTGGGGCGTTACGGCGGGGAGGAATTCGCGGTGATCCTGTCGGACACGAGCGCCGAGGTGGCCGAGGAGGTCCTCAACTCGCTGCGCCGCGATTTTGCCGCCATCCCGCACGAGACCGGCGGCGACAGCATCACGGTGACGTTCAGCACCGGCATCGCGTCGCTGCCCCAGTACGGCAGCGTGCGCGAGCTGGCGCTGGCGGCGGACCGGGCGCTTTACCGCGCCAAGGACGCCGGGCGCAATCGCGTCGAGCGCGACACCGGGCCGGCGCTGTCCTGAGGTCCGTCGATCACAGGGAATTGCCGCAAGCCGTCAGGTTCCGGCTCCGGGGAGTCGACGCAGGTTCGGAAACCGGCGCTTACCGCAGCGGACGCGGAGGGAGCGGGCCTGACCCCTGCCGGCCTACTTCCAGAACTGCCACCAGGATTTGTTGCCGAGCACGACCTTGGTGCCGGGATAGTTCGCCTCGAGGGTGCGCTGGGCGTCGTCGCGCAACGTGGTGAGCCCCATGGCGTCGTAGCTCTGCACCAGCACCTTGAGCGCCCGCTCCACCGCCGGGGTCTTCGGATAGTTGGTCAGGGCGTACTGGGCGCGGTTGACGGCCGCCACGTAGGCGCCGCGCCGGTAGTAGTACTCGGCGACGTTGACCTCCGCGGAAGCGAGCGAGTTGACCAGGTAGTTCATGCGCAGGCGCGCGTCCGCGGCATACTTGCTGTCCGGGAAGCGCGTCACCAGTTCCTTGAAGGCGTCGAAGGCCTCCTGCGAGGCCTTGGGGTCGCGCTCGGTCATGTCCTTGGGCGCGATGTAGCCCATCAGCCCCAGGTCGTCGTTGAAGTTGATCAGGCCCTTGAGGTAGTAGGCGTAGTCGATGATGGCGCCGTCGGGGTGCAACTTGATGTAGCGGTCCACCGCGCCCAGGGCCTGGGCCGGCTCGCCATCCTTCCAGTAGGCGTAGGCGGTCTCGATCTGCGCCATCTGCGCGAAGCGGCCGTACGGGTAGCGCGACTCCAGCTTCTCGTAATAGCCGATCGCCTTCTGGTAGTTCTTGGCCTGCAGTTCCTCCTGGGCCGCCCCGTACAGGCGCTCGGGGCTCCAGTTCTTGGTCTCGTCGTAGCCGTCGAGCGCGCAGCCGGCCGTCAGCAGCAGCGCGAGAATCGCTACACTTGTCCTGGCGCTAAGCCAGCCCCATGTCGGGCCCATCGGGATATCCGCGAAAAAGTTGCCGAATTATATAGAAAACACGCTCTCTGACCCGGTGCTGCGCCTGTCCGTTCCCGCCGATTGCGCGGGCCTGCGCCTGGACCAGGCCCTGTCGCGCCTGCTGCCCCAGTATTCCCGCAGCCGCCTGCAGGACTGGATTCGCGGCGGACACGTCATGGTCGACGGCGGGGCCGCCTCGCCCAAGGCCCGGGTCTGGGGCGGCGAAGAGGTCCGCGTCGAGCCCCAGGCCGCGCCCGGGGACGTGGCGCACGCCCCCGAGGACATCCCGCTCGAGGTCGTTCACGAGGACGAGCACATCCTGGTGATCGACAAGCCCGCGGGCCTGGTCGTGCATCCCGGCAGCGGCAACTGGAGCGGCACGATGCTCAATGCCCTGCTGCGCCACGCGCCGGCGCTGGCCGGCCTGCCGCGCGCGGGTATCGTGCACCGCCTCGACAAGGACACCAGCGGGCTGCTGGTGGTGGCCAAGACCCTGGTCGCGCAGACCGACCTGGTGCGCCAACTCCAGGCGCGCGCCGTTTCCCGGGAGTATGTCGCCGTGGTCCACGGCGCCGTCGAGGCCGACGGCGAGGTGGACGCGCCGATCGGGCGCCATCCCGTGCAGCGCACGAAGATGGCCGTCGTGGCGCACGGCAAGCCGGCCCGGACGCACTACGCGGTGCGCGCCGGCGGTGCGGGCTGGACGCTGCTCGATTGCCGGCTCGAGACCGGCCGCACCCACCAGATCCGCGTGCACCTGCATTCCATCGGCCATCCGCTGATCGGCGACCCGGTCTACACCGCGAACCGCCGCCATGCCAGCCTGCCGCCCGAGGCGCTCGCGTTCCCGCGCCAGGCGCTGCACGCGGCCCGCCTCGCGCTCGCGCATCCGGACAGCGGCGAGCCGATGGCGTGGACCTCCCCGCTGCCGGACGACATCGCCGGGCTCATCGAGGCGCTGGAACATGCGTGACTGGATCGTTCCCGACTGGCCGGCCCCCTCGCACGTCCGGGCGCTGGTCACCACGCGCAGCGGCGGGGTCAGCGCCGGGCCCTACGCCAGCCTGAACCTCGGCCTCAAGGTCGCGGACGATCCGCAGGCGGTCGCGCGCAACCGTGCCCTGCTGCGCGAGCACCTGCCTGCGGAGCCGAAGTGGATCGCCCAGGTGCACGGCAGCAAGGTGGTGGACGCGGACCGGCTGCAGGGCCTGCCCGAGGCCGACGGCGCCGTGGCCCGCACGCCGGGCACCGTCTGCGCCGTGATGGTGGCGGACTGCCTGCCGGTGCTGCTCAGCGATCGCGCGGGGACCGTGGTGGGCGCCGCCCACGCCGGCTGGCGCGGGCTCGCCGCAGGCGTCATCGAGAACACCGTGGCGGCGATGGACGCCGATCCGGGTGACCTCGTGGCCTGGCTCGGCCCGGCCATCGGCCCGGACGCGTTCGAGGTCGGCGCCGACGTGAGGGACGCCTTCCTCGCGCAGGATGCCGGCGCGGCGGACGCCTTTCGCGACCATCGCCCGGGCAAATGGCTGGCCGACCTGTTCCGGCTCGCGCGGCGGCGGCTCGCTGCGCTCGGGGTCGCCGAGGTCCATGGCGGCGGCCTGTGCACGGTCTCCGATCCCCGGCGCTTCTTTTCCCACCGCCGCGACCGCGTCAGCGGGCGCATGGCGGCGCTGGTCTGGCTGGAAACCTCCTGAGGCTGCACCGGCCGGCTTGACAGCCCGGTTATACTGGCCGGCTTCTTCCTTCCCCTGCCGTCGTCATGTCCACCCTAGCCTGGATCGTGGCCGCCAGCCTGGCCGGCGCCGTGCTGAGCGTCGCGGGCGCCGCCGCGTTCGCGCTGCGCGTGTCGCCCGCGCGCATCCCCATGCTGATCAGCTACGCCATCGGCGCGCTGCTGGGCGCGGTGTTCCTGGAGATCCTGCCGCACGCCTTCGAGCAGGCGCGGGACGTGCGCGTCCTGACCGGCGTGATCCTCGCCGGGATCCTGCTGTTCTTCGTCCTCGAGAAGCTGGTGCTGTGGCGGCACTGCCACACGGAGGATTGCGAGGTGCACGACCCGCATACCCACGCCGGTGACCACGGGCGCAGCGGCGTGATGATCATGGTGGGCGACACGATCCACAACTTCGTCGACGGCGTGCTCATCGCGGCCGCCTTCCTGGCGGACACCACGCTCGGCCTGGTGACCGCGCTGGCGATCATCGCGCACGAGATCCCGCAGGAAATCGGCGACTTCCTGATCCTGCTGCATTCCGGGTACGGCAAGGCGAAGGCCTTCGCCTTCAACCTCGTTTCCAGCCTGGCGACGCTGATCGGCGGCCTGCTCGCCTATGCGGCCCTGCAGTCGGTGCAGGAGTTCGTGCCCTACCTGCTCGGGCTCGCCGCCGCCAGCATGCTGTACGTGTCGGTCGCGGACCTGATCCCCGGGCTGCACAAGCGCCCGGCGCTGCTCGCCACGCTTGAGCAGGTGCTACTGATCTGCCTCGGGATCGGTTCGATCCTGCTCGTCGACCTGTTCGTCAGCGGCATCGCCTGAGCGACGCGGCCGGCGCCGCGCGACCATCGCGAGGATGGCGAGCGGCAGCAGGCCGTACAGGGTGAAGGTCAGGATCCCGGCGATGATGGAGCTTTCCGAGATCGCCATCATGAGCACGACGTAGATCCAGGCGATGGCGACGATGTACATGCGGCTTGACGGGGGGGGGCGGCCAGTCAAGAATTCTAGCCGGATCGTCCCGATCGCCTGCAGGCCTCCGCCGGCTCCATGAGCGCCCCCCCGAATTCCCCGAACGCCTTCGAGCAGCTCGCCGCAGCAGGCCAGGCCGTGGTCGCCGATTTCCTTTCGCGCCTGCCCGCGACCGGACCCGCGGACTTCGCCGCCCTCGCCCGCCAGATCACGGCCGGCACGGCGGCGCAGCGCGAGCGCTTCCGGAAGCTCGAGGAGGCGTTCTACCGCGACCACGCGAAGCTGTGGTCCGACATCATCGGCGGCGATGCGGCCGCGCCGGCTGACGCCGATGCGCGCTTCGGCGCCCCCGAGTGGAACGACCTGCCCTTCTTCCGCTACCTGCGCGAAGCCTGGCGGCTCAACGCCCGCTTCCTGGCGGACCTGGGCGAGATCGCCGAGCTGGAGTCGGCAGCCAGGCACCGGCTGCGCTTCGTGTTGCGCCAGTTCGCCGACGCGGTGTCGCCCGCGAACTTCCCGGCGACCAACCCGGAGGTCATCAGGCTGGCGGCCGAAAGCGGCGGCGCCAGCCTCGCCCGCGGCCTGCAGCACCTTGCGGGCGACCTGCGGCAGGGCCGCATCTCGATGACGGACGAGGCGGCCTTCGAGGTCGGGCGCAACGTCGCCACCACGCCCGGCACGATCGTGGCCGAGAACGAGGTGATGCAGCTCATCCAGTACGCGCCGGCGACGGACAAGGTGCGCGAGCTGCCGCTGCTCATCGTGCCGCCGTTCATCAACAAGTACTACATCCTCGACCTGCAGCCGCAGAACTCCTTCGTGCGCTTTTGCGTCGAGCGCGGCTTCACCACCTTCATCGTCTCCTGGCGCAACGTGCCCGCCGAGCTGGGCCTGCTGTCCTGGGAGGACTACGTGCGCCTGGGCGTGCTCGAGCCCCTGCGTGCCGTGCTGTCCATCTGCGGCGCGTCCCGCGCCAACACGCTGGGCTTTTGCGTCGGCGGCACGCTGCTGGCGACCGCGCTGGCCGTCATGGCCCGCAAGGGGCCCCTGCCCGTGGAATCCCTGACCCTGCTCGCGACGCTGCTCGATTTCTCCGACACCGGGGACATCAGCGTCTACGTCAACCGCGAGTACGTGGAGCAGGCCGAGCGCGACTACGCGGCGCCGGGCGTCATGCACGGCAGCCGGCTCGCCGCGACCTTCGCCAGCCTGCGCGCCAACGACCTGGTGTGGCGCTTCGTCATCGACAACTACCTCAAGGGACGCGAGCCGCCGGCCTTCGACCTGCTGTACTGGAATGCCGACGGGGCCAACGTGCCGGGCCGCCTGTACGCCTACTACCTGCGCAACATGTACCTGGAGAACCACCTGCGCCAGCCCGGACGGCTGACCGCCTGCGGCGAGCCGGTGGACCTGGGCGCCATCGGGCGCCCCGCGTATGTGCTCGCCACGCGCGAGGACCATATCGTGCCCTGGCAGACCGCGTTCGCGAGCGTCGGCCTGCTCGGTCCGCGCACCGAATTCGTGCTTGGCGCCAGCGGGCACGTGGCGGGCATCGTCAATCCCGCGTCGAAAAACCGGCGTCACTACTGGACGGGCACGACGCCGGCCGCGGATGCGCAAACATGGCTGGACAACGCAGCGCAGCATCCGGGAAGCTGGTGGCAGCACTGGGCCCAGTGGCTCGAGGCGCGTTCGGGCGGCGACAAACCGGCCCCGCCCGCGCCCGGGAACGACGAATTCCCGGCCATCGAGCCGGCGCCGGGGCGCTACGTGCGGGAAAAATCGGGCTGACAGCCCGCAAAACGACTGCGAAGGGGACAGGCAACATGGGCAAGCGGATCGTGCTGGTGACCGGCGGCATGGGGGGGCTCGGCGAATCCATCTGCACCAAGATGGCGGACCAGGGTTACACCGTCATCACCACCTACTCGCCCGGCAACAAGAAGGCCGGCGAATGGCTGGCGTCGATGAAGGCCCGCGGCTACGACTTCCGGGCCTATCCGGCGGACGTGGGGGACTTCGACGACTGCGCCGCCTGCGTGGCGAAGATCACGGCCGAAGTGGGCCCGGTCGACGTGCTGGTGAACAACGCCGGCATCACCCGCGACATGACCTTCAAGAAGATGACCAAGGCGGACTGGGATGCCGTCATTCGCACCAACCTCGACAGCGTGTTCAACATGACCAAGCAGGTGCTCGACGGCATGGTGGACCGCAACTGGGGGCGGGTCATCAACGTGTCCTCGGTCAACGGCCAGAAAGGCGCCTTCGGCCAGACCAATTACTCGGCGGCCAAGGCGGGCATGCACGGCTTCACCAAGGCGCTCGCCTACGAGGTCGCGAAAAAAGGCGTGACGGTGAACACCATCTCGCCCGGCTACATCGGCACCAAGATGGTGACGGCCATTCCCCAGGAGATCCTGGACTCCAAGATCCTGCCGCAGATCCCCCTCGGCCGGCTGGGCAAACCCGACGAGGTGGCCGGGCTGATCATCTACCTGGCGTCCGATGAAGCGGCTTTCGTCACCGGTGCCAACATCTCGATCAACGGCGGACAGCATATGTCATGAAAATGCAGGCTAGAGGGTAGAGGGGTGCGGCAAGAGGCCGATTGCCCTCGGTCCCACCCCTCTAGCCCCTTGCCTCTGGCCTCTTGCCTGACGCGGCCTCCGGCCGCGTTCTGCCCTTTCCCGACAGGTTTGGCCCCAATTTGGGGCAAAAAAAACCCCGGTGGGAAACCCACCGGGGTTGAACCTTTACCAAAGGAAAACCTTTAGATAAAGGGGGAGGAGCCTTGCAAATCCGTTAGTTCCGGCGGCATCTTCAAGTTCTTCCTTGCCACCAAACCCGCTCCGGGCGGGCGTTTCGGGCGATCCGCGCTTGCGCCCGAAGTCCTGAATCCTGTCCGGTCCTGCGGCCGGCGACCGGTTGCCGATGCGGCTTTCGCCTGGCCAGGGCGATCCACCGGCCGTCTTCACGCCAGGAACTGATGCAATCCACATGCCAGCTGGTCTTGGCCGCCTCTGGACGCCGTCCGGGCCGCCCGACGCGCTGTCCGGGATGTTCCTACAGCGTTTCCCGGGCCGATATTTGTTCGCCGCCGCAGGCCATCGGCATTCCCCAGGAACCCGTATAGCCTGCTGTTTCCAAAGGTTCTAACAGTCGGCACCAGCACCTGTGCGCCGGCGAAATGCTGCGTCGCACCAGTGCATCTTAGGGCGTCGCGCCGTCGCCCGTCAACAAAATTTATCGCAGCGCATATTCATTGGATAACCTAATTTTCAGGTGGTTATAATGCGGCTCTCGCGCGCCGCGTCAGAATGCGCACCGCACCGAAGCCCGCGCCCTTTTCGGATGGCACACATGAGCGAAGAGATCCGCCTGATCAAGAAGTACCCCAATCGCCGCCTCTACGATACGGCGACCAGCAGCTACATCACGCTCGCCGACGTCAAGCAGCTCGTGCTCGACCAGGTGTCGTTCAGGGTGGTCGACGCCAAGAGCGAGGAAGACCTCACGCGCAGCATCCTGCTGCAGATCATCCTCGAGGAGGAAGGCGCGGGCTCGCCGATGTTCTCCTCCGACATGCTGTCGCAGATCATCCGGTTCTACGGCAACGCCATGCAGGGGATGATGGGCAGCTACCTCGACAAGAACATCCAGACCTTCGTCGAGATCCAGCGCCGCCTGCAGGAGCAGAGCATGCCCCGGTTCGGCGACAACCCGATGCTCAATGCCGAAGCCTGGAGCCAGTTCGTGAAGATGCAGGGCCCGACCATCCAGGGCATGATGGCGAGCTACCTCGAGCAAAGCGCCACCACCTTCCTCGACATGCAGCAGCAGCTGCAAAAGCAGGCCCGCTCGATCTTCGGCAATTTCCCGTTCGGCAACTTCCCCGGCGGCGACAAGGCCGAGGAAGCCGCGGCGCCCGAGGAAGGCTACAAGCAGCCGCAGAAGAAAACCGGGTCCTGACGCAGCGCCCCGACATCCCATGACGGCGCGGGGTCCCCGACCCCGCGCCGTTTTTCATCCCCTGCCCCCGATGGCCAAGACCGCATCCCCGCCCAAGCCCGCCGCCGTCCCGAAGGTCGGCTTCGTTTCCCTGGGCTGCCCCAAGGCGCTCGTCGATTCCGAACGCATCCTGACCCAGCTGCGCGCCGAGGGTTACCTGATCTCGCCGAGTTACGACAACGCGGACCTCGTCGTGGTCAACACCTGCGGCTTCATCGATGCCGCGGTCGAGGAATCCCTGGATGCGATCGGCGAGGCGCTGGCGCAAAACGGCAGGGTGATCGTGACCGGCTGCCTGGGGGCGAAGGGCGACGTCGTCCGCCAGGCGCATCCCCGGGTCCTCGCCGTCACGGGCCCGCATGCGACCGACGAGGTCATGCAGGCGGTCCACGACAACCTGCCCCGGCCGCACGATCCGTTCACCGACCTGGTCCCGCCCCAGGGCATCAAGCTCACGCCGAAGCATTACGCCTACCTGAAGATCTCCGAAGGCTGCAACCACCGCTGCACCTTCTGCATCATTCCCTCGATGCGCGGCGACCTGGTGAGCCGGCCCGTCGGCGAGGTCATGCAGGAAGCCGAGAACCTGGTGAAGGCCGGCGTCAGGGAACTGCTGGTCATCTCCCAGGACACCAGCGCCTACGGCGTGGACGTGAAATACCGCACCGGCTTCTGGGGCGGACGGCCGCTGAAGACCCGCATGACCGAGCTCACGCGGGCGCTGGGCGAACTCGGCGTGTGGGTGCGCCTGCACTATGTCTATCCGTACCCGCACGTGGACGACGTCATCCCGCTGATGGCCGAAGGCAAGGTCCTGCCCTACCTCGACGTGCCCTTCCAGCACGCGAGCCGCCGCATCCTCAAGCTCATGAAACGCCCCGCCAGCGCGGAAAACAACCTGGAGCGCATCCGCGCCTGGCGCGCCGCCTGTCCGGAGCTGACGATCCGCAGCACGTTCATCGCCGGCTTCCCCGGTGAGACCGAGTCCGAGTTCCAGGAACTGCTCGACTTCCTCGAGCAAGCCCAGCTCGACCGCGTGGGCTGCTTCGCCTATTCGCCGGTCGAAGGCGCGGCCGCCAATGCGCTGCCCGACCCGGTGCCGGACGAGTTGCGCGAAGAGCGCCGGGCGCGTTTCATGGCGGTGCAGGAGAAGATCAGCGCCCGGCGCGTCGCCGCGAAAGTGGGCCGCACCCTCGACGTCCTGGTGGACGACGCCGGCGACGGCAGGACGGTCGGCCGCTCGAGCGCCGACGCCCCGGAAATCGACGGCGTGGTGCATGTGCGCAAGGCGAAGGATGCGAAGCCGGGCGATTTCATCCGCGTGCGCATCACCCGCGCCGACGCCCACGACCTGCACGGCGAGCGCGTGGAGTAACCATGCTGGCGCGGCTGAAATCGTGGGCGGCCGCGATCAAGCGCGAAACGCTGGTGCTGTGGTTCGCCTGCCGCGACCCGCGCACGCCCTGGTACGCCAAAGGCCTCGCCATCCTGATCGTGGCCTATGCGCTCTCCCCGATCGACCTCATCCCCGACGTGATCCCGGTGCTGGGCCTGCTCGACGAGCTGATCCTGCTCCCCGGCGCGCTCTGGCTGGTGTTGCGCCTGGTGCCGGCGCACGTGCTCCTCGATGCGCGCGCCCGCGAGCGCGCCTGGAACGAGGCGCACCGCGCACGCCCGCGCAACTGGATCGCGGCCGGCGTCATCGTCGCGCTCTGGATCCTCGCGCTCTGGCTCCTGTGGCGCTGGTTGAAGCCGTGAATACGTGAATGACGTGAATGCCGTGACGACGTGACTGTCGTGACGACGTAACTGCCGTGAATATCGTAAAGGCCGTGACGACGTGACTGCCGTAAACGCTTCAAGCCCTCAAACCGATAGTCACGACCGTCACGACAGTCACGCCGTCACGATAGTCACGCCGTCACGACAGTCACGCCGTCACGACAGTCACGTCGTCACGGCGGTTGCGTCCCGAAAGAACGCAATCGCTTCCGCGGGGTCCCGCGTGCGCTTCATCGGCGGCAGGGACCGCCAGATGCGCTTGCCGTAGGGCTTGGAGATCAGGCGCGGGTCGCAGATCATCAGCACGCCGCGGTCGTTCTCGTCGCGGATCAGGCGCCCGGCGCCCTGCTTGAGGGTGATGACGGCCTGGGGCACCTGGTACTCCATGAACGCGTTGCGCCCCTCCTGGCTCATTTTCTCGATGCGGGCGGCGAGCACGGGATCGTCGGGCGGCGCGAACGGCAGCCGGTCGATGACCACCAGCGACAGCGCATCGCCGCGCACGTCCACCCCTTCCCAGAACGAGGCGCTGCCCAGCAGCACGGCGTTGCCCAGGCGGCGGAAGCGCTCCAGCAGGTCGCTGCGCGAGCCCTCCCCCTGCATGAGCAGCGGATAGGCCATGCCCATGCGCTTCATGCCGGCCTCGATGAGCTCGCGGGCCTCGCGCATGGCGCGCAGGCTGGTGAACAGCAGGAAGGTGCGCCCCTCCGCGGCCTCGATCACCGGCAGCGCGGCTTCCACGACCGCCGTGGTGTACAGCGGCGTGTTCGGCTCGGGCAGCTTCTCGGGCACGTAGAGCAGCGCCTGGTTGGGATAGTCGAACGGGCTTTCCCAGAACGCGGTCTCGGCATCGAGCAGGCCCATCTCGCGCTGGTAGTGGGAAAAGTCCCCCTGGACCGACAGCGTGGCCGAGGTGAAGATCCAGGCCCGCGGGCTGCTGCTGACCTGGCGCTGGAAGATGTCCGCGATCGACAGCGGCGTGGCGTTCAGGTGCACCGAGTGCGGGAACACCTCGACCCAGCGCACGCGCTCCGGGTCCTGCGCCTCCTGCCAGCGCCCGAGGCGGTCGAGCAGGTCGAGGCCGCGCGTCCAGCAGTTCTGCAGGCCTTCCGAGCGGTCGGCCTGGGTTTCCAGCACCGCCGTGAGCTCGGTGAGCTGCGCGACCACGTCGTCGAGCGCCTCGGTGAACCCCCGGGCGGCCATGGCCTGGGCATGGGTCTGGCGGGCGCCGTCCTCCCGGACCTGCAGGCGCAGGTCCCGGGCGGCCTTCTCCAGCCGGGCCGCCGCCTCGGGCAGCGCGGGATTGTCGCGAGCGGCCGCCGCCGCCTCGATCCGGGTGTCGCGCGCGAGCTCGACGAGCTGGCTCGTGGAGCTGGATTCGCCGAAGAACAGGCTCGCGGTCTCCGGCAGCGCGTGCGCCTCGTCGAAGATGACCGTGTTGCACGCCGGCAGCAGCTCGGCCACGCCTTCATCGCGCAGCGCCACGTCGGCGAAGAACAGGTGGTGGTTCACGACCACCACGTCGGCTTCCATCGCCTGCTTGCGCGCCTCCATCACGAAGCACTGCTTGTAGTTCGGGCAGTCCCCGCCCAGGCAGTTCTCCCGCGTGGAGGTGACGAGCGGCCAGACGGTGGCCTCCTCCGGCACCTCGGCGAGGCCGCTGCGATCGCCCGTCCTGCTGGATTTCGCATAGGCCTCGATCCGGGCGAGGTGGACCACGTCGTCCCGGCTGGCGAAGCGGCCGTCGTTGCGCGCCCGCTCCAGGTGGTAATGGCAGACGTAGTTCGCCCGGCCCTTGAGCAGGGCGACCGTCACGGGCGCCTGCATCGCGTTGCGCAGGGTGGGGATGTCGCGGTTGAAGAGCTGGTCCTGCAGGGTCTTGGTGCCGGTCGACACGATGACCTTGCCGCCCCGGGCGAGCGCCGGCGCCAGGTAGGCGAAGGTCTTGCCGGTGCCCGTGCCGGCCTCGGCGATGAGCACGCCGCGCGCCTCGATGGCGCGCTCCACGGCCTGGGCCATCTCCAGTTGCTGGGGCCGCAGCCGGTAGCCCGGGATGAGAGTCGACAGCGGACCGCTGCCGGCAAAGAACTGCGAGAGGTCGGACATCAAGGTATCGCCATCTTACCCCGGCCGAACCGCCCCGCCCCGGACCGGCTGTCATAAATGCTTGCATAATAATTCCCGGATGGCGGGGAACCGCGGGCCGCTTCCATTGACAATGGTTGCAGTCCAAACCCTTCCGGTCCCGCCGGGGCCGTCGCCGACATGATCGAGCTGCTCTCCGACCCGAACATCTGGGTGTCCTTCCTCACCCTGACCCTCCTCGAGCTGGTGCTCGGGATCGACAACGTCATCTTCATCTCGATCCTGGTCGACAAGCTGCCGCAGAAGCAGCGCGAGTTCGCCCGCCTGATCGGCCTGGGCCTGGCGATGGCCATGCGCATCGGCCTGCTGTTCGTCGTTTCCTGGCTCATCGCATTGACGGCGCCGATGTTCACGGCGTTCGGCCAGGAGATCTCGGGCCGGGACCTGATCCTGATCGGCGGCGGACTGTTCCTGATCTGGAAGAGCACGCGGGAGATCCATCACATGTTCGACATCCCGCAGGAGCAGGCCGCCCCGGGGGCGGGGGCCACGTTCGGGGCGATCATCGTCCAGATCATCCTGATCGACATGATCTTCTCGCTGGATTCGATCATCACGGCCGTGGGCATGGTCGACGAGATCGAGGTCATCGTGGCCGCGGTGGTCACGTCCGTCGTGCTGATGGTCCTGTTCGCGCCCCACATCGGCCGCTTCGTTTCGGCGCACCCGCCGGTGAAGATGATCGCGCTGTCGTTCCTGGTGGTGATCGGGGTGGTCCTGATCGCGGACGGCTTCGACTACCACGTGCCGAAGGGCTACATCTACTTCTCGCTGGCCTTCGCCGTCATCGTCGAGAGCCTCAACATCGCCACCCGCCGGGGCGCCCGGCGCAAACCGGACGCCTAGCGGGACGCACGGGCGCGGCGCGCGGCCCCGCGGCATGTAGAATCGCGGTTGCCGCCGCCCGCCCCGCCTTGCCCCGGGGCATCCGCCGGCCCGACAAGAACAGGCCCTGCCATGCCGCCCTCCCCCGCCAAGCGCCCCGATCCGAGCAAGCAGTTCGAATTCCTCGTCGTCGACGAGTTCATCCGCGACCTGATGGGGGCGCGCGCGCTGAAGACGGCCTTCGAGCTGCGCCTCATCGACCACCTCATGCGCCGCCACCCGGAATCCTTCGAGGCCCTGCAGCAGGTCGCGCAGGCGGACCGGCCGGGGCTGCAGTTCATCCTCGACATGCTCACCGGGTCCAACGTCGTCGAGATGCGCGACGGCGGCTACGAGCTCACCGCCCGGTTCCGGATCGCGATGCGCTACCGGGACCTGCTGGAGACCCGGCTGGATTTCGCCGGCTTCCTGTGCATCGATTACCTGGAATACCTCACCGGCCTGGTGGTCGACCCGTCCGGTTTCATGGGCAAGTCGCGCCTGTTCCGGCTGTTCGACTACGGCAAGGCGATGGAGCCCGGCGTGGAGAATTACCAGCGCACGCGCACCTGGATGCGGCTCACCACGACGCTGACGCGCTACGAGGCGCAGGCCTGCCTCACGCTGCACGACTTCTCGCCCTACCGGAACCTGCTCGACATCGGCGGCAACAGCGGCGAGTTCGCGCTGCAGCTGTGCCGGCGCAACCCGGCGCTGCAGGCCACGGTCATGGACCTGCCCCTGGTCTGCGACATCGGGCTGGAGCACGTGCTGCCGGAGCCCGAGCGCGACCGCATCCGCTTCGTCAAGGGCGACGCGCGCAAGGACGAGCTGCCCGCCGGGCACGACCTCGTCGCCTTCAAGTCCATGCTGCACGACTGGCCCGAGGACGTTGCGCGGCACTACCTGGCGCGCGCCGCGCGGGCGCTGCAGCCGGGCGGGACCCTGATGGTGTTCGAGCGCGCCCCGCTCGAGTTGAAGGACCGCACCCCGGCCTTCTCCACCCTGCCCACGCTGCTGTTCTTCCGCTCCTACCGGCCGGCGGCGTTCTATGCCGCCGAGCTGCAGGCGCTGGGCTTCACGGACGTGGCGGCCCGGGAGGTGGAGCTCGAATCCACGTTCTACCTGGTCACCGGCCGCAAGCCCGCCGCCTGAGGGCAAACAGGCCCTTCCGGGGCGGTTTGACGGCCCGAAAACCCCCGCGTACAGTCGGAAATCCCATGTCCGCCCCCGTTGCGGCCCCGCCGGCCCTCCAGCAGCGCTTCGTGCACGACGACTACGTCGAGCTCACGATGCATTTTCGCTGCAACCTCAAATGCACCCACTGCATGATCGAGGGCACGATGGACTGGCTCAAGCCGGAATCCATGGAGCGCTTCGAGGAGATCCTCGCCTTCAACGCCGACAACGGGCGCTGGAAGGGGCTGATCTTCACCGGCTCCGAGATCACGCTGCGCAAGGACCTGCCCGAGCTTGCCCGGCGGGCACGCGAGCACCGCTTCGAGCACGTGCGCATCCAGACGCACGGCATGCGCCTCGCGCACGAGAGCTATTGCCGCGAACTGGTGGAAGCCGGGATCGACGAGTACTTCGTGAGCGTGACGGCGGCGGACGCCGCAACCCACGACGCGATCACGGAGGTGCCGGGCTCGTTCGACAAGACGGTGCGCGGGATGGAAAACCTGGAGGCCTTCCCGGTGCGCACGATGACCAACACGGTGGTCACGCGCCTGAGCTACCGGCACCTGCCGCGCATGGTCGACCTGTTCGCCCACCTGAAGCGCCTCGAGCAGATGGAGTTCTGGAACTACCTGCCCATGCGCGAGACGGACGACAAGGACCTGATCGCCTCGCACCTGGACGTGCTGCCCTTCCTGCGCGAGGCGATCGCCCGGTGCCGGGCGCTGGATCGCGGGGTGGAGGTGAAGAACTTCCCGGAATGCCTGCTGGGCGAGGACCGCGGCGCCCTGGCCAACACCCAGCCCAAGCTGGTCATCGATCCGGCCTTCTGGCCGGAATTCCACCGCAACGGCTTCCACCAGTGCATCCACCGCCAGTACTGCGGCTCGAAGCAATGCCTCGGGCTCAACACCGCGTACGTGAAAAAGTTCGGCTGGCACGCCGAGGTGCTGGTGCCCTTCCCGCCCGCCGCCTGATCCGCCCGCCATGCAGCAGCCACGGGACAGCACCGAACCGGCCGTGATGCGTGCCGACGCCTTCCGGACGGCCATCGTCGAGCGCCGGGTGGCGCTGGACATCGGCAGCAGCCTGCCGCCGCTCGCCGGCGGCGAGGTGCCCATCGTCCTGTCGCGCCGGGTGCTGATGGATGCCGCGACGGTCGCGCGCCTCATCTCGGCCCTGCGCGACGTGGTCGGCCGCCAGGGGCCGCGCTGGGGCGCGCCCGAAGCGCAGCCGCCGGCGCCCAGCCTCGCGCCGACACCCTCGCATGCCGAGCCCACGGCCGCGGGCCGGCAGGCGGCGCTGCTGCTGCAGCTCGTGCAGGGCCTCGATTGCCCGCATTTCCACGAGCGCTCCTTCCGCATCACCGAAGGCTCGCTTGCCGCGAACCGTTTCCTGCTCACCGTCAACACCCGCTCGATCCCCGGGGACGTGCGCCAGGGCGTGGTGGGCATCTGCCGCCGCATCGACATGCCGGCGGACCTGCTGCGCCAGGTCGAGGACGGTCTCGCGGACGCCAAGGCGGTGCATTTCGGCTTCGAGGGCGACGGCCGCGTGCTGTTCAAGGTCTACCTCGAGCGCCGCGACGCCTACGACGAATCGGAAGCCGCCGCGCCCGGCACGCCCGTGCTCATGCACGTGGCGTACAAGTGGGACAGCGAAGACCCCGCCCATCGCGCGGTGAGCCGCTACCACTGGTACCCGCGGCTGGACGTGGCCGCCATCGCCGCCCGCCTGCAGGCGATTTACGGCGACGCGGCCTCCCCGTCGCTGGCCGTCGCGCGCTCGGTGCTCGAGACCGCGGCGGCCGGCATGAACCTCAAGGGGCTGCAGTACCTGGAGGTCGGCGAGGAAGGCAATCCGCGCCGCTCCTTCGACCTCAACGTGTACAACGCGGGGCTGCAGATCCGCGAGCTGCAGCCGGTGTTCTCCCGCATGCGCGAGCGCTTCGGGATCCGGCCCGGGGCGTTCCAGGCCCTGTTCGACCAGGTCAAGCCGCAGATCCTCGGCCACCTCGCCGGCGGCATCCACCGCGACGGGCGTGATTTCTTCAACGTGTACTACGGCGTGCAGCGCTACCGCGGCTAGGGGCGGCCATGGACCGGTTCGAATACGCCACCGCCGGCGACCGCTACTTCAACTACTGCCTGTGGCCCTACCAGCCGGTGGCCGCCACCCAGGACAAGTTCCGCGGCATCAACGTGCTCTACCAGTCCTTCGACTACGCGAAGCTGGATGCGCGCGCCTACCGCTTCGTCGAGGCGATCCGCGACGCCATCGGCCCCTTCCAGACGGTGTTCGGGATCAAGCAGTTCGACGGCCGCATGGGCTGGGAGTTCTACTTCTACGATTACCTGCGCCGTGACCGCAAGGTCTCCATGAGCCGCGTGCTGGAGGCGATCCGGCCGTACTGCCGCTGCGACATCGTGCCCAACGAGAACATCCCCTACTTCATGTTCTCCATCGACGTCGACGAGGCGCTGGTGACGGGCCGGCGCGACCTGGACGTCATCCACATGTACGTGGGCAATCCGGGCAGCGCCGTGTCCTCCGGCATCGCCTATGCCCTGCGCCCCCAGGGCAGCGCGCTGGAGAACTTCTACTTCTTCTTCGACGCGAAGACCCAGATGCTGGCCGCCGCCGACAAGATCTGCTGCTCGCCCTACGTGGACACCACGCGGGTGCACTTCGACCAGATCCTGTGGCCGGAGCTGCGCGAGTGCCGCACCATCTGCGTGGCGAACAAGAAGCTCAACGACTGCGTCTATTTCTCCGAGATCGACGTCGACCAGCTGCTGTACTTCCTGCGCACCCTGTCGTACCCGCGTGGGATCACGGGGTTCTTCGAGGCGAACCGCGCCAGCCTCGACCACCTGCTCTACGACGTCGGCCTCGACTACACGGTGCAGGGGTCTGACGTGCGCATCCTCAAGAGCGGCTACTACAACGTCTTCTAGCCCGCCATGAACCACGTCATCGGCGTGTCCGGCCACCCCGGCGCCGGCAAGACCTCGCTGATCCTGGGGCTCGTCCAGGCGCTCGAAGGCGCCGCACCCATCCACATGGACAGCTACGAGCGCGTCACCCGCCGCCCGATCGAGGCCATCGACCGCTGGATGAAGGAGGGCGCCGACATCGACGCCTTCGAGTTCGGCGAGCTCGATGCGGACCTGCTGCGGCTCAAGCAGGGCCTCACGGTCGAGGACCGCTTCAGCCGGCGCCCGGTGACGAGCCGCAAGTACGTGCTGTTCGAGACGCAGTTCGGGCGGGCCCACCGCAAGACCGGGCGGCACATCGACCTGCAGATCTGGATCGACGTGGCCCCGGACGTCGCCCTCGCCCGCAACGTCAAGGCCCTGCTCGCCGGCTTCCTGCGCGAGCCGGAGCCTGCGCAGCTTGCCGCCCGGGTGCGCTGGCTCGACGGCTACCTCGACAACTACCTGGCGACCGTCCATGCCCTGCTTGCCATGCAGCGCGAGCGCGTCGCCCGGGATGCCGACCTGCGCCTGGACGGCAGCGTCCCCCTGCCCGCGATGATCGAGGCCGCGCGCGCCGGGATCCTGCGGCGCCTGCCGTGAACGCCCCGGTCTCCTCGGGCTCGTTGCCCGCCCGCAGCCGCGTGCAGTGGGAGCCCGGCAGCTGCGCCGGCGCCGTGCGGCGGCTGAACGGTTTCCTCGACGTGCTCGAATGCGATGCGCAAGACTGCGGCCGCCATGCCGATGCCTTCGCGCGCCTGCGCGGGGGCCGACTGCAGGCCATCGTCGTCCATGGGGTCTACGATGCGCAAACCTGCCGTGAAGCCGCGCGGCGCCTGGAGCGCGGCGAGCCGGCGTTCCTGAAGACCTGGTTCCCGGAGAAGTTCCGCGCCTGGTTCCTCGGCCGCAACCTCAACCTGTCGCACCCCGACCTCGCGGGCTACTTCGACGAGGCCGACGCCTTCCACCGCCAGCTCGACGAACTGCTGCCCGGGCCCCTCGGCATCCCCGCGCGCGTCGGCGGCCTGCTTGCGGCCCTCGACGGCGGTCGTCCGTTCATCGCCGCGCCCGGACCGCAGCCCGGCCAGCGCTACATGTTCACGACCCTGCGGGCGCATCCCGAGGGCGGCTACATCCCGCCGCACTTCGACAACGAGCAGACCTTGCGCCCGACCTACCGCCACCTGCAGACCGTGGTCGAGCCGCACATGAGCTCCTTCGTGCTGGCCTTCACGCAGGGCGAGGGCGGCGGTGCGCTCGAAGTGTTCGACCTGTGCGTGCAGCCCGGCGATGCCCGCATCCTGAGCGACGACCACGTGGCCGCCAAGCCCGACGTGTCGACGCTCGACGCCGTGACGTTCCGCCTGCCCCCGGGATCCCTGATCGTGCTCGATTCGGGGCGCTACCTGCACCGCGTCACCCCGGTCCAGGGGCCGCGCACACGCTGGAGCGCCTGCAGCTTCATGTCGCTGTCGCGGCGCCACGAAGCCACTTACTGCTGGGGCTGAATGGAAACGGGCGCCCCGCCGTACTTCGATTTCCTGCTGGAGGCCTTCCGCCGCGGCGAGACCGGGCGCTTCGTGCACCTGGGGCACTGGAACGTGCAACCGGGATTCGACCCGGACGCGCCGCCGGCGGCCGACGAGTTCGAGCTCGCCCAGTCGCGCCTCAACGCCTACCTGCTCGGGATGGCGGGGCTGCAGGACGGCCAGTCGGTGCTCGATGCGGGCTGCGGCTTCGGCGGCACGCTGGAAGCCATCAACCAGCACCATGCCGGCATGGCGCTCACCGGCGTCAACATCGACCCGCGCCAGCTCGGCGTGTGCCGCCAGCTCCAGGGGCGCAACGGCAACCGCATGGACTGGGAACTCGCGGACGCGTGCGCCCTGCCCTTCGCGGACGCGAGCTTCGACCGGGTGCTGTGCGTGGAGGCGATGTTCCACTTCGCCTCGCGGCGCGCGTTTTTCGCGCAAGCCGCCCGGGTGCTGCGGCCGGGCGGGCTGCTGGTGGCCTCGGACGTCGTGCTCACGCCGCGCGGGCTCGACATGGTTGCGAAGGCGCCTGCGCTGGAGCGCGACCTGCTGGCGATCTACGGCCCCTGGCCCGATTTCGCAGGCAAGGACGCGGACCACCGGCAACTGGCCGCGGCCGCGGGACTGCGGCCCGTGGAACTGCTCGACGCGACCCGCCACACGGTGCGCAGCCACCGCTTCACGGTGCCGTCGGCCAACGACGTCGTGCCGCCGGAGAACCCGGCGCTGCTCGCGGCCTGGGTGCTGCGCAAGTTGCACCGCGAGGGCGGGCTGCGCTACCTGTACCTGGCCTTTGCCCGGCCGTGAGCGCCGCGCGTTGACCCGCGGGGCGCTGCCGCCCGCGTAGAATACGCCGTCCTCCGGCCCCCATCCCCATGGCCCCCAACCAACGCCGCATCGCCCTGGTCTGCATGACGCCGGCTTCCGACGCCAACGAGCACGGCGACATGGAGCTGCCCAGCTATGGCATCCGGCGCATCCTCGCGGCGGTGCTGGCGGACCCGGCGCTCGAAGGCGCGCCCGTGGCGCTGATCGACGTGGAGCGGCCCGACGTGGATGCCTACGTCGAGGCCATCCTGTCGATGGAGCCGGACCTCGTCGGCATCTCGGTGTATGTCTGGTCGCTGCCCTGCCTCGCGGAGGTGGCCCGGCGCGTCAAGCGCGCGCGACCCGGGTGCATCATCGTGTTCGGCGGTCCCTCGGCGCGCACCGCCATGTTCGACCTGCCGCCCTATTCCCCCGCCTGGCCGTATGCCGACGCCCTGGTGGCGACCGAAGGCGAGGACACCTTCCGCGAGATCGCGTGCCTGCCGGTGCTCGCCCCCGATGCCCTGCGCACCGTCAAGGGGCTCGACATTCCCACGCCGGCCGGCTGGCACGCCACGGGGCATCGCGCGCCCATCGTGCAGCTCGACCAGATCGCCTCGCCCTACCAGATGGGCGTCATGGACAGGAACACCGTCGCCTACCTGGAGACCTACCGCGGCTGCCCCTTCTCCTGCACCTTCTGCGAGTGGGGCGCAACCAAGGATTCCAAGGCCGTGTTCTCCGCGGACTACATCACGAGGGAGCTCGAGGCGTATGCGCGCCACCAGGCCTCCGCGGTGTTCCTGGTCGACGCCGGCCTGAACCTCAACCACCAGGCCTTCCGCAACCTCGCGGCCGCGGAGGCACGCGTGGGCGTGCTCAGGAAGGCTTCCTTCTGGAGCGAGATCTACCCCTCCCTGATCAAGGAGGAGCACCTGGCGTTCCTGTCCTCGGTGCGCGCGGCCTACCTGGGCATCGGCCTGCAATCCACCGATCCCGAGGTGCTCAAGGGCCTGCAGCGGCCCTTCGACCAGCGCCGCCTCGAGACCGTCGTGCACCAGGTCGCCGATGTCGCCAGGGCGGAATTGCAGGTGATCTTCGGCCTGCCCGGGGACACGCCCGCGGGTTTCCGGCGCACGCTCGAGGCCGCCCGCGCCATGCCGGTCAGCGTGCGCGCCTACGGCGCGCTCGTGCTGCCCGACGCCTTCATGACCCGCAGCAAGCCGGAATGGAACGTGCGCTACGACCCGGTGACGCTGAAAATGACGTCCTGCCTGGGCTGGAGCGAGCAGGACCTGCACGACATGCGCGCCTGGATCACCGAGGAAGCGCGCGCCGCCGGCGGCAAGGCGGGCGACTACTGGTGGTTCTTCCCGCGCAGCGCATGAACGCCGCCGCGCGCCGCACCGGCCGCCGGGTCGCCCTGCTGGCGCGCTATCCCGCGCGGGACCGCGCCATGCCGCAGTTCATCTCCAACCACGGCGTGCGCATGGTGGAAGCCAGCCTGCGCGCCGGCAACATTCCCGGGCTGGAGCTCAAGGTCTGGGACCTTGCCGCCGGTTCGGTGGACGCGCTGGTCGATGAGGTGGCCGCCTTCGATCCGGACATCGTCGGCTTCTCGGCCTACCTGTGGTCGTTCCCGTTCTTCGTGGAAGTGGCGCGCCTGCTCAAGCAGCAGGACCCGCGGCGCCTGATGGTGTTCGGCGGTCCCTCGGCGCGGCCGAGCATGCTCGGGCTGGCGCCGTTTCGGTCCGCGAGCCGCTGGATCGACGCCCTGGTGATCAACGAAGGCGAACTCGCCTTCCGCGAGATCGTGCTGCTGCCCGATCGCGCGCCCGCCTCGCTCGCCGGCGTCCAGGGGCTGGCCCTGCCCGACGGCGGCGGATGGAAGGAAACCATCGCCCGTGCGCTCGGCGACCTCAACGACCTGGCCTCCCCGTATTCGATGGACCTCGTGCCGCACGGGGGGCTGGGCGTGCTGCAGACCTATCGCGGCTGTCCCTTCACCTGCTCCTTCTGCGAATGGGGCACCCTGGAATCACCCAAGCGCGTGCGCGAGGTCGACGAGCTGTGCGCCGAGTTCGAGGGCATGGCGCGGCACGGCGTGATGGGCGCGCTGGAAGTGGATGCCGGCCTCAACCTCAACCAGCACGCCTTCCGCAACCTGCGCGCGGCCGCCGACATGAGCGGCTTTTTCGACCAGCGCACCCTGGTCTGCGAGGTGTATCCCGCGGCGGTGAAGAAGGAGCACCTCGAGTTCCTGGGCTCGGTGCACCAGCCGCTGGTGGGCATCGGCCTGCAGTCCTTCGACAACGACGTGCTCAAGCACGTCGAGCGCTCCTACGACGAGGCACGCTTCGAGAACACGCTGCAGCAGCTGCGCGAGGTCGCCCACGTCGCGGTCGAGATCATCCTCGGCCTGCCGGGCGACTCCCCGGAGAACTTCCGCCGCAGCTTCGAGCGCGCCCGCTCATTGCCGACCACGCTGCGCGTCTACCACTGCGTGGTGCTGCCTTCGGCGCTCATGGTGCGCGCACCGGCCAGCTATGCCATGGATTACGACCCGGTGACGCTGAAGATGCGCTCCTGCCTGGGATGGCCGGAGAAGGACCTGCAGCGCGAAATCGAGTTCATCAACGCCGAGGCCGCGCGCCATGGCGGGCGCATCGGCGAGTTCTTCTGGGTCTTCCCGCCGCCGCAATACGCCGGGCAGCCGGCCTGATTCCGGACGGCGCCCGGCCGTGCGAGGGTAGAATCCCCGCCACACGATGACAACGACGCGGGAGCGGGCGATGAAGCGATGGACACGGTGGGCCGCGGTGATGCTGCTGTGCTGCGGCGGTTTCGCGCAAGCCGATGGCCTGCCTTCCGCACCGCCCGGGAGCCTCGGATTCTCGCCCGAACGCCTGGCGCGCATCCGCACGGTGATGGAGCACGAGATCGACATCGGCCAGTATCCCGGCGCCGTCGTGCTGATCGCGCGCAAGGGGCAGGTCGTCTACCACGAGGCCTTCGGCAAGCTCGACCCGGCCGCGGGCACGCCGATGCCCGCGGATGCGCTGTTCCGCATCTATTCCATGACCAAGCCCTTCACCTCGGTGGTCACGATGATGCTCGCCGAGGAAGGCCGCCTGCGCATGACCGACCCGGTCTCGAAGTACCTGCCGGCGCTGGCGAAGCTGCAGGTCAGCGTGGAAGCGAAGGATCCCGCCACGGGCGGATCGGCCTACACGCTGGTGCCGGCCGGGCGCGAGATCACGATCCAGGACCTGCTGCGCCACACCTCCGGCTTCGTCTACCCCGGCTTCACGGCAAACGCCCTGGTCAAGGAGCGCTATGCGCAGGAAGGCGTGGACTGGAAGGACCTCACCGGGGAGCAGCAGGTGCAGCGCCTGGCGAAGGTGCCCCTGGCCCACCAGCCGGGCACGACGTTCGAGTACGGGCTGTCGAGCGACGTGCTCGGCCGCGTCATCGAGGTCATCACCGGCCAGCCCCTGTCGGCGGCCATCACGGAGCGCATTTTCGTGCCGCTGGGCATGGCGGATTCCGCCTTCCTGGTGCCGGCGGACAAGCGCGGCCGCCTCGCCCAGCCCTTCGCCGTGGATCCGGCGACGAAGACCCCGATCCAGCTGCTCGACGTGACGGTGCCGCAGAAGAACGACGCGGGCGGCGCCGGCGCCGTTTCGACGGCCGCCGACTACGCGCGCTTCCTGCAGATGATGCTCAACGGCGGCCAGCTCGACGGCAGGCGGCTCCTGAGCCGCACCACCGTGGCCTACATGACCTCCGACCACCTGGGCGCGATGCCGAGCGCGGGCGCGGTCACCCTGCCACCCGCCATCGGCTTCGGGCTGGGCTTCGCCGTGCGCCGCACCCCGGGGCTGTTCGAGGTGACCGGCTCCGCCGGCGAGTACTACTGGGCGGGCGCGGCCGGCACCGGCTTCTACGTGGACCCTGCCGAGCAGATCGTGTGCGTGCTCATGACCCAGGGGCAGTTCGGCATGGCGCGCCGCTACGACCGCTACCTGTTCAAGCAGCTGGTCTACCAGGCGCTGGTCGACTAGGGCGCGCCATGGGGGAAAATCCCTATTCGCCGCCGGAGGCGCCGGTGCGGGACTCCGGCCCGGCGCGCGCCGTGGCGCAGCGGCCGCGCAATGTGGTGCTGGCCGTGCGCCTGCTCTGGATCTCCCTGGTGGCCAGCATCCCGGTCTCGATCCGCGAGTACCAGGATGCCGCCACGGACGCGGACGGGACCTTCCTGCTCTACTTCATCCTCACGCTGTACGCGATTTCCATCCTGGTCAACGTGTACGTCTACCGCGGCAGCAATTTTGCCCGCGGGGCGCTGCTGGTGTTCATGGCGCTCAACCTGCTGTCCCTCCTCGGCGCCCCGCAGCAGTTCCTGCAGTACCCGACCGGCGACCTGCTGGCCATCGCCATGTCCATGCTGCTCGACCTCGCCGCCATCGTCCTGGTCTTCACCCGGCCGGGTGCGCTGTGGTTCCGCCCCGCGCGCGCCTGAGGCCCTTGCCCGCCACCCTTGATTCGCCGCACGGCGGCGCGCAAGATCGTCCCTGACATGGCGACCCTGCTGCCTGCCTGGCCCCTGCTGTCCGCGTTCCTCGCGGCGAGCCTGATCCTCGCGATCACGCCGGGCCCCGGCGTGTTCTACATCGTGACGCGCAGCCTGCTGCAGGGGCGGCGCCACGGCCTCGCGTCGGTGGCCGGCGTGGCGCTGGGGAACCTGGGCAATGCGATCGGCGCGTCCGTCGGCCTGGCGGCCCTGTTCGCCGTTTCCTCGGTGGCATTCACGGCGGTGAAGTACGCCGGCGCGGCCTACCTGCTGTGGCTGGGCGTCCAGGCGCTGCGCCGCCGCCCGGCGGCGGAGGCAGCGTCCCTGCCCGCGCCGGCATCGCTGGGACCGATTTTCCGGGACGGTTTCGTGGTGGCCCTGCTCAATCCCAAGACGACGATTTTTTTCGCCGCCTTCCTGCCCCAGTTCATGACCGCGGCAGGCAACCACGCGCTGCAGGGCATCGCGCTGGGCGCGTTGTTCGTGGCGATCGCCGCCGTCACCGACAGCCTCTATGCGCTGGCGGCGAGCGCCGTCGCGCCGGCCTTGACGCAGGCGGACAAGCTGCGCGCCCTGGGCCGTTACGCCACCGGCGGCGCCTTCATCGGCCTGGGCCTGATCACCGCCCTGTCGGGCTCGCGCGCCGGCAAATAGACCTGCGCCGGGGCGCGCGTTGCCCCGGCGGCGGACCTCGCGCCGCGGCCTTCATCGCCGGGTCGACTAGCGGTCGCCGGGACGGAACTCGACGATGATGCCGAACAGGGGCTGGTCGCCGATGTTGCGGACCCGGTGCACCACCGGGGGACTGAAGGACGGCCGGTCCGGCACGGTGTCGACGACGACTTGCGCGCCGCCATCGGGCCATTGCTGCAGGCGGGTGCGATTGAGCTGGATGACGACGCGCTGGCTGTGGCTGTGGCGGGCGCGGGTCTCGCCCGGCGGCAGCCTTTCCTCGAACACGAAAAAATCCCCGCCGTCGTGGAGCAGCGCGTTCTTTTCCGGCGCGATGCGCTCCGGGGGCGGCTGCGCCTCGGGGTGCCCGGGACGGATGACGACCTCGAGATACTCCCTGCCCTCGATGCGATAGGACTGCGTCGGGCCGAACACGCCGACTTCGCCACGCGCGAGCGCGCGGACCGAACCCGCGGATTCGACGGCGACCGGACCCAGGGCGACCACGATCCGGCTGCCGCAGCGCGCCGGGTCCGCCGCCTCGCAAACGGCCTGCCCGCGCGTGACGAGCACGTAGTCGTTGTCCAGCGCCGGGGTGGCGGCGAGCACGGCGGCAAGCGGCAGGGCGAACATGGCACCTCGCAGGGCAGCTGACCGAAAACTGTAGCACGGGCATCCGCTACACTGTGGCCATGGCCGATGCCGCCCCGGGCGCCGCCGCCCCGGGCGGCGCGCCCAAGTCCGATGCCCTGCCCCGCCTGGTGCGCCTGTCGGGGCGCCTCGCGCTGCTCGTGCTGGTGGCGGGCCTGGCGTTCGGCGCGAAGATCATCCTCGATTCGCGGCGGGAGAATGCGAGCGCCGCCCTGTTCGCGGCGCAAGCGGTGATCGACATGGCGCGCGACTGGGACGCCTCGGAGATGGCGCGCCGCGCCGCGCCCCGCTGGCTGTCCGCCGCCGACCTGCAGCAGCTGCCGGCGGTGTTCCGGCAGTTCTCGGCGCTCGGCCGCCTGCAGGACCTCCAGCCGCCCGTGGGCCGGGTGGGCAAGGGCGCCTTTCCGGGCACCGACATCAACGGGCCGTGGGCGGAGTACTCGGTGGCCGCCCGCTTCGACACCGGCCCCGCCACCTTCCACATGGTGCTCAAGCGCGTCGGCGACGGCTGGCAAATGTCCGGATTCCAGATCGACGCGGAGGTCCTGCGCCAGGCCCGGCAGCAACCGCTGGCGCCGGCGCCGCGCCAATAGCCATGTTCACGCGCCTGAACTTCCTGCTCGGCGCCGGGCTGCTCGTGCTGCTGGCGTTCTACTTCGCGTTCTCCTACGCCGTGCTCGGACCGTTGTCGGGTATCGCGCCGGGCTGGGTGAAGCCGGTCGCCGGCGCCGCGGTGCTGATCAGCGTCGGCCTCACGGTGCAGATCCTCGCGATGGCGATGAGCGGCCTCGCCGGCGTGGCGAGCTACGAGCGCGGCCCGGGCCCGCTGGCGATCGCCAGCCAGGCGGCGCTGGTCTGCGGCCATGGCGCGCTGGCGTTTGCCGCCGCGGGCTGGTTGCGGCAGGGCGTGCCGCCCGCCGACGCGGGCCTGGGCCTGGTGGCGCTGCTTTACGCGGCCGGCGTGGCCCTCGGCGTGGTCGAGTGGCGGCGGCGCGACCGCCTGCCTCCCGCCAGGGAACAGGCGCGGCCATGAACCCGATCGTGCATGAAGGCGGCTGCCTGTGCGGCCGCATCCGCTACCGCGCGATCGGATCGCCCATGCGGCCGTCGCATTGCCACTGCGAGTTGTGCCGGCGCGCCAGCGGCGCGCCTTTCGTGTCGTGGGCGAGCTTCCAGGCTGCGGATTTCGCCTTCATCCGCGGCACGCCCAGGCGCTACGATTCGTCGGCCAGCGCCTGGCGCGGGTTCTGCGGCGACTGCGGCACCCAGCTCACGTTCCATGCGCATCGCTCGCCGGAGAGCGTCGACGTGACACTGGCAAGCCTCGACGACCCCGAGTCGATCGTTCCGCTCGACCACATCTGGACCCGGCGCCAGCTCGCGTGGGTGCGGCTGGCCGATGGCCTGCCCCGCCACGCCGGCAACCGCGGGGAGGACTGAAGGCCGCGGAATCCTGCGCACGGGCGGTGGCAGGACTTGCCCGCGCCGCCGCGCGAGGAATTCACGGGCCCGCCCTCAGTCCTTGGGGGGCCATTCGTCGATCCAGTCCAGGAATTCCGCCGCGGGCATCGGCTTGGCAATGTAGTAGCCCTGCGCCTTGTGGCAGCCCAGTTCGGCGAGCAGGTTCCAGTCCCGCCGCGTCTCCACCCCCTCCGCGACGGCCTGCAGGCCCAGCTTTTCCGCCATCTGCATGCTGGACTCCAGCATGACGCGCAGGCGCGGCTGGGACGAGGCGCCCATCACGAAGGACTGGTCGATCTTCAGTTCCGTGTAGGGCACGCGGGCGAGCTGCTGCATCGAGGAATAGCCGGTGCCGTAGTCGTCGATCGACAGACCGAAGCCCTTCATGCGCAGGCGCACCAGGTTCTCCAGGCAGCGGCCCACGTCGGTCATGGCCGCCGTTTCCGTCACCTCCAGCACGATGAACTTCGGGTCCACGCCCTGCGCGAGCACCCGCTCGGTGATGCGCTCGGCAAGGCTCGGGGTCTCCAGGGAGCGCAGCGACAGGTTGACGGACAGGCTGTACTCGCGCCCGGTCTTGAGCCAGCGCGACACCAGCGCGGCGGACTGGTCGAGCATCAGCCAGGTGAGGTCGTCGATCATGCCGTTCGACTCGATGGTCGGCACGAACGCGCCGGGCGGGATCAGGCCCCGCTCCGGGTGGCGCCAGCGCACCAGCGACTCGGCGCCGATGACCTCGGCGGTGGACAGCAGCACCTTGGGCTGGAGGAAGGCCTCGAACTGTCCGGCCGCCATGCCCGCCGCAATGTCCGCGACCGCCATCTGCTCCATGGCCCCGCGCTTTTTCTGCGGCGAGGCGCGGGTGTGGCGGGCCAGCAGCGCGGCCAGCTTCTGCGGCGTCACCGGCTTTTCCACCGCGCCCAGCAAATTGATGCCGTAGGAGCGCGCCATGGTCTCCACGGAGGAGACCAGCGCCGCATCGAGCGCGCTCGACAGCACCAGCGACACCGGAACCCCGGACTCGCCGACATGGCGGATGAACTCCATGCCGTCCATGTGCGGCATGTCCAGGTCGAGGAAGATGATGTCCACCGGCTGCGTGAGGTCCGCGAACAGGTCGAGGGCCGCGCGCCCGTCCTCGGCCTCCAGGACCACCTCCGCTCCCAGGCCCTGCAGCATGCGCACCAGCGCCTTGCGCTGGAACTCGTGGTCTTCGGCCACCAGGAACGTCAATTCGCGTATCGACATGCGTCACCCTTCCCTTTTTTCGAGTTCTTGTCCGGTGGCCTGCCTGCCGACATGGATCGCCACTTTCTGCAGCTCGGCGCCGAAGGCGGGGCGCAGGCGATCCAGCGCCTCCCATCGCGCGTCCCTTGCTTCCGATTCGATCTGCCCGGCCAGGTCCGCCAGCGCCATGGCGCCCACCATGCGCGCGGCGCCCTTCATGCGGTGGGCGGTGCGCCGCAGCGCCTCGGCATTGCGCTGCGCATAGGCCTGCGCGATCTGCGCGCCGTCCTGCTCGTTCGAGCGCAGGTAGTCCGCCAGGATTTCCCGTTCCAGCGCGGCGTCCCCGCCCGACATGCCGGCCAGGACGTCCGCGGCGATCGGCGCGGGACCGCCGGGGGCCGGCGCCTCGGGCAGCGGCAGCCAGCGGTCGAGCTTGCGCATGAGCTGCGCCATCTCGACCGGCTTGGGCAGGTAGTCGTCCATGCCGGCCTCGAAGCAGTTGGCGGCCTCGCCCTGCAGGGCATTCGCCGTGCACGCCACGATCGGCAGCCGCGGGCCGCCCGAGGCGGCCTCGAGGCGCCGGATCTCGCGCGCGAGCTGGTAGCCATCCATCTCCGGCATGTGGCAGTCGGTGATGAGCAGGGAAAAGCGTCCGCTGCGCACCTTCTCCAGGGCCGCCACCCCGTCCTCCACCGCCTCGGCCGCATAGCCCAGGGCATTGAGCTGGCGCACCAGCAGCAGCCGGTTCGTGGGGTGGTCGTCGGCCAGCAGCACGAGGGTGCCCTCGGCCTGCGCGCGCGCCACGTCGGGCGCCGCCCGGCGCACGGTGAACGCCTTGCGCGCCGCCGCCTCGGACAGGGTGCGGTCGCCCTTCAGGTCGGCCTCATCGGCCAGCGGGAAGGCCGCGGTGAACACCATCGTCGTTCCGCTGCCCTCCTGGCTCTGCATGGTGACCTCGCCGCCCATGAGACCGGCAAGCCGCCGGCAGATGGCCAGGCCCAGCCCGGTGCCGCCGTAGCGCCGGGTGGTGTCCGATTCGGCCTGCATGAAGGGCTGGAACAGCCGGGCCTGGCTTTGCGCGGGAATGCCGATGCCGGTGTCGCGCACCGACAGGCGCAGCACCTGGGACTGCGGGCTTGCCTCCAGCAGCTCGGCGCGGATTTCGACTTCGCCGGCCGCGGTGAACTTCAGCGCGTTGCTAACGAAGTTGTTCAGGATCTGGCGCAGGCGCAGCCCGTCCGCGAGCAGCGCGGGCGCGATGCGCGCGTCCACGGATTTGCGCAGCAGCAGATTCTTGCTGCTCGCGATCCCCGCATAGACCAGGAATACGCTGTCGACGACATCGGCGACCGCCACGGCCTCGGGCTTGATCTCCAGGCGCCCCGCTTCGATCTTGGAGAAGTCCAGGATGTCGTCGATGATGCGCAGCAGCGACTTGGCCGATTCGCGCACGACGCCCAGGGTGCGCTGCTGGTCGTCGTCGAGCCGCGTGAGCGACATCAGCTCCAGCATGCCGAGCACGGCGTTCATCGGCGTGCGGATCTCGTGGCTCATGGTCGCCAGGAAGGCGCTCTTGGCGCGGTTGGCGGCGTCGGCCGCGTCACGCGCCTCGCCGGCCGCCTTCTCCAGTTCCTTGAGCGGCGTGATGTCCACCAGCACGGAAAGCAGGCCGCCCACCATCCCGTCGCCCAGCAGGAAGACCGTCTTCCAGTACAGCACCACGTGGTCGCGGCCGTCGGCGAAGGGCATCACCAGCTGGTCGTGCAGGGTCTTCGACGGCTCCTTGAGCAGTGCCACGTCGTCCTCGTAGAGCCGCTGGCGCAGCCCGGGCGTCAGGATGTCGAGCTCGGTGTCGGTGAAACCCAGCATCTGCTCGCGCGTGATGCCGAAGGCCAGCTCGAAGGCCCGGTTGCAGCCGTAGATGCGCGCGTCGGTATCCTTGAACAGGATCGGGCTGGGAATCGTGTCCATCAGCGTGCGCTGGAAGGCGAGCTGCACCTGCAGGGCCGCGTCCTTGCGCTCCGTCTCGAGGATCTGCCGCTTGAGGCGCCGGTTGGCCACCAGGATGACCGCCAGCACGATCAGCACCGCGACTGCGATCGGCAGCGCGATCTTGGCAACCTCGCGCCAGTCGACGCCATACTCGATGCGCAACGACAGCCATTTCTGGTTGAATGCCTGGCGCTCCTCCTCGGAAACCGACGCGAGCCCCTTGTCGAGCAGCGCGGCAAGTTGCGGCCAGTCGGTGCGCGTGGCCATCGACAGGTCCTGCATCAAGCCGGGCGCTCCGGCGATCTTGAGCTTGCCCAGGTAGCGCTTCTGCAGGCGCTGGCCCAGGGTGGCCACGCTGCCGAGGGTCGCGAACGCGTAGCCGCGGTTGACCGCCTCCAGCGCCTCGTCCATGTTGGCCACCGGCAACTGCACGATCCTGGGGTGGCTGGCCGCCAGGTATTCGGCCGCGAAGTAGTCCTTGATCACCGCCACGGTGCGGCCCTCGAGGTCCGGCAGGTCCGAGGCGAAGCGCTCGTCCGTGCGCGTCACGATCACCATGGGCAGGCCGACATAGGGCTGGGTGAAGCGGAAGTCCTTCTCGCGCTCGGCCGTGCGGGTGATGAGCGCGACCATGTCCAGCTGCCGCGCCTTCGCCTGGTCCATGGTCTGCGACCAGTCACGGGTCGGCACCACCACCAGGTTCAGGCCCAGGCGCTCGCGCAGGATCCTGAGGTATTCGGAGGCCAGGCCGCTGTGGCGGCCGCTCGCGTCAAGGAAGTCCAGCGGCTCCCAGCCCGGATCGACGCCAACGCGGATCACCGGATGCGCGGCGATCCATGCCCGCTCGGCGGGGGTGAGCGCGATCTTGCGCTGCGCCTCGCCGCCGGCCGTCGTGGTGATCGGCACCCAGCGCTGGCGGATGGCCTGGTGGTCTTCCTCGGACAGGCGGGCCAGGCCCGCGTCGAGGATGGCGCGCAACGGCCCCGCCGCCTTGCGCACGGCAAAGCGCAGGTCGCCCGAGGCGAGCGGCGCCGATCCCCGCACTTCCAGGTTGGTCAGGTAATTGCGGTCGATGAGCCAGGTGCTGACGATGAGGTCGCCGACATAGGCGTCGGCGCGCCCGAAGGACACCTCGAGCAGGGCCTCGGCCGTGGTCCTGACCTCGAGCAGCCGGATGCCGGGTTGCCGGGACTTCAACACTTCCGCGGCCGCGAAACCGGATTCCACCGCGACCGTGCGGCCCTTCAGGTCACCGATGCCGCGGATCTCGCGCGCATCCTTGCGCGCGACGATGACGGCGGGGTTGGTCACATAGGGCGCCGTGAAGTCCAGGAAGCGGTCGCGCTCGGCGGTGCGGCTCATCGAGCCGAGGAAGTCGACCTCGCCCTTGCGCGCGGCCGCCAGCGCCTGGGGCCAGTCGTCGAAGAGCACGGTCTGCACCCGCAGGCCGGTGCGTGCCTGCAGCAGGGCGAGGTAGTCCGCCGTAATGCCCGTGTACTTGCCGTCCTGCGAAACGATGTCGAACGGCGGCCAGTTCGTGCGCGTCAGCCCCAGCCGCGCGGTGTGGCCGGCGACCCAGGTTTTTTGCACCGGCGTCAGGCCGGCATCGGAAGCCGCAACGGCCGCGGATGCCGCATGCAAGGCGAGCAGCAGGACAGCGCAAATTCGAAGGGCGGGGCGTACCGCGCTTGGCAATTCGAAGACTCGTTTCCCGGCAACCGGTGCAGACACTCTATCAGCCTTCCCCGCGTGCTGCAGCACGACTCGGGTACCATGGCAGCCATGAACAGGCGGAACTTGCGGTGACGGGCCGCTGCGCATGGGCCGCGGGCGGCGGACCGGGCTATCTGGCCTACCACGACGTGGAATGGGGCGTACCCCGGCATGAGGACCGGGTGCTGTTCGAGTTCCTGGTCCTCGAAGGCGCCCAGGCGGGCCTGTCGTGGTCGACGATCCTCAACAAGCGCGAGACCTACCGGAAGGCGTTCGCCGGCTTCGATCCCGCGAAGGTGGCGCGCTTCGACAAGGCCCGCATCGCGAAGCTGCTGCTGGACCCGGGCATCGTTCGCAATCGCCTCAAGGTGGAGTCCACGGTGTCGAACGCGCGCGCCTTCCTCGAGGTGCAGGCGGAATTCGGCAGCTTCGATGCCTGGCTCTGGGCGTTTGTCGGCGGCAAGCCCCTGCAGAACGCCTGGAGGACGCCGCGCCAGGTGCCCGCCAGCACGAAGGTCTCGGACGCCCTCAGCAAGACCCTGCAAAAACGCGGCTTCCGGTTCGTCGGCAGCACCATCATGTATGCCTTCATGCAGGCGACCGGCATGGTGAACGACCACACGACGGACTGCTTCCGGTGGAAGCAGCTGAAGAAAAAAGAGGAAAGAGGAAAGGGCGGAAGGGATGAGGGCGAAGGGATGAGGAGCGACGGGCGAAGGAAAAGGCAGCCATGAAACCCGAGAAGAATTTCACGGCGTCGGGCAAGGCGCGGGCGGCGGGCATCGGCGATGCGCTCGCCCTGGTGGACCGCATCCGGGAAGGCGTGCCCTCCGCGTTCGTGTTCGAGCACGGCACGCTGCAGGTCAAGATGTACCGTCCCGCGGACCGGGATTTGCAGAAACCGCACACCCGCGACGAGGTCTACCTCGTCGCCCGGGGATCCGGCCATTTCGTCAACGGCGACGAGCGCCATGCGTTCGCTGCCGGTGACATGCTGTTCGTTCCCGCCGGCGTGGCGCATCGCTTCGAGGACTTCAGCGACGATTTCTGCACCTGGGTCATGTTCTACGGGCCGGAGGGCGGGGAGATGCCTGGCAAAAGGCTAGAGGCAAGCGGCTAGAGGCTAGAGGGTGGCGCGAGCATGGGAAAGCAAGGCTTCAGAGGGCTTCTGGTCTGGCAAAAAGCCAAATCGCTTGCTGTCGCCGTCTATCGCCTGACCACAAATGGCCCATTGTCCAGGGACTACGCGCTTCGAGACCAGATGCGGCGGGCGGCTATCAGTATCTGCAGTAATATTGCCGAAGGAGATGAACGCGATACCGACAAGGATGCTGTCCGGTTCTTCTATCTTGCCAAAGGCTCGGCGGCCGAACTCAGCGCTCAATCCGAAATCGCCGAGGCTGTCGGACATCTGCCACAAAGCCAGGCAGACGAATTGATTCAATCCTGTGAAGAAATCGGCAGGATGCTGCGCGGCTTGATCAGCGCCAGATCCAACAGGCTTTCCGAACCCGATGCCTGAGCCCCGCCTCTAGCCTCTAGCCTCTAGCCTCTAGCCTGCAATATGACAACCCACCTCGAACTCATTGTCGACCAGTTCAGCAAACAGGCCGAGCCTTTCTCCACGGCCAGGACGATCGCGGATGAAAAGGCGCTGCAACTGTTGCTGGACGCCAGCGGCGCCGGGCCGAAGGACACCGTGCTCGACGTCGCCTGCGGTGGCGGCAACGTCGTGTGCGCCTTCGCGGCCGTGGTGAAACACGCCACCGGCATCGACATGACGCCCGCCATGCTGGCGCGCGCGGAGCGCATGGCGCGGGAAAGGAACCTCGCCAACGTGACCTGGCGCCAGGGCGATGTCATCACCCTGCCCTACGCGGACGCGAGCTTCAGCATCGTGGTCACGCGCTTCAGCTTCCACCATTTCCAGGACCCGCTCTCCGTCCTCAAGGAAATGAAGCGGGTTTGCGCGCCGGGCGGCCGCGTCCTGGTGGCGGACATGAATGCCTCGACGCAAGCGACCAAGGGGGCGGAATTCAACCGCATGGAAGTACTGCGCGATCCTTCGCACGTGCGCGCGCTCACCGAGGCGGAGCTGCTCGCGCTGTTTCCCGCGGCGGGCCTGCCCGCCCCGCGTGTCGATCGTTACGAGTTGCGCGACGAGCTCGAGAACCTGCTCGCCCGCTCGTTCCCCAACCCCGGTGACGACGAACGCATCCGGGAGATTTTCCGCGCCTCCGCCCGGGATGATCGCCTGGGCATCCCGATCCGCCTCGAAGGCAGCCGCATCCACTACGCCTACCCGGTGGCGGTGATGACGTCGGTGCGGCGCTGACCGGCCCGGACGCATGGCGCAGGACAGCAGCCGTCCGGAATTCTGGGAAACGCGCTACCGCGACCATTTCACGCCCTGGGATGCCGGCGGCGTGCCGCGCGCCCTGCAGGACCACCTGCCCGGGATGGCGCCGGGCGCGCGCATCCTGATCCCGGGCTGCGGCTCGGCCTACGAGGCGCTGTTCCTCGCCGAACGCGGCTTCGACGTGCTCGCCATCGACTTCAGTCCCGCCGCGGTGGAAGCCGCGCAAAAGGTCATGGGCCGGCACGCGGATCGCGTGCGCCTCGCGGATTTCTTCGACTTCGATGCCGGCGCGCCCTTTGACCTGATCTACGAGCGCGCCTTCCTGTGCGCCCTGCCGCCGAAGCTGTGGCCGGCCTATCCCGGGCGCTGCGCGGAGCTGCTCGTGCCAGCCGGGACGATCGCGGGATTCTGGTTTTTCGCGGACACGCCCAGGGGGCCGCCGTTCGGCACCTCGCCGGCAGCCCTCGACGCGCTCCTCCAGACCGCGTTCGAGCGCATCGAGGACATGCCGGTGGCGGACTCGATCGAAGTGTTCCGCGGCAGGGAGCGCTGGCAGGTCTGGCGCCGCCGCCCGGATCAGCGAAGCTCGTCGACCTTCAGGTAGACGCTGCGGCTGTCCGACCCGGTGCGGGTGCTGCGCGACGCGGTGCCGCGGTCGCTGCGGTTGCTTTCCCGGGCCACGCCGCCCAGTTCCATCCATTCCCCGAGGCGGCCGGTGACGATGGTGTCGACCCGCTGCACGTCAAAGCTGCGCGCGTCGCTGCCGATGGTGTCGCGCTGCGTGCTGATCTCCAGGGTCACGGCATTGCCGTTCACGCGCGGCTTGACGCGGAACCCGGTGCCGGCGTCGCGATACTGGAGGGACTGGGTGAAGCTGTCGCCTTCCACGGGAACCGATTGCCCGACCTGGATCCACGCTTCGCCGCCTTCCATGACCTGCAGGGTCTGGACGCTGCGGTCGCTGGCCGCCGAGCGCGAATCGAGCACGCGCGCGCGGGCCCGGTCATCCCCGCGCCGGATCGTGACATTGCCGCCCTCCTGGCTCCCGGACCCGGGTACGGTCACGCGCGCGCTGTCAGTCCCGATCGAGCCGGACAGCTCTGCCTCGTCCCGGCGCCCGGCACCCGCGGCCTCCTGGCGCACCGAGATCATCAGCCGGCGCGGCGCGGCGTCGATCGTGTCGAGCACCTGGCGCAATTCGGCGAGGTTCTGGGGAGTGGTCCGGATGATTACCCGGTTCTGCATGCCGCTGATGGTCCCGCCCGGTGCCAGCAACGGCTTGAGCATCGGGATGACCTGGTCGGCATTGCGGTACTTGAGGGTGATCACCTCGAGCTGTTGCGCGTACCCCACCATGACGCACCCGGAGAGCACCGCCGCCAGCAGCCATCGCAGGATCCGCCTCACGCCTGACGCCTCTCGCCTCACCGTTTTCCCAGCCTCCATTCCCGCGGCAGCTCGCGGCCCGCGGGGTCCTGCCGGTAGAACAGGGCGAGCTGCGCATAGACCTCGGGATAGACCGCCTTCAGCAGATCGGGCATCTCGAAAAAGGACTCGCTGATCACGGCAAAGAACTCCGCCGGCGACTCGGCCGCGTAGGGATCGATCTCGGTGTCCTCGCCCGCATCGATCCGCCGGCACAGGTCCTCGTAGGCCGCCGTGAACGCCCGCGACCAGGCCTCGCGGCTCATGCCCTTGTGCAGCGGCGGGAAGCCGTTGGCATCCCCGTTGAGCATGTCGAGCTTGTGCGCGAACTCGTGGATCACCACGTTCATGCCGTCGGCGTCGCCGGCATTCTCGACGTCCGCCCAGGACAGGATCACCGGGCCCTGCAGCCAGGCCTGCCCCGCGTAGGAAGCATCGTCGGTCTCGACGAGCCCGTGCTCGTTGCGGAACTCGTGCCGCGGCACGAATTCGTCGGGATAGACGATGATCTCCACCCAGCCGTCGTAATGCTCGATGCCCAGGTTGAGCACCACGATGCACGCCTGCAGGGCGATGCCGAGCTTTTTCTCCAGGTCGAGTTCCAGGCCGCCCGCCGCCGAGATCTGCTTGTCGTGCAGGAACAGGACGACCAGGTCGCGCTGGCGCGCACGCTCCTCCTCGTCCAGCCTCAGGTAGAAGGAAAAGCGACCCGCCACCCGCAGCCACGTGGCCTCGTCGAGCTGCGTCCGCGCCAGGAGGCGCCGCCGGCGCCAGCGGCCGAAGCCGAACATGCGCGTCAGGCGCGCGCTTCGTCCGCCCCGCCCTCGTCTTCCGGGGCGGCGTCGAGCAGGGATTGCTCGAGGCTGCGGATGTGGTCGGGCCGGTCGAGCTCGACCCGCTCGATCTGCGAGAAGCGCTTGCTGATCTTCTCGCTGCTGATCTGCACCTGCTGCGCGTCGTCGTGCGCCTGGCGGATGTGGTCGGCGAGCTTCCTCATGCGCTGGTCGAAGCGCGCGAAGTCCTTGCCGAGCTTGCCCAGCTCGTCCTTGATGATGTGCACCTGCTCGCGGGTGGCGACGTCCTTCATCACCGCCCGCGCGGTGTTGAGCACCGCCATCAGCGTCGTGGGCGAGACGATCCAGACCCGGCGCTGCATGGCGAAATCGACGACCTCCGGGTGGTGGGCGTGGATCTCGGCGAACACGGCCTCCGCGGGCACGAACATCACCGCGCCGTCGGAGGTTTCGCCGGGGATGATGTACCGGGAGGCGATGTCCTCCACGTGCTTTTTCACGTCGGCGCGGAACTGGCGCTGCGCGGCGGCGCGATCCGGCTCGGCCAGTCCGGCCTCGAACATCCGGTGGTAGTTCTCCAGCGGGAACTTGGCGTCCACCGCCACGGTGCCGGTCGGCGCCGGCAGCTTGAGGATGCAGTCGGCGCGCGCCTGGTTCGCCTGGAAGGTGTGCTGGAACTCGAAGGCGATCTCGGGAAGGATGTTGCGCACCAGGCTCTCGAGCTGGACCTCGCCGAAGGCGCCGCGCGAGCGCTTGTCGCCCAGCAGCTCCTGCAGGCTCACGACGTTGGAGGTCAGGCCGTCGATCTTGCGCTGCGCCTCGTCGATGGTGGCCAGGCGCGCCATCACGCTCACGAAGGTCTCGTTGGTCTTCTTGAAGCCCTCCTCCAGGCGCTCGTTCACCTTGCCGCTGATCTGGTCGAGCCGGCCCTCGGTGGACTTCGCCAGCGCCTCCATGGAGGCGGCGATCTGCGCCGAGGCGTGGCGCATGGTGGTCTGGATCAGCTCCTGCCCGGCGCGCTGCTGCTCGGCGAGCTTTTCCAGGATGCCGGTGAGCAGCTCGGTGCGCAGCTGGTCGTGCCTCGCCTGCAGGTCGGCGCTCATCTGCGCCAGGCGCTGCGCCGTGGTCTCGCGCGTCGCGGACAGCTCCTCGACCTGCTTCACCTGCAGGGCGCCCACGGTGCTGCGCGTCTGGGTGAGCTCGTTCGCCACCGTGCCGCGCAGGCGCTCGAGGAGGTCGGTCTGGGAGGCGGACAGCCGGTCGCCCAGCGTGTTCAGGCCGGCGTTGACGTCCTTCACCATCAGCAGGTGCTTCATGTCCAGCTCCTGCGCGAGGGTGCGCGGATCCTCCTCCTGGCGGCGCGAGACGCGGACCACGAAAAAAATCGCGACGATCACCGCGGCCAGCGTCACCGCGGCGAGGACCAGGGGCAGCGATGTCTCGGACATGGGTCGAGTATAGAGGAAAGCCAAAACAAAACGGGCGCCCGCCCGGACGCCCGTCGCCGCCCTCCCCGGCGGGGGGGCGCCTTGCCGGTGCGGCCCCGGTCAGGCCGCCTGGGTCGCGTCCGCGCGCGACGCCCGCTTGCGCTCGTGCTCCTTGAGGTGGCGCTTGCGGATGCGGATGGATTTGGGCGTGATCTCCACCAGCTCGTCGTCGGCGATGAATTCGACCGCCTTCTCGAGGGTGAGTTCGATCGGCGGCACCAGGCGCACCGCCTCGTCCGTGCCCGAGGCGCGGACGTTGGTGAGCTGCTTGCCCTTGATCGGGTTCACGACCAGGTCGTTGTCGCGCGAGTGGATGCCGATGATCATGCCTTCGTAGAGCGCATCGCCGGGCGAGACGAACATGCGGCCCCGGTCCTGCAGCTTCCACAGCGCGTAGGCCACGGCTTCGCCGTCGTCCTGCGAGATGAGCACGCCGTTGCGGCGCTCCTCCATCTCGCCCTTGACCGGGCCGTAGTCGTCGAAGATGTGGCTGGCAAGCCCGGTGCCGCGCGTGAGGTTGAGGAACTCGCCCTGGAAGCCGATCAGGCCGCGGGCGGGGATGCGGTACTCGAGCCGGGTGCGGCCCTTGCCGTCCGGCTGCATGTCCTGGAGGTCGCCGCGGCGGCGGCCAAGCTCTTCCATCACCGCGCCCTGGTGTGCGTCCTCGACGTCCACGGTCAGCAGCTCGTAAGGCTCCTCGCGCACGCCATTGACCGTGCGCATGACCACGCGCGGGCGGCCCACCGCCAGCTCGTAGCCCTCGCGGCGCATGTTTTCCAGCAGGATGGTCAGGTGCAGCTCGCCGCGGCCCGAGACCACGAAGGTGTCGGAATCGGAGGTGAACTCCACGCGCAGCGCGACGTTGGATTGCAGCTCCCGCTCCAGGCGCTCGCGGATCTGGCGGCTGGTGACGTACTTGCCGTCGCGCCCCGCCAGCGGCGAGGTGTTGACGAGGAAGTTCATGGTGAGCGTGGGCTCGTCCACCTTCAGCAGCGGCAGGGCGTCCGGATGGTCCGGGTCGCAGATCGTCACGCCGATGCCCACCTCCTCGACCCCGTTGATCAGGACGATGTCGCCGGCCTCGGCCTGCTCCACCACCGTGCGCTCCAGGCCCTTGAACACCAGCACCTGGTTGACCTTGGCCATCCTGGGCGTCGAGCCCGGGCCTTGCATGACCGCCACCTGCTGCCCGGAGCGGATGCGGCCGCGGGCCACGCGGCCGATGCCGATGCGGCCGACGAAGCTCGAGTAGTCCAGCGAGCAGACCTGCAATTGCAGGGCGCCCTCCGGGTCGGCGTCGCGCACGGGGACGTGCTTGAGGATCGCCTGGAACAGCGGGCGCATGTCCTCGCTCTTCTGGCCGAGGTCCAGCGTGGCGTATCCGTTGAGCGCGGACGCGTAGACGACGGGGAAATCGAGCTGCTCCTCGGTGGCGCCGAGCTTGTCGAACAGGTCGAAGGTCTGGTTCACGACCCAGTCGGGGCGCGCTCCCGGCCGGTCCACCTTGTTCACGACGACGATGGGCTTGAGGCCGAGCGCCAGCGCCTTGCGCGTGACGAAGCGCGTCTGCGGCATCGGGCCCTCGACCGCGTCGACCAGCAGCAGCACGCTGTCCACCATCGACAGCACGCGCTCCACCTCGCCGCCGAAGTCGGCGTGGCCCGGCGTGTCCACGATGTTGATGTGCGTGCCTTCGTACTCGACCGCGCAGTTCTTCGCGAGGATGGTGATGCCGCGTTCCTTCTCCAGGTCGTTGGAGTCCATGACGCGTTCGGCCACGTGCTGGTGTGCGGCAAAGGTGCCGGCCTGGCGCAGCAGCTTGTCGACCAGGGTGGTTTTGCCGTGGTCAACGTGGGCGATGATGGCGATGTTGCGAACGTTGCGGTTCATGGAATCCGGGGCTTCGAAAAAAGTTGCGCAGTGTAGCACAGGAATCATTGCAATTCATTGAATTTCCGTATAATGCTTCGATCTTCGCAGGACCGGATGATTCCTCCCCGGAAACCCGGCCGCGCGGGGAACGGCCGACCCGACAAGAACCAACAACAAGCAGGCGCCCGCCATGAATCCGCACTCGCCCCTCCCCCTCGCCGGCGCCGGCCTCGGCGCCATCCAGGACCGCATCCGGGTGGAGAACGGCCAGGCGGCGGCGCAATACGCCGGCCTGCGCCTGACCAGCCACTTCCAGCCGATCTTCAGCGTCGCCCACAGCCGGGTGGTCGGACACGAGGCCCTGATGCGGGCCGACGACCCCGAGGGCCGCCCGGTGCCGCCGCTGGAGGTCTTCGGCAGGAGCGGCGACTTCTCCAGCACCCTGCTGCTCGACCGGTTGTCACGGGCCGTTCACCTGCGCAACTTCCAGGCCCAGGACCGCACCGGGGGCTGGCTGTTCCTGAACGTCAACGCCGAAGTTTTCCTGCAGAGCATGGACCACGACGATTTCTTCGGCGAACTGCTCCAGGCCACGGGTTTCCCCCCTCACCGGGTCGTCACGGAAGTCCTCGAGCAGGGCGTGCTGGACGAGGTCAGGCTCGCGGAGGCGGTGCAGTACTTCCGCAGCAAGGGCTTCCTGATCGCGCTGGACGATTTCGGCGCCGGGCATTCCAATTTCGACCGCATCTGGAGCCTGCAGCCGGACATCGTCAAGCTGGACCGGTCGATGATTGCCCGTGCCGGCGCCAACCTGCGCATCCGGCGCATGATGCCGGTCATGGTGTCCCTGCTCCACGAGGCCGGCTCGCTGGTGCTGATGGAGGGGGTGGAAACCGAGTCCGAGGCACTGATTGCGATGGACGCCGACGCGGACTTCGTCCAGGGGTACTACTTCGCCCGTCCCGGGGCCCGGCTGCAGGAGGGTGACGCCAACCGCGAGCTGTTCGACCGCCTGTGGCTGGATTTCAAGGAGGTCACCCTGCCCGAGGTCTCCGGGCAGAAGCAGGAGATCGGGCCCTATCGCAATGCCATCGGCTACGCGGCGAGCCTGCTCGAATCCGGCATCCCGCTGGCGCAGGCGGCCGGCGGCTTCCTGCAGCTGCCCGGCGCCGAGCGCTGCTTCCTGCTCGACGGCGAAGGCCGCCAGATCGGCCAGAACATCATCAACGACCGCCATCCGCCCGCGGTCGACCCGCGCTATGCGCCGCTGGTCAATGCCGACGGCGCCAACTGGTCGCGGCGCTATTACTTCCGGCGCGCCCTCGACCACCCGGGCAAGGTGCAGGTCACCCGGCCCTATCTGTCCCTCACCGGCGCCAATCAGTGCATCACCGTGTCGATCGGCACCCACCTCAACGGCGAGATGCTGGTGCTGTGCGGGGACGTCAACTGGCGCGACCGCGGCGCGGTGAAGCGCTGAGGAAATACTGAGGTTAAAGGTGAAAGGTGAAAGTAACGGCCCGGACACGAATTAACCGTGCTTCGCCCCAGCTTTTCCACTTTAACCTTTGACCTTTAACCTTTCCTCTTTCCTCTTTCCTCTCGCATTTCATGCCTGCCTGAACACCTGCATCGGCGGCGTGCGCAGCACCTTCGCCGTGCCCAGCAGCCCGGCGAGCATCACGCCCAGGGCGCCCGCCGCGACGCCGCCCACCCAGGCCCAGGCATTGAACTGGTAGGGCACGTTGAGCACCTGCCTTGCCAGCGCGTAACCGATGGCCGAGGCGCCCGCCGCCGCGAGCAGGCCGGCCGCCGCGCCGATCAGCAGGAATTCCGCCGCCTGCACCGCGCGCAACTGGCCGGAGGAGGCGCCCAGCGTGCGCAGCACGGCCGCGTCGAACACGCGCTCGTCGTGCGTGCTGGCGACCGCGGCGAACAGCACCAGCAGGCCCGCGGCCAGGCTGAACAGGAACACGAACTCCACGGCGCGCACCACCTGCTCCATCATGCGCTGCACCTGTGCCAGGATGGCGGCGACGTCGATCACGAGCAGGTTGGGGAACTCGCGCACCAGCGCGTCCATGACCTGCCCCGACTGCGCCGGCAGGTGGAAGCTCGTGACATAGCTCGCGGGCATCCTTTCCAGCACGCCGGGCGGCGCGACCACGAAGAAGTTCACGCGGAAGCTGTCCCACTCGACCTTGCGCAGCGACGTGATGGTCACCGTGAGGCGCGTGCCCGCGATGTCGTAGGTGAGCTTGTCGCCCCGCTGGAAGCCCAGCGTCTGCGCGATGCCCTCCTCCATCGAGACCACCGGCCGGCCGGCGTCCTCCGGGGCGAACCAGCGGCCCTCGACGATGACGTTGTCCGGCGGCATGCGCTCGGCCCACGACAGGTTGAATTCGCGGTCCACCAGGCGGCGCGCGCGGTCGTCGAAGTAGTCCTTCGAGGACACGGGCTTGCCGTTGCGCTCGACCAGCCGGCCGCGGACCATCGGGTACAGCGGGGGCGCCGCGATCCCGTGCCGGCCGAAGAAACCGGCAATCGGCTGCACCTGGTCCGGCTGCACGTTGACCAGGAAACGGTTGGGCGCATCCGCCGGCAGGCTGCGCTGCCAGCTCTCCAGCAGGTCGGCGCGCACCAGGGTCAGCAGCGTCAGCGCCATCAGGCCCAGGCCCAGCCCCACCACCTGCACGGTGCTGCCGAACCGGCGGCGGCGCAGGTTGGCGAGCCCGTAGCGCCAGTCGAAGCGCGCGCCGCGCCCGAGGCGCCCGAGCAGGCGCAGCACGCCCAGGGTGAACAGCCCGCACAGCAGCATCGTGGCGACCGCGCCCGCCAGCACGATGGCGCCCAGCTTCAGGTCCTGCGCCTGCCACAGGATCAACGCGGCCGTGGCCGCACCGCCCGCCGCGTATGCGGTCACCCCGATGCCGTCGGGCACGCCGAGGTCCCGCCGCAGCACCCGCAACGTGGGGACCTTGCGCAGCGCGATCAGCGGCGGCAGCGCGAAGCCCGCCAGCAGCACGAAGCCCGCGGCCAGGCCCTTCACGGCCGGCGCCAGGCCCGGTTCGGGCAGCGCGACCTGGACCAGGGGCCCGAGGAAGGCGGCGAGCACATGCTGGCAGGCGAACCCGGCGAGACAGCCCAGGGCGGCGGCCAGCGCGCCGACGACCGCGAACTGCACCACGTGCAGCCCGAGGATCTCGCCCTGGCTCGCGCCGAGGCAGCGCAGGACGGCGCAACCGTCGAGGTGGCGCTGCAGGTAGCGGCGAGCGGCGAGCGCGATGGCCACGCCGGCGAGGATGACCGTGAGCAGCGACGACAGGCCGAGGAAGCGCTCGGCGCGCGACAGCGCGGAATTGATCTCGGGCCGGGCCTGGCGGATGTCCTCGACGCGCTGTCCCGGCACCAGGGCGTCGCTTGCGTAGTCGCGAAACCGCGCCACGGCGGCGTCGCCACCGGCAACGAACAGGCGATAGGAGACGCGGCTGCCGACCTGGATGAGTCCCGTGGAAGCCAGGTCCGCGGCGTTGAACATCAGCCGCGGCCCGAGGTTGAGGAAGCCGGCGCTCGACTCGGGCTCCTCGCTCACCTGCGCGGCGATGGTGAAGCCGCGGTTGCCGAGCGTGACGCGGTCGCCGATGCGCAGGTCCAGGCGGCGCAGCAGGCGGTCGTCGACCCATGCCGTGCCCGGCGCGGGGATGTCCCGGGGCTCGACGTCCGCCCCCGCGTCGGCGGTGCGGATGCGCAGCTTGCCGCGCAGCGGGTAGCCGGGCTCGACAGCCTTGACCTCGGCCAGCAGGCTGCGGCTGCCGGCTTGCGCCATGCTCGGAAAACGCACCGCCTCGGTGACCTGCAGGCCCAGGGCCTGCGCGTGCTGCCGGTACCGGGTCGCGAGCGGAGTGTCCGAGACCACGACCAGGTCGGCACCCAGCAACTGGCTGGCTTCGCGCGTCAGGGTGCGCGAAACGCGGTCGGCGAAAAACGCCACCGTGGTGAGGCTGGCGACGGCCACGACCACGGCCACCGCGAGCACGCGCTGCTCGCCCGCGCGCCAGTCGCGGGCCAGCATGCGCAGCCCGAGGCGCACGGTGGCGAGCATGGCGGCGGCCCTGCCCGCTGTCATCCGCGCTCGTCCGCGGCCAGGCGTCCGGCCACCAGCCGCAGGCGGCGCGGGCAGCGCGCGGCGAGGGCTTCGTCATGGGTCACCAGCAGCAGCGTGGTGGCGGCCTCGCGGTTGAGCTCGAACATGAGGGCGATGATCTCCTCGCCGGTGGTGGAGTCGAGGTTGCCCGTCGGTTCGTCGGCGAACAGGATGCGCGGCCGCGCGCAAAAGGCCCGGGCAACCGCCACGCGCTGCTGCTCCCCGCCGGAGAGCTGGCGCGGGTAGTGGTCCAGGCGCCCGCCCAGGCCCGCGCGCGTCAGCCATTGCGTCGCGCTCTGGCGCGCGTCGCTCCGGCCGGCCAGCTCCAGGGGCAGCATGACGTTCTCCAGCGCGGTGAGCGCGGGCAGGAGCTGGAAGGACTGGAACACGAAGCCGACCCGGTCGCGGCGCAACCGTGCCCGGCCGTCCTCGTCCAGGGCGAACACGTCGGCCCCGTCCAGGTGGACCGAGCCGGCGGTGGGCACGTCGAGGCCGGCGAGCAGCGCCAGCAGCGTGGTCTTGCCCGAGCCCGAGGCGCCCAGGATGGCGACGGCCTCGCCGGCGGCGACCTCCAGGCTGACGTCGTGGAGGATGGTCAGGCGCGTGCCGCCCGTGGAAACTTGCTTGGTCAATCCCGCCGCCTTCACAATGGGCGGCATGCGATGCTCTGCCATGCTCGTGCGCCAGCTCCTTCGTTATGTCCTGGTCACCACCTGCCTGCTCGTCCTGGCGGCACCGGCCCACGCCGCCCGCCCGACCCTCGTCGTGTTCGGCGACAGCCTGTCCGCCGGCTACGGGCTGCCCCAGGGCAGCGGCTGGGTCGACCTGCTCGCGCAGCGGCTGCAACGCGACAAGCTCGACTATGAGGTCGTCAATGCCAGCATCAGCGGAGAAACCACCTCCGGCGGCCGCAGCCGGATCGGCCAGGTGCTCGACGCCCACCAGCCCGCCGTGGTGGTGGTCGCGCTGGGCGCGAACGACGGCCTGCGCGGCGCCGCCGTCGACAGCACCCGCGCCAACCTGGCCGCGATCGTCGATGCCTGCCGCAAGGCCGGCGCCCGGGTGCTCGTGGTCGGCATGCGCATCCCGCCCAACTACGGCGCCGTGTACACGCGGCGCTTCGAGGCCGTGTTCGCCGAGGTCGCGCGCCAGCAGAATGCGCCGCTGGTGCCTTTCCTGCTCGACGGTTTCGCCGAGGACCGTGCGATGTTCCAGGCCGACGGTTTCCATCCGGTCGCCGCGGCGCAGCCGCGCATGCTCGAGAACGTCTACCGGCGCCTGCGCGGCCTGCTGCTGCCGCGGCCGCGCTGAACCGCGCCTGCCGCAATATAGCGTGCCGCCCCGCGCCAGTTGTGTCAGCAATGTAAACACCCCTGCCGGCGCGGTTGAATTCCCGCAGCGCATTACGTACCGTGCCGGATCGCCTACGGCCGGACCCCACGCCGGCGCAAGCCCGTCGCACGAAATCCATCGATGAAACTGGCCCTGAAAATCGACGTCAGGACCTGGCGCGGAACCCGCGACGGCGTGCCCTGGCTGCTGGATGCGCTCGCCACCCACGAGGCGGGCGCCACCTTCCTCTTCAACCTGGGGCCGGACCATACCGGCCGTGCCGCGCCCGGCCTGCTGCGCGCCGGTGCCCTGGCGCGCCTGCACCGCCAGCCCGTGGTTTCCCAGCTCGGCTTCAAGACGCTGTTCTACGGGACCCTGCTGCCCTCACCCGACATCGGCGCGGAGTGCGTGGACATCCTGCGGGCCACCCGTGACGCCGGCTTCGAGGTCGGCATCCACGCCTGGGACCGGGTGCTGTGGGAGCGCCGCGCCGCCGAGGCCGACGCCGCCTGGACCCGGCGCCAGATGGAACTCGCCTGCCGCCGCTTCGAGGAGATCTTCGGCGAGCCTGCGCGGGTGCACGGCGCGGCGGGCTGGCAGATGAACCGCAGCGCCTGGCGCCTGACCCAGCGCCTGGGATTCCGCTACAGCTCCGATACGCGCGGCCGGGAGCCGTTCATCCCCGTCTACCGCGCCGAGATCGTCGCCTGCCCGCAGTTGCCGACGACCCTGCCCACGCTCGACGAGATGCTCGGTGCGGGCGAGGCCACGCTCGAGGACGTGGCCGAGCGCACGCTGGCACTGACCCGGGACGGCGGCCCGCCCACGGGGCACGTCTACACCTTGCGTGCGGAACTGGGCCCGAAGCTCGTCCCGGTGGTCGAGCGCCTGCTGCAGGGCTGGCGCCACCAGGGCCACGAGCTCGTCTCGCTGCGGGACTACATGGACGCGCTGGCGTTCAACGACCTGCCGCGGCACGAGATCGCCGACGGCGCGGTGCCGGGTCGCCCCGGCCCGCTGGCCCTCCAGGGCGCGGAGTTCCTGGCCGGCGCCCGCTGACAGGCGGCCGTCACGGCGGCCTGTTGCAATCGCCCCGGGATTCGGTAACCATAGCTCCAAGGCATGGAAACTTCGCTGGTTGGCCTCAAGGTGCCCGACTTCGAAGCCGCTTCGACGGGCCGGACGACGTTCAGGCTCTCGGCAGCGCGGGGACGCCCCGTCGTCCTCTATTTCTACCCCAGGGACGACACCCCCGGCTGCACCCTGGAAGGCCAGCAGTTCCGCGACCTGCATCCGGAATTCACCCGGCTGGGCGCGCAGGTCTGCGGCGTCTCCCGCGACAGCCTCAAATCCCACGAGCGTTTTTGCGAGAAGATGGCCTTTCCCTTCCCGCTGCTTTCCGACCCCGACGAGAAGCTGTGCGCCATGTTCGGCGTCATGAAGATGAAGAACATGTACGGCCGCCAGGTGCGCGGCATCGAGCGCAGCACCTTCGTCATCGACCGTGACGGCGTGGTGCGCCGCGAATGGCGCGGGGTGAAGGTCCCCGGCCACGCCCAGGAGGTGCTCGAATTCGTACGATCCCTTTGACCATCCACCACAGGAGCGCGGATGATTCCCCGACCCGTTCGGTTCGCTAGTCGCCCTTCGATCGCCTTCGCCGCACGCCGCACCGCCACCCCCTCCTGCACGGGCGCCGCCTCATGAGCCCGCGCAAAGCCTCCGCCCCGACGCTCGTCACCCGCCTGCACCCCCTCAACAAGCTGTTCGTCCTCGACACCAACGTGCTCATGCACGACCCCACGAGCCTGTTCCGGTTCGAGGAGCACGACGTCTACCTGCCGATGGCGACCCTCGAGGAACTCGACGCCAACAAGAAAGGCATGTCGGAAGTCGCGCGCAACGCCCGCCAGGCGAGCCGCTTCCTCGACGAGATCGTCTCGGGCGCGATCGAGGACATCGCCGCGGGCATCCCGCTGTCGAACGCCGGCGCGAAGGAAGCCACGGGCCGGCTGTTCCTGCAGACGGAGGCGATCAACGGCGAGCTGCCTGCGCGGCTGGCCGCCGGCAAGGCGGACAACCAGATCATCGGCGTGGTCAAGCACCTGCAGGAAGGCCACGACAAGCGCCAGGTCATCCTCGTCAGCAAGGACATCAACATGCGCATCAAGGCGCGTGCGCTGGGCCTGGCGGCGGAGGATTACTTCAACGACAAGGTGCTCGAGGACACCGACCTGCTCTACACCGGGCTGCGCGAGCTGCCGGCGGACTTCTGGGAGCAGCACGGCAGGGAGATGGAATCCTGGCAGCAGGAGGGCCGCAACTATTACCGCGTGCGCGGGCCGCTGTGCGGCAGCTTCGTGGTCAACGAATTCCTCTACCACGAGGCCGACAAGCCCTTCCAGGCCCAGGTGAAGGAGCAAAGCGGCAAGACCGCCATCCTGCAGACGATCCGCGACTACACCCACCAGAAGAACAACGTGTGGGGCATCACGGCGCGCAACCGGGAGCAGAACTTCGCCCTCAACCTGCTGATGAACCCGGACGTGGACTTCGTCACCCTGCTGGGCCAGGCCGGCACGGGCAAGACCCTGCTCACGCTCGCGGCCGGGCTCATGCAGACCCTGGAGGACAAGGTCTACTCGGAGATCATCATGACCCGCGTGACGGTGCCGGTGGGCGAGGACATCGGCTTCCTGCCCGGCACCGAGGAGGAAAAGATGACGCCCTGGATGGGGGCGCTGGAGGACAACCTCGACGTGCTCAACAAGAGCGACGACGAGGCCGGCGAATGGGGCCGGGCGGCCACCCGCGACCTGATCCGCTCGCGGATCAAGGTCAAGTCGCTCAACTTCATGCGCGGCCGCACCTTCATCAACAAGTTCCTGATCATCGACGAGGCGCAGAACCTCACGCCCAAGCAGATGAAGACCCTCATCACGCGGGCCGGCCCGGGCACCAAGGTGGTCTGCCTGGGCAACATTTCCCAGATCGACACGCCCTACCTCACCGAGGGCAGTTCCGGGCTCACCTATGTGGTCGACCGTTTCAAGGGCTGGGCGCACAGCGGCCACGTGACGCTCATGCGCGGGGAGCGCTCGCGCCTGGCCGACCATGCGGCCGAGGTGCTCTGAAGGCGGGGCCCGGAGGCATTTCCCGGGCATTGCATCCGGTTAAACAAGGGCATACACTGCCGACCACAACATATGGTGCAGATGCACTGATATCGAACAATATCTAGTTCAAACGCCGGTGCCCAGACCGATCCCTCCGCCGAAGGCATGGCAGGCGATAGCGGCCTGCGCTGGCGTATTCGCCCTGCTTCCTGCGTTCGCCGATCCCGTCGACCTGTGGCGGATGACGGTCCTCTCCCGCCAGGGGGAACCCCTGCGCGCCATCGCCACGCTCGAGAGCCTGCCCGAAGAACGCATCGGCAACGAATGCCTGTCGCTGGGCGGCGAGGCCGACGCCCCCGGACACGACGCCCCGCTGCTGACCAAGGCGAAGCTGGGCCTGAACGCCGCGCGCAACGCCGTCGAGATCAGCACCGATGTGCCCGTTTCCTCCCCCACCCTGGAACTGGTCCTTCGGGTCCAGTGTCCAGGGGCCTTTTTGTATGCCCGCCATTTCGCCGTTCTGGTGCCCCCGGCCACGCCGGCGATCACCGGGGTGGGCATGCAAAAGGGCTACCGGCTGAAGGTCGCCCCCGGTGAAACGCTGGCCAGCCTGGCGGCCGCGGTGGCGCCAGGTAACCGCAGGCTGCAGAAACAGCTCGTGCGCGAGGTCATCGCCGCCAACCCGCAGCTGTTCCCCGGCGGCGCGGCCGCCCCCATCCCCGCCGGCACGGTGCTCTGGTTCCCCGACCTGCGCAGCCTCGCGGCGAGGTCGCCCGCGGCGCCGGCGCCAGCAACGGCGAAGCCGCGCCCGGCCCCGCCCCGGGCGACGGCCGCCGCGTCAGCGACGCCCCAGCCCGTCGCGGCGGCCGAACCCCGGCGGCCCCGCGCGGCGGCCGCGGGCAGCCCCGTCAAGCTGCGCCAGGCCCTCGAACTCGGGGAAAAGCCCGGCGCCGCCGAGTGCCGTGTGCTGGTGCCGCTGTGCGGGGCGCTCGAAGCCGCCGCGCCGCCGGCTGCCGCACCGGAACTCGAGCACCGGGCGAACGGCCTGGAGGCCGGGATGCAGTCGCTCAGGCTCAAGCAGGACAGCATCGACCAGCAGCTCGCACGACTGGAGCAGTCGTTGCAGGACCTGCGCAAGGTCGTGGAATCCCGGCCCGCACCGGCTGTCACGCCTGCGCCCGTGCCGCCGCCCAGGCCAGAGGTGCGCACCGTGGTCAAGACCGAATACCGCACCGAGCCCGTTCCCTGGTACCTCTGGCTGGGCGGGCTGGTCCTGGCGCTGGCCGCGGCGGCGGGCGGCTTCCTCTACGGCCGCAAGCGCGCCTACGGCGACGCCCTGTCCGCGAGCGACGACCGGCTCGATGCCATGCTGGCTTCCGCCGCCGACGAGATGCGCGAGCTCGACGCCGTGCCGGCGATCTCGCGGCCCGTCCGGACCGCACCGCCGCCGTCGATGCGCGACACGCAGATTGCCGACATCCGCCGCGACGCTGACGCCGGCGGCAATGGCGCCCCGGAGCCGCCTTCGCCGCGCAAGGAGGTGCCGGACATCGCGTTCGACACACAGATGATGGAGGCGGCGACCAACGTCGACCTGGAGCTCGACAGCGGTTCGAAGCCGGCGGGCGGCGGCGAATCGGTGCCGGGCGTGACCTCCGACCTCGCCTTCGAGATGGACCAGGCGCTCGACAACACGCGTTCGATGTTCACGGACGTCGACCGCTTCATCGCCCTGGGCCGCACCCAGAACGCGCTCAGCCTGCTGCAGTTCCAGGTGGTCAAGGACCCGAAGGACCGCGACAGCTGGATCAAGCTGCTCGCGATCTACCGCCAGGAGAAGATGGACGCGGAACTGGAGAAGGCGCTCAGGGAATTCCGGCAGCACTTCCCGAACGACAAGGCCGCCCAGTCTTAGGACGACCTCACCACGGAGACACGGAGGGCACAGGGAAAAGCGGAATCAATACGTGAAACAAGGAAGCATCCGGGACGCCTCTCACCGCAAGTCCATCCCGGCATCAATCAAACCCCGCGGTTCATCATGCCTTTCTCCGCGTCCTCTGTGCCTCTGTGGTGCAAGTCAGACTAGAATCGCCCGGGGTCGGCGAAGTTGGCAAACCGCGTGTACTCGCCCTGGAACACCAGCGTGACGGTGCCGATGGGGCCGTTGCGCTGCTTGCCGATGATGACCTCGGCCTTGCCCTTGTCGGGCGAATCCGGGTTGTAGACCTCGTCCCGGTAGATGAACAGGATCACGTCGGCGTCCTGCTCGATGGCGCCCGATTCGCGCAGGTCCGACATGACCGGGCGCTTGTTGGGGCGCTGCTCCAGGCTGCGGTTCAGCTGCGAGAGCGCGATCACGGGCACGTTCAGTTCCTTCGCGAGCGCCTTGAGCGAGCGCGAGATCTCCGAGATTTCCGTGGCCCGGTTCTCGCCCTGCGTGCTCGCGGACATGAGCTGGAGGTAGTCGACCACGATCAGGCCGAGCTTGCCGTACTGCCGGTGCAGGCGCCGTGCACGCGCCCGCAGTTCCAGCGCGTTCAATGCCGCCGTTTCGTCGATGTGCATCGGCGCCTCGTTCAGGCGCCCGACCGCATCCGTGAGCCGCCGCCAGTCGTCGTCGGCGAGCCGGCCCGTGCGCACCTTGTGCTGGTCGAGCCTGCCCACGCTGCCGAGCATGCGCATCACCAGCTGCGAGGCGCCCATTTCCATCGAGAACACGCCCACGGGCAGCCTGGTCTCCAGGGCCACGTGCTCGGCCATGTTGATGGCGAGCGAGGTCTTGCCCATGCTGGGACGGCCCGCGACGATGACCAGGTCCCCGGGCTGCAGGCCGGAGGTCATGCGGTCGAGGTCGGTGAACCCGGTGGGCACGCCCGTGATGTCGGAGGGATTGTCCCGGTTGTAGAGCATGTCGATGCGCTCGACCACCTGGGTGAGCAGCGGCGGCATGTCGAGGAAGCCCTGCTTGCCGCGCGCGCCCTCCTCCGAGATCGCGAACACCTTCGACTCGGCCTCGTCGAGCAGCTGCCCGGCCTCCTTGCCCATCGGGTTGTAGGCCGATTCGGCAATGTCGGTGCCCACCTCCGCGAGCTTGCGCATCACCGCGCGCTCGCGGACGATCTCCGCGTAGCGGCGGATGTTGGCGGCCGTGGGGGTGTTCTGCGCCAGCGCGCCCAGGTACGCCAGTCCGCCGACGCCGTCGAGTTCGCGCGTGCTCTCCAGGCTTTCCGACACCGTGATGACGTCGGCCGGCCGCGAGTGCTCGATGAGCCGGGAGATGTGGCGCCAGATCAGGCGGTGGTCGGCGCGATAGAAATCGGATTCGCCCAGCAGGTCGGCAATGCGGTCCCAGGCCGTGTTGTCGAGCAGCAGGCCGCCCAGCACCGATTGCTCGGCTTCCACCGAGTGCGGCGGCAGCTTGATGAGCTCGACCTGCGTGTCCTGGAGTTTTTGCAGTGCGGATTGCGCCATTGACGGTGCCTGGTTATCCGTGGTTTTTCCGCCGCGCCGGATCGGCGCCAAAATGCAATTTATAAGAGCGGCAGGCCCGGTGCAAAGGAAAATTTCAGCAGGTCAGCGACCTGCCAGAAGCGCTTGAAACAAAAGCCTAAGGCGATATCCACCACAGAGGCACAGAGGACACAGAGGGAATGCGAAGAACAAGATGCCGCATCCGGCTTGCATGTCGATCCGCAAGCCGTCGCGGCATTTCGGCAACCGTGGCACGAACATTCCCGGCCAGGTTTCCCGCATTTCTCCGTGCCCTTTGTGCCTCTGTGGTGGATATCGCGCCTGGACAACAAAAAAGGCCGCGGTCGCCCGCGGCCCCTTCGTTGAATCTCCTGCCCGGTCAGGCCGCGGCTTCGCCCAGCACCGATACGGTGATCGTGGCGGTCACGTCGCCGTGCAGGTCAAGCGTGACGTGCACGTCGCCCACCTGCTTGAGCGGGCCCTGGGGCAGGCGCACCATCGCCTTGGTCACCTCGTGGCCCTGGGCCTTGAGCGCCTCGGCGATGTCGTAATTGGTCACGGAGCCGAACAGGCGACCGTCGACGCCGGCCTTCTGCGTGATCTGGACCATCAGGCCTTCCAGCTTCGAGGCCCGTTCCTGCGCTTCGGCCAGCTGCCTGTTCTGCGCGGCCTCGAGCTCGGCGCGGCGGCTCTTGAACTCCTCGATCGCCCGTTCGGTGGCGCGGCGCGCCTTGCCCTGCGGGATCAGGAAGTTGCGCGCGAATCCGTCCTTGACCTTGACGATGTCGCCCAGCCCGCCGAGGTTGTGGACTTTTTCCATCAGGATGACTTGCATGGCGGTCTCCTCAGTGCAGGTCGGTGTAGGGCATCAGCGCGAGGTAGCGCGCGCGCTTGATCGCGACCGACAGCTGGCGCTGGTAGTGCGTCTTGGTGCCGGTGATGCGCGCCGGGATGATGCGCCCGTTCTCGTTGATGAAGTCCTTCAGGATCTCGACGTCCTTGTAGTCGACTTCCTTGATCCCTTCGGCCGTGAATCGGCAGAACTTGCGGCGGCGGAACAGCGGACGATTGCTGCGATCCTTGCCCTTGTCCTTGCCCTTGCCCTTGGCGCCTCCAAATCGTGGCATGTCTCAATCCTCGTTCAAGTCAAATTTGTTCAGGTGCAACACCAGCAGTCTCGACGCCCGGCCGCGCTGCGCCAGGAAGCCCTCGAAGCGGTAGCTGCGATCCGTGGCCGCCCTGCTCAGCGACTCGGCCACCGGTCCCAGGGCCACGGCCTCGACCTCGAGGCTCACTTCCCTGGGGCTTCCCGCCTCCACCTGCTCCGACGCGTGTCCTATGCGCACATCCAGGGCCGGCAGGCCGGCGGGGGTGAAGCGCAGTTCCTTGCGTTCGATCAGGCGTCCGGTCAGGACCACCTGGTTGCGGTTCACTCGCTGCGTTTTGTGTCTTTACGGCGCAGCCGGCGCGGCGGCGGGCTTCTCGGCCTCGGCCTGCGGCTTCGCCTCCGCCTTCTCGCCGCCCTTGTCGCCGCGGGCGCCATCGCCCACGACGGTGCGCGACTTCTCTTCCTTCATCATCGGGGAAGGCTCGGTCACCGCGCGGGTCATGTTCACGATCAGGTGGCGCAGGACGGCGTCGTTGAACTTGTAGGCGTGCTCGAGCTCGCTCAGGGTTTCCTGGTCGCACTCGATGTTCATCAGCACGTAGTGCGCCTTGTGGACTTTCTGGATCGGGTAGGCCAGCTGGCGCCGGCCCCAGTCTTCGAGGCGGTGGATGTGGCCGCCGCGGGTCGTGACCATCTGGCGGTAGCGCTCGATCATCCCGGGGACCTGTTCGCTCTGGTCGGGATGGACGATGAAAACGATCTCGTAATGCCGCATGCAGTGATCTCCTTGTGGGTTGTGCCCGCCGCACCTGGCAAATGCCTGGCCGCCGGGCTGGAAGCCTCCCGGAATGCGGGTCCGGTGAGGCAAGGAAAGCGCGCGATTATACAGATTTGTGCAGGCGGATCAATCACCTCTTTCGGAAGGCCCCCGCCCGGCCGTGCGCTCCCGCCGGCGCAGGCCCGGCAACGAAAAGGCCCGCCGAAGCGGGCCCTTGTCGCCGGCGAGCCGGAAAACCGCCTCAGGATGAGGCCTGGGAGGCGGGTTTGCGCTCGGTGCCGGGCAGGAAAATGATGATCAGCACGCCGATGAGCGCGACCCCGGCCAGGGTATAGAAGGCCGCCTCGCTGGCCCCGCCGGTGGCGGTGCGGATGCGCCCGATCAGGTCCGGACCGAAGTGGCCGCCGAGGTTGCCCACCGAGTTGATCCAGGCGATGCCCGCCGCCGCCGCCGTTCCCGACAGGAAGCTCGTCGGCAGCGACCAGAAGGTCGCCACCCAGGCGAGGATGCCGCAGGTCACCAGGCTCAGCGCGATGATCGAGGGCAGCGGCGCGTGGCCGACCAGGGCCAGCATGATGAGGCCCGCCAGGCCGACGAGGAGGCCGCCGGCCGCGTGCCAGCGGCGCTCGCCGGTCTTGTCCGAATGCGCCGCCCACACCACCATCGTGATCGCCGCCAGGCCCCAGGGGATCATGCTGAGCAGGCCCACCTTGAGGAAGTCGTGCTTGTCGATGCCCAGCTCCTGGATGATGGTCGGCATCCAGAAATTCACCGCGTAGAAGCAGACCACGCCGCAGAAATACACCACTGCCAGGGCCCAGACGCGGCCGTCGCGGAAGGCATCCATGAAGCTGTGGCGCTGCGCCAGGTCCTTCTTGCCCGCCTCGTCCTCCTCCAGCGCGCGCACCACGACATTCTTTTCCTCCTCGTTCAGCCATTTGGCATGCTTGGGCCCGTTGGGCAGCAGTATCAGGACGAGCACGCCGACCAGCACCGACGGAATGCCCTCGAGCAGGAACAGCCACTGCCAGCCGCGCCAGCCGTTGGCGCCGTCCATGTACTGCATGATCCCCCCGGAGATCGGCGAGCCGACCACGTTGGAGATCGCGATGGCGGTCATGAACATCGCGACCATCTTGGCCCGCCGCGGGCCGGGGAACCAGTAGGTCAGGTACAGGATGATGCCGGGGAAAAAGCCGGCCTCGGCAACACCCAGCAGGAAGCGCAGGAAGTAGAACGTGAACTCGGCGTCCGTGCAGTTGAACATGGTCGCCACCACGCCCCAGTGGATGTCGTTGGTGAACATGAACGCCGAGGAGATGATCCCCCACGTGATCATGATGCGCGCGATC
>DASZQJ010000054.1:0-4609 GCA_035549715.1 Burkholderiales bacterium
ACGGACAGCGCCAGCGTGCCGCCGCCGTTGTAGGTGGCATCCGGCGTGCCGGCGGGCGTGAGCATCGGCGCGTCATTGGTGTTGGCCACCGTGATGGCGAACGCCTGCGAGGCGGACAGCAGGCCGTCGGAGGCGGTCACCTTCACGAAGAGCGTGCCGACGTCCTCGTTGAGTGGCGTCCCGGTGAAGGTGCGGGTGTCCGGGTCCAGGGCGAGCCAGGCCGGCAGGGGGGCGTCGTCCGCCAGGGTTGCCGTGAAGGAAAGCGCGTCGAAGTTTTGCGGATCGGTGAACGCCGCCGCGGAGAACGTGAACGAGAAGGGCGCGTCCTCGGTCGCGTCCTGGTCCGGGATCGAAGCGCCGACCTCGGGCGCCGAATTCACGGTGAGCAGGAAATCGTCCGCTGCCGTGCCGGTCCCGTCCGAAGCCGTGAGGGTGATGGTGACCTGCCCCGTGAACCCGGGCGAAACGATGGACAGCGTGCGCGTTGCCGCGTCGAACGCGAGCCAGCCCGGCAGCGCGCCGCCGTCCGCCTGCGCGGAATAGGTGAGGGCATCGCCTTCCGGGTCGATGAAGTAGTTCGCGGGGACCTGGAACGCGTAGGCGTCGCCCTCGTTCACGCGCTGGTCGTTGATGTAGCGCGGGCCGACGTCCACCAGCGCGAAATCCGTCCCCGCATCGGTCGTCGCTGTCCCGGCGACCACGACATGCCCGTCGGGCCGGAGGGCGGCGCCGGCGGCAAAGTCGTAGAGGCCGAAATCGGCGCTCAGGACGCCGCCATTGCCGAAGCCGGTGTCCAGGGTGCCGTCCGCCTCGTAGCGCAGGACGACGAGGTCGCCCTGCTGCTCGCCCACGACGACGATCCCGCCGTCCGGCTGCAGCAGCAGGCTGCGGGCTTCCTCCTGGGAGAAACCGACATCGAAATCGCCGAAGCCGGTCGTCACCCGGCCGTCGGTGCCGAAGCTGTTGTCCCGGGTGCCGTCGGCGTTCAGGCGCGCCAGCAGGATGTCCCAGGTGCCGCTGTTGTAGTCGTAGACCTTGCCCGCCAGCAGGATCCTGCCGTCGTCCTGGATCGCGACGGCCGCCGCCATGTCGTCGTAGCCGAACAGGCCGAAGTCGACCGTGACGAAGCCGCCGCTGCCGAAGGTGGGGTCGAGCGCCCCGGTGTCGCTGTAGCGGGCCACGGCCGCGTCCGACGAGAAGCCGTCGAGGTTCGCAGCGCCCGCCACCACGATCCTGCCGTCGGCCTGTTGCGCGGCCGCGTTGGCGACGGCCGAGTAACCGCCCGGCGGGGGGGTGAAGACCCGGCCGTTGCTGCCGAAGCTGCCGTCGTTACTGCCGTCGGCGTTGTAGCGCATCAGCGCGAGGTCGCCGAAGCTTTCCCCGTACACCAGGATGCGGCCGTCGGCCTGCAGCAGGACGCCATGGGCCACGTCGTCAAACCCGTCGAGGTCGGTCGACACCTTGCCGTTCGTGCCGAACCCGGTGTCGAGGCTGCCATCGTCGTTGTAGCGCACGAGCTGGAAATCCTGGGTGCCGGTGCTGTTGCCCGAGCCGGCGACCAGGATGCCGCCGTCGGCCTGCAGCGCCATGCCCGCCACGGTGCTCGGGCTCGGACCGAAGGCCGTGAAGGCGTGGCCCGCGTCTCCGAACCCGGTGTCGGGCGTGCCATCGGCGTTGAAGCGGGCGACGAGGAATTCCTGCGCCGCGCCGCCGTTGTAGCCCTCACCCGCCACCAGGATCCTGCCGTCGGCCTGCAGCGCAATGCCGCGGGCCTGGTCATTGGTCGAGAAGTCGGCCGTGGCCAGGCCGTCGCCCGAGAAGGCGCGATCCAGGGCGCCGGTGACCGCGATCTGCGGGGGCTCGCCGCCGAGCAGGTGCGGATACGCCGGCGCGGGCGCGAGGTCCGCCTCGATCGCGCCGGTGCGGGCTTCGAGCAGCCAGTCGCCGCCCAGGCCGGCGAAGCCGGTGGGGTTGGTGGACGCGGCCACGTCGGCGCCCGTGAGCTGGGCAAGCGTGTCGACGAAGGCGGCGCCTGCCTCGCCCGCGGCCACGTCGCAGCCCCAGAGCAAAAGGTCGCCCGAGGCCGCGAGCGCCTGGCCGATCGCCGCCAGTTCCTGCGCGTGCGCCTCGAGCCCGGCCTCGTCGAGCGCCGTGCCGCCGACCACCAGCCTGCCCGGGGCGCCGTGGGAGACGATGTGGATCGCGCCCAGGTCCGTTTCCCCGGCCAGGGCTTCGGCGATCTGCGCGAGGCCGTCGCGCTGGGCATCGAGGCGCACGACCCGGGTGTCCGGGGCGAGATCCTGGAGGAGCAATTCGAAGTCCTCGACGCGCGCGTCGATGAAGACAAAGGCAGCGGCCATTACGGGTTCCTTGGGACGATGGTTGGCGGGAGCGGACGCGGGGATCGGTCCTGGCGCTATGGTAGAGATGCTTCCCCGATTTGTCGTCGGGCGCAGACAGCCGGCGGATGGCGGGTGGCGCGCGCCGGCCCGCAGGCCGGGCCGGATGGCTCAACCGAAAGGATGAGGGACCGGGCCCGGCCGGAAAAAATGCAAAGGCCCGCGACGCGGGCCTGGCGGGATTGCCGGTGGCGGGGGTTCGGGATTACCCGCGGTGCACCTGGAACGGCGAGAACGACTGGTTCACCGGCATGAGCTCGATGCGGTTGACGTTCAGGTGCGGCGGCAGGGTGGCGATCCAGTAGAGCGTCTCGGCGATGTCCTCGCCGGTCATCGGGTTCGCGCCCTTGTAGAGCTTGTCCGAGGCTTCCTGGTTGCCGCTGGTGCGCACCAGCGTGAACTCGGTTTCGGCCATGCCGGGCTCCACGCAGGTCACGCGCACGCCCGTGCCGTGCAGGTCCGAGCGCAGGCCCAGCGAGAACTGGGACACGAAGGCCTTGGTGCCGCCATAGACGTTGCCGCCGGGATAGGGGTAGAGCGCGGCCACCGAGCTGATGTTGATGATGGCGCCCTTGCGCTCGATCAGCTTCGGCAGCAGCGCGCGGGTCATGGTGGCGAGGCCGGTCACGTTGGTCTCGATCATCTGGTTCCACTGCTCGAGGCTCGCGTTCTGCGCCGGGGCCGTTCCCAGGGCCAGGCCGGCGTTGTTGATGAGCAGGTCCACCCCGGCGAAGGCGCCGGGCAGGGCCTGGACCGCCGCCTCGATGTCCGCGGCCTTGCGCATGTCGAAGGCGGCCGGATGCACCTTGTCCCGGCCGAGTTCGTCGACCAGCTTGGCCAGCCGGTCGGCGCGGCGGCCGGTCGCGACCACGCGCCAGCCGGCTTTCACGAAACGCCGGACGGAGGCGGCGCCGAAGCCGGAGGTGGCGCCGGTGATGAATGCAGTCTTCTGGGTCATGAAAGCCTTTCGTCGAGGAGGTCGATCCAGTGGCGTACGGGCGTTGCCGTCCCGGACTGGAGGTGGGTGAGGCAGCCGATGTTGGCGGTGGCGACGACCTCCGGCTGGCCGGAAGCGAGGGCGTCGACCTTGTTCTTCAGCAGCCGCGACGAAAGCTCGGGCTGCAGGATCGAATACGTGCCCGCGGAGCCGCAGCACAGGTGCGCATCGGGCACGGGCGTGAGCTCGAAGCCGGCGGCGGTCAGCAGGGGCTCCACCACGCCGCGGATCTTCAGGCCGTGCTGCAGGGTGCAGGGGGAATGGAAGGCGACGCGGCGCTTTGCGCCGCTTGCGGGACCGGGTGCCGAGGATTGCGTGCCGAGTAAAAGCGTCTCGAGCCTGTCGCGTTCGGCGAGCACGATCTCGCTGATGTCCTTCGAGAGGGCGGAGACGCGGGCGGCTTTTTCCGCGTACTGCGGGTCGTGGGCGAGCTGGTGGCCATACTCCCTGACCATCGCGCCGCAGCCGCTGGCGGTGATGACGATCGCTTCCACGCCGGCTTGCACGTGGGGCCACCAGGCGTCGACGAGGCGGCGCATGTAGTCGCGGCCGTCGTCCTGCTTGTTGAGGTGGAAGGTCACGGCGCCGCAGCAGCCGGCCTGCCCGGCCTTCACCAGGGAAATCCCCAGGCGGTCGAGGACGCGGGCGGCGGCGGGGTTGATGTCGGGCGCCAGGGAAGGCTGGACGCAGCCGTCGAGCACGAGCATGCGGCGGGCGTGGCGCGGGGGCGGCCAGCCGATGTCGCGAGCGGCACCCGCGGGCACCTTGGCGCGGAGTTTCTCCGGCAGCAGGGGGCGCAGCCGCTTTCCCGCCTTCAACAGGGGCTCGAACAGGGCCGGCCTGGGCAGCACCGCGCCCAGCACCGCACGCCGGGCCGCATCCACCGGGGAGCGCGGCACCCGCTGCTCGACGATCCCGCGCCCGATGTCCACCAGCCGGCCGTACTCCACGCCGGAGGGACAGGTGGTTTCGCAGGAGCGGCAGGTGAGGCAGCGGTCCAGGTGCAGCCGGGTCTTCGCCGTGACCTCGTTGCCCTCGAGCATCTCCTTCATGAGGTAGATGCGCCCGCGCGGGCTGTCGAGCTCGTCGCCCAGCAGCTGGTAGGTGGGGCAGGTGGCCGTGCAAAAGCCGCAGTGCACGCACGTGCGCAGGATCTTGTCGGCTTCCTGGCCTTCGGGCGTGTCCTTGATCGCCTGCGTGAGGTTGGTTTTCA
>DASZQJ010000055.1:0-42598 GCA_035549715.1 Burkholderiales bacterium
ATGGGGTGGCTGATGGGACTCGAACCCACGACAACTGGAATCACAATCCAGGACTCTACCGACTGAGCTACAGCCACCACGGAAAACCTGTTGACCAGGGGCGCTGGCGCGCCCGACAGGACTCGAACCTGTAACCCCCAGCTTAGAAGGCTGGTGCTCTATCCGGTTGAGCTACGGGCACGACTCCAAACCGGGAACACGTTGCTTGACTGGTCGGGGTGGAGAGATTCGAACTCCCGACATCCTGCTCCCAAAGCAGGCACGCTACCAGGCTGCGTTACACCCCGGAAGGGTCGGAACTATACCGATCAGGGGGTTAAAGGTCAATTTGGGGACCCCCGCCCGGGCCCCCTGGCGCCCCGGGGCGGCGCGGCTTGCACCCCCTACCCATTTCTGCTATTAAAGCGGCTTTTTTCGGCCCGGGAATCCCTAGTTCATGGCCTCCGAATTCCATACGACCTTCAAGCCTTATGTCCCCAAGAAGGGCGAGGCTTACATGAGCCCGAAGCAGCTGGAGCACTTCAAGAAGATCCTCAACCAGCTGAAGACCGAGCTCTCGCAGGACATCGACCGCACCGTGCATACGATGCAGGACGAAGCCACGGTGTTCGCCGATCCCAACGACCGCGCCAGCCAGGAATCCGACATGGCGCTCGAGCTGCGCAACCGGGACCGCGAGCGCAAGCTGATCAAGAAGTGCGAGGAGACCATCGCCAAGATCGATGCGGGCGAGTACGGCTACTGCGAAAGCTGCGGCATCGAGATCGGCCTGAAGCGCCTCGAGGCACGCCCCACGGCCACGCTCTGCATCGACTGCAAGACGCTCGACGAACTGCGCGAGCGCCAGGTCGCGAAGTAAGCCCGGCCGCCGGGTCACCCCGCAGCCGCAGGTACCACCTTCCGGAACACGTCAACGCCCCCGTTCGCGGGGCGTTTTCTTTCCTGCAAGCCGTCTGGAGGTGCGCGCAAGCCGGCGTCATGCCATCGGGTTGGCATCGCACGACGGCGGAACTTTGGCGCGGGCCGCAAGGACAAACGAATGGAGGCAGCTCCGCGGGGTTGTCGCCGATGAATAACGCATAAGGATCGAGATGAAAATGTTCGAGAAAATCCAGAACCCCCGTGAAATCCGCCTGAAGCTCGGCATGAACCAGCAGGAGTTCTGGGGACGGATCGGCGTGACCCAGAGCGGTGGTTCGCGCTACGAGAGCGGCCGCAACATGCCCAAGCCGGTGCGCGAGCTCCTGCGCGTCGTGCACCTCGACCAGATCGACCTGAAGAAGATCAACCGCAGCGACGTGGCCGTGCTGTCCTACCTCAAGGCCGCCGAACCGGCGCTGTACCGCCGCCTGCGCACCGAGGCCTCGAGCCACCGCGCCGGCAGCCGCCGCGGCCGCCGCTAGGATCGCGCCCGGTCAGGGCGTGACCCGCGCCGTCAACCCGAGAGCGCGGATCCGTCGCGCCAGTCCTTCCAGCCAGCCCTGGGGCAGCGCGCCCAACCGCGCCGCTTCCGGCTGGAGGGAGGGTCGCGCCAGGCTGTAGAGCAACACGCCTTCCACCCCGATCCCCGCCGCGCGGGCCGTCCCCAGGAATCCCAGGTAGTCGTCCAGTTCCCCCGGCGACGGCGGTTCGCCGTCGATGGAGAACATGCAGGTCTGGATCCAGGTCGGGCAGCGCTCGACGCAGGCGCGCAGGTGCTCCAGCACCCTGTCCCTGCCCAGGCGCGAGCCGTTCACGGCCCGCATGGCGGGACCGGGCGCCCGGTCCACCTTGAACCAGACCTCGCCGCGAAGCGCGCGCAGCTTCGCCACTGCGGCCTGCACCCGGGCCTGGCCCATCAGGCTGCCGTTGGTGATGAGCACCGTCTTGACCGACGCCGGCACCCCGGCATCGCGGCGAACCTCCCCGATGAGGTCCACGACCGCCTCAAATTCGCGCGCGCTGGTGGGCTCGCCGTTGCCCGACAGTGCGATGTCGTTCAGGCGCCGCGACTGCGGCGGCACCCGGCGCGCCATGAAGTCGCCATGGAGCACCTGCACCAGGAAACCCGCCAGCTCTTCGCGCAGCCGCGCCAGGTCCACCGGCGGCGCCGAGCCGCGCGTGAGCGCCGGCACCTGGCAATAGACGCAGCGCCAGTTGCAAGCATTGTTGACGTTGAGGTTGATGCCGATCGAAAGCCCGCCCGCGCGACGGGAAACGACCGGATAGACGTAGCGCAGGCCGGCGCTGTCGCGGTCGTGGTCGAGGGGAGTCAGGGGAAGGGGCTTGGGGGGCACGGAAAACAAGACAAATCAAAAGGATGGGAGCATCCTTGGCGGAGGGTGAGGGATTCGAACCCCCGATACCCTTGCGGGTACGCCTGATTTCAAGTCAGGTGCATTCAACCGCTCTGCCAACCCTCCGCGGTCCGGCCGGAACCGGTCCGGCACAAGGCGCCAGTGTACTCCGGCAGGCCCCGCGGGACCCCGCCCCGCCCGTCGCGCGATACGTCCCGGGCCGATGGGGACGAAGGGCGAAGTTTCCATCCCGCGCCGGGGAATGCCGCTCGCATCGCACAGATTGATACGCGACGCGATTGAAACTTGGGGGCCGCGTGCTAGTCTTACGCAACGTAACGTTCCTCATCGGGAGGCTGTAACCACATGCAACCGGACATCCAGTACGGCGCGCAATCGGGCGCGCTGTCAGCGGCGCAGAACAAGGTCCTGCGCAACACCTACCTGCTGCTGGCGCTCACCATGGTGCCGACGTTCTTCGGCGCCATGGTCGGCATGGCGACCAGCGGCATCGTCATGCAGCATCCCATCATCAGTTCCCTCGTGGCGCTGGCGGTGGTGATCGGCATGCAGTACGCGATCGCGGCCAACCGCAACAGCGGCCTGGGCGTGGCCCTGCTCCTGGCCATGACCTTCGTGCTCGGCTGGTGGCTCGGGCCGCTGCTGAACGTGGCGCTGTCGCTGCGCAACGGCTCCCAGCTCATCGGCATCGCCGCCGTGGGCACCGGCGGCATCCTGCTGGCGATGAGCCTGATCGCGACGACGACCCGGCGCGACTTCAGCTTCATGGGCAAGTTTCTTTTCGTCGGCATGATCGTGCTGCTGCTCGCCATGGTGGCGAACATGTTCCTGCAGATCCCGGCGCTGGCGCTGGCGCTCTCCGCGCTGGTCGTGGTGGTCTTCTCGCTGTTCCTGCTGCATGACGTGAGCAGGATCGTCACGGGCGGGGAAACGAACTACATCATGGCCGCCACGGGCGTCTACATGAGCCTGTACAACATCTTCGCGAACCTGTTGCACCTGTTGATGGCGTTCGCCGGCGACCGCGACTGATCGCCGCGGCATGAAACGGAAAAAGGGCGGCCCCGGCCGCCCTTTTTCTTTGCCCCCGCGCCTCAGCGGTCGAAAACCGCGATGGACTCCACGTGGGAGGTGTGGGGAAACATGTTGACGATGCCGGCGGCCGACAGCCGGTAGCCGCCGGCATGCACCAGCAGCGATGCATCCCGCGCCAGGGTGGCGGGGTTGCAGGACACGTACACGATGCGGGCCGGCGGCGCCCCGCAGATCGCCCTGGCGAGCTCGATCGCGCCGTCGCGCGGCGGATCGATGACGATCCGGTCGAAGCGGCCGTACTGGCGCCACTGCTCCTCCGTCACCTCGAAGAGATTGCGCTCCGCGAACTCGCAGCGCCCTGCCAGGCCGTTGAATTCCGCGTTCTCGCGGGCCCGCTTCACCAGCCCGGCATTGCCTTCCACGCCGAACACGGATGCGCCCGTGCGCGCGATCGCCAGCGAGAAATTTCCCAGGCCGCAGAAGAAATCCCCGATGCGCTCGCCGGGCCGCGGCTCCAGCAGCGTGACCGCGCGCCGCACCAGCACGCGGTTGATCTCGTGGTTGACCTGCGTAAAGTCGGTCGGCTTGAAGGGAAAGGCCAGCGCGTAGTCGGGAATGGCGTAACGCAGCGCCGGCGCCTCGACCGGGTGCAACGGCAGCGCCGTCTCCGGCCCCCCGGACTGCAGGAAGATCCGGACGCCGTGCGCGTCGGCAAAGTGCCGCACGAGCGCCTCGTCGCCGGCCGTGAGCGGATCCAGGATGCGCAGCACCAGCACGTCGACCGCGTCGCCGATCGCCAGCTCGATCTGCGGCATGCGGTCGCGGATCGACAGCGCCCCGACCAGCTCGCGCAGCGGCACCAGCAGGTCGGAGATGCGCCGCGGCACGACCTCGCATTGCCTCATGTCCGCGACGTAGCTGCTGCGCCGCTCGTGGAAGCCGACGAGCATCGCCTGCTTTTTCACCACATAGCGCGCAGAGAACCGCGCGCGGTAGCGGTATCCCCAGTTCGGGCCGCGGATCGGGGCCAGCATCTGTTCCGGCACGACCCTGCCGATGCGGGCCAGGTTGTCCTCGAGCACGCGCTGCTTGGCCGACACCTGGGCGCGCGCCTCGAGGTGCTGCATGCTGCAGCCGCCGCAGGTCCCGAAGTGCGGGCAGCGCGGCTCGACGCGCGACGGGGACGCCGCCAGGATGCGGACGGCATCGGCCAGCTCGAAGCTCGGCTTGCGCCGGTAGGAGACGAATTCCACCCGCTCGCCGGGCAATGCGCCCTCGATGAAGATCGCCTTGCCCTCGACGTGCGCCACACCCCGCCCCTCGTGGTCGAGGGACTCGACGTCGGCCAGCCTCGGAAGCGCCTCCGCCTTCAATCAGGCCTTCCAGGCGGCCAGGAACTCGCGCCAGTGCGGCTCCGGCGATTTGCCCAGCGTCGTGCGCACCAGCTCGCACTCGCGCCGGTACTGCGCTTCGTCGAGCACGCCCCGCACCATCTGGAAACGCTGGTACAGCAGGTAGGTATTGCAGACGTCGGTCTCGCAGTAATTGCGGATCGCCGCGATCTTCCCGTCCTGGAAGGCGTCCCAGACCCTGGAGCCGTCCATGCCCAGCTTGCCCGGCAGCCCGGCGAGCTGGGACAGCTGGTCGAGCGGCGCGTTGCCGCGGCCCTGGTACATCGCGAGCAGGTCCATCAGGTCGGTGTGCCGGGCGTGATAGCGGCTGATGTAGTTGTTCCACTTGAAGTCGCGATCGTCCTCGCCCTGGTCCCAGAAGCGCGCGGCGCGCACGCCATGCACGAGCGCGCGGTAGTTGAGCACCGGCAGGTCGAATCCGCTGCCGTTCCAGGACACGAGCTGGGGGGTGTATTTTTCGATGCCGTCGTAGAAGCGCTGCACCAGCACGCGCTCCGGCTCGTCGGGCTCGCCCAGGGACCAGACCCGGAACTGGTCGCGCTCGCGCAGGGCGCAGGAAATCGCGACCACCTTGTGCAGGTGCAGGGGCAGGAAATCGCTGCCGGTCGCCTCGCGGCGGCGATCGAAGGCCGCCTGCGCCACCTGCGCCGCCGTCATCTGCGGCGGATGGTCGTTCAGGCGCCGCAGCCCGTCCACGTCGGGGATGGTCTCGATGTCGAAGACGAGGATGGGGATCATGGCGGGAAGGCGCGCGATGCCGTCGAAAGCCGGTCAGGATACCGGAAACCGCGCCCTGTCTTCCATCGGCGACGGTGCCCCGCGGGATTGCCGCGCAGCAGCACCGATGCGGGACAGCCGCGGAATTTCCGGTGCTAGACTGCTGTCGAAACACGGCACTCGAGGAGGAGTCGTCAATTGGGATCCCTGGCCGATCGCACCGCATCCAATCCGCCTTCGAACGCCACCGCGGCGCACGCAAGGCACCGCGCGCTGCGCGACTGGGTGGCCGAGGTGGCCGCCCTCGCCCGCCCCGACCGGATCCACTGGTGCGACGGCTCGCAGGCCGAATATGACCGGTTGTGCGATGAACTGGTCGCGAACGGCACGCTGAAACGCCTCAATCCGGACAAGCGGCCCGGCAGTTTCCTCGCGCTGTCCGATCCCTCGGACGTCGCGCGCGTCGAGGACCGCACCTACATCTGCAGCCGGCACCGCGACGATGCCGGCCCCACCAACAACTGGGTCGAGCCCGCGGCGATGAAGGACACGCTGCGCGGCCTGTTCGAAGGCTGCATGCGCGGCCGCACCATGTACGTGGTGCCGTTCTCGATGGGGCCGGTCGGCTCGCCCCTGTCGCTCATCGGCGTGCAGCTCACCGACTCCGCCTACGTCGCGGTCAGCATGCGCATCATGGCGCGCATGGGCCGCGTGGCCCTCGACGCGCTGGGCGCGGACGGGCGCTTCGTGCCGTGCCTGCATTCCGTAGGCATGCCGCTGGGGCCCGGCGAAAGGGACGTGGCCTGGCCCTGCAACCGCGAGCACAAGTACATCGTGCATTTTCCCGAGGAACAGGCGATCTGGTCCTTCGGCAGCGGCTACGGGGGCAACGCGCTGCTGGGCAAGAAGTGCCTGGCCTTGCGCATCGCCTCCAGCCTGGGGCGGCGCGAAGGCTGGATGGCGGAGCACATGCTCATCCTCGGGGTCGAGTCGCCGCAGGGCGAGAAGACCTACGTCGCGGCCGCGTTCCCGAGCGCGTGCGGCAAGACCAACTTCGCGATGATGATCCCGCCGAAGGCGTTCGCGGGCTGGCGGGTCACCACCATCGGCGACGACATCGCCTGGATCCGGCCCGGCCCGGACGGCACCCTGCGCGCCATCAATCCGGAGTACGGCTTCTTCGGCGTGGCGCCGGGCACGTCGGAGAAGTCCAATCCCAACGCCATGGCGACGCTGCGCGCCAACTGCATTTTCACCAACGTCGCGCAGACGCCCGACGGCGACGTGTGGTGGGAGGGCATGACCGACGCACCGCCGCCGCGCCTGATCGACTGGCAGGGCCAGTCCTGGACGCCGGATTCAGGGCGCAAGGCGGCGCACCCGAACGCGCGCTTCACGGCGCCGGCGTCGCAATGCCCTTCGATCGATCCCGGCTGGGAGGATCCCGACGGCGTGCCGATCTCGGCCTTCGTGTTCGGCGGCCGCCGCAGCGACGCCATCCCGCTGGTGACCGAGAGCGATTCCTGGGCCGACGGCGTCTACGCTGCGGCCACGCTGGGTTCCGAGACGACCGCCGCCGCCACCGCCAAGGTCGGCGAGGTCCGCCGCGACCCGATGGCCATGCTGCCCTTCTGCGGCTACCACATGGGCGACTACTTCGACCACTGGCTGGGCATGGGCGGCGCCGTCGATCCCGCGCCGCGGATCTTCAGCGTGAACTGGTTCCGCAAGGACGCCGACGGCCGGTTCCTCTGGCCCGGCTACGGCGAGAACATGCGAGTGCTCAAGTGGATCGTGGACCGCTGCCAGGGCCGCGGCGGTGCGATGCGCACGCCGCTGGGCTGGGCGCCGCGCCGGGAGGACCTGCATTGGGAAGGCATGGACCTGGCGCCCGGCGCCTTCGACGAACTCATGGCGGTCGATCCCGATGCCTGGCAGGAGGAACTGCGGCTGCGCGCCGAGCTGTTCGACCGCCTGGCGGGAAGGTTGCCGCGGGAACTCGGGCGCCGGCACCGCGCCCTGCTCGAGCGGCTCACGGCGCCGGCGGCGGACTGATCAGCCCGCCGGGAAGACCCCGGTGGAGAGATAGCGGTCGCCGCGGTCGCACACGATCGTGACGATGGTGGCGTTGCGCACCCGGGCCGACACCTGCAGCGCCGCCCAGAGCGCGCCGCCCGACGAGATGCCCGCGAAGATCCCCTCTTCGCGCGCCAGCCGCCGCGCCATGTCCTCGGCGTCCGCCTGCGCGACGTCGACCACCTCGTCCACGCGGCTGCGGTCGAAGATCTTCGGCAGGTAGGCCTGCGGCCACTTGCGGATGCCGGGGATCTGCGAGCCCTCGGTCGGCTGGCAGCCCACGATGCGGATGGCCGGGTTCTTTTCCTTGAAAAAGCGCGAGCAGCCCATGATGGTGCCGGTGGTGCCCATGCTGCTCACGAAGTGCGTGATCTGGCCGCCGGTATCGCGCCAGATCTCCGGCCCCGTGCCTTCGTAGTGGGACAGCGGGTTGTCGGGGTTGGCGAACTGGTCGAGGATCACGCCCTCGCCGCGGGCCTGCATGGCCTCCGCGATGTCGCGCGCCTTCTCCATCCCGCCCTCCCTGGGCGTGAGGACGAAGCGGGCGCCGAAGGCCGCCATGCTCTGGCGGCGCTCGATGGACAGGTGCTCGGGCATCACCAGCACCATCCGGTAGCCGCGCATGGCCGCCACCATCGCCAGCGCGATGCCCGTGTTGCCGCTGGTGGCCTCGATCAGCGTGTCGCCGGGCCTGATGCGGCCGCGCTCCTCGGCGCGGCGGATCATCGACAGCGCGGGCCGGTCCTTCACCGAGCCGGCCGGGTTGTTGCCCTCCAGCTTCGCGAGGATGACGTTGCTGGTCTCGCCCGGGATGCGCTTCAAGCGCACCAGGGGCGTATTGCCCACGAAATCGTCGAGGGTGCGGTAGGCGGTGACGGGGTTCCTGTCCATGGCCAATGATACCCGCGGGCCTAGCCCGCGTTCTCGAGCAGCCAGCCGACGTAGCGCGCAACCCCGGTCTGCACGTCGAAGAACGGCGCGTCGTACCCGGAAGTGCGCAGGTGCGCCAGGTCGGCCTGGGTGAAGCTCTGGTACTTGTCCTTCAGGCCCGGCGGGAACGGCACGTACTCGATCACGCCCTGCGCCACGAGCTCGGCCAGCGCCAGCGGGCCCTGGCCCTGCGCCACGCGCAGGGCGTTGACGGTCGACATGGCGACGTCGTTGAACGTCTGGGAGGCGCCGGTGCCGCAGTTGAAGATGCCCGACTTGCCGGGATGGTCGAGGAAGAACAGGTTGACCTTCACCACGTCCTCGACGGAGATGAAATCGCGCCGCTGCTCGCCGGCGGCATAGCCGGCGCTGCCCTCGAACAGCTGGACCTTGCCCGTCTCCCGGTACTGCTGGAAGCAGTGCAGGGCCACGGAGGCCATGCGCGCCTTGTGGCCCTCGCGCGCGCCGTAGACGTTGAAGTAGCGCAGGCCGACCACCTGCGCCGAGTTGTCCTCCCAGCGCCGGCGCACCGACTGGTCGAACAGGAACTTGGAGTAGCCGTAGACATTGAGCGGCCGCTCGTTGCCGCGGCCTTCCTTGAAGGCCGGGCCGGCGCCGTACACGGCGGCGGAGGACGCGTAGACCAGGGGCACCGACTCGGCCTGGCAATAGGACAGCAGGTCCATCGAGTAGCGGTAGTTGTTCTCCATCATGTAGCGCCCGTCCGTGTTCATCGTGTCGGAGCAGGCGCCCTGGTGGAGGATGGCGGAGATGTCGCCGTCGAAGGCGCCGGCGTCGAGCGCGGCGCGGAAGTCTTCCTTGTCGAGGTAGTCGGCGATGTCGCAGTCGGCCAGGTTGCGGAATTTCTCGGCCCGGCTCAGGTTGTCGACGGCGAGGATGGCGGTCTCGCCGCGCTCGTTGAGGGCCTTGACGATGTTGGAGCCGATAAAGCCGGCCGCGCCGGTGACGACGATATACATATCAGGCTCCGCGGCCGGTTTCAGGGGAAGCTAGCGTGCCGGAAGGGTGCGTTACGCCGGAACCCAAACCGGCCGCGCCGGTGACGACGATGGACATGCGGTCTCTTCGCTCAGGAAAACAGCTCTTCGGGATGGACGACGGCCGTGCCGAGCTTGCCGACCACGATGCCCGCCGCCTTGTTCGCCATCTGCACGGCCTCGGGCAAGTCCGCCCCGGCCGCCAGCATGACCCCGAGGATGGCGATGACGGTGTCGCCGGCGCCGCTGACATCGTACACCTCGCGCGCGACCGTCGGCACGTGCAGCCGACCGCTTTCGCGGTACAGCGTCATCCCCTCCTCGCTGCGCGTCACCAGCAGGGCCTGCAGCCCGAGCTCGCTGCGCAACTTCTGGGCGCGCGCACCCAGGTCGTCCTCGTCCTTCCAGCGGCCCGCGACCTCGCGGAACTCCGCGCGGTTCGGGGTGAGCAGCGTGGCACCCCGGTAGCGGGCGTAGTCTTCGCCCTTGGGGTCGACGAGCACCGGCTTTTTCGCCGCGCGCGCCAGGTCGATCATGCGCTCGATGTGCCTGAGCCCGCCCTTGCCGTAGTCGGACAGGATGACCGCATCGGTGTCCGCCAGCCGGGCTTCGAAATCGGCGAGCTTGGCCGCCAGCACCTCGTGGCCCGGCTCGGTCTCGAAGTCCACCCGCAGCAGCTGCTGCTGGCGCCCGATCACCCGCAGCTTGATCGTCGTGGCGAGCGCCGGATCGCGATGGAGCTGGCCGGCGATGGCATCGGCGTCGAGCAGCGCCTGGATCGCGTCGGCGGCCTCGTCCTTCCCGACCACCGACAACAGCGACGCCCTTGCCCCCACCGCGGCGATGTTGCGCGCGACGTTGGCCGCGCCGCCCAGCCGTTCCTCGGTGCGGCCGACCTTCACCACCGGCACGGGGGCTTCCGGCGAGATGCGGCTCACCTCGCCGAACCAGTAGCGGTCCAGCATGACGTCGCCGACGACCAGGACGCGCGCCTTGTTCAGAGATTGCGGTTTCATCTGCATCTGCCGGTCCCCTGTCCCCTGACGCTTGCCGCCGCCATCAAGGCCGGCCGACGGAAAAGTACTCGAACCCGGCGGCGAGCACGTGCGCCGGCTCGTACAGGTTGCGGCCATCGAAGATCACGGGCGCCTTCAGCCGCTTCTTCATGTCGTCGAAGTCCGGGCTGCGGAACTCCTTCCACTCCGTGACGATGATCAGGGCATCGGCGCCGTCCAGGGCGGCCGTGGTCGATCCGGCGAAGCCCACGCCCGGCTCCCTGGCGAAGATCCTCCGCGCCTCCTCCATCGCCACGGGATCGTAGGCCTGGACCCGCGCACCCCGCGACAGCAATCCGCCGATGACCACGCGGCTGGGCGCCTCGCGCATGTCGTCCGTGTTGGGCTTGAACGACAGGCCCCAGACGGCGAAGGTGCGGCCGTCGAGGTGCTCGCCGAACCGCGTCCTCACCTTCTCGAGGATGCGCTGCTTCTGGGTGCGGTTCACCTTCTCGACGGCGTCGACGATGGTCAGGCTCATGCCGTACTCGCCCGCGGTGTGCTGCAGGGCCTGGATGTCCTTCGGGAAGCAGGAGCCGCCGTAGCCGACCCCGGCGTAGAGGAAGTTGTAGCCGATGCGCTGGTCCGAGCCGATGCCCTGGCGCACGGACTCGATGTTGGCGCCGACCTTCTCGGCGAGGTTGGCGAGCTCGTTCATGAACGAGATGCGCGTGGCCAGCATGGCATTGGCCGCGTACTTCGTGAGCTCGGCCGAGCGCGGGTCCATGACCATCACCCGGTCGTGGTTGCGCTGCACCGGGCTGTAGAGCTGGCGCATGATCTGGATGGCGCGCTCGTCGGTGCCGCCGATCACGACCCGGTCGGGCCGCATGAAGTCGTTCACGGCCGCGCCCTCCTTGAGGAACTCCGGGTTGGAGACGACGCCGAACGGCACGGAAACGCCGCGCGCCTTCAGTTCCGCCTCGATCACGGCGCGGACGCGCTCCGACGTGCCGACCGGCACCGTGGACTTGTCCACCACGACGCGGTACTCCGTCATGTGCCTGCCGATGTTGCGCGCGGCGGCAAGCACGTGGCGCATGTCGGCGGAGCCGTCCTGGTCGGGCGGCGTGCCCACCGCGATGAACTGCACCGTGCCGTGCGCCACGCTTTCCTCGATGCTGGTGGTGAATTGCAGGCGGCCCGCGGCCACGTTGTGCCGGACCAGCGACTCGAGCCCGGGCTCGTAGATGGGGATGCCGCCCGACTGGAGGGTGGCGACCTTCTTCTCGTCGAGGTCCAGGCACAGCACGTCGTTGCCGAGGTCGGCGAAGCAGGCGCCCGAGACCAGGCCGACGTAGCCCGAACCGATGATGGTGATTTTCACGCGTGGCTTTCCAGTTTTCCGAGTTCGGTGTTGATGCGCTGCAGGACCTGCAGCGGCTGTTCGGCCCGGGTGACGGATCGCCCGATGACCAGGTGGGTCGCGCCCGCCTGGAGCGCCAGCGCGGGCGTCATGACGCGCTTCTGGTCGCCGGCGGCGTCCTCGGCCAGCCGGATGCCGGGGGTGACGCGCAGGAAATGCGGCCCCACCGCCTGCGCGATGGCGCCGGCCTCGTGCGCCGAGCAGACCACGCCGTCGAGCCCGCAGCCGGCGGCCAGCCTGGCCAGGCGCATGGCCTCCTCGAGGGGCGAGGCGTCGATGCCGACCTCCCTGAGGTCCGGTTCCGACATGCTGGTGAGCACGGTGACCGCGATGAGGCGCGGCCCGGACGCCGGATCGATCGCGCCGCGCGCCGCTTCCAGCATCGCCCGGCCGCCCAGGGCATGCACGTTCATCATCCATACGCCGAGGCGGGCGGCCGACTTGCACGCCTGGGCCACGGTGTTGGGGATGTCGTGGAATTTGAGGTCCAGGAAGACGTCGAAGCCGCGCCGCGCGAGCGCTTCCACGAAGGCCGGCCCGGCGGCCGTGAACAGCTCCTTGCCCACCTTGACCCGGCACGCGCCCGGGTCCAGCCGGTCGGCCAGCGCCAGGGCGCCCTTGTCGTCCGGATAGTCGAGCGCCACCACGACGCGCGGCCCGTCGATGCGCGGATTCATCCTGCCAGATCCCTTTCCTCGGTGCGGCGCGGGGGATAGGTTTCCCAGCCGTTGCAGGCCGGGCAGTGCCAGTAGAACTGCCGCGCCTTGAAGCCGCAGGTGTCGCACTTGTAGAGCGCCAGGCTGCGGGTGTGCTGGTGGACCAGGTTCTTGATGAGCTGCAGGTCGTTGCGGCGCTCGGGCGGCGCCTCGAGGAGCTGCGCCTCCAGGAGCTTGTCCAGCCCGAGCAGCGTGGGATTGCGCGCGAGTTCGTCGCGCACCAGCCGGTAGGCGGACTCCGGCCCGCCGAAGTCGAGTTCGGCCTGGAAGATCACGTTGAGCAGGTCCAGCGAAGGGTAGTTCGCCAGGTAACCGCGCAGCAGTTGCAGCCCTTCCGGCTGGCGGTCGAGGCTGCGGTGGGCCGCCAGGAGCTTTTCGGCGACCAGCGCGAGGTAGGCGGGATCCTGGCCCTCGATGCGCTTCCAGGCCTCGATCGCCTGCTCCGGCCGCCCCTGCGCCACGTCAATGTCCCCGGCCAGCATGTTGGCCCGCGTGCAGCGGCGATTCACCCCCAGCGCTTCGCGCAGGTAGTCGCGGGCGGCCTCCCAGCGCGAACTGCCCATCTCCTTCAGGGCGAGCTCGCAGTAGAAGTTGGCGATGTCCCTGGCGCTGGAGCGGCCGGTGGCCGCGTCCATCTTGCGCGAAGTCTCGATCGCCTTGTACCAGTCCTTTTCCTGCTCGTAGATCTCCAGCAGGAAGCGCAGCCCCTGCTGCTCGTACTGCGTGCCCTGCAGGCGCCCGAACAGCTCCTCGGCACGGTCCAGCAGCCCCGCCTTGAGGTAGTCCTGCGCCAGCTCGTACAGCGCCACCAGCTTCTGCTCCGGCGCCAGGTCGGGCCGGCCGAGCAGGTTCTCGTGCATGCGGATCGCCCGCTCGACCTCGCCGCGGCGGCGGAACAGGCTGCCCAGGGCAAAGTGCAGCTCGATGGTCTGGGGATCGACCTTCACCACCTCGATGAAGGCCTCGATGGCCTTGTCGGTCTGCTCGTTGAGCAGGAAGTTCAGCCCCTTGAAGTACGACAGCGGCAGCGCGCGCGACTCGGAGATGAGCTGCTTGATGTCCACGCGCGCCGCGAGCCAGCCGAGCGCGAAGAACAGCGGGAACCCCAGCAGCCACCAGAGCTCGAATTCCATGCGCCCTCAGCCGTGGTCGGGCGCCGGGCCGGGCCGGCCGCGCAGTTCGCGGCGCAACTCGACGATCTCGCGCCGCTGGCGGTGCGCGTGGGCGAGACCCGCGGCCACCCCGGCCGCGGCCCCCGCGACGAAGAAGGCGAGCAGGACCAGGGCCAGGGGCGAAGTCCACTCCGAGCCGAGGTAGAAGCGCACGGTGACGGGCGCGGTGTTCTTGAGCGCGAACCCGAACAACAGGACGAACAGCAGGACCCGCAGGGCCCACGAAAGGTATCGCATCATCTGGCTTCAGCCCGCCGCAGGCGGGCGAAAAAAAGCGGCACGATCTCGCGATTGTGCCGCTTGCGGTTGCATGTCGTCGCCACGCCCCTGGTGTCGGCGGCGGCGGCGGTCAGGACCCCTTGACGAAGTCCACCCGCTCGCGCAGTTCCTTGCCGGCCTTGAAATGGGGCACGTACTTGGCCGGCACGTGCACCTTGTCGCCCGACTTGGGGTTGCGTCCCACGCGCGGCGGCCGGTAGTTCAGGCCAAAGCTCCCGAAGCCCCGGATTTCGATCCGATGGCCCTGGGCCAGGCTCTTCGCCATGGCGTCCAGGATCATCTTCACCGCGAGTTCGGCGTCGTTCGCAACGAGCTGGGGAAAGTGCGCCGCCAGCTTGGCAATCAGCTCCGACTTGGTCATGGCGCTTCCTGTCTTATTGCGCAGAGTTCTTGTTGTCCAGCTTGGCCTTGAGCAAGGCCCCCAGGTTCGTGGTGCCAGCGTTGCCGGCGCTCTCGGCGGCGTGCTTCTGCAGCGCCTCGCTCTCGTCGGCCGCGTCCTTCGCCTTGATCGACAGGTTGATGTTGCGGTTCTTGCGGTCGATGTTGATGATCATCGCCGAGACCTTGTCGCCTTCCTTCAGGTGGGTGCGGATGTCCTCGACGCGGTCGCGCGTGACTTCCGAGGCCCGCAGGTAGCCTTCGACGTCGGCGTCCAGCTGGATGACCGCGCCCTTGGGGTCGACGCTCTTGACCGTGCCCTCGACCACCGCGCCCTTGTCGTGGCTGGCGACGAAGTTGTTGAACGGGTCGCCCTCGAGCTGCTTGATGCCCAGGGAAATCCGCTCGCGCTCGACGTCGATCGAAATGACCATCGCCTCGACCTCATCGCCCTTCTTGTAGTTGCGCACCGCTTCCTCGCCGGCGACGCTCCACGACAGGTCGGACAGGTGCACCAGGCCGTCGATGCCGCCGGGCAGGCCGATGAAGATGCCGAAGTCGGTGATGGACTTGATCTGGCCGCGGACCTTGTCGCCCTTCTTGTAGTTGGCGGAGAACTCCTCCCAGGGGTTCGGCTTGCACTGCTTCATGCCCAGGGAGATGCGGCGGCGGTCCTCGTCGATCTCGAGGATCATGACCTCGACCTCGTCGCCGAGCTGCACGACGCGCGACGGATGCACGTTCTTGTTGGTCCAGTCCATCTCGGAGACGTGCACCAGGCCCTCGATGCCCTGCTCGATCTCGACGAACGCGCCGTAGTCGGTGAGGTTGGAAACCTTGCCGAACAGGCGGGTGCCCGTCGGGTAGCGGCGGGAGAGGCCGACCCAGGGGTCTTCGCCCAGCTGCTTCAGGCCCAGGGAGACGCGGTTCTTTTCCTGGTCGAACTTGAGGATCTTGGCGGTGACCTCGTCGCCCACGCTGAGCACCTCGGACGGATGCTTCACGCGGCGCCAGGCCAGATCGGTGATGTGCAGCAGGCCGTCGATGCCGCCCAGGTCCACGAACGCGCCGTAATCGGTGATGTTCTTGACGATGCCCTTGACCACGGCACCTTCCTGCAGGCTCGCCAGCAGCGCCTCGCGCTCGGCGCCCTGGGTCTGCTCCAGCACCGCGCGCCGCGAAACCACCACGTTGTTGCGCTTGCGGTCGAGCTTGATGACCTTGAAGTCGAGCTGCTTGCCTTCGTACGGGTTGGTGTCCTTGACCGGGCGGATGTCCACCAGCGAGCCGGGCAGGAAGGCGCGGATGCCGTTGACCATGACGGTCAGGCCGCCCTTCACCTTGCCGTTGACCAGCCCCTGCACCAGCGTGCCGTTCTCCATGGCCTTCTCGAGGTCGTGCCAGGCCGCCAGGCGCTTGGCCTTCTCGCGCGACAGGCGGGTCTCGCCATAGCCGTCCTCGAGGGCCTCGATCGCGACCGTGACGTAGTCCCCGGCCTTCACTTCGAGCTCGCCGCGATCGTTCTTGAATTCGTCGGAGGAGATGAAGCTTTCGGACTTCAGTCCGGCGTTCACCACCACGAAGTTCTGGTCGACGCGGACCACCTCGGCGGTGATGACTTCGCCCGCACGCATTTCCTGCCTGGAGAGGCTTTCCTCGAACAGGGCAGCGAAATTCTCGACGCCGGCTGGCGTGCTGGCGGGGGCGGAAGCTTGGGTTGCAGTTTTCATGGGTTGGGGGATGGGACGTCCAAATTAACCGTTGCATTTAACGGGTTGGTTGATGGGCCCATCCCCCGCGAAAACGAACGCGGCGAAATCCGTCCCCACCCGGGCGTACCGCGGCCCGGGCACAGGGGATTGCATCAGCGGGATGGGACTCGGCGCTGCGCCGCCTGGAACCACTCGATCACCCGCGAGCAAGCCGCCTCGATGGAAATGTCCGTGGTATCAAGCATTTGCGCTTCAGCGCTCTTATGCAGGGGCGCCACGCTCCGGGTGCTGTCGCGCTCGTCGCGCTGGCGCAAATCCTGCAAAAGGGTCGCTAGGTTAGCATCGAAACCTTTGTCTTTCAACTGTTTAAGCCTGCGCTGCGCGCGTTCCTCGACGGAGGCCGTGAGAAAAATTTTCAGCGTTGCGTCCGGAAACACGATCGATCCCATGTCGCGGCCGTCGGCGACCAGCCCCGGGGCCTGGCGAAAGGCCCGCTGCCGCATCATAAGCCCCTGACGTACGGCCGGAATCGCCGCGACCCGGGAAGCGCCGGCGGACATGTCCTCCGTGCGGATGGCGTCGGTGGCGTCCCTGCCCCGCAGCCACGCCCTGCCCGCGCGAAATTCCACGGGTAAGGTCGCGGCCAGCCGGCCCAGGCGGGCCTCGTCATCGAGCGCGATACCTTCCTGCGAAGCCGCCAGGGCCACCAGCCGGTACAGCGCGCCGCTGTCGAGGTAGTGGAAGCCCAGAGCGGCGGCGACCCGCTCGGCCACCGTGCCCTTGCCCGACGCCGACGGCCCGTCGATGGCGATGACGGGCGCGCTCGCATCCCACGTCACCAGCGCGAACCGGTCGAAATAGTCGGGAAAGGTCTTGGCCACGCACCCGGGCTCGTTGATCCGCACCGGCACCCCGCCCAGCGCGGCGAGGGAAAAGCACATGGCCATGCGGTGGTCGTCGTAGGTGTCGATCCGGGCGTGGGGCGCCAGGCGTGCGCCGGGCGGTGGCGTGACGGCGAGAAAGTCGGCGCCCTCCTCCACCGTGGCGCCCAGCTTGCGCAGCTCCGCCGCCATGGCGGCGATGCGGTCGGTCTCCTTCACGCGCCAGCTCGCGATGTTTCGCAGCCGGCTGCGGCCCTGCGCGAACAGCGCGACGACCGCGAGGGTCATCGCCGCATCGGGGATGTGGTTGAGGTCCATGTCGAGGGGCCGCAGGCGGCCGTCCCCGGGCGCGCGGGCCTCGATCCAGGTGTCGCCCATCTCGATGCGCACGCCCATGGCCGCCAGCGCGTCGGCGAAATGGACGTCGCCCTGGATGCTGTGGCGCCCCACGCCCTCGACCCGCACCGGGCCGCCGCCGATGGCGCCCGCCGCCAGGAAATAGGAGGCGCCGGAGGCATCGCCTTCGACGTGGACCTCGCCGGGGCTGACGTAGCGGCTGGCGGCCGGGATCGTGAACCGGGACCAGTGCTGCCTTTGCACCGTCACGCCGAAGCGCGCCATGAGGTTGAGCGTGATGTCGACGTAGGGCTTGGAGATGAGCTCGCCCACGACTTCGACCGTCGATTCCGAACCGGTCAGCGGCAAGGCCATCAGCAACGCCGTGAGGAACTGGCTGGAGACGTCGCCGCGCACGCGGATGTGCCCGCCGCGGATGTTCCCCGGCCGGATCTCCAGCGGCGGATAGCCTTCGTTGGCCCGGTATTGCACGTCCGCGCCCAGCTCGCGGAGCGCGTCGACCAGGTCGCGGATCGGCCGCTCGTGCATGCGCGCAACGCCCGACAGCGTGTAGTGCCCCCCCAGCACCGCGAGGACCGCGGTCAGCGGCCGGAAGGCGGTGCCCGCATTGCCGAGGAAGAGGTCGGCCCGCTTCTGCGCAAAGCCCTGCGGGCACCCCGTGACCAGGACCTCGCCGGCCCGGACGCCCCTGTCGATGCGCACGCCCAGCTTGCCGAGCGCATCGAGCATGCGGTCCACGTCGTCGGCGTCGAGCAGGTCGAGGATGCGGGTCTGGCCCTGCGCCAGCGCCGCGAGCAGCAGCGTGCGGTTGGAGATGCTCTTGGACCCGGGCAGGCGCACCACGCCCGCTGCGCGATGCAGGGGCCCGAGGTCGAGGTACGGGGGATACGGCATCAGCGCGACGCGCTGCGGGCCAGCCAGTCGCTGCGGGCGCGCCGGGCGGCCTCGAAGAGGCGCTCGAGTTCCGCGCCGTCGCCTGCGCGCAGGCGCTCGGTCAGCGCGGCCACCTGCGCCTGGTAGGCCTCCAGATCGGCCACCAGGGCCTCCCGGTTGGCGGTGGCGATGTCGCGCCACATCTCGGGCGAGCTGCCCGCGATGCGGGTGAAATCGCGGAATCCGCTGGCGGCGAAGCCGAACAGTTCCTCCGCGTCGGGACGGGTGGCGATCATGTGCACGAGGGCGTAGGCCAGCATGTGCGGCAGGTGGCTCACCGCCGAGAACACGCGATCATGGTGCTGCGGGCTCATGCGCGTCACCCGGGCGCCGCAGGACCGCCAGAGCGCTTCGGCGCGGTCGACGGCCGCCGCCGCGTTCTCCGGCAGCGGCGTCAGGACGACATTCCTGCCCTGGAACAGGGTCGGGCTCGCGGCGTCGACGCCCGTATGCTCGGCGCCCGCGATCGGATGGCCGGGAACGATGCCCGCCAGGCGCGCCGGCGCGAGCCGCCGCGCCGCGGCCACGAAGTCCTGCTTCGTGCTGCCGGCATCGGTGAGCAGCGCCCCCGGCGCCAGGGCACCCGACAGCGCCCCGAGCACGCGCTCGTTCTGCTGCACCGGAACGGCAAGCAGGACGGTGTCCGCATCCCTGGCCGCGCTCGCGGGATCCCCGGCAATCTCGTCGATCACGCCCAGTTCACGGGCCCGGGCCATGTTCGCGGCGCTGCGCCCGACGCCGACCACGTGCTTCACGCACCCCGCCTTGCGCAGGGCCGCCGCGACCGAGCCTCCGATCAGGCCCACGCCGATGACGACCAGCCTGTCGCTGCGGAATTCGGCCATGCGCCCCCCGGCCGGCTAGCCGCGCCCGGCGAGCGCGTTGCCGAGCGCGGCGAGGAAGCGCTCGTTCTCGGCCGCCGTGCCGATGGTCACCCGCAGGTGCTGCGGCAGGCCGTAGGCCCCGATCGGGCGCACGATGACGCCCTGCTTCAGCAGCCGCTGGAACACCCCGGCGCCGTCGCCGACGTGGAAGGTAAGGAAGTTCGCATGCGAGGGGATCCAGCCGCGGCCCAGGCGCCGCAGGCCCTCCGTCAGCACCTGCATGCCGTGGCGGTTCAGTTCGCAGCTGCGCTCGACGAACGCCCTGTCGGCCAGCGCGGCGACGGCCGCGACCTGGGCAAGGTGGCTCACATTGAAGGGCTGGCGCACGCGGTTCATGAGGTCGGCGACGCCGGGGCGCACCAGGCCGAAACCCACGCGCAGGCCCGCCAGCCCGTAGGCCTTGGAAAACGTCCGCGACACGACCAGGTTGGGGAATTCGTCCAGCCAGCGCGCACTGTCCGCCTGCTGTGCCGGGTCCAGGTACTCGTTGTAGGCCTCGTCCAGCACCACGAGCACGTCGGACGGCACGCGCCGCAGGAAGGCCCGGATGCGTTCGGGCTCGATCCAGGTGCCCGTCGGGTTGTTGGGATTGGCGACGAACACGACCCGCGTGTCCGGCCGCACCGCCGCGGCCATGGCCTCGAGGTCGTGCCCGAAATCGCGCGCCGGCACCTCGATGCCGCGCGCGCCCACGGCCTGGGTCGCCAGGGGATAGACGGCGAAGGCGTGCTGCGAATACACGGCGCTGGCCCCCGGCGCGAGGAAGGCCCGGGCCGCCATCTCGAGGACGTCGTTGGAGCCGTTGCCGAGGACGATGTTTTCCTGGCCCACGCCGAAGCGGCCTGCCAGCGCGGCCTTGAGCTCGAATCCGTTGCCGTCCGGATAGCGGCCGATCTCCGGCAGCGCCGCCTGCATGGCCGCGAGGGCCCTGGGGCTGGCGCCGAGCGGATTCTCGTTGGACGCCAGCTTGATGATGGTGTCCTCGCGCAGGCCCAGCTCGCGCGCCAGTTCCGCGATCGGCTTGCCCGGCTGGTAGGGCGCGATCCTGCGGATGTATTCCGGCGCCCGCCCGCAGACGTCCGCAGTGCCGGACGGATCGACGACCGCGCTCACGGCGCCGCCACCGGGTAGGAGCCCAGCACCTTCAGGAAGGCGGCCTTGTCCCGCATCTGGTCCAGCGCCCGCGCGACGTTCTCGTCGGACTGGTGGCCTTCGACGTCGACGAAGAAGACGTACTCCCAGAGGCCGGTGCGCGACGGCCGCGATTCCAGGCGCGACATGCTCACCTTGTTGTTTGCCAGCGGCGTCAGCAGCTCGTGCATCGCCCCGGGCACGTTGCGGCTGGACATCACCAGCGAGGTCTTGTCCTTGCCGGAGCGCGGCACCTGCTGCTGGGACACCACGGCAAAGCGGGTGGTGTTGTTGGGATCGTCCTCGATGCCGGCCGCGAGGACCGTCAGGCCGTAGAGGTCCGCGGCCGTGCGCCCGGCGATGGCGGCGGCGCAGGCGTCTTCCGCGGCGAGCCGGGCCGCCTCCGCGTTGCTGGACACCGGCACGCGCTCCACGCCCGGCAGGTGCTGGTTGAGCCAGCGGTTGCACTGGGCCAGGCTCTGGGCATGGGAATACAGGCGCTTGACCTCCGCGGCGGAGGAGGCGCGCGACATCAGGTTCTGCCGGACTTGCAGCAGCACCTCGCCGCAGATGCCCAGCGGGGTCGACAGCAGCAGGTCCAGCGTGCGGCCGACCGCGCCCTCCGTGGAATTCTCCACGGGCACCACGCCGTAGCCGACCGCGCCCGACTCCACCGAGCGGAACACCTCGTCGATCGACGGGCAGAGCACGACGGGCGTCTGGCCGCCGAAATGCTTGATGACCGCCTCCTCGCTGAAGGTCCCGCGCGGGCCGAGGCCGGCCACGGAGAAGGCATCCTCCAGCGCCCGGCAGGCGGAAATGATCTCGGTGAACAGGTGGGTGACCGCCTTCGCCGGCAGGGGCCCGGGATTGCGTTCGGCGATGCGGCGCAGCACCTGGGCTTCGCGCTCCGGCCGGTACACCACGCCGTCGGTCTTGAGCTTGCCGATCGCGTGCGCCAGCGTGGCGCGTTCGCTCACCAGGCGCAGCACGTCCTGGTCGATCGCGTCGATGCGGGCGCGCAGCTTGCTGAGGTCCTCGGCCATGTTCAGGCGTTCACGGGCAGGTAGCTGACCGCCAGGACGCCCTCGATGGCCGAGATGGCCTCGAGGACCGGGCCCGCGACGGGGCTGTCCACGTCGACCAGGGTGTAGGCCATGTCCTTTTTCGACTTGTTCAGCATGTTGTGGATGTTGAGCCCCGCCTGCGCCATCGCCGTGGAGATCTGCCCCACCATGTTGGGGACGTTCGAGTTCGCGATCCCCAGCCGGTAGGGGGATTCCCGCGACATGACGACCTCGGGGAAGTTCACGGCATTGCGGATGTTGCCATTTTCGAGGTAGTCGCGGATCTGGTCCACCACCATCACCGCGCAGTTGTCCTCGGCCTCGCGCGTGGAAGCGCCCAGGTGCGGCGTGGCGATGACGCGCGGCACCCCCTTCAGGTCGGCGGACGGGAAATCGCAGACGTACGAGCGCAGCCGGCCCGCCGCCAGGGCCTCGATGACCGGGGCGTTGGCAACGATGCCCTCGCGGGAGAAATTCAGCAGCACCGCGCCCGGCTTCATCAGGCCCACGCGGCGGGCATCGACCAGGTTGCGCGTGGCGTCGAGCAGCGGCACGTGCAAGGTGACGAAATCGCTGTTGCGCAGGACGTCCTCGACCGACTGGGCCTTGCGGACCTGGGAAGGCAGGCTCCAGGCCGCATCGACCGTGATCTCGGGATCGTAGCCGAGCACCTGCATGCCCAGCTTGATCGCCGCGTCGGCCACCAGGCTGCCGATGCGCCCGAGGCCGATGATGCCCAGCACCTGGCCGGGTAGCTCGCTGCCGGCGAACTCCTTCTTGCCGTCTTCCACCGCGCGGTGGATCTGCTCGTCGCCGCCCTGCAGGCCTTCCGAGAAACGGATGGCCGGGACGAGGTTGCGGGCGGCCATGAGCATTCCCGCGAGGACCAGTTCCTTGACCGCGTTGGCGTTCGCCCCCGGCGCGTTGAACACCGGCACGCCCCGCCGGCTCATGGCGGCCACGGGAATGTTGTTGGTGCCAGCGCCGGCACGCCCGATGGCGCGCACCGAGCCCGGGATCTCCATCTTGTGCATGTCCTGCGAGCGCACGAGGATTGCCGCCGGCTTCTCGACGCTCGCGCCCACGGCATAGCGCCCCGCCGGCAGCCGCTCGAGGCCGGCGCGGGAAATGGAGTTCAGGGTCAGGATGTTCAGCGGCGCGATGGCCTTGGCGGTATCCACGGGGGGCCCCTCAGCCGTTGCGCTTTTCGAAGTCGCGCATGAACTCGACCAGGGCCTGCACGCCCGCCACCGGCATGGCGTTGTAGATCGACGCCCGCATGCCGCCCACGGAGCGATGCCCCTTGAGCTGGATCATGCCGGCGGAGCGGGCCTGCTTGAGGAACGCCTCTTCCAGGGATTCGGACTTGAGCCGGAACGGCACGTTCATGAGCGAACGGTCCTCCTTCGCCACCGGGCTCGAATAGAAGGCGCTGGCGTCGAGCAGGCCGTAGAGCAGCCCGGCCTTCTCGCGGTTCACGCGGTGCATGGCCGCCAGGCCGCCGTTCTTCTTCAGCCACTGGAAAACCAGGCCCGCGATGTAGACCGCGTAGGTCGGCGGGGTGTTGTACATCGACTCGTTGTCGGCCTGCACCTTGTAGTCGAGCATGGCCGGCGGCGTGGGCGAGGCCTTGCCGATCAGGTCCTCGCGGACGATCACGATGGTGAGGCCGGCCGGGCCGATGTTCTTCTGCGCCCCGGCGTAGATCAGGCCGTACTTCGACACCTCGACCGGGCGGGAGAGGATGTCGGAGGACATGTCGGCGACCAGGGGCACGCCGCCGGTCTCGGGCACCCAGTGGTACTCGATGCCGCCGATGGTTTCATTCGACGTGATGTGGACGTACGCCGCGTCCTTGCGGGTCTTCCAGGCCTGCTGCTTCGGGACGTAGCTGAAGTTGCGGTCCTCGGCGCTCGCGGCCACGTTGACCTGGCAGAACTTCTTCGCCTCGCCGATGGCCTTCCTGGCCCATTCGCCGGTATGGATGTAGTCGGCCGAAGCGCGCCCGCGCAGCAGGTTGGCGGGCACCATGGCGAACTGCAGGCTCGCCCCGCCCTGCAGGAACAGGACCTTGTACCCCGCCGGGACCGCCAGCAGTTCGCGCAGGTCCGCTTCCGCCTGCGCCGCGATGCCCATGAATTCCTTGCCGCGATGGCTCATCTCCATGACCGACATGCCCGACCCGCGCCAGTCGAGCATTTCGTCCCGCGCCTGCTCGAGCACGGGTTGGGGAAGGACCGCCGGTCCGGGACTGAAATTGAAAACTCTGGCCACTGGCTGCTCCGTTACTCCGTTTGTTGATGCGGCTTACTGTTGCGGCTCGCCGCCGTCCATGTCCGCCCCGGCCGCCGGAACGTCCCCGGCCTCGCCGTCCGATGCGCCGGGTTCGCCCCCGCCGCCATTGGCGTCCACGCCCGGCACGTCCGCGTCGTCGGAATCCACGATCTTCTGCAGGCCGGCGAGCTTCTCCTCGGGCCCCAGGTTGATCAGCGTCACGCCCTGGGTGGCGCGGCTCATCTCGCGGATCTCGTTGACCCGGGTGCGGATCAGCACGCCCCCGGTGGTGATCAGCATCAGCTCGTCCTTGTCGTCGACCAGGGTGGCCGCCACCACGTTGCCGTTGCGGGCGCTCGTCTGGATGGCGATCATCCCCTGGGTTCCGCGCCCGTGGCGGGTGTATTCGACGATCGGCGTACGCTTGCCGAAGCCGTTCTCCGTGGCCGTGAGTACGGACACGTTCTCGTTCTCGGCCACCAGCAGCGAGATCACCTTCTGGCCGGGCGGCAGCTTCATGCCGCGCACGCCGCGCGACACCCGCCCCATCGGGCGCACGTCCTGCTCGTCGAAGCGCACGGCCTTGCCCTCGTCGGAGAACAGCATGATGTCGTGCCGGCCCTCGGTCAGGGCCACGCCGATGAGGTAGTCGCCCTCGTCGAGGTCGACGGCGATGATCCCCGAGGGACGCGGCCGGGAGAAATCCGACAGCGGCGTCTTCTTGACCGTGCCGTTGGCGGTGGCCATGAACACGAACTTGTTCTCGTCGAACTCCTTCACCGGCAGGATGGCGGTGATCTTCTCGCCTTCCGTCAGCGGCAGCAGGTTGACGATCGGCTTGCCGCGGCTGGCGCGCCCGCCCTGCGGCACGTTGTACACCTTGATCCAGTACAGCTGGCCGCGGCTGGAGAAGCACAGCACGAAGTCGTGCGTGTTGGCGATGAACAGGTTGTCGATGAAGTCGTCTTCCTTGGTCGCCGTCGCCTGCTTGCCGCGCCCGCCGCGCTTCTGCGCCCGGTAGTCGGCCAGCGGCTGCGCCTTGACGTAGCCGCTGTGCGACAGCGTCACCACGACCTCCTCGGGCGCGATCAGGTCCTCCATGCTGATGTCCTCGGCATGGGTGACGATCTCGCTGCGGCGCTTGTCGTCGAACTGCTCGCGCGAGGCCTTGAGCTCCTGGCGGATGATCTCCGCGATGCGCTCCGGTTTGGCCAGGATGTCGAGCAGGTCGGCGATCGCCTCCATGACCTCCCGGTACTCGCCCACGATCTTGTCCTGCTCCAGCCCCGTCAGGCGCTGCAGCTGCATCTCGAGGATGCGCTGCGCCTGCACGTCGGAGAGGCGGTAGCCGTCCGCCTGCGCGCCGTACTCGGGCGACAGGCCCTCCGGGCGGGACGCCGAGGCCTCGGCGCGGGCCAGCATCGATTCGACCAGCGGCGAGCGCCAGCTGCGCGCCATCAGCCCGCGCTTGGCCTCGGCCGGCGCCGGCGCCGCCTTGATGAGGGCGATGATCTCGTCCACGTTGGACAGCGCCACCGCCAGGCCCTCGAGGATGTGGCCGCGCTCCCGCGCCTTGCGCAGCTCGAACACCGTGCGCCGGGTCACCACCTCCCGGCGGTGGCCCAGGAACGCGTCGAGGATTTCCTTCAGGTTGAGCAGGCGCGGCTGGCGATCGACCAGCGCGACCATGTTCATCCCGAACGTGTCCTGCATCTGCGTTTCCTTGTACAGATTGTTCAGGACCACTTCGGGCACTTCGCCGCGCTTGAGCTCGAGCACGACCCGCATGCCGGACTTGTCGGACTCGTCGCGGATCTCGGACAGGCCGTCGAGGCGCTTTTCGCGCACCAGCTCGCCGATCTTCATGAGCAGGGACGACTTGTTCACCTGGTAGGGCAGCTCGTCGATGACGATCGCCTGGCGGTTGCCCTTCTCCAGGTCCTCGACGTGGGTGCGCGCGCGGATGACCACCCGGCCGCGGCCGGTGCGGTAGCCTTCCCGCACCCCGGCGGTGCCGTAGATGATCCCGCTGGTCGGGAAATCCGGGCCGGGGATGATGTCGATCAGCTCGTCGATGCTGATCTCGGGCCGGTCGAGGATCGCGAGGCAGCCGTCGATGACCTCGCCCAGGTTGTGGGGCGGGATGTTGGTGGCCATGCCCACCGCGATGCCCGAGGAGCCGTTGACCAGCAGGTTCGGGATGCGCGCCGGGAGGACGGAAGGCTCCTGCTCCTTGCCGTCGTAATTGGGAACGAAGTCGACCGTTTCCTTGTCGATGTCGGCAAGCAGTTCGGAGGCGATTTTCTCCAGCCGGCACTCGGTGTACCGGTAGGCGGCGGCGGAATCGCCGTCGACGGAGCCGAAGTTGCCCTGGCCGTCGACCAGCGTGTAGCGCATGGAGAAGTCCTGCGCCATGCGCACCAGGGCTTCGTAGGTGGCGGAGTCGCCATGGGGGTGGTACTTGCCGAGCACGTCGCCGACGACGCGGGCGCACTTCACGTAGGGGCGGTTCCAGACGTTGTTCGCCTCGTGCATCGCGAACAGGATGCGGCGGTGGACCGGCTTCAGGCCGTCGCGCACGTCCGGCAGGGCGCGGCCCACGATGACGCTCATTGCATACTCGAGGTAGGAGTTCCGCATCTCCTCTTCGAGGCTGATTGGCAGGGTTTCTTTGGCGAATTGATCCATCAGGACGAGTCAGTTTTCTTGTGGCAAACGATCACCGGAAGTTCATGCGCACCCGTGACGATTGCAGGCCTCGGGGGGCGGGGCGGCGGTCCGTGCCCTGCGTTCGGGGCGGCCGCTTTTTAAGCGCAGAAGTTTAACATGCCGCACCATCCGGAGGCGTGTTTCCCGAACCCCGTTTTGGGGTATCGTTGAGTCTGCAGCACCCGCGCGGCAGCCCTGGAGATGATGCCGTCCTGAACGAAAGGCATGCGTCCGCGAGGCGCTTCGCCGGCACGAGACAAAGGAGGAGGAATCCATGCAACGAAGAAGCAATCGCCTGTTGATGTTGCTGATCAGCGCCGCCATCGCCGGGTGTGCCAGCCAGACGGAGCGCAGCAGTTCCGGGGGCGGGCAGGACGCGGTCGAGTACGAGCGCGTAGGCGGCACCACCAACGTCGTCACCCAGGAGGAACTCGAGCGGCGCGCCGCCGCCAAGGCGCAGGCCGAGGCCGCCGCGGCCGCGCCCGCGGAGCCGCCCAAGCCCGAATACGAGCCGCGGCGCGAGGATGTCCAGTACATCGATCGCGCCCTGGAGGAGGCCCCGCCCGCGAAGGCGGAAGCCCCGGCGCCCGCCCCCGCGCCGGCCCCCAGCGCCGCGGACGAGCCCCTGCCGGACTTCCCGATCACCAAGTACGAGATCGAGGATGCGCCCGCGCAGGAAGCGGCGGCGGACTCGAATGAGGAAATGGAGGATCTCGGCGGGCAGGAGGATGAGTCCGTCGCCTCCGAGAACGCCGCCGAGGACGGCGTCGCCGCGCAAAGCAACATCAGCGAGCCGACCGTCTATCCCGACGAGCCGGAACAGGCGGCCGAGGAAGCGCATGAGGTCGAGGACCTGGGCACCCAGGCCGACGAGTCGGGCACCGTGTCCCATCCGGAGGACAACCTGGCGCAAGCGGGCCGCGGCATCAGCGAGCCCACCGTCTATCCCGACGAGCCCGCGAAGCCGCTTGCGGTGAGCGTGAGTTTCGAGGCCGAGCCGCTGTTCAGCTTCGACAAGCACGCCGTGCGCAGCGACCAGCAGAAGGCGCTCGACGATTTCGTCGCGAGCCTGCGCGGCGTGGACTATGCCGAGATCTCGGCCATCGGCCACACCGACCGCATCGGGACCGAAGCGTACAACCAGACCCTCTCGGAAAAGCGCGCCAGCGCCGTGAAGGACTACCTGGTGAGCCGCGGCGTCCCTGCCGGCAAGATCCGCACCGAAGGCCGGGGCAAGTCCGAACCCGTGACGGGGGACGACTGCAGGAAGGGGACGCGCAAGGCGATCATCGCCTGCCTGCAGCCCGACCGCCGCGTCGACGTCTCGGTGACCGGCAGCAAGACGAACTGAAATCCGTTCCAGCGGTGCATAATCGAGCCCTGCCTCACGCAGGGCTCTTTTTTTGGGATCCGAATGTCATCGCCGCCCCCCTCCTTCGCCGCGGACCTCGTCATCGAGGCCCGCTGGGTCGTCCCCGTCGAGCCCCGCGACACGGCGCTGGAGGACCATGCGGTGGCGCTCACCGGCGACAGGATCGCCGCCATCCTGCCCATCGAGGAAATGCGGGCGCGATGCCGGGCCGCGTCCGTGCGCCGGCTCGATTCCCATGTCCTGATCCCGGGACTGGTCAACCTGCACACGCATGCCGCGATGACGCTGATGCGCGGGCTCGCCGACGACCTGAAATTGATGGACTGGCTCTCCGGCCACATCTGGCCTGCCGAGGCCAAGCATGCGTCGGCGCAGTTCGTCCACGACGGCACACTGCTCGCCTGCGCCGAGATGCTGCGCGGCGGGGTCACCTGCTTCAACGACATGTATTTCTTCCCCGGGATGGCGGGCCGGGCGGCGCTCGAGGCCGGCATGCGCGCCTGCCTGGGGATCGTGCTCGTCGAGTTTCCCACCGCCTACGCCACGGATGCCCAGGACTACCTGCGCAAGGGGCTGGCGATGCGCGACGAGCTCCGGCACGAGCCGCTGCTCGCCTTCATGATGGCCCCGCACGCGCCGTACACCGTCAGCAACGACAGCTTCGAGAAGATCCTGACGCTGTCGGAGCAGCTGCAGCTCCCCGTGAACACCCACCTGCACGAGACGCTCGACGAAATCCGGGAAAGCGAATCGAAATTCGGGATGCGGCCCATCGCCCGCCTGGAGAAAATGGGCCTGCTCGGCCCCGGTTTCACGGCGATCCACGCCGTCCACCTCGAGCCGGCCGAAGTCGCGCTGCTGGCGCAGCTGGGCTGCTCGGTCGCGCACTGCCCGGCGTCCAACCTGAAGCTGGGCAGCGGCATCGCGCCGGTGGCGCGCATGCTCGATGCCGGCATTAATGTCGGGATCGGCACGGACGGTGCGGCCAGCAACAACCGGCTCGACGTCCTGGGCGAGATGCGCCTCGCCGCCCTGCTGGCCAAGGGCGCGCAGGGCAATGCCGAGGCGATGCCGGCGCACGCGGCGCTGCGCATGGCCACGCTCAACGCCGCCCGGGCGCTGGGGCTGGGCGAGGCCATCGGCTCCCTGGAACCCGGCAAGTCCGCCGACCTGTGCGCCATCGACCTCGGCACGATCGAAACCTCGCCCTGCTACGATCCCGCCTCGCACGTCGTTTACGCGGCCGGGCGCGAGAACGTCACCCACGTCTGGGTGCGCGGGGAGCTGCTGGTCGAGGACGGGCGCCTGACCCGCCTGGACGACCGCGACCTGAAAGCGAAAGCAGGGCAATGGCGGGCGCGCATCGCCGCCTGAGCCGGAGACAGCCATGACGACAGGAAACGTGGATCCGCTGGAACTGGAGAAATTCAGCCAGCTTGCCCACCGCTGGTGGGATCCCAACAGCGAGTTCAAGCCCCTGCACGACATCAATCCCCTGCGCCTCGACCACATCGATCGCGCCGCCGGCGGGCTCGCGGGCAAGGCGGTGCTCGACGTGGGCTGCGGAGGCGGCATCCTTTCCGAGGCCATGGCGGCGCGCGGGGCGCGCGTGACGGGCATCGACCTGGGCGACAAGCCGCTCAAGGTGGCGCAGCTGCACCTGCTCGAGTCCGGGCACGAGGTCGAGTACCGCAAGGTGGCCGTCGAGCAGCTCGCCGCCGAGCGGCCGGGGCATTACGACGTCGTCACCTGCATGGAAATGCTGGAGCACGTGCCCGATCCCGCGGCCGTCGTCGCCGCGTGCGCCCGGCTGCTGAAGCCGGGGGGATGGTGTTTTTTCTCGACCCTCAACCGCAACCCCAAGGCCTATCTCTACGCCGTCATCGGCGCGGAATACGTGCTGGGCCTGCTGCCGCGCGGCACCCACGATTACGCACGCTTCATCAAGCCCGCCGAGCTTGCCGCCTGGTGCCGCGCGGCCGGCCTCGCCACGCAGCGCGTGACGGGAATGACCTACAACCCGGTCACCCGGCGCTATGCGCTCGGCGATGACGCATCCGTGAACTACATCCTCGACGCGCGGTCATCCTGATGACGCCGATCCCGGCGCCCGAACCCACCATCCACCGGAGGAATGCCATGAAAACGACCCTTTGGCTGCTGCCCCTGCTGCTCGCCCTGCTCGCCGGCTGCGCCCTCAAGCCGCAGTACCTTCGCATCGACCCGCAGCAGATCCGCGTCGCGCAGTCGCAGGCGGGGGCCGGCCAGACCGTGGCCCTCCAGGTCACGGACGCACGCACGGAGAAAAAGCTCGGGGAAGTCGGCGATCCCGACAACAAGATGGTGGACGTCTCCGTCGAGGAGGATCCTGCGCCGAAGATCTACGCGCGCGTGAAGGAGGCCCTCGAGCGCATGGGCTTCACGGTGCAGCCCTACGTGGAAGGCGCGGAGCCGGCGCTGAAGCTGGAGGTGCGCAAGCTCGAGCTGCAATCGGTCAAGACGCCCTTCACCTTCGAAACCGAACTGCGCGCGGAAGTGGCCGCGCATGCCTCCAGGGAGAACGGCCACTACGACCGGCAGTTCAACGTGCGCACGCGCAAGGACGGCGCCGCGCCCCCGTATGAGAAGGACAGCAATGCCCTGGTGAACACGGCGGTCTCCCAGGCGCTGGAGGACCTGCTCGCCGACGAGCAGCTCATCGCCACCCTGGCGCGCTAGGCACACCCGCATGGCGCACTCGGCCGTCCTCTTCGACCTCGACGGCACCCTCGCGGACACGGCGCCAGATCTCGGCTATGCGCTGAACCGGCAGCGGATCGCGCGCGGGATGCCCGAACTGCCCATCGAGGCGGTGCGCGCGCACGCCTCCTCCGGCGCCCGCGGGCTCCTCAAGGCGGGTTTCAACCTCGGCCCGGAGGATCCGGGCTACGAGGCCATGCGCGAGGAGTTCCTCGACATATATGCGCAGAACCTGGCGCGCGAGAGCGACCTGTTCCCGGGCATGGCCTCCCTGCTCGGGCGCATCGAGGCGATGGGGCTGCGCTGGGGCATCGTCACCAACAAGGCCGAGCGCTTCACGCTGCCGCTGCTCCGGCTCATGGGCCTGTTCGACCGCGCCGCGGTCGTGGTCTGCGGCGACACGACGCCGCATGCCAAGCCCCACCCTGCCCCGCTCCTGGCCGCCATGGAAAAACTCGCCCTGCCCGCCGCCGGCTGTCTCTACGTCGGCGACGACGAGCGTGACGTGCGGGCCGGACAGGCAGCCGGGATGCCGGTGATCGTGGCGCGCTACGGCTACCTCGGCAGCGGCACGCCGCCGGAAGCCTGGGGCGCCGACGGGTTCATCGACAGCCCCATGGAGCTGCTGGCGCACCTGCGATAGGAGCGCGCAAACCCTCTGCTAGAATGGCGACTGCGCCACCGGGAGCGGACTTGAAATATCCCCGGCGGCCCCGATCTACCGAAGCATTGGGGGCGACCTGGTTTCGACGCGGGTTGCGAAGCAGAGCAGGGCATGCCGAGGACCAGTCACCTCGTAAATCCATCTGGAAATTCATACACGCCAACGACGAGCGTTTCGCTCTCGCCGCCTAATACCGGCGAGACGCTGCACTGACCTGCTGATGGGTCAGGCCCCGCAAGGGGTGCAGCGTCATTTACATCAGCCTCTCTGCGCGGTCTGGTCGCTTGGCCGTGCGGATCCGTCGAAGCGACTGGCTGAGCACCAGCCTGCCGGTTGGCGGGTGCGAGGCGAGATCCAAAAGACCAGGCTAAGCATGTAGTCCTGACTGTAGAGGACTTGCGGACGCGGGTTCGATTCCCGCCGCCTCCACCAAATTAAGAAGCCACCCTTGAGGTGGCTTTTTAATTTGGTGCGCGCGGCCGGGATGAGAACCCGCTGGTTCGACAACCCGATGTCCAGTGGACATCGGGTTGGACGCAGTCGCGTTCTTTGCGACTGCGGTCCCTCGCCAACGGACGAGGGATGGCGGGATCGCCCCAAGGCGAGACCGACACATTCCCGCCCGCCGTTGTCCGCCACCCTACCAGACCCATCCACAGCCACACCGCGCGGGTTCAACCAGCGACCACTGGTCGCGCAGGACGCAGTCTCGCCTCATGCGACTGCGGTCCCTCGCCGACAGACCAGGGATGGCTGGATCGCCCCGGACCAGAGCGTCAACGTCGCTTCGTCGCAAAATGAAAGGGCCACCGCGCGGCGGCCCCCATCAGTCCTTTCCCGCCTTGCCTTAGCGTCAGGACATCTGCGACTGCATGTAGTTCTGGATGCCGACCTTCTGGATCAGCTCGATCTGGGTTTCGAGCCAGTCGATGTGCTCTTCCTCGCTCTCCAGGATGTCCTCGAACAGCTCGCGGGAGATGTAGTCGCCGCAGGATTCGCAGTGCGCGATGGCCTCGCGCAGGACGGGGTGGCCGGCCATCTCCAGGCGCAGGTCGCACTTGAGGCATTCCTGCACGTTCTCGCCGATGAGCAGCTTGTTCAGGTTCTGCAGGTTCGGCAGGCCTTCGAGGAACAGGATGCGCTCGATGAGCCGGTCGGCGTGCTTCATCTCGTCGATCGACTCCTTGTGCTCGTGCTCGTCGAGCTTCTTCAGGCCCCAGTTGCGGAACATGCGGGCATGCAGGAAATACTGGTTGATGGCGGTGAGCTCGTTGGTGAGCACCTGGTTCAGGTAACCGATGACTTTCTTGTCGCCCTTCATGCACGCTCCCGGAGAGGCCAGAGGAAGGCGCAATTATAGGTCGCACGCGTGCGCGCGACAGGGCGAAATCCTGCGGAACGAATGAGAAGGATTACGCGGCGGAGAGCTCGCGCAATGCCGGGGACGAGAGCGTTTCGTGAAGGACTTGTTGGGCGCAGTCGGCGCACTTGCCGCAGCAGGTGGCCACCCCCAGGTCCGCGCGCAATTCGCGCAGCGAACGCGCGCCGCCGTCGGTCACCGCCGTGCGGATCTGGCTTTCGGTCACTCCGTTGCAGAGGCAGACGTACATGTGGGGGCCTGTGAACGACTCAAGGAAATGCTAAATCACAATGAGAATGAGTGTCAATATGGAGGCCGCCGTCAGGCCGCCCGCCCTTGCGCCGCCGGTTTACGCGGGCAGCCGGCGCAGCCGTCCTCGAGGCCCAGGCAGCGCTTGACCGACTGCACGAGGCAGCTGGCCGAGCGCTTGCAGGCGATCACGGGAATGCCCTGGGACTGGGCCTGGCCGCGATAGCACTTCATGGCGTTGTGGTTCAGGAAATCGGTAAAAAGGATCAATAATTCCGTCCCTTGCGGCAGCGCCGGAAGGGTGCGCTGATGGGCCGACGCGCGCCCGGTGACGTGCCGGTGGATCTGGATTCCGAAGCCCGCCAGCGCATCGGGGATATTGCCGAGGCGATCGGCACCTACGAGGACAGCGTTCATGCTCGGCGTCGTTCCTGGGGCTCCGCGGGGGAGCGATGTTCAAATGATAATAGTTCGCATTTGCATGTCAAGCGCTGAATGCGTGCGCGGCGTGCCGGCGCCGCCGCAACAACCACCCTCAGGGGAGTTTCAGGCCGGAGAAGAGGCCGGAGAGGCCGCGCAGTCCCGTTGCGACCGAGAGGTCGGGCGCAAACGCCTGCGCCGCCTCGCCGAAACGGGGATCCGCGATGACCCCGCCCATCGCATCGGCGCCCAATCGGAGCGTGTGCCCGCGCAATCCGTATTGGTAAGCGAGGTCGCCGCCCACGGCTTCCGTGTCGCTGAAAGCGAGGTGTGCATCCAGCAGCGCCTCGGTCAGCGCCCAGCCGCTCACCTGGCCGCCGGCATCGAAGTCCGCCGCCAGCGCCTGGAAATCGAACGTGGCGACCTTGTGCGGCGCCAGCGCTTCCAGGCCGGTCGATTCCGTTTCCCGCATCGCCTCCAGGACGAATTGGAGGTTGGTGAATGTCCTTTGCGCCGGCTGCGCGTACCAATCCTTGAACGTGACCTGGTCCGAGGCGCCGAGCCGCAGCACGAGGTCGCCGCGCACCTTCTCGAACTGGAGGTCGCCGACGGCGATGCCCTTGCCCAGGGAGAGCGTGTTTCGCGATCCCGCCGCGCCCGAGATCACATCGCGCCCGTCGCCGCGATTGAACGCCACGAGGTTGGCGCCGTCCCCGGTCGAAATGGCGTCATTGCCCGCGCCACCGATGAAGAGATCCGCCTCGGCGCCGCCGGCGAGGACGTCATTGCCCGCACCGCCATCGAGCAACGACCGGCCCTCGGCACCGGCAAGCACATCGGCGCCCGCATGGCCCTGCAGCAGGTCCCGTCCGCTGCCGCCGTCGAGGCGGTCATCACCCTCCCCGCCCGCCAGGACGTCGTTGCCTTCGCCGCCCTGGAGATTGTCGGCGCCGTCGTTGCCGTTCAGGACGTCGTCGCCCCCCAGGCCGCGCAGCACGTTGGCGGCGGCGTTGCCGTCGATCCGGTTGTCCTCGCCGTTTCCCTGTCCCGTCAGGCTTTGCCGCCCGGTCAACTCCAGGTGCTCCACCCACGCCGGGAGCTGGTAGCTGACGGCGCTGATGACTCGGTCTTCGCCTTCTCCCGCCCCTTCCACGATCGCGTCGCCGGCATGGTCAACGGCATAGGTGTCGTCGCCGCGACCGCCGGCCATGCGATCCGCGCCGGGGCCGCCGTCGATGGCATCTTCGCCCGAGGTCCCGAGCAGTACGTCCGCGGCCGCCGTTCCCGTGACGGTCATCCCCGGGTGCCCGATGACTTCGATCTCGAACGCGTCCGCCACCGTGGCGCCGCGCCGGTCCGTTGCCGAGATCAGGATCGAATAGCGCCCCGGTTCCGGCGACGTCCCGAGCAGCGCGGCGAGGCGATCGTCGAAGTGCATCCACGCGGGCAACGCGCTTCCATCGGCCAGGCGGACGGCGAGGGTCAGTGCGTCACTGGGGTCGGCGTCCAGGAAGGCCCCCCGCGGGATGGCGATGCCGAACGCCGCCGCCTCCATGATCGATCGGTCGGGCAGCGGGGTCACGAGGACGGGCGCGTGATTGCCGTCGGGGACGAAGAGATCGAACGGCAGGGAAGCGCGGGCGCCGAAGCGGTCCACGCCGTGGAGGAAGAGCGCCAGGGTTCCCTCGGAGCCCATGGGCACGGTCCCGCTGAGCGTCCGGCGGGCGGGATCGAAGTCCAGCCACTCGGGCAGCGGGGCGCCGCTACGCGCGCCCACCGCATAGCGAACGACGTCGCCCGGATCGGGGTCCTCGAACAGCCCTTCCTCGAAATCAATGGCAATGGGTTCGCCCGCGACGACCTGCACCGCCTCGAGCACGCCCAGCGCCACGGGCGCGTGATTGACGCCGAGGCGGCCCGCGATGTCGGCCCGGGTCCAGGTTTCGCCCTCGTGGAAGTGGATCGCGGCGACGCCGGCGGCGGGATCGGCGAACCAGGCGCGGAGGGTCAGCGATCCCCCGGCGTGAAGCTTGAGGACCAGGTCGTCCGCGTTTTTTTCCAGCAGCACGTCGGCCACCCCCAGGCCGCCGTCGAGTTCCACGCGATCCTGCCCGCCGCCGGCCGGCTCGATCACGTCGTGGCCGGCGTCCAACCCGAACCGGTAGGTGTCGTTGCCGTCGCCGCCCGCCAGGACATCGTTGCCCGCGCCGCCCGCCAGGATGTCGTCACCGCCCCCGCCGGAAATCACCTGCCCGTCGTCGTTGCCCAGCATGAGGTCGGAGGCCGCGGTTCCCTTCCACACGGCCATGCGGTCGATCTCGGCGGACGTCCACTCGTGGAGCGCCTGCGCGAAGGTGTCCGGATCGAGCGTGGTGATGCGGATGCGGTCCATCTTCCACTGCGGCGCCTCGAACCAGTGTTCGATGGTGACCCACGCCTCGAGCTCGCCCAGCGACAGGACCAGGTCCTGCCCCTGCCGCGACCATTCCAGTTCCGCGATCGAGCCCAGCAGGTTCGCTTCCAGCAGGTCTTCATCCTCGATCGACGAGTCGCGATTGGACAAGCGGAAGGAAAAGTATCGATCGTCCAGCGACGCGGCCCCGGGGAGCCCGGTCGCCGGGGAAACGGCGAGCGCGATCCGGTAGAGGTCGCTCCCGGGCCCGCCGCTGGCGGCGATGCCGCCGCGATTCAGCAGCAGGAGGTCATCGCCCTCCCCGGCGTCGATGTCGATGTCCACGCCATAGCCGTTCGCTTCGATCTGGTCGTTGCCCGCGCCGCCCAGGATTCGATCATGGCTGCCGGCATAGGTGTTCAGGGTCCTGATCCGGTCGTTGCCCGCTCCACCGTCGAGGTAGTTGTCGAAGGTCTCCTGCCCGGTGAGCCCGTCGGCCAGGGAGGGCAGGAGGTTGCCCAGGCCCGAGGCATGCCACTTTTCCTCGTTGGTCAGGACATCGTCCCCGGGCCCGCCGAGAAACGTGTCGCTGCCGGCCACCCTGTCGACCAGGATGTCATTGCCATCGCCGCCGTCCAGGAGATCGTCCCCATACCGGCCCAGCAGGGGACGCAAATACAGGAACTCCGAGTGCGGGTCATAGGCGAAGGACGCGGAATCGCCTTCGATGTCGTCGTCGCCGGGGCCGCCATAGAGGCGGTCCGAACCGACTTCGCCCCGGATCTGGTCATTGCCCCAGCCGCCCTCCACGAAATCGTCGTAGAACCCGGGCGGGACCTCGCCGGCGCCCAGCCCCAGGGCGAAGCGCAATGCCTGTTCCGCGTTGGCGCCGAAGCTTCGCGCGGCGCTTTCGATGGGCAGGTCCCCGGGAAACGCCAGGTAAATGCCCAGGTCCGCTTCGTCGAGCGCCGGCCCGTCGGTGTCGTAATAGGCAAAGGCGTCGACCCGGAACCAACCGACGCGAAATTCAAACGTCCCCTCCCCCCAGAGGGCATCGTCGTGGCTGCCGCCGAACAGGCGGTCGGCGCCGCCGCCACCCACCAGCGTATCGCCGCCGTGGCCGTTGTCCGACGACAGGCTTCCCGCCAGGGTGTCGTTGCCCGCGTTGCCGTAGAACCGAATGCCCGCATAGTCGACGTTCCCCACGTCGCCCAGCGTGTCGTCGCCCGGATCACCGAAAAAGAGGGCATTGTCGGCCCTTGCGATCGCGTAGTCGTCGCCTTCGGTTCCGAGGGCGTTGGTCGCGAGCGCATCTGCGAACACCGGGCTGGCCTCGACGAAGGGCCAGTGGGCGTTTTCCTCCGACAAGAAGACGCCGAGATCCCCGTTCCGGAATCCCTCGAGCCGCAGTTGCCCTCCCGCCGGCCCCGAGATCAGGAGGGTGCCCGGGGCGGTCGTGCCGCCGACCAGGCTCAGCGTGAGGGTCGCGCCGGTCTCTGAAATCCAGACGTTGTTGACGCGCCGGAAAGCCGTTGCGGATGAGAGGTCAGCGCCGTCGAGGACGATCTTCCCCTGCCCGTCCAGGTCGCGCAGGGTGTCCACCCCTTCGCCCAGGGCGCACACATAGATGTCGAACCCGAGTCCACCCAGAAGGCAATCGTTGCCCATCCCGCCTTCGAGCACGTCGGCGCCATCGCCGCCCGTCAAGGCGTCGTCGCCCCTCCCACCCTTGAGATGATCGTCGTTGGCGCCGCCGTCGAGGGTGTCCTCGCCGTCGCCACCGGCGAGCGCGTCATCACCGGCGCCGCCATGGAGCAGATCATCACCCTCGTCCCCGCGCAGGTCGTCGTTGCCGGGACCGCCCTGCAGCAGGTCGTCGCCGCCGAGCCCGAGCAGCAGGTCATCGCCCTCGGCGCCGTAGAGATGGTCCCGCCCCGCCGTGCCCTCAATCCGGTTGTCCGCGAAATCGCCGAACGTGACATGGCGCGCCCGGGTCTCGTCCACGTCGGCCGCGCGAACGAACAGGACGCCGCCGGGCGCATCGTAGGCGGTGTACACGTCCATCCCGGCCGCCGCGATCAGGACGCCCTCGCGAACGGCCTGGTTCCCGATGTTGGCCTGGACCATGGCCACGAGCAGGGCCGCCCTGTCCCGAATCCATTCGTCGGTCAGGGTCGCATCGTGCGAGCCGGCCGCATACGCCAGTTCCGCGTGCCGGGGCTGCCCCTGGTCGAATGACCGGTACGCCGCGCCGGTGTCGTCGACGACGACGAAGGGATCCAGGTGCCTGAGGGCATAGCGATAGGCGACCCCGCCCTCCTGCCGCGCGAGCAGGGCGACCTGCTCCGGTACGAGGTCGGGAACGCCGACGACATGCAAGGCGTCGCCGGAAACGCCGGCGTCGATGCGCTCCAGGTTCTCGTGGAAGGCATCGCGGTTGAGGATGTTCGCGAAACCCCATCCCGAACGATCGACCGCCATGGGCAGCAGGTCCACGCCCCACAGGCGGCCCAGCGCCTCGACGATCCGCTCCAGGGAATTGCCTTCGGATCGGCCCCCGCCGGCCAGCGTCGAGGCCGATTCCGCGGACGCCGCCGCCAGGACGCGGGCCAGCTGGGGCAGCGTCGCGGCCGGATCCATCTTGCCGAAGAGCCGCAGCAGCGCCAGGGAATCGGCCAGCAGCGTCAGGCTGTGGGTGTTCGCGTAGTCGAACGTCACCCCGCCCGGGAGCAGGCCCTGGAACAGCGGCTGGTCCTCGATGAACACGGCCGTCGCCGGGCCATGCACGCCGGAGTTGGACACGGCTTCGGTATCGGCCCCGAAGGCGCGCCCGAAAATCTGCGTGACCCGGTCCGCGGCCCCGTTGGTGAGCCCCGTGCGCGCGGGGTCCGAGAGCGGCAGGAACAACGCGTTGCCGACCAGCTGGAACCGGATGAGGCTCGCCTGCATGGCCCACTGGTACCGGGGCTCCTCGTACAGCGAGACGGGATCGAGGCTCGCGTCCTGCCGCGCAGCGTCCAGCAAGGCCTGGTTGGCGCTTCCGATCGCCAGCGTGGCGGCGACCTCCGGGTCGGCCAGCACGGCCCGATAGAAGGCGAGGATGTCCGGCAGGCCGCCCAGCGCATGGTTCCATTCCCCGCGGCCCGCGCCATTGAAGGTGTAGGCATGCAGGATGTTCTCCGGATGCAGCTCGGCGTACAGCGTCGCCAGGTGGCCGCCGAGGGAAAAGCCCGTGAGGTTGAACGTCTCCCCGGCCCCCAGCAGGCCCTGGGCCCGCAGCCAGGTGACATAGCGGTCGAGCGCGTCGAGCTGCGCCAGCGCCATGCCCGTCGCCAGGATCGCGCCCGCGTCCGCGCCGAAGATGTCGCGCGTGCGATCGCCGCCCTCCGCGACGCTCGCGTACTCGCTGCTGCGGATCGCCAGCGTCAGCGTCCCGTGGTCCGCCGACGCGGGATCGATGTTGCGCACCAGCGTGGCCGACAGTCCCGTATTGGCGAGGATCTGGCGGCCATCCAGGGCCAGGTAGCCGGGATCGCCGGCCGACACGTTGCCGGTCCTCGACGGATCGTCCGACCACTGGTGGACGATGCGGAACCGGCGGGTGAATTCGCCCACTTGCGCGGCCGTCATGCGCGAGAGGCCGGGCAGGATCGCGGCTTCCCCGCTGCGATTGTTTCCGCGTCGCAGGGCCGCCGCGAGTGCGGCGCCCGGTTCAAACGTCGCCAGCGACTCGAGGTAGCTCTCCGCCGCGACCTGCTGGAGGACGAAGTCGTACCAGCGCGAAGCGACGGCGGGCATCGGCCGGCGCCCCTAGGACGACGCGCCCCGGCGGGCCGGGCGCCGTCGCGCGAACTGCAGGGGAAGGGCAAAAAAACGCGCCGCGGCCACCGGTGTGGCGAGCGACGCCGAAGGAACGGCCTGGCGCGCCTTGGGACGCGACAGGCGTTCGGGGAAGCACCGGCGGCGGACCGCCGGCCGGCTCGTGAAAGGCGCTGCGGACGCCTTTCGGACTGCCGAATAAAAGCGAGCCGCCGATCCGGTGCCTCCGGGGCCAGGGAGGCAAACTCGAGGGGCACCGGACCCGGGGTGCGGCTCAAAACCTGCGGGCGCCAGGGTCATGGCCCTCCGCGCCTTCGCGCGCATCCGTGCGCCTGCCCCGGATGCGCAATTCCATGTCTTCGGCGGGGAAACCTCCCCGGCGTTGCGCCACGGGCCCATCGCCGACCCCTCCACCTTGGGCTGCTGAGGCAACTTGTCTGCAGGGGGCGCCTGTGCCGCGCCGCTTTGCGAATACTTTCCTCGCGAAGCCCAAATGCGTCAAATCTATCAAAGTGACAGGTTCGACCGTTTCACATGGAATTTCATCGACTTGGGGAAAATCGGCAACGTGCGAAACAGGCGCGCGGGCACGGAAACGCCCATGCCGGAGGCATGCCCAACCCCTCGTTGGAACCGCCACGCACCGACCGGACGAGCGCCCGGCCTGCCTTGCCCGGGCTAGTCGCTCGCGGGCACGTCCTCGAAGGCGTGGAACACGGCCTTGCCGGCTGCCCGCGCCAGCGCAACCATCTCGTCCGCGCCCCGGGAGGGCCCGCCGATGCGCAGGCAGGCGTCGCACTTGGCGACCAGGCGGCGCGAGACGGGATGGAAGATCTCGTCGAACACCGCATCGCCGATGCCGCGCGAGCCGGCATGCTCGATCAGCGGCAGCGCGAACCACTCGCCCATCACCGGCAGGTGGCCGGCGCGGAACAGGCGCAGGGACATGTCCGTCATGGCCCGCACGTTGGCGGCGATCTTCGCGGGATCATCACCGGTGCCGGACCGGTACGGACCGGCCACCAGGATCATCAGCGGCCCGGCCATCAGCGCGACTTGCGCAGCGCCGGGTTGAGCCGGTCGAGATCCGCCTGCACCTGCTCGCGGCTGCGCTCGTAGAGGAGCTCGCGGCCCATCGCGCTGCCCGAATAGCCCAGGCCGTTGCGCGTCGGCGCGAGGTCGACCTTCACGCTGTGCAGGCCCTGCCCGAGCACGACCTGGATGCGCTCGGCGCGCTTGGACAGCACCACGACCTCCAGGACCTGGCCCGTCTCGGTCACCTTCAGCTTGATCTTCTCGTCGACCATGGATCACCTCCCCGCGCCGTTGCGCGCCTGCGAAATGACGTCCCGGATGGCCGCGACGGCCAGGGCGGGATCGTCCTTGTGCACATAGTGCCCGCAGTGCTCGCACACCACGTGCGTCCCTCGCGGCGACAACGCCGCCAGTTCCTGCTGGGTCTGGCGCCAGAGCCTGTTGAAGGTCGGCCCCTCGAGCACCTTGTTCATGCCCGTGAGCACCACGAGCGGCACCGGCGGGAAGGGCGGACCCGCGCGGATCTGGCGCATCGTCTCCGGCACGGCATCGTACTCCCCGGGCGCGCCGCCGCCGATCAGGCTGACCAGCGCGCGCGGCGGCTCGCAGATGAAGGCCTCGGCGGCATGGCAGCGCTCGCCGAAGTCCGCGGGACGCGCGTCGATGAGCACCGCCCCGGCCACTTCCCCGGGATAAGCCTGGGCGAACTGGATCGCATAGGTGCCGCCCAGCGAATGGCCGACCACGACATAGGGCGGCGCGACGCCGGCCGCGCGCAGCAGCTCGTGCAGTTCCGCGACGACCTGCCGGCCGGAGCGGTCCTTCGCGGCGGAGCGGCTGGCGCCGTAGCCGGCGCGATCGTAGGCGAAGACCCGTGTCGTCCTGGCCAGTTCGGCAAAGACCGGTTTCCACGTCTGCTTGCCGTCGCCCAGTCCCGCTTCCAGCACCACCGCCGGGCTGCCCTGCCCCGCCACGGCGTAGTCGAAGGTGCCCTGCGACGTCGTCGCCGTGCCGGGCCCGGGCAGCGATGCGCAGCCCGGCTGCAGCGCCGCGGCCGCGAGCAGGGCGGCCAGCCGCGCGCGGCGCATCAGCCGCGCGGGCGCTCCATCCTGCATTTCATCTCCGGCACGATGTCCTTCGCCTGGATCAGCGCCTCGGTCTTCCAGCCGAATCCGGTGTTGTCGACGTCGTGCTTGACGCCGGCCTGCCCCTGCTTCGCGAGGCTCAGGACGTACATCGGGGCGATCATCTGGTGGTCTTCCGCGCGGATCCAGGAGTCCCCGGTGGGGCCGGCGTAGTGCATGCCCTCCAGCGCGTAGGCCACCTTCATCGGATCGTCCGAGCCGGCCCTGGCGATCGCCGCGCCCATCATCTCGACGACGCGAAACGCCGTGAGGTAATCGACGTTCGACGACGCGTCGTATTTCCGGCGCGCCTCGACCAGCGCCTTCTCCCATCCGGCGTCGGCGGCGTTGATGTGCCAGGCATCCACCGTCTTCATGCGGCCCGCGCCCGCCGGGCCGGCCGTCACCCAGGTGCCGGGCAGCTTGCCGAGGATGGTGAAGTATTCGGCCTTGAGCCCGGCCTCCGCGCTCGCCTTCACCAGCAGCGAGAGGTCGTTGCCCCAGTTGCCCGTGAGCACCGCATCCGCCCCGGCGGCGCGGATCTTCGCCACGTAGGGCGCGAAATCCTTCACCTTGGACAGCGGGATCAGGTCATCGCCCACGATCTCGATGTCGGGGCGCTTCGCCGCCAGGTATTCGCGCGACGACTTCGACACCGCGTGCCCATGGGCGTAGTCCTGGTTGAACAGGTAGACCTTGCGGATCGACTTCTGCTTCGCGAGGTAGTCCGTGATCGCGTTGACGAGCATGCCGGAGTGGGTCTCGAAGCGGAAGTGCCAGAAGCTGCACCTGTCTTCCGTGAGCGCCGGGTCCAGCGCGTTGTAGTCCAGGAACAGCACGACCTTGTCGGGATTGCGCTGGTTGTGCTTGACGAGGGCATCGTTGAGGGCGTGCGCGACGCTGGAAACGGTGGCCATGACGTAGCGGATGTCCTGGTCGGTCGCCTGCTTGAGCAGGATCAGGGTTTCCTGCGGCGTGTTCTTGTTGTCGAAGGCGACGATCTCGATCTTCTTGCCGCCGGGCAGCCCGCCGCGCGCGTTGAACA
>DASZQJ010000056.1:0-75881 GCA_035549715.1 Burkholderiales bacterium
CCCCGGTGTCGACTGCCTTGAGGTCCGAGGCTTCGATGTTCAGGTAGGAGGAAAACGCGGGCGGCGTCATGGCGCAGCCCAGTCCGGCGCACAAGCGCAGCCACGCGGCGCGTGTCTGGGGCAGGGCCACCGAGAGTTCCGCGCGGAACGCATACAGTGCCTGCAGCGCCGCCACGGCGACCATCAGCAGCGAGAGCGCGATCCAGAGGCCGGTGCGCCGCGGCGGCGCCGGCATGCGGAACTCCCATTCGTACAGGCTCGCGGCGGGATCGGCCCGGACGGCGGCCGCTTGCGGCTCCGGGCTGGCGCTGGCAGGCGTCTTCTCCCCCGCAGTCGCGGCAGGGGCCGCGGCAGCACGGGGTTCCTGCGCCGTAAGCGACGCGAAGGCGTCGAATACCTCGCTGCAGAATCCGCAGCGCACCCGGCCGCCCGAGGCCTGCAATTGCGGCGTGCCGACCCGGAAGGTGGTCTGGCACCTGGGGCAGCAGGTATAGAGGTTCATGCAGGCCGGGCGCGGTGGCTCCGGGAGGGCCTAGGCGCGCCGCCGGCCGCTGATGCGCGCCCAGCCCTCGCGCATCTCGAACGGATCGAGGTCGAACCATGGCGCATAGCGACCGGCCACCTCCGTGGACTGTTCGCCCAGGATGCCGGAGAGGACGATCCGGCCACCCGGAAGGACGAGATCGGCGAGCAGCGGGGCCAGTACCCGCAGCGGGTTCGCCAGGATGTTGGCGAGGACCACGTCGGCGGGCTGCGGCCGCGCGGTCGACGCATCGAAAAACTGCGCATTGCACTGGTTACGCTGCGCATTGTAGCGGCTGGCGACGATCGCCTGCGGATCGATGTCCACGCCGATGACCCTGCCGGCTCCCAGGCGCTCGGCCGCGATCGCCAGGATGCCCGACCCGCAACCGTAATCGATGACGCTGCTGCCCGCCTCGAGGTGCCGGTCGAGCCAGTCGAGGCAAAGTTGCGTGGTCGGATGGCTTCCCGTGCCGAACGCCAGCCCGGGGTCCAGCACGAGGTTGATCGCGGCCGCGTCCGGCGCCGCATGCCAGCTGGGCACGATCCAGACGCGTTCGGAGACACGGATCGGGGCGAACTGGCTTTGCGTCAGGCGGACCCAGTCCTGCTCCTGCACGGGAGAAATCCGGTGCGCGGACGGCGCGGGCAGCCCGGCCCGCTGGCAGGCCTGCCCCAGGGCGGCGGCGGGATCGACTTGCGGGTCGAACAGCGCAACCAGCCGGTTGGCGCCGAACGCGAGGTCGAAGGCTTCGCCCGGCTCGCGGTAGACGGGGGTCTCGGCGGCCGTGCCGGCATTGGCGTCGGTGACGTCCACCGAAAGCGCGCCTTCCTCGATCAGGGCGTCGGAGAGCGCGGCGACCTGGGCGGCATCGACCTCGAGTTCCAGCGCAAGCCACATGGTGCCGCGTCCGCGCTATTCCGCCTTGTTGTACTTCGAGAGCTTCTCTTCGAGGTAGTGGATGCTGGTGCCGCCGCGCATGAACGAGGTGTCGAGCATCAGCTCCTGGTGCAGGGGCAGGTTGGTCTGGATGCCTTCCACGATCATCTCGGACAGCGCGATGCGCATCCGCGCGATGGCCTGCTCGCGGGTGTCGCCGTAAGCGATCAACTTGGCGATCAGCGAATCGTAGTAGGGCGGGACGAAGTAGTTCTGGTACACGTGGGAGTCGACGCGGATGCCCGGGCCGCCGGGCACGTGCCAGGACGTGATGCGCCCCGGCGAGGGCGTGAACTTGTACGGGTGCTCGGCGTTGATGCGGCACTCGATGGCATGGCCGCGGAAGGCGACATCCTTCTGGCGCACCGGGAGCTTCTCGCCGGCGGCGACCCGGATCTGGGTCTGCACGATGTCGATTCCGGTGATCATCTCGGTGACCGGGTGCTCGACCTGGACACGGGTATTCATCTCGATGAAGTAGAACTCGCCCTTCTCGTAGAGGAACTCGAAGGTGCCCGCGCCCCGGTAACCGATCTTGCGGCAGGCCTCCGCGCAGCGTTCGCCCACCCGGATGCGCTCCTTGAGCGGGATCTGCGGCGCCGGCGCCTCCTCGATGACCTTCTGGTGGCGGCGCTGCATCGAGCAGTCGCGGTCGCCGAGGTAGATGGCGTTGCGGTGCTCGTCGGCGAGCACCTGGATCTCGACGTGGCGCGGGGTCTCCAGGAATTTCTCCATGTACACCGTCGGATTGCCGAAGGCCGTCTTGGCCTCCTGGCGCGTCATCGTCACCGCGTTGATGAGCGCGGCCTCGGTGTGCACCACGCGCATGCCGCGCCCGCCGCCCCCGCCCGCCGCCTTGATGATCACCGGATAGCCGATCTTGCGCGCGATCTTGACGATCTCCTGCGACTCCTCCGGCAGGGCACCGTCGCTGCCGGGCACCACGGGCACGCCGGCCTTGATCATGGCGTTCTTGGCGCTGACCTTGTCGCCCATGAGCCGGATCGTCTCGGGCCGCGGACCGATGAAGACGAAACCGCTTTTCTCGACGCGCTCGGCGAAATCCGCGTTTTCGGACAGGAAGCCGTAGCCGGGATGAATCGCCTCGGCGTCGGTCACCTCCGCGGCGCTGATGATGGCCGGGATGTTGAGGTAGCTGTCGGCCGACGAGGCCGGGCCGATGCACACCGATTCGTCGGCGAGCCGGACGTACTTGGCCTCGGCATCGGCCATGGAGTGCACGGCGACCGTCTTGATGCCCAGCTCGCGGCAGGCGCGCTGCACGCGCAGGGCGATTTCACCGCGGTTGGCAATGAGGATTTTCTCGAACATCGGGGTTCCGGAAGGGGCGGCCGGCGTCAGCGGCCGAGAAGGATCAGCCGATAATGAACAGCGGCTGGCCGTACTCGACCGGCTGTCCGTTCTCCACCAGGATGGCCTTGATGGATCCGCCCTGGTCGGCTTCGATCTCGTTGAGCAGCTTCATGGCTTCGATGATGCAAAGCGTGTCACCGGCATTGACCGACTGCCCCATCTCGACGAAGGCCTTTGCCCCCGGGGACGAGGACCGGTAGAAGGTGCCTACCATGGGCGACCTGACCACGTGGCCTTCGGGCGCGGCCGGTGCCTCCGCTGCGGCCGCGGGGAGCGCAGCGGGGGCGGCCGGGGCAGGCGCCGGGGTCATCATGGGGACCGATTGCGCCGCGCCAACCATTGCCGCACTGCCGGTGCGATTGATGCGCACCTTTTCCTCGCCTTCGGTGATCTCCAGCTCGGCGATGCCCGATTCCTGAACCAGGTCGATGAGCTTCTTGAGTTTTCGTAGGTCCATGGATTGCCGCTCCCGTTGCTCGGGTTCTTATTTCGTGGGGGCCTTGGCCAGGGGGGTGCCGAGCGCGTACTCGAGCGCGTAGTCGTATCCCCTGGAGCCGAGGCCGCAGATCACGCCCACCGCCTGGTCACTGAAGTACGAGTGCCGGCGGAACGCCTCGCGGGCGTGGACGTTGGACAGATGCACTTCGATGAAGGGCCTCGCCACGGCCGCCAGCGCGTCGCGCAGGGCAACGCTGGTATGGGTGAACGCCGCCGGATTGATGAGGATGAAATCCGTCTTGTCGGTCCGGCACTGCTGGACGCGGTCGATGAGCGCCGCCTCCGAATTACTCTGGAAGGCTTCCAGCTTCGCGCCGGCAGCCGAAGCCCGCGCCGCCAGCCGCCGGTTGATGTCCGCCAGGGTCTCGCGGCCATAGATCTGCGGCTCGCGCGTTCCCAGCAGGTTGAGATTCGGGCCGTGCAGTACGAGGACCCGCTTGATCTTCATTGGGGCCGAAGACGCCACTTGCCCGCCCTTCGACGAATTTGAGTGGCGGCAAGTTTGCCGCAATTTCGCGGAAGTTGTCCAGATTTAGCGAAGATTTAACAACTTGTGCCTGTTCCTGCAAGGGGTTGGGGTCGCTTTGCGTCCGGAGGATACGGCAACCGCTGCCGACATGCGGAGTGCCAGGAGATCCGGCAATCGATTCAGCGAATATCGGCGCAAGATCGGCGACATTCGAGGCGATTTCCCCGCCACATTCGGGGAGATCTTAGAGCAAGGGGGTGAGGATTTCGGTCAGGCGGGGCTCGTCCAGCGCCCCGGATTCGGAGCGTACCCAGTGGCCACGGCGGTCGAGGATCACGGTGAACGGTAGGCCTCCGACCTCGTTGCCCGCCAGCCTGGCGATCTCGATGACGTCCATCTCACCCAGGAGCACCGGATAGTTGATTTGCATTTTAGCGGCAAATTCCCGGACTTTTTCCGGTTGATCGGCGGCGATACCGATGAATTGCACACCCTGGGCGGCCAGCTTTTCCTGCATTCGGACGAATTCCGGGATCTCTTTGAGGCAGGGCGGGCACCAGGTTGCCCAGAAGTTCACGACCAGAATCTTGCCGGCCCAATCGCCGACCCTGCGTGATTTGCCCTCCAGGTCCGGCATCGGCACGGCCATCAGCGGCCGGATGTCGATGGCCCCCCGGCCGGTGGTGGCATGCAGGACATAGCCGCCGACGAGGGCGGCAATGGCGACGGCGACGAACAGCCAATGACGGGTGGGCTTGTTCATCGGGCGAGCACGGCGTCAAGCGCGGCCTTGAAGCGCTCGGCAGGCTGGAAGCCGATGACGCGGATATCCCGGATCTCCCGCCCCTGGCGGTCGAAAAAGATGATGCCGGGCGGCCCGAACAGGCCGAATCGCGCCAGCAGGGCCTTGTCCTGGTCGCTGTTCGCGGTGACATCCGCCTGCAGCAGGAGCATCGAATCGAAGCGCCGGCGCACCCCTTCATCGCGAAAGGTGAAGTGCTCCATTTCCTTGCACGAGACGCACCAGTCTGCGTAGAAGTCGAGCATGACCGGCCTGCCCGCCCCGGCAACGGCGGCATCGAGTTCGGCCACGGAGGCGATGCGCGCGAACGCGGTCGGCGCAGAAGCCGGGGCCGCGGCGCCCCCGGCGAACAGTCCCGACAGCGGGCGCAGCACGTCGCGGCCCCCGCCCGCGGCCCCAACCAGCATCACGACGCCCAGCAGCAGGGCCAGCAACCCGAAACCCTTGCCCAGCATGCGCCAGCCGCCGGCTCCGGGCGGCAGGGCGTCGATGGCCCGCAGGTAGACGGCACAGACCACGAGCAGGGCGCCCCACATCAGCATCTGCATTGCAGGGGAGATCACCGAAGACAGGATCCAGATGGCGGTGGCAAGCAGCAACACGCCGAACACCGTCTTGACGGAGGCCATCCAGGCCCCGGCCCGAGGCAGCAGCGCCCCCGCGGAGGTGCCGATCGCCAGCAGCGGAATGCCCATCCCGACCGCCATCGCGAACAGGGCGGAGCCGCCGAGCAGCACATCTCGCGACTGGCTGATGTAGAGCAGGGCCCCCGCAAGCGGGGCCGCCACGCACGGCCCCACGATGACGGCCGACAGCACGCCCATCGCGAACACCCCCGCCAGCCTGCCGCCCTGCATGCGATTGCTGGTCATGGACAGCCTGCCCTGCCAGGAGGCGGGCAACTGCAGCTCGTACAGCCCGAACATCGACAGCGCCAGCAGCACGAATACCAGGGCAAACGCCCCGAGCACCCATGGATTCTGCAACGCGCTGGAGAGCAGCGTGCCCGTCATCCCGGCCGCCACGCCGGCGATCGCGTACGCGAGGGCCATGCCCAGCACGTAAACGGAAGACAGCAGCAGGCCGCGTGCCCGCGTCACGGTCACGCCCTGCCCGGCGATGATCCCGGAGAGGATGGGAATCATCGGCCACATGCAGGGGGTCAGCGAGAGCAGCAGGCCAAAGCCGAGGAAGCTGGCGATGACCAGCCAGAAGCTGCCGCTGCCGAGCAGGGTGGCGATGCGGGCATCGTCGGCGAGCGCGGAAGACTGCACGTCGCCCGCCGCAGGCGTCGTCGCGCCCGCTGGCGGCCCACCCGCCGGCGCGCCGGAACCGGCCACCCGGAAGGCCAGGGGGAAGGTCTTTTTCTCAGGCGGGTAGCACAGCCCCTTCTCGCTGCATCCCTGGTACCCGACGGTGAGCGCGAAGGGCTTGCCATCCTGCGAGGCCTTGAGCCGGAGCACGGCCTGGAAGCCCTGGTGGAAGACCTCGGTATCGCCGAAATTGGGGTCCTTCTTGACCTCGCCCGGCGGCAGCTGCATGGACTCGATCGCCGCGGCAGCGTCGACCGCGAAGGTCAACTTGTCGCGATAAAGGTAGTAACCCTGCGCCGGGCTGAAGCGGACGACCACGGTGCGTGCGTCGGGCATGCGCGCCTCGACCTTGAAGGCCTGGTCGACGGGGAGGAAGTCGCCGTCGGCCGGGGATGGCGGCGCCGGCCTTGGCGCCTGCTCGAGCTGCGCCAGCAGGCTGGCGCCGGACTTTCGCGGCGCCTGCTGAACGGGAAGGCTGGATCCGCCCGCGGCGGCAACCCGCAGCGCCTGGGCCTGTGGCGGATAGCAGATACCCACGTCCGCGCATCCCTGGGAAACGGCCTCGAGCGCGACCACGCCTTGCGCCGCCTGCGCGAGCGGCACGCGAATCACGACGTGCCCGCGGAACGTTTCCACCGTACCGAAGAATTCGTCCCGCTTGACCTTGCCGCGGGGAATCTCCGGCTTGCCCAGCCCCGCGGCGCTTCCGCCCAGCCGGAACGCGAACTTGTCGCGGTAAAGGTAATAGCCGTCTGCAATGTCGTAGCGGATTTCCACCAGCGCCGGCTCGACCAGCCGGGCCGAAGGGCGGAATGCCTGCTCGGGGCCGAGCAGGTCGGCCGCGGACGCCCACGGCGCGCACGCCGACATCGCCAGCGCGGCAAGGAGCAATCGCGGGCTCACGGGGCGTTCCGCGGCGGCGCTTCGGCCGCGACCCAGCCGAGGTAGGCCTCGAGCCCGGTCGCCACGGGAAGCCCCAGGATCTCGGGAAGTTCGTAGGGATGCAGCTTCAGGATCGCCTGCTCGAGCGCCGGCCACGCATCGGCGGTCGACTTGATGAGCACGGGCACCTCGGACGCCCGCTCGACCGCGCCCTTCCAGCGGTAGACGGATTCGCATCCGGCAAGAATGCTGACGCAAGCGGCGAGGCGGCGCTCGACGAGGGCGTCGGCGAGGCGCATCGCCGCCGCACGGTCGGGGAGGTTGGTCAGCACCACGATCACGCCGGTCGCCGGGGCGGTGGTCGCGCCGGGCGCAGGCGCCATCCTGCTCACGCCAGCGCGCCGCGACGGTGGCGCGCGGCGGATACGCCCTGGACGACCGAGGGATAGCGCAGGCTGACGCGCAACTCCTTCTTGAGCCGCCGGTTGGCGAGGCGCCGCGACTCGCGCATGAACGACAGCAGCGTTGCCGGCATCGTCCGCTGTGCGGCTTCCCATGAGATGCGCGGCGGGTGCGGCAGGCCGAATTCGTCGGCGACCAGGTCGAAGTAATCGCCCATCTTCATCCAGCTGTCGTCGGACGCGTTGTACGCGCGACCGGCCCGGCCACGGCCCAGCGCGGCGATCACGATGCGCGCCAGGTCGTCGGCATGGATGTGGTTGGTGTAAGGGTCGTGCTCGGGCAGCAGGGCCGGCGTGCCGGCCTTCAGGCGCTCAAGCGGCAGGCGCTCCTCGGCGTAGATCCCGGGAACGCGCAGGATGCTGACCTGCACGTTGTGCTCCACGCCCCATGCGCGCAGGCGGCGCTCGGCGTCCACCCGCCGGCGCGCGCGGTCATTGCCCGGCCGCACGCCCCGGGTCTCGTCGACCACGGCGCCGCCGCAATCGCCATAGACGCCGCTCGTGCTGATGTACACAAGTCGCTGTGGTAGACTGCCGCCCTTTGCAAGCGCCCTGAGCAGGTTGGCGGTGCGCGCATCGCGAATGCCCTCACCGGGCGGCGGGGCAAGATGCACGACATCCTGCGCGAGCCCGCCGAGACGCCCCAGCGATTCCGGCTCGTCCAGATCGCCCGCGACGGGAATGATGCCGGTGCTGCGCAATTGCGCGTGCCGCCCGCCGGAACGCACGAGCGCATAGACGCGCCAGCGGCCGCGCAGGGCCCGTGCCGTGCGCAACCCCACGTCACCGCAACCGACGATCAGCAAACGCCTCATGCGCGCATTTTACCCCGGCGCCACCGGCCGCACCGGCAGGCGCGGGTAGGAATCCATGTCCCACCAGGTCACGATCAAGCCGAGCAACCATGCCTTCACCGTCGGGGAGGGCGAAACCGTGCTGGGCGCGGCGCTGCGCGAAGGCATCACCCTGCCCTACGGATGCCGCAACGGCGCCTGCGGCTCATGCAAGGGCAGGATCCTGGAAGGCAGCGTCGACTACGGGCACTCGCAGCCCCACGTCCTGACCGAGATCGAGAAGAAGAACGGCATGGCCTTGTTCTGCCAGGCGCGTCCGCTCACCGACCTGGCGATCGAGGCGCGCGAGATCAGCGGCGTGGGCGAGCTGCAGATCCGCAAGCTGCCCTGCCGCGTGCAGGAGATCCGCAAGGTCGCGGCCGACGTCGTGGTGCTGAAGCTGAAGCTGCCGGCCAACGAACGCCTGCAGTTCCTGGCCGGGCAGTACATCGACATCCTCATGAAGGACGGCAAGCGGCGCTCCTACTCGATGGGCAACCCGCCGCACGACGACGAGTTCATCGAACTGCACGTGCGCAACATGGCCAACGGCGCCTTCACCGAATATGTGTTCAACCGGATGAAGGAAAAGGACATCCTGCGCTTCGAGGGCCCCCTCGGCACGTTCTTCCTGCGCGAGGACTCGGACAAGCCCATGATCTTCGTGGCGAGCGGCACGGGGTTTGCGCCCATCAAGAGCATCATCGAGCATGCCTTGCACCTGGGCACGACGCGGCAGATGGTGCTGTACTGGGGCGGTCGCCGTCCCGGCGACATCTACATGACGGAACTGGCGGCGCGCTGGCAGGCGGAGCACGACAACTTCAGTTTCATCCCGGTCATCTCCGACGCCCTGCCCGAGGACGCCTGGTCGGGACGCACCGGCTTCGTGCACCGTGCGGTCATGGAGGATTTCCCCGACCTGTCCGGCTACCAGGTGTACGCCTGCGGCGCGCCCGTGGTCGTCGAATCGGCACACCGTGATTTCACCTCGGCCTGCAAGCTGCCCGAGGACGAGTTCTTCTCCGACGCCTTCACGCCCTCTGTCGACCCCAAGCCGGCCTGAGGCCGGCGCCGCGCCCTAGCCGCTGTTGCGCAGCCCCGCGGCGATGCCGTTGATCGTCAGCAGGATGGCGCGCTTGGTGCGCTCGTGGTTCTCGCCGGCGCGATAGCGCCGCAGCAGTTCCACCTGGAGGTGGTTCAGGGGATCGATGTAGGGCGAGCGGTTGCGCAGCGAGCGGGAGAGCGCGGGGTTCGACTCCAGCAGCTGCGCCTGCCCGGTGATCGCCAGCAGGTGGCGCACCGTCTGCTGCCACTCGGCCTGGATGCGGCCGAAGATGCCTTCGCGCAGCGGCACGTCCGCGACCAGCTCCGCGTAGCGCGACGCGATGCTCATGTCGCTCTTGGCGAGCAGCATGTCCATGTTGGACAGCAGCGCCCGGAAGAAGGGCCATTCGCGGTACATCTCCCGCAGCAGCCCGAGCCCCGCCTCGCCCCGCCTGGCGAGCAGCGCGTCCACCGCCGCGCCGAAGCCGTACCAGCCCGGCAGCATGATGCGCGACAACGACCAGGAGAACACCCATGGGATCGCGCGCAGGTCCTCGATCGCATCCGACTTCTTGCGCGAGGCGGGCCGGCTGCCGACATTGAGGTCGGCGATCTCGCCGATCGGCGTCGCGGTGCGGAAAAACTGCACGAAGCCCGGCGTCTCGTACACCAGGCTGCGGTAGGCCGCCAGCGCCGTGGCGCTCATCTCCTCCATCACCTCGACGTGGGGCGGGCGCGCCGGGCCGCGCCCGGAGGCGAGCAGCGTGGCCTCCATCGTGGCGGCCACGAGCGTTTCCAGGTTGCGGCGCCCGATGTCGGGGTCCGAGTACTTGCTCGAGATCACCTCGCCCTGCTCGGTGATCCGGATCTGCCCGGCCACGCTTCCCGGCGGCTGCGCAAGGATGGCCTGGTAGCTCGGGCCACCGCCGCGACCGACCGATCCGCCGCGGCCGTGGAACAGGCGCAGGCCGATGCCATGCTTCGCGAACACCTGCACCAGCTCCACTTCGGCCTTGTAGAGCTCCCAGTTCGCCGTGAGGAAGCCGCCGTCCTTGTTGCTGTCGGAATAGCCGAGCATGACCTCCTGCACGTTGTCCCGGCTCGCGAGCAGCTGCCGGTAGTAGGGCACCGAGAACAGGTCGTCCATGATGGGCCCGCAGCCGCGCAGGTCGCCGATGGTCTCGAACAGCGGGATGATGTTGATGTCCAGGCGCGGCTTCTCGCCGGGCATCAGCAGCCCTGCTTCCTTGCACAGCAGGGCGACCTCGAGCAGGTCGCTCACCGCGTCGGCCTTGGAGATGATGTAGTTGGGCAGGGCCTGCCTGCCATAGCGGCGCTGCAGCCCGGCGGCGGCGTCGAGGATCGCCATCTCCTTCACGGCGGCCTCGCTGTAGGAAAGGTACGGCGAGCGCAGCAGCCGGGGCAGCTGCAGTTCCTCCAGCAGCCAGGCGCGCCGCAGCGCCTCGTCCATGGCGCCGTAGCCGTGCTTGCGCGCGCCCAGGGAGAACAGTTCCGCCACCACGCCCTCGTGGACGCCGCTGTGCTGGCGCATGTCCAGGGGTGCCAGGTGGAAGCCGAAGACCTCCGCGGCGCGCCGCAATCCGCGCAGCCGCCCCGTGGCCACCCGGCGCGAGCCGTTGGCCGCGAGGGAATCCGCGAGGATGGCAAGGTCGCGGACGAATTCCGCGCTGTCCTCGTACGGCGGCGCATCGGCCACCGCCCGGCGCCCGGGCGCCCCGTGGTCGAGCTTGCGCGAGGTCGCGGCGAGCCGGGCGTAGATGCCGGTGAGCGCGCGCCGGTAAGGCTCGTCGCGGCGGTGTTCCGACGTGTCGGGCGAGCGCGCCGCCAGCGCGTCGAGCTCGGGCGTGGTCTCGACGATGCGCACCGACTGCGACAGCTCGCCACCCAGGCGGTGCACTTCCTCGAAGTAGAAATCCAGGGCGGTCCCGCAGTGGCGGCTCATCGCCATGCGCATGACCTCGTGGTCGACGAAGGGGTTGCCGTCGCGGTCGCCGCCGATCCAGCTGCCGAGCCGGATGAAGTTGCCCGCGGGCGCCCGCATGCCCCTGGCGACCACCAGGTCCTCGATCTCGGCGTAGAGCCGCGGCAGCTGGTGCAGGAAGGTGTAGCGGTAATAGGACAGGCCGTTCTCGATCTCGTCCGAAACCTTGAGCTGCATCTCGCGCAGGATGCGCGTCTGCCAGAGGGTCATCACCACGCGGCGCAGGGCGTCCTCGTTGTGGACCAGCTCCTCGGGAGTGAGCTGCTGGCGGTCGCGTTCGGTGAGCAGGCGCGCGATCTCCAGCTGGCAATCGAGGATGGACTTGCGCTGGACTTCCGTGGGGTGGGCCGTCAGCACCGGCGAAATCACGGCCGAGCGAAAGAAGGCGGCAATCTCGTCCGCGCCGACGCCCTCCTCCGCAGCGCGGGCAAGGGCGAGCGCGACGCTGCCCTCCTGCGGCGGCGACCCGGCGATCAGGTGGGCGCGGCGGCGGCGGTTGTGGTGCTGGTCTTCCGCGATGTTGGCCAGCTGGGAGAAATAGCTGAAGGCGCGGACCACGGCGATGGTGCGCACCGGGTCGAGCCTGTTGAGCGTCTCCTCGAGTTCCCGCTTGGCTTCGGGGTCGCGGTCGCGGCGGAAGCGGATCGCGTTCTGCCGGGTCCGCTCGATGAGGTCGAACACGCCGTCGCCCTCCTGCTCGCGCAGCGTGTCGCCGAGGATGCGGCCGAGCAGGCGGATGTCCTCGCGCAGCGGCTGTTCCTTGTCGGTCGTACCGGAGGCTTGTACGGGGGCGTTCATGGTCGGCGCGGGAGGGGTGGCGACAGTCCGGGATGGCGCAAGCAAGGCCTGCGCCCATCATTGTAGCCGCCTGTCGTTGCTGGACACGCCGGCGGGGCGCGGAATTCCAGGCGCGCGCCCCGCCGGCGGCCGGCACCGGCGCGGTGCGGGTTCAGAGCACCGGCCGCCGGCGGCCGCCCGCGTGCTGGCGCAGCTGCTCCAGCGTCACGTCGAGGGCCTGCTGGTAGTGCCGGGCCGCCTGCTCCGCCTTGCCGTCGCGCTCGAGCAGGCGGGCAAGCTCCAGGTGGGCCGAATGGGTCGACTCGATGGACAGGCTCGCGTCGAGGTAGCTGCGCGCCTTGCCCCACAAGCCCTCGTGCGCGCACAGCCGCCCCAGGGTGAGCAGCAGCACCGCGTCCCTGGGATGCTGCGCCAGCCACTGCTCGGCGTGCTCGAGCCGCAGGCGCACGTCCGCGCCGAGGCACTCGGAATAGAGCGCGATGAGGCCCGGGTCCCAGGCCCGGGTCACGCTCTGTTCGATGATGCGGCGCGCCTCGTCGCAGGCGCCCAGTTCCATGAAGCCGGTCACCGCGGTGGCGGCGATGCGGGACTCCAGGCGCTCGTCCTCCGGCAGCCGCTCCCAGAACTCGCGCAGCGCCTTCACGTCGAGCGCCTTGACCTTGAGGGTCTCGATGATCGCCTGGCGGCGCAATTGCGCGACCACGGGGCGCTCGAAGACCTTGCGCTTGTCCAGTTGCGGGATGAGCGCCAGCACCCGGTCCCAGTTCTTCGCCATCTGCTGGGCGCGCAGCTCCAGGCGCAGCGCGGCGGTGTGCTTCTCCGGCATCTGCCTGAGGACGTCGAGCGCATCGTGGTAGCGGCGCTCCTCGAGCAGCATCTCCGTTTGCGCGATGAGCCGCATGCTGTCCTGCTTCGGGTCCGGGCTTGCCACCCTGGCCAGGTACCCGTCCCGCGCCGAGAAGGCGCGCATGCCATGGGCGGCGCGCGCGGCCAGCACCGCGGAAAGCGCCGGCGACACGCCGGCCTTCATGGCGGCCGCCGCGGCCTTCTCGGCGCGCCCGAAGCGACCCTCGAAATAGTTCACCAGCGCTTCGGTGAACGCCTGGTGCGCGCGCGCCTGCGAGCGCCGGGCCTGGAACTCGCGCACCCGGGCGGGCATGCCGATGGCGACCATCACGGTGCGCGCCACGACGTAGAGGCCGACGAAGCAAAGACCGGCGACGAGCAGCGCAAAATTCAGGGACAGCTCGATGCGCCACGGCGGCAGCACGACCAGGACATAGCCCTGGTTGTAGCGGGCGACCAGCACCAGGGCCACGGCAACCGCGGCGAGCCCGATGATCCAGGAAAGCGCCCGCATGGCCTAGCGCAAGGTCCGCTCGCGCACGAACCGGATGCTGCGCGCGGCCTCGAGGCTGGCGGAAACGTCGGGTACGTCGATGCTCACCTCGGATTGGGCGAGCTGCCGCAAGGCGGCCTGGGCAGCCGCCACCTCCTTGTCGTCCGCATCGTAGTAGCGCGCAATCCATTCGGCAGCCGTCCTGAGGTCGGCGCGAAAGCCGGATTCGTCGCGCGCAAGCAGGGCCAGGCGCGCGCCCAGCAGGCGGACCTTCAGGTTCTCACGCAGGAAGTAGGCTTGCGCGGGCGCCAGGAGCGGCGGCTCGGGCCGTTGGGAATTCTGGATGCGGACCAGGTCGCGCAGGTCCTGCGCGGTCTCCTTCCACAGCCGCGCCCAGAACCCGGCGGGCACCTCGCCTGCCGGCGCCTCCTGGCGGGAAGGGCGGCCGTCCATCGCCAGCGGCAGCGCCTCCACCGAGGCGGCGATGCGGTCCAGCCGCAGGGCGATGCCGGTCACGTCGACGTGCGGCGCCGCCTTCAGGCGCTCGATGTCGCGGCTGATCACGCGCCGCAACTGCGTGAGTTGCGGACGGTCGAGGCGGGCAAGCCGGGCGTCGGCCGTCTCCATCGCGATGAGCGCGGCCTTGACGTTGCCGGCCAGCTGCAGCTGCTGGTTGGCGATGAGCAGGGCCTGCTCGACTTCCGCCAGCGTCCACTCGTCGCGGCTGCTCGACATTTCCCGGTACAGCGCCTCCAGCGCCAGGCGCTGGTTCTGGGTCTCCACCAGGCGCGCCTCGAGCTGGCCCAGCCGCGACTCGACGTCGCGCACGCCATCGCTCGAACGCCCGGCGAGCAGGCGTGTCTCGCGCGAAGTGGCCTCGACCTCGGCCAGGCGGCGCGCGGTTTCCTGCTGCAGGGACCGCAGGCGCTCGCGGCTGTCGATCCACTGCCAGGCGAGCAGCGCGCAGGCCGCGGCCGCCACGACCAGCGCCACGAGTGCGAGCGAAGGACGGCGCCGCGGCGGGGGCGGCATCCGGGGAACGGGCAGTTCGGTCGGCGATTCGGCCATGCGTCGGGTCTTCAGGCGCGGGATTGGGAAGAGGGCTCGGGGCGCAGGCGTCCGAACCAGGTCGCCAGGCCGCTCGCAAGCGCTTCATCGCCGTTGCCGGCGACCATCAGGGACTGCACGCCCTGGTGGAACGCCGCGGCGGCCACCTTGGGGTGCGGAACGAACATGGGCGTGCCGCGCAGCAGGTGCGCCGCGGCGCCGGCCATCGCGAACAGGTTGGTCACGATCTCCGCGCTGGTGGCCAGCGTGGCGCCGATGCGCCCCTGGCGCCAGTCGTGCGCGAGCTCGCCGAGGTCGGCTTGCGGGCGCCTGCGCCGGTAGGTCTGCACATACTCGACGCGCGCGCCCCGGGCGCGCAGTGCCTCGCCGAGCAGCGCCCGCCCGCCCTCGCCACGAAAGATGAGGACGCGGCGGCCGGCAACGTCTGCCGCAGGCAGGTGTTCCAGCAGCGCCTCGCTGTCGAAACCGGCGTGCGGCACGAGCAAGGGCGCGGCCCCGGGCGTGCGGATGCCGGAGGCTTCGATACGCGCCGCGGTTGCGGAACCGACGGCGGCAATCCGGGCCGTCGGCGGCAACCCTCCGGCCGCCAGGAGGGGCGCGACAGCGTGGTCGACGGCGTTCGGGCTCACGAAAACGGCGAGGTCGACGCCGGACAGGTCCAGGGCCGGCGGGGCGAGCGGCTCGATGGCCAGGCCGGGGAACAGGATGGGGATGCCGCCGAGATCGGCCACGCGCTGCGCGAGGCCGGCGGCCTGGTGGGCCGGTCGCGTGACAAGCACGCCAACGCCTTCGAGCGGACGGCCCGTGCCCGCCGTCATTGCGGCGCCTCCTCGAGCTCGGCCAGGAGGGCCCTGGCGCCGCGCGCGATCAGCCGTTCAGCCAGCGCCATGCCCACCTCGCCGGGATCGGCAGCCGACGGGGCATCGACCTCGTCCGCGATCATGCGTCGTCCGTCCGGGCTCGCCACGAAGCCGCGCAGGCGAATCCGGCCGCCCGCCAGTTCCGCGTAGCCGCCCAGCGGCACGGTGCAACTGCCCGCCAGGGCGCGGCTGAGCGCCCGTTCGGCCTCCACGCACATCCGCGTGGAACGGTCCTCGAGCGGGGCGAGCGCCTCGATGAGGTCGGACCGGTCCGCGCGGCACTCGATGCCCAGGGCGCCCTGGCCGACTGCGGGCAGGCTTTCGTCGGGCGTGAGCACGCGGGTGATGCGCGCGCCAAGGCCCAGGCGCTTGAGCCCCGCGGCCGCCAGGATGATGGCTGCGTAGTGACCCTCGTCGAGCTTGCGCAGGCGCGTCTGCACGTTTCCCCGCAGGGGATCGACCTGGAGGTGCGGGTGGCGCGCGCGCAGCTGGCTCTCCCGGCGCAGGCTCGACGTGCCGACCCGGCTGCCGGGCGGCAGCTCATCGAGGTCGCGGTACCGGTTGGAGACGAAGGCGTCGCGCGGATCCTCGCGCGAAGTAATGGCGGCGATGGCGAAACCCTCGGGCAGGTTCATCGGCACGTCCTTCATGGAGTGCACGGCGATGTCCGCAGCGCCCGATTCGAGGGCAAGCTCCAGTTCCTTCACGAACAGGCCCTTGCCGCCGATCCTGGACAGCGAGGTGTCGAGGATGCGGTCACCCTGGGTCGTCAGGCCCAGCAGCCGCGCTTCCAGGCCCGGGTACAGCGCCTGCAACCGCTCGCGCACGTGCCCGGCCTGCCAGAGGGCGAGCGCGCTTTCACGGGTGGCGATGACGACGGGCGACGCGATGGGCAAGGGCATGGCACCGGGACCGGGTTTGCGAAGGCCGGGCCCGGCGGGGCCGGGTCCGGTCGGGGGGCGGCTTACTTCTCCAGCAGGCTGCGCAGCATCCAGGCCGTCTTTTCGTGCACGTCCATGCGCTGGGTGAGCAGGTCCATGGTGGGCTGGTCGTTGGCCTTCTCGGCCGCGGGGAAGGCGGCCCGCGCCGTGCGCGTCACGGTCTCGTGGCCTTCGAGCAGGATCCGGATCATGTCCTGGGCCCTGGGCACGCCGCGGGTCTCCTTGATGGAGGAAAGCTTGACGAACTCCGCATAGGTGCCGGGAGCCGGGGCGTCCAGCGAGCGGATGCGCTCGGCGATGAGGTCCACGTTGGTCCACATTTCCTGGTACTGGGTCATGAACATGAGGTGCAGCGTCTGGAACATCGGTCCGGTGACGTTCCAGTGGAAATTGTGGGTCTTCAGGTACAGCGTGTAGGTGTCGGCCAGGACCCTGGAAAGTCCTTCGACGATCTTCCTGCGGTCAGCTTCCTTGATGCCCAGGTTTGCAGCCATGGAGACTCCTTCGCGAACGGGTCGGCGGGAAGGCGGATGATAGGGCAAAACGCAGCGCGGTTCAGCGCCGCCTACACGGCGTTGCGGCCCAGCTCCCTGACGATGTGCTGCTGGCGGCGGCTCACCGGGAGGCGCTCGCCGAGTCCCTGCAGGAGCACGACCCAGTGCCCCTCCCCCTCGCCCGCCACCCTCTCGAAGCCGGCGACGTGCGCCCTGGCCACCAGGCAGCTGCGGTGGATGCGCACGAACTGGCCCGCGAACTCCTGCTCCAGGCGCGACAGCGATTCCTCCAGCAGGTACTCCCGGTCCGCCGTGCGGATGGTCACGTACTTCAGTTCCGAGCGCAGGTACAGGATGTCGCGCACCGGCACCAGGACCACCTTGCCCCGCTCCTGGATCGACAGGTGCGTGCGGGCATCCGGCGATATCTGCTGCAGCACGTCCAGGCGCAGCGGGGTGATCGAGCGGGCGCGGGTGAGCGCATCGTGCAGCCGCCGCAGGCGGATCGGTTTGACCAGGTAGTCCACGGCGTGCAGCTCGAAGGCCTTCAGGGCATAGTCGCCATAGGCCGTGGTGAAGATCACCGAGGGCGGCTGCTCCAGCTTGAGCAGGTGCTGCGCGACCTCCAGGCCGTCCATCTCCGGCATGCGGATGTCGAGCAGCACCACGTCGGCCTCCTCCTTCTCCAGCAGCGCGAGCAGCTCGCGCCCGCTCGCCGCCTCGCCCACGAGCTCGATCGGGAAGGCGCCCGCGCAGTCCTCCAGCAGGTCGCGCATGCGGCTGCGCGCCGGCGCCTCGTCGTCGGTGACGACCACCCGCAGCGCCTGGGGATGGCGGGTCACTGCTCCTTCTCCTTCACGTAGGGAAGCGTGATGTGCACCTCGTAGTGCCGGTCGCCAACGCTCGCCTTGAGCGTGGCCTCCGCATCGAAATGCAGGTGCAGGCGCTCGCGGATGTTGGCAAGCGCCATCTTGTTGCCAGAATGATGGCTGCCTTCCCTGCGGTAGGGATTGCGCAGCACCATGTGGACCTCGCCCCGCACATGGTAGATGTTGATGCTCACCACGCCCGGCTCGATCGAAGGCTCGATGCCATGATAGACGGCATTCTCGAGCAGCGGCTGCAGGATGAGCGGCGGCACCAGCGCGTCGGCCGGCATGTTGTCCACGTGCCACTCGACGCGCAGGCGGCTTCCCAGGCGCAGCTGCTCGAGGTCCAGGTACTGGCGGCAGAGCTCGATCTCGTTCTGCAGCGGGGCAAGGTCGCGGTTGTCGGCCATCAGCACCCGGAACAGGTCGGCCATGTCCTCGAGCGCGGTCTCCGCGCGGCGCGGCTCGCTGCGCACGAGCGAGAGCGCCGCGTTGATGCTGTTGAAAAGGAAATGCGGCCGGATGCGCGCCTGGAGGGCCTGCAGGCGGGCCTCCGTGATCGCCGGCGAGAGCGCGCGGCTGCGCAGGTTGAAGTAGCCGAGCATGACGCCCGTGGCCGCGGCGGTGAAGGCCATGGCTCGCACCACGTCGGCCGCCTCGCGGTCGAACAGCGAATAGGTCGCCGACTCCACGACGGCCGCGACCAGCAGCTCGAGCAGGACGATCATGGCGGCGGCGACGGGGTAATCGAGGCGGTGCAGCCAGGCCGTGGACAGCCCCAGCACCACCAGCGAGAGCAGGACGATCGGCTGCACCAGCGCCGAGACGACGAACCAGCGCTCCACCAGCATGGGCCAGGTCGAGGCCTGGACGGCCGCCGCCGCGAGCGACATGGCCGTGGCCGCCAGCATGATCCTCAGCATGACGCCGAGGTTGCGAAAATCCGGCAGGAGGTTCGGGTATCGGTTTTGATTTATACTGGCCATGGTCCCAAACGGGCCAAAAATCGCGCCAGAACAGGCGCTTAACGAGCACATTCTGAACAGGGCAGGTGCCGAATGCAACCCGCTGAAACTTCCACCGACGCCGCGGAGCACCACGCCGCGGGCAAGGCCTGGTCGGGCCGCTTCGAGGAGCCGGTGGCCGAGCTGGTCAAGCGCTACACGGCTTCGGTGGATTTCGACAAGCGCCTGGCCGAATTCGACATCGCCGGCTCGCTCGCGCACGCGCGCATGCTGCACGCCGTCGGCGTGCTGGGCGCCGCGGACCTCGCCGACATCGAGCGCGGCATGACGCAAATCCTCGCCGAAATCCGCGCCGGCCGCTTCGCCTGGTCGATCGACCAGGAGGACGTGCACCTGAACGTCGAGAAACGCCTCACCGAGCTGGTGGGCGACGCCGGCAAGCGCCTGCACACCGGGCGCTCGCGCAACGACCAGGTGGCCACCGACATCCGCCTGTACCTGCGCTGGGCCTGCGACGAGATCCGCGGGCTGATCCGCGGGCTGCAGGAAAGCCTGCTCGACCTGGCCAACGCCAACGTCGAGACGCTGATGCCGGGCTTCACGCACCTGCAGGTGGCGCAGCCGGTGAGCTTCGCCCACCACCTGCTCGCCTACTACGAGATGCTCAAGCGCGACGCGTCGCGGTTCTCCGACTGCAGGGCGCGGCTGAACCGCCTGCCGCTGGGCGCCGCCGCCCTGGCGGGCACGACCTACCCGATCGACCGGGAACGGGTGGCGCAGGAACTCGGCTTCGACGGCGTGTGCGAGAACTCGCTCGACGCGGTCTCCGATCGGGACTTCGCCATCGAGTTCTGCGCCGCATCGGCGCTCACCATGACCCACCTGTCGCGGCTGTCCGAGGAGCTCATCCTGTGGATGAACCCCCGCTTCGGCTTCGTGATGCTCGCCGACCGCTTCTGCACGGGCTCCTCGATCATGCCGCAGAAGAAGAACCCTGACGTTCCCGAGCTGGTGCGCGGCAAGACCGGACGCGTGAACGGTCACCTGGTCGCGCTGCTGACCCTGATGAAGGGCCAGCCGCTCGCCTACAACAAGGACAACCAGGAGGACAAGGAGCCGCTATTCGACACCGTGGACACCATGACCGCGACCTTGCGGATCTATGCCGACATGATGCGGGGCGTGACGGTGAACGCGGAGGCGATGCGCCGCGCCGCCGCGGAGGGCTTCGCCACCGCCACCGACCTCGCCGACTACCTGGTCAAGAAGGGCCTGCCGTTTCGCGAGGCGCACGAGGCGGTGGCCCGCGCGGTGCGCCATGCCGCCGGACAGGGGCGCGACCTCGCGCAGCTTGAGCTGCGCGAACTGAAGTCGTTTTCCCCGCTGATCGAGGCGGACGCGCTGCAGAAGCTGTCGCTGGAGGGCTCGATGGCGGCGCGCGACCACATCGGCGGCACCGCGCCCGCCCAGGTCCGCGCGGCGATCGTCCGCGCCCGGGCCGACCTCGCCGCGGGCTAGCAAGCCGCGGCACCCGCCGCGAATTCCCGGCGCGGCGCGCATCGAAACTGCGTCGCCCGGAGCCGCCCGCGCCGCGGCCGGCTTCCTTGCCGGACGGCAGTCAAGCTGCTAGATTCCGGGCACACTCGAACAGTCCAGCGAGGCGCGAATGCGTCGAAGGTGCGCGGCCCGCTGGATTATTTTTTGATACATACAAGAACCCCGAGGAGGAGGAACGAACATGGCCCTGAAAACCCCGCATGCACTCAGGCTGCTCGCGGCACTGCTCTGCGCCGCCTCGATCGCCGTCCCGTCCACCGCCATGGCGCAGGACAAGCCGATCCGCATCGGCCTGGTAACCTTCCTTTCGGGCCCGGCCGCAGGCCCCTTCGGCGTGCCGGCCAAGATCGCCGCCGAAGCCATCGTCGAATCCCTGAATGCCGGCAAGGCGCCAGCCCCCTACGCGACCAGGGGCTTCGGCGGCATTCCCGTCGAGCTGTCCATCATCGACGAGGCGGGCGGCGCGACCAAGCAGGTCTCCGAGTTCCGCAACCTCGTGGAGCGCCAGAACGTCGATTTCGTCATCGGCTACATCGGCAGCGGCGACTGCCTGGCGGTGGCCCCCGTCGCGGAGGAGCTCAAGAAGCTGACCGTGCTGTTCGATTGCGGCACGCCGCGCGTCTTCGAGGATGCCAGCTACAAGTATGTCTTCCGCACGCGCTCGCACGCCACGATGGACGCGGTGGCCGGCGCCCTGTACCTGCTCGACGTCAAGCCGGGCATGAAGAACTACGCCGGCATCAACCAGAACTACGCCTACGGCCAGGACTCCTGGACCGATTTCACCGCCGTCATGTCCACGCTGCGTCCGAAGGTCGAGGTCACGACCTCGCAGATGCCCAAGTTCGGCGCCGGCCAGTACGGCCCCGAGATCTCGGCGCTGCTGCAATCGGGCTCCGACGTCATCCACTCCAGCCTGTGGGGTGGCGACCTCGAGGCCTTCATGCTGCAAGCCACGCCGCGCAACCTGTTCGCCAGCAGCCAGCTCATCCTGGTCGCGGGCGAGCCCTACCTGCATCGCCTGCCCGGGAACATCCCCGATGGCACCATCATCGGCGCGCGCGGCCCCAACGGCGCCTACGCGCCCAAGAGCGCACTCAAGGACTGGCTGGTCCAGATCTACAAGGCCAGGGGCGAGGTCGAGCCCAACTACCCGGCCTACAGCGTGGCCATGGCCTTCCTCGGCCTGAAGGCCGCCTTCGAGAAGGCCAAGGCGAAAAGCGGCGCCGACACCGAGGCCGTCATCAAGGCAATGGAGCACTCCACGTTCGACTCGCCCTCCGGCAAGGTGATGATGAAGCTGGGCAAGGGCCACCAAGCCGTCACCGGAACCGCCTACGGCGTGACCAGGACCGTCGACGGCAGGATCACGCTGACCAACGTCAAGTACTACCCGGTCGAGCAGATCCAGCCGCCGGAAGGCCAGAAGAGCCTGGACTGGATCAAGGACGGCATGAAGCCCGGCAAGTGGTAGGCCGGACCCGCTGAAGGAACAAGCAAGGCAATGGGGCAACTGCTCGCAGTCGTCATCGACGGCCTGATCTACTCCTCCTGGCTGTTCATCATCGCCGTGGGCCTCACGCTCATCTACGGCGTGATGAAAATCCTGAACATCGCCCACGGCAGCCTGTACGCGCTCGGCGCGTACAGCGCCGCCTCGCTCGCGGGCTACTGGCTCGACCAGGGGTACGCGCCGCTGGGCAGCTACGCCGCCATGGTGGCGGCCGCGGTGCTGGTCGGCCTCGTCGCGGGGCCGGTGATCGAGCGCGGACTGCTGCGCTTCATGTACGGCAAGGACGAGATCGTGCTCGTGCTGGTGACGTACGCGGTGTTCCTGATCCTCGAGGACATGATCAAGCTGGTCTGGGGCGTGGACCCGCTGTTCCTGGCACAGCCCTACGGCATGCTCGGCAGCTTCACGGTCGGCAACCTCACCTACCCGGTCTACAACCTGGTGCTGTTCGGCGCGGCCGTCGGCGTGGGGCTGCTGCTCACCTGGGTGCTCACCCGCACCCGCAAGGGCAAGATGCTGGTGGCCGTGATCCATGACCGCGAGATGGCTTCCGCGGTGGGCATCAACGTGGGCATGGTCTATTTCGTCACGTTCACCGTCGGCGCGATGCTCGGTGCCTTCGGCGGGGCGCTCACGGCGCCCATGATCTCGGTGCAGCCGGGCATCGGCGCCGAGACCATCGTGCTCGCCTTCGCGGTCGTCGTCATCGGCGGGCTGGGCAGCCTGCCCGGCGCGGCGCTCGCCGCCGTGCTGGTCGGCCTCGTGCGGGCCGCCGCGGTCCACTACCAGCCCGAGCTCGACCTGTTCGCCATTTACTTCGTCATGGCCGCCGTGCTCATCATGCGCCCCAAGGGCCTGTTCAGCCTGCAGGAGGCGCGCAAGATATGAAACCCGATCGCAGCCTCACGGCGCTCGTCGCCGTCCTGGCCGTCATCCTGGCGGCGACCCCCTTCCTGCCCGGCTGGGCCATGTTCCTGCTGCGCGTGTCGCTGTGCTACGGCACCGTGGTGCTGGGGATGATGCTGCTCATGCGCACCGGGGTGGTGTCGTTCGGCCACGGCCTCTACTACTGCCTGGGCGCCTACGCCGCCGGCCTGCTCGACGTGCACTTCAAGGTCGCCGACATGGCGGTGATGCTGGTCGCGGCCGTTGCCGTCACGCTGGCGACCTCCGCCGTGCTCGGCCTGCTGCTGCGCAAGTACCGCGACATCTTCTTCGCCATGCTGTCGCTGGCCTTCTCGATGATCCTCTACGGCCTGCTCGTCAAGACTTCCGCGCTGGGCAGTTCCGACGGTTTCAACGTCTCCGCCAAGACCCTGTTCGGCGTCACCGTGGCCGGCACGGAGTACGGCCGCCACGCGACCTTCATCGTGACGGTGGTCGTCGCCTTCCTGTGCGCCCTGGGCATGCGCGCCTACCTGCGTTCCCACACGGGCCGGCTTGCGGAGGCGATCCGCGACAACGAACTGCGCGTGGAATACATGGGCGCGTCGGTGCGCAACGTCATCCACGTCAATTACATGATCTCGGCCGCCCTGGCCGGCCTGGGTGGGGCACTGGCGGCGGTGGGCATCGGCCACATCGACCCGGAAATGGCCTACTGGACGACCTCCGGGGAGTTCGTCTTCATCGGCATCCTGGCCGGGACCGGCAGCGTGCTGGCGCCCTTCCTCGGCGCCCTCATATTCGAGACCATTCGCAGCTTCGCCTATGAATACTCGCCGAACACCTGGCAGATGGCGCTGGGCATCACCATGCTGCTGGTGATCATGTTCCTGCCTGGCGGCCTGTGGTCGCTGTTCGGCAAGCTGCGGCGCAAGGCGGCCTGACATGGCGATCGTCCTCGAGGCCAGGGGCCTGAACAAGACTTTCGGCGCCGTCACCGCGGCGGCGGACATCAACGTGGCGGTGGAGAAGGACAGCGTCGTGGGCCTGATCGGCAGCAACGGCGCGGGCAAAACCACCTTCATCAACATGGTGACCGGCTACCTCAAGCCGACCTCGGGCACGATCGTGTTCGACGGACGCGACATCACCGCACTCAGCCCGCGGCTGGTCACGCGCATGGGCATCTGCCGCTCCTTCCAGATCCCGCAGCTGTTCGGCTCGCTCACCGTCTACGACAACCTGATGGCCGGCGTGGGCATCATCTACTCCGGCGGCGCCAGGTGGGCGCACGCGAGCCACCTGGAGGGCACCCCCGCCCAGGCGGTGGAGACGATGCTCGAGCGCTTCGGCCTTGCCGCCTACCGCGACAAGCCCGCCAACGTGCTGCCCGAGGGCGTGCGCAAGCTGCTCGACATCGCCATGGCGATGGCCGTGAAGCCCAAGATCCTGCTGCTCGACGAGCCGACCTCGGGGGTCTCCGCCGACGAGAAGTTCGGACTGATGGACATGGTGATGGACGCAGTGCGCGCCCAGGGCGTGACGGTGCTGTTCGTCGAGCACGACATGGAGATCGTGAACCGCTACACCCACCGCATCCTGGCCTTCTACGAGGGCCGCATCATCGCCGATGGCGAGCCGGCACAAGTGCTGTCGGACCCGGAGGTGCGCAGGTACGTGACGGGAGAACCCCATGCTGCGCATTGAGGGCCTCGACGTTTCCATCCAGGCCGTGGGCATCCTGCGCGGCGTGAACATGGAAGTGCCCACCGGCAAGTTCGTCGGCCTCATCGGCCGCAACGGCGCGGGCAAGACCACGCTCATGCGCGCGGTGATGGGCATCCTGCCGCCGAGGCAGGGCAGCATCGTGTTCGAGGGCAATCCCCTCGCGAAGACCCCGACCCACCGCCGCGCCCGCGGCGGCATCGGCTACATGCCGGAGGACCGGCGCCTGGTCCCCGAGCTGACCGTCGAGGAGAACGTCCTGATGCCGGCGTGGTCGGCCGGCGTGGCCGACCCCGGCGAGCGCCTGGCCGCGATCTACGCGATGATTCCCGAGGTGCGGCAGTTCGCCTCGCGCAGGGCGCTGCAACTCTCCGGCGGCCAGCAAAAGCTCGTCGCCCTGGCCCGCGCGCTCATGTGCGGCACCAAGCTGCTGCTGCTCGACGAGCCGTTCGAGGGCGTGGCGCCGGTGCTCGCGCGGCGCCTGGCGGAAGTGATCGCGGGTCTCAAGCAGCAGGGGCTTTCGATCGTGATCACCGAATCCGACCTGTCGCACTCCGAGGACATGCTGGACCTGGTCTACTCCATCGACCGCGGCCAGGTGTCCGCGGCATAGCGCCACCCGCGCCGCGTCAGCGGCGGCGCAACTCGATCGCCTTCCAGGCGCCGCGCGCGCCCGTCTCGTCCGTCGCGCAGGCCTTGCACGTGCTGCACCCCGGCGCTTCCCGGCCCGATTCGACCCGCTCGAGTTTTGCGCGCAACCCGGACGGCGCGAGCGGCGCCAGCGCGCCCGCCAGCCGGCGGCGCAGCCCCCCGGGCATCAGGATCCAGGCCGCGTAGACGAACGCGGCGGCGACGATGAGGGCGACGATCGCGGCCTGCATGGGTCAGCTTCCCGTCATCGCGAGCGCGACGCGATAGGTGATGAAGGCCGCGACGTAGGCCAGGGCGAAAAGATAGCCCGCCATGATCAGGGGGTAGCGCCAGGAGTTCGTCTCGCGCTTGACGATCGACAGCGTCGACAGGCACTGCGGTGCGAAAACGTACCAGGCGAGCAGGGAGAACGCGGTAGGGAGCGACCAGCTCCCGGCGATCATCGGCGTGAGTTGCGCGGCGACGTCCTCGCCGGTGGCGGAGAGCGCATACACCGTGCCCAGCGCGCCGACGGCGACTTCCCGGGCGGCAAGCCCGGGGATGAGCGCGATGGAAATCTGCCAGTTGAAGCCGATCGGGGCAAGCAGCACCTCGAGGCCGCGTCCGAGCATGCCCGCGAGGCTGTACTGGATGGCCGGCCCCGTCGCATCCGCCGGCGGCGCCGGAAACGACGACAGGAACCACAGCAGGATCATCAGCGACAGGATGATGGTGCCCACGCGGGTGAGGAAGATCCTGGCCCGTTCCAGCAGGCCCAGCAGCAGGTTGCGCAGGTTGGGCCAGCGGTAGGAGGGCAGCTCCATCATCAGCGGGTGCAGGATCTTGCGGCCTGCCGCGAGCTTGATCGCGTAGGCCACCAGCATCGCGGCCGCGATGCCCGCCACGTAGAGCGCGAACAGCACGACGCCCTGCAGGTTGAGGTAGCCCAGCACCGTTCGCTCCGGGATGAATGCGCCGATGATCAGCGCATACACCGGCAGGCGCGCCGAACAGGTGGTAAGCGGCGCGATCATGATGGTCGTCAGGCGGTCGCGCCAGCTGGAGATGTTGCGCGTGGCCATGATGCCGGGCACCGCGCACGCGAAGCTCGACAGCAGCGGGATGAAGGACCGGCCCGACAGACCGACCGTGCTCATCGGCCGGTCGAGGAGGAAGGCGGCGCGGGGCAGGTAGCCGGAGTCCTCCAGGGCGAGGATGAACAGGAACAGGATCAGGATCTGCGGCAGGAAGATCACGACGCTGCCCGCCCCGGCGACGATGCCGTCGACCAGCAGGCTGCGCAGGACGCCTTCGGGCAGCCATTCGGTGAGCGCCGTGCCGGTGCCCTCGATCCCCGCCTTGATCCAGTCCATCGGCAGGCTGGCCCAGCTGAACACCGCCTGGAACATCAGGAACAGGGTGGCGGCGAGGATCGCGAAGCCCCAGACCGGGTGCAGGAACACGCGGTCGAGCGCGTCGTCCACGCGCAGTTGCGCGGGGGGATCCGTGACCGCGACCGACAGGATGCGGCGCACCTCGCGCTGCGTTGCGGCGACGTCCGCCACGTCGGGCGCCTTCCAGGAGGATTCGACGGCGGACCGCTCGGGCAGGTGGCGCTCGATGGCAGCCACCAGCGCATCGGCGCCGCCGCGCCGGATGGCCACGGTGCTCACCACGGGGATGCCCAGCTCGCGCTCGAGCGCCGCCAGGTCGATGCGCACGCCACGGTGCTGCGCAACGTCCGCCATGTTGAGGGCGAGCACCATCGGCAGTCCCAGGCGCCGGGCCTCGACGACCAGCCGCAGGTTCAGGCGCAGGTTGGTGGCGTCGGTGACGCAGACCAGGAGGTCCGGCCGCGCCTCGCCTTCCTTGACGCCGAGCACCACGTCGCGGGTGATCACCTCGTCGAGGCTGAGCGCGTTGAGGCTGTAGGCGCCCGGCAAGTCGAGGATGCGGATGCGCTGGCCCGAAGGTGCGTCGAACAGGCCTTCCTTGCGCTCGACGGTCACGCCGGCGTAGTTCGCCACCTTCTGGCGGCTGCCGGTCAGCAGGTTGAACAGCGCGGTCTTGCCGCAATTGGGATTGCCGAGCAGGGCTACGCGCGGCAGGGCGTGATCGCTCACCTCAGGCCCCTTCCACCGGCGCCACGAGGACGTGGTCGGCCTCGAAGCGCCGCAGCGCGAACGTGGTGTTGCCGATGCGCACGGCGATGGGCTCGCGGCCCGGATGCCCGTGGGCGATCACCCGCAGGCGCTCGCCCTCGATGAAGCCCAGCTCCAGCAGGCGCAGCCCGACGTCGCCCTCCTCACCTCCCGCGAAGCCGGTGCGGATTTCGCGGATCACGACAAAGCGGCCGATGTCGGCCTGGCTCAGGGGAAAGGCGCGTTGGGCGGCAGCGGCTTCTGCGGCGGGCTCGGTGTGCATGGCATTACAGGTGAATGCGAATCGTTCGTGATTATCTGCCTTTTTGGCGCGGCGTGCACGGTCGGGCCGCGCCCCGGCCCCGGCCGGGGGCATTGCGCGATCGCCGTCCAGTTACCCGGGTCGACCTCAAGGTCGTTGCGCCCGGCCACCGGTACGAACAGCCGCAGGCCGTCGGCGCCCGGGACCTCGACTTCGCGGATCGACAGTTCGCGCGCGCAGGGAGGCGCAAAGGGTGCAGGCCGCGGATGGAAGAGGCGCCGTTGCCGCGTGAAATGCCGCCGCGCCGACAGGACGGCGGGCAGGCCCGTGACCAGGGACGGGCTGGCGATCACGCCAGTGCGCAGCGGTCCCCGCACGCAACAAATGTCGGGCCGCAGGGCGGGCCGGTGGTGCGGAATGCAACCGCCGCGGCAACCGGGTTACACTGGCGCCCGTTCGCGCTGCGCGTGGCGAAACGTCTGGCGACGCGCAGTGTCCGATCATCTGCAATCGGCTTCCCAGGAGACGCTCCCCGTGCCCGCGCAACAAGTGCTCGACCTGATCGGCAATACCCCCCTGGTCGAGGTCACCCGCATGCAGGCGGGCCCCTGCCGGCTGTTCCTGAAAATGGAAAGCCAGAACCCGGGGGGCTCGATCAAGGATCGCATCGGGCGCTCCATGATCGAGGCCGCCGAGAAGGACGGGCGCCTCGCGCCCGGCGGCACCATCGTCGAAGCCACGGCGGGCAATACCGGGCTGGGACTGGCGCTCGTGGCCGCACTCAAGGGGTACAAGCTCATCCTGGTGGTGCCGGACAAGATGAGCCGGGAAAAAATCTTCCACCTGAAGGCGATGGGCGCGGAGGTGCGGTTGACGCGCTCGGACGTGGGCAAGGGACACCCGGAGTATTACCAGGACATGGCCGAGCGCATCGCGAAGGAAACGGGGGGCTACTTCGTGAACCAGTTCGGCAACCCCGCCAATCCGCTCGCGCACGAAGCCACGACCGGCCCCGAGATCTGGGCGCAGATGGACCACGACGTCGACGCCGTGGTTTGCGGCGTGGGCTCGTCGGGCACGCTCACCGGCCTGTCGCGCTACTTCGCCAGGACCTCGCCCGCCACTGAGATGGTGCTGGCGGACCCGGTCGGCTCGGTGCTGGCGGACTACGTGCACACGGGCAGGTATGGCGAGGCGGGCAGCTGGATCGTCGAAGGCATCGGCGAGGACTTCATTCCGCCGATCGCCGACTTCTCGCGCGTGAAGAAGGCCTACTCGATCAGCGACGCGGAGTCCGCCGACACCGTGCGCGAACTGCTGCGCAGGGAAGGCATCCTGGCAGGCTCCTCCTCGGGCACCCTCATCGGCGCCGCGTTGCGCTACTGTCGCGAGCAGAAGGCCGCCAGGCGCGTGGTCACCTTCGTCTGCGACAGCGGCAACAAGTACCTGTCGAAGATCTTCAACGACTACTGGCTGATCGACCAGGGGCTGCTCGCGCGCGAGCAGTACGGTGACCTGCGCGACCTCATCACGCGGCGCCACGACGAGCGCGCCACCGTGACCATCGAGCCCGAAGACACGCTCAAGACGGCCTACGCGCGCATGAAGCTCTACGACATCTCGCAGCTGCCGGTGCTGCGGGACGGCAGGGTCGTCGGCATCCTGGACGAATGGGACCTGCTGTCCGCCACGGGCGGCGACCCGGCACGTTTCGGGGACAAGGTGCAATCGGCGATGACCGGGCGCGTGGATACGGTCGGGCTGAAGACTCCGCTGCCCGCGCTGATCGACACGTTCAACAAGGGGCACGTCGCCATCGTGGTGGACCAGGGCCGCTTCTACGGCCTGATCACCCGCATGGACGTGCTCAACCACCTGCGCAACAAGGCACACTGAGGTTCCATGGCAAGCAAAGACGGCAAGGCGGGTTTCGCCACGCGTTCCATCCACGCCGGGCAGTCGCCCGACCCCACGACCGGCGCCGTGATGACGCCGATCTTCGCCACCTCGACGTTCAAGCAGCACTCGCCCGGCGTGCACACCGGCTACGAGTACGCACGCACCCAGAACCCGACGCGCCACGCCTTCGAGCGCTGCATCGCGGACCTCGAGGGCGGAGACCAGGCCTTCGCCTTCTCCTCGGGCCTCGCGGCCACGGGCACGGTGCTCGAGCTGCTCGATGCCGGCAGCCACATCGTGGCCGCGGACGACCTGTACGGCGGCTCGTGGCGCCTGTTCGAGCGCGTGCGCAAACGCTCGATGGGCCTGCGCACGGCCTACGCCGACCCCAACGTCGCCGGTTCGCTGGAAAAGGCGATCCAGCCGGACACGAAGATGATCTGGGTCGAGACGCCCTCCAATCCGCTGCTCAAGGTGACCGACCTCGTGGAAGTCGCGAGGATCGGCAAGGCGCGCGGCATCCTGACTGCCGTCGACAACACATTCGCCTCGCCCTGGGTGCAGCGGCCGCTCGACCTGGGCATCGACCTCGTGGTGCACTCGGTCACCAAGTACATCAACGGCCACTCCGACATGGTGGGCGGCATCGTCGTGGTCAAGGGCCGCAAGGACATCGCCGAGAAGCTGGAATTCATGCAGAACGCAATCGGCTCCATCCTCGACCCGTTCTCGAGCTTCCTCGCCCTGCGCGGGGTCAAGACCCTGCCGCTGCGCATGAAGCAGCACTGCGGCAACGCCATGCACCTCGCGGCCTGGCTGCAGAAGCACCCCAAGGTCGAGAAGGTGGTCTACCCCGGCCTGCCCCAGCACCCGCAGCACCTGCTGGCGGCCAGGCAGATGCAGGGTTTCGGCGCGATGATCGCGGTCTACCTCAAGTCCGACATGGACGGGGTGCGCCGCGCGCTGGAAGCCTGCCGCATCTTCACGCTGGCCGAAAGCCTCGGCGGCGTGGAAAGCCTGGTCGGCCATCCGGTCACGATGAGCCACGGCTCGGTGCCGGTCGAGCGTCGCGCCCAGCTCGGCATCACGGACAACCTGGTGCGGCTCTCGGTCGGGATCGAGGACGTCGAGGACCTCATCGCCGACCTCGACCAGGCCCTGGCAAAGGCATGAGGACCCTGCCGCCGCGCCGGATCTTTGCCGCGATGTTCGCGGCCTGCGCCGGGCTGATCGGCTTCGCCCTGTTCCTGCAGCACGGGCGCGGGCTGGAGCCCTGCCCGATGTGCATCCTGCAGCGCTACGCCTTCATCGGCATCGGCATCGTCGCCCTCGTCGCCGCGCTCCACGGACCCGGCGCGCTGGCACGGCGGATCTACGCCGGCCTGCTCATCGTGCTGGCGGCGGCCGGCGGGGGCGTGGCGATCCGCCACGTCTACCTGGAGCACAATCCGCCGGAACTCTTCGATTGCGGCGCGGACCTGGGCTACCTGCTGCAGTCGTTCACCATGAGCGACATGCTGCCCATGATCTTCCGCGGCACCGGCGATTGCAGCAAGGTCCCCTGGCGCTTCCTCGGCCTGTCGATCGCGGAGTGGTCGCTGGTCTGGTTCGCGATCCTGCTGGCGGCCGCGATCGCGGTCCTGGCGGCCCGGCCCCGGCCCGCGACTGCGCGGTCCTGAGCACGGCTCAGTCCGGCTCGTCGCCGGCGACCGCCGACAGTTCCCGCCAGAATTCCAGCGCCGTCTGCGTGCGCCATTCCACGTGGCGGCGCAGGGCCTTCGCGATGACCGGGCCAAAGCGGGATTCGTGCTTGGCGGCGAGCGCCTGCGGGATGCCGCCCAGGATCTCCTCCCGGGTGAAATAGGGGATCTCCTTCAGCAGCAGCGCGAGCAGCAGCAGCCCGGTCTGGTAGATGTCCACATGGCGCCCGACGGGGCCGTATTCGTTCGTGTCGAAGGACTCCGGCGGCCGCATCCAGTCCGCCAGCAGGGTCTGGAACACGCGGATGTCGGATTCCAGGCGTGTCAGCCCCAGGTCCCCCACCTTGAAGGACCATATCGGCTCCTTGAGCAGCCGGCGACGGCGGCGCGTCTCGGTGACGAACACGTTGCCCGGGTGCAGGTCCTTGTGCACGTAGCCGCTGGCGTGGATGTAGTCGAGCGCCTGCAGGATGTCGCGCGCGACGTAGGGGATCCAGCGGTCCGCGTCGACGCTGCGCCGCGCGATGAGCTTGTTGAGCGGGAAGTTGCAGCGCTCGATGATGAGGTAGAACGTGTCCTTGTGCTCGAACGCGTCGTAGACGAAGGTGATGCCGGGATGGCGCAGCACCAGCAGCTTGCGCAGCTCGTCCTGCCAGTTGCGCCGCACCTCGCGATAGGACTGGTCGTGGGGCAGCAGGATCTTGGCGACCAGGGAATTGCCCCAGTCGTCCGTGCATTCGTAGACGATGCCGAAGCCACCCTTGCCCAGCTCGTCGCCGATGAAATAGCGCCGTCCCTCGTTGACGATCACCTCGCCCTTTTCGGGGGGCTGGAAGCGCCGCGGCTGGCGGAAAGCCAGGTTGCGGATCGCGGCAAGGCGCGGAGACATCATGGCCGGCTCGGCCTTTCCGGTCGGGTTGGGCTACTTGAGCCTGGGCTGGGGAATCGCCGGCGCCTGGCCGCGCTTGAAGACCATCACGGTGCGCTTGAAGGTGATCACCACCGTGCCGTCCTGATTGTACCCGCTCGTCAGCACGGTCACGATGCCGACGTTGGGCCTCGATTTCGACTCGCGCTTGTCCAGGACTTCCGACTGCGAATAAATGGTGTCGCCCTCGAACACCGGGTTCGGCAGGCGGATCTCGTCCCAGCCGAGGTTGGCGAACACGTTCTGCGAGATGTCGGTCACGCTCTGGCCGGTGACCAGGGCGACCGTGAACGTCGAGTCGACCAGGGGCCGGCCGAACTCCGTCTGCGCGGCATAGTGGCTGTCGAAATGGATCGGCGCCGTGTTCTGGGTGAGCAGGGTGAACCAGATGTTGTCGGTCTGGGTCACGGTGCGCCCCAGCGGGTGGCGGTAGATGTCGCCGACCTCGAAATCCTCGTAGAAGCGTCCGCGCCAGCCCGGCTTTTCCGCCATCTGCGGCCTCCTCAGGGCGCCGGCACGAGGGCCACGCCGATCATCGCATCACGCCCGACCAGCGCGGCGAGTTTCTCCTCCGTCCAGCCTTCCGTGCCCGCCGGCCGCCGTGGCAGCACCAGGTAGCGCATGTCGGCGGTCGAATCGTGCACCCGCACGACGACGTCGTCCGGCACCCGGGTCCCGAACTCGCGCAGCACATCGCGCGGCTGGTTGATCACCCGGGAGCGGTAGTTGCGGCTCTTGTACCAGTCCGGCGGCAGGCCGAGCAGCCAGCGCGGGTAGCAGGAACACAGCGTGCAGACCACGACGTTGTGCACCTCCTCGGTATTCTCCACCACGACCAGCTTGTAGGGACCTCGGTCCAGGCCGAGGGCCTCGCAGGCCGCGTTGCCGTCCTCGAGCAGCAACCGGCGGAAGGCGGGATCCGTCCAGGCCCTCGCCACCACCCGGGCGCCCTGCAGGGGCGTGCGGTGGTCCATGTCCTCCACCTGGGCGCGAATCTCGTCGGCGCCCAGGATGCCCTTGTCGATGAGCAGGCCGCGCACCGCGATCTCCATCGCGCGCCAGGTCGTGAGGGTGTCGTCCTGGTCGGCGCGGATGGGATGGCGATGCGGCGCGGCATCGTGGCCATGATCATGGTCATGGTGGTCGTGGTCGTGGTGGTCGTGCGGGTCGTGGGCCATGTCAGCCGGCCTCCAGCCAATGTTGGTAGATCTCGATGTCGACAGTGTCGTCGGGGTGCCCGCGGTACTGCGGCCAGACGTCGCGCTGCAGGAAGCGCACGCGGTAAAGCGGCTGGCGGGGCGTGCCGGGGCGTGCATAGGCGAGCTCCTCGGGATTGCCGTAGGTGCCGCAATAGCGTTCGATCACGCCCTGCTTGCCGCGGATATAGTACGGGGTGCGCACGTGGCCGATGGGATAGGCCGCGCGCACGGCAACGCGGTCGCCGGCATTGAACCGCTGCGGCTCAGCCGCGGCCATCGTCCTGCTGCGCCTGCGCCATGCGGCGGCCGAGTTCGTCGATGGTGATCACGCCGCGCTGGATCAGGGTTTGCGTGATGGCGTAGATCCAGCGCTCGTAATAGCCCATTTTCTCGTAGGCGTCCGCGCCCAGGCTCTCGATGTTGCGGCGCAGCTCGTCCACCGTGAGGTGGCCCTTCTTCGACAGCAGGACGAGCAGCGCGTCGACGCGCTTTTCCCAGAGCGCGTAGTCGTGCTCGGTCTTCTCGACCGGCCCGGCGGGCAGGCCGCCCATGTCGTGCATGCCTCGGTACTGGCTCATTTGCGAATCCGCTTGGGGACGGGCTCCCGCGGACAATCGCGGGTGCCTCGAATTATAGCGGCCTCAGCGCTGCGGCGAGCCGGCCGCCGGCGGCGGCGCGCCCGGGGCTGCCGGGGCCGGCCCAGGCGCGGGGGTCCCGGGCGGGTTGGCGGGATTCACCTTGGCCCCGTCGGAAATGGTGTTGGGAAGGTTCAACGCCACGCGGGTGTTCTCGGCGAGCCCGCTGAGGATGCGGATCACCCGGCCGTCGGTGCCCGCGATCTCCACGGGGGTGAGCTTGATGTGGTTGTCGGCGCCGATCACGGCCACGTAGTTCTTCTTGTCCCGCACCACCAGCGCCGCGGCGGGGACTTCCACGTAGCTCGTCGCCGGGATGAGCAGCGTCATGTTGACGTAGCTCCCGGCGATGAAATCGCCCCTGGCGTTGTCGAAATCGACTTCCACCAGCAGCGTGCGCGTGCGCGGGTCGAGCTCGCCGCCGGTGCGGCTTACCTTGCCCTTGTTGCGCCGCTGCGGGTTGGCGGCATCGACGATCTCGACCTCCGTGCCGGGCTTCACGAAGGGCGCATCCACCTGCTCGACGTAGGCCGTCACGCGCAGCCTGGAGGTGTCGGAAATCGTGACCACCGGCTGCGACGACGTCTGGTTGTTCGCCGCGTTGGTCACGAGCGCGCCCGGGTCGACGTAGCGCGCGGTGACCACGCCGGAAAAGGGCGCGCGCATCGTGCGGTAGCCCATGCGGGTGCGCAGCTCGTTGACCCGGCCCAGCTCGTTGCTGACGTCGGTTTCCGCGTTGTCGAGCGCCTGCTGGGAGAAGAATCCCTTCGCCGCGAGTTCCTGGGTGCGCTTCAGGATGCGCTGCTTGTTCTCCAGGCTGGACACCGCCGTCCGGTACTCGACCTCGAGCTCGGGGGTCTCCACCTCGGCCACCGTCTGGCCGGCACGCACGCGGTCGCCGGTATCCACGGTGATGCTCGTCAGATAACCGCCGACCTTCGAGTACAGGGTGGTGGACTTGTAGGGCGCGGCCTCGCCCACCAGCGTGATCCTGCGCACGCCGGGGCCGCGCGCGGAGCTGGCCGCCACGACAGTCGGGCCGGCATCGAGCTCGCCGGCGCGCGTCTTCGCGTCCTGGGCGAGGTGGCTCTGCTTGCTGCTCCAGTAATACCACACGGCGCCGGCGGCCACCGCCACCGCCACGAAGGCGATGATGTAAAAGACGAAGAACGAGTCGCGGCGCTGCGCTGCCATGTCGGTTCCTAGGTGTGGGGCTGCTCGCCGCGCGATTCCGACTCGAAGCGGGAATCGAGCAGGTGCAGGATCGGCATGCTTCTTCTGAGGAAAGTGTAGACCACCGGCACCACGAACAGCGTGGCGATGGTGGCCATGAGCAGCCCGCCGATCACCGCGCGGCCCAGGGGCGCGTTCTGCTCGCCGCCTTCGCCGGTGCCGAGCGCCATGGGGATCATGCCGATGATCATCGCCAGGGCCGTCATCAGCACGGGCCGCAGGCGCGTCCTGCCGGCCTCGATCGCCGCCTCGACGACGGTCAGCGACGGGCGCTCGGCCCGCAGTTCGTTCGCGAAGCTCACGACCAGGATGGAGTTGGAAACGCCGATGCCCACGGCCATGATCGCGCCCATGAGGGACATGACGTTGATGGTGGTGCCTGTGAGCGCCAGCATCCACAGGATGCCGATCAGCGCGCCGGGAACCGCCATCATGATGATGAAGGGATCGACCCAGGACTGGAACAGCATCACCAGCAGCGCGTAGACGAGGATGATGGCCAGGGCCAGTCCGAGGATCAGGCTCAGGAAGGAGGCCTGCATCACCTCGTACTGCCCGCGGATGATGATCTTGGCGGTGGGGGGAAAGTCCTTCTCCGCCATGATCGCGTCGATCTTGCGCTTGATGTCGCCCACCACGCCGCCCAGGTCGCGTCCGTCGATGTTCGCGGCGATGTCCAGCACGCGCTGCACGGTGTAGTGGCTCACCGACTGGTAACTGGTCTCGGGCCTGATCACGGCCAGGTTGGCGAGCCGGGTCACCGGCGCGCCGCCCACCGTCGTGGGCGTCTGCGGCAGGCCGGGATCGGTGATGGGACTGCTCGAGGATGTGATGGGCGTGGACAGCACGTCCTCCACCGACTGGATGCGCTCGATGGGCGTCTGCACCGAGACCGTGTAGTTCACGCCGTTGGGGCTGAGGAAGTAGGACGGGAACACCAGCGAGGAACCCGACAGCGAGGTCAGCATGTTGTTGGCCACGTCGCGCTGCGTGAACCCCAGCTTCGCCGCCCGCACGCGGTCCACCTCGACGCGCAGGGCGGGATAGTTGAGGACCTGCATCTGGCGCACGTCCACCGCCCCGGGCGTCTCCTCGATGGCCTTTTTCACGCGGCCCGCATAGATCTGGGCGCGTTCGAAATTCGCATCCTGGATCTGCACGTCGATGGGCGCGGGCAGGCCGAAGTTGAGCACCTGGGTCACGATGTCGGCGTTCTGGAAATAGAACGTCGAGCCGGGGAACTTGGGCGGCAGCTTCGCGCGGATCTCGCGCATGTAATGCGAGGCCGGCTTGTGGGGCTTCTTCAGCGAGATCAGGATGTCCGCGTCCATGCCGCTGATGTTGTCCGTCGGCACGAACGCCAGGTTGAAGAACAGCGGCAAGCCGATCATGTCGTTGATGACCGAGATCTCCTGCGCAGGGATGATCCTGCGGATCTCCTCCTGGACGGCGAGCACCAGCTTCTCGGTCTCCTCGATGCGCGTACCCACCGGTGCGCGGTAGTGCAGCTTCATGATGCCGACGTCGGTGGCGGGGAAGAAGTCGGTGCCGACCACCCGGCCGAGGAACACGCTTACGCCGCCGATGAGCAGCAGGCAGACGATCACGAACGGCCGGTGGTGCATGATCACCGTCATCGCGTGGCCGTAGCCGTCGCGCAGGCCGTCGAGCAGGCGTTCGCGGGCGCGATTGAACCGGGCGCCCCAGCCGCGGCCCTGCCCGTCGTCATGGTGCTCCCCGGCGAGCAGCTGCCGCGAGAGCATCGGCACCAGCGTGAACGACAGGACGTAGGAGGCCAGCAGCGAGAACACCACCGCCAGGGCGAGCGGGATGAACAGGTACTTCGAGACGCCGTAAAGGAAGGCCACCGGCAGGAACACGATGCAGATGGCCAGGGTGGCCATCGTGCGCGGCAACGCCACCTCCCGGGAGCCTTCGATGATGGCCACGGTGAGCGGCTGCCCCATGCTGCGGTGGCGGTGGATGTTCTCCACCGCGACCGTGGCGTCGTCGACCAGGATGCCGGTGGCGAGCGCCAGCCCTCCCAGGGTCATCAGGTTGATCGTGTTGCCGGTGAAATACAGCGCCAGGAGGCCGGCGAACATGGCGCAGGGAATCGAGGTGATGACCACGATCGTGTTGCGCCAGGAGCCCAGGAACAGCAGGATCATCAGCGACACCAGCAGCGAGGCGACCACAGCTTCCGTGGTCACGTTCCTGATCGCGGCCCGCACGTAAACGGACTGGTCGAAGTCGAGGCTGATGTCGATGCCTTCCGGGGCGGCCTTCTGGATCTCGGGAAGGATGTTGCGCGTGGCCTCGACCACGGCCAGGCTGGAGGCATCGGCATGCTTGAGGATGGTCAGGTAGGTCGCGCGGCGGCCGTCGACGTGCACGATGTTGTTCTGCACGGTGAAGCCGTCGGCCACCCTGGCGACGTCGCCCAGCAGCACGGGGACGCCGCGCACGACCTTGAGCGGCATCCGGTTGAACTCCTCCACGACCGAGGGGCTGGAGTTCATCATCACGTTGTAATCCATGTCGCCGATGCGCGCGGTGCCCGCCGGGATGAGCACGTTGGAGGTCTGCAGCGCATTGACCACGTCGTTGGGCGACACGCCCTTGGCGTTCATCAGCGGCGGGTTGAGATCCACCGACACCTGGCGCAGGCGTCCCCCGAACGGCGCCGGCACGGTCAGGCCCGGGATCGTGAACAGCTTGACCCGAACGAAGTTGAACGCATGGTCGAACATGCGGCCCTCGGGCACGGTCTTGCTGGAGAACACCATCTGCACGATGGGTACCGTGGCCGGGTTGTACTGGATGATGACCGGGGGCTGCATCCCCGGGGGCAGGATGCGCAGAATGGTGCCGTTGATGGCGTTGATCTGGGCGATCGCGGCGCCGATGTCCGTACCCGGGTGGAAATAGACCTTGACCAGGCCGATGCCCGGAATGCAGTTGGATTCGATGCGCTCGATGCCGTTGACCGTCGTCGAGTAGGCACGCTCGCTGATGATGACGACGCGGCGCTCCATTTCCTCGGCGGACAGGCCGGCGTAGTTCCAGCCCACGAACACGATGGGGATGTCGATCTTCGGGAAGAAGTCGACCACCATGCGCGTCACCGCGAGCCACCCCAGCAGCAGGATCAGCAGCGACAGCACCGCCACGCTGTACGGACGGCGCAAGGCCATCCGCACCAGTTCCATCATCTCCGGGATCCTCTTGGGGCGTGCATGCGGCAGGCGGGGTCGTCAGGCATTCGACAAAACCGGCCGAAGGTATTACAGACCGTTACCCGCATGGAATGGAGACCGGCAGCATAACGCTTATGCGAAGCCAGCATAAGAGCCGGCGCCGGGACTCGTTGGCGACGGGTCGCCCGTTTGCGGGAACGGCGTCCACGCGGCGGACCAGGACGAAGGTGGAAGCCCGACTCCTGCTGCCTAGTACGACCGCGGCAGCCCCAGCACGTGCTCCCCGATGTACGCCAGGATCAGGTTGGTCGAGATGGGCGCCACCTGGTAGAGCCGCGTCTCGCGGAACTTGCGCTCCACGTCATACTCGGCGGCGAATCCGAAGCCGCCGTGGGTCTGCAGGCAGACGTTGGCAGCCTCCCAGGACGCGTCCGCGGCCAGCATCTTGGCCATGTTCGCCTCCGCCCCGCAGGGCTGGCCGGCCTCGAACAGGGCGGCCGCCCGGAAGCGCATCAGGTCGGCCGCCTCGACGTTCACGTACGCGCGCGAAATCGGGAACTGCACGCCCTGATTCTGGCCGATCGGACGCCCGAACACCACGCGTTCCTTGGCGTAGCTCGAGGCGCGCTCGATGAACCAGCGCCCGTCCCCGATGCATTCCGCGGCGATCAGGATGCGTTCGGCGTTCATGCCGTCCAGGATGTAGCGAAAACCGCGCCCCTCCTCGCCGATCAGGGTGTCCGCGGGAATCTCGAGGTTGTCGAAGAACACCTCGTTGGTCTCGTGGTTGGGCATGTTGCGGATCGGCCGCACCGTGATCGCATGCTTCGGTGCGCTGCGCAGGTCGATGAGGAACACCGACAGGCCCTCGGACTTCTTCTGCACCTGGTCGAGCGGCGTGGTGCGCGCCAGCAGCAGCATGAGGTCGGAGTGCTGCACCCGCGAGGTCCAGACCTTCTGGCCGTTGACGACGTAGCGGTCGCCCTTGCGAACTGCAGTGGTCTTGAGCTTCGTGGTGTCGGAACCCGTCGTGGGCTCGGTCACGGCGAAGGACTGCAGGCGCAGCTTCCCCGAGGCGATCTCCGGCAGGTACCTGCGTTTCTGCGTCGGCGACCCGTGCCGCAGCAGGGTGCCCATGATGTACATCTGGGCGTGGCAGGCGCCCGAGTTGGCGCCGGACCGGTTCACTTCCTCGAGGATGATGGAGGCCTCGGTGAGCCCCAGGCCGGCCCCGCCGTACTCCTCGGGAATCAGCGCCGAAAGCCAGCCGGCGTCCGTGAGTGCCTTGACGAAGGCCTCGGGATAGGCGCGCTGCTCGTCGAGCTTGCGCCAGTACTCGCCATCGAAGGCGGCACACAGGTCGCGCACGGCGGCGCGGATCTGCGCTTGCGATTCTTCTCGTGTCATCGTCGAGCCGTGGAAACAAAAAAGGCTGGCACGGCGGCCAGCCCTGTTTCGCGGGATTGCGCTTACTTGCCCAGCAGTTTTTTCAGCTCGCCGGACTGGTACATCTCGCGCATGATGTCCGCGCCGCCGACGAACTCGCCGTTGACGTAGAGCTGCGGGATGGTGGGCCAGCTGGAGAACTCCTTGATGCCCTGGCGGATGTCCTGGTCGGACAGCACGTCGACCGTGGCCACGTTTTCCGCGCCGCATGCCTCGAGGATCTGCACCGCGGCGGCGCTGAAGCCGCACATCGGCGCATCGGGCGTGCCTTTCATGTAGAGCACGACCGGGTTGCCGGTGACCTGTTGCCGGATCTTTTCCTGTACGTCCATGTTAGATGCCTCCAGAAACGGAAGGGAGTGCCCGCGCCGGATCTGCGATCGAGTCACCCCCTGGATGCGCCATCTTAGCGAGTGGCCGATTCGCTTACAAGGCGGCCCCCGGCCACTCGGGGCAGCCCGGCAAGGTCGGCCAGGCGCAGCCTGTCGGAAAAGCCCGCGCTGCGCAGCAGGTCTTCACAGGCCTTCCCCTGGTCGTGCCCGTGCTCCAGCAGCAGCCAGCCGCCCGCGTTAAGGTGCAGCGGCGCCGATGCCACGATGCGGCGCAGCTCGCGCAGGCCGTCCCTGCCCCCCCGCAGCGCCTGCCCGGGCTCGAAGCGCACGTCGCCGCGCGTGAGGTGCAGGTCGCCTTCCGCGACGTAGGGCGGGTTCGAGACGATGAGGTCGAAGCGCCGCCCGGCCACCGGGGCGAACCAGTCACCCTGCAGGAATTCCACGTCCGCCTGCAAGGCCCCCGCGTTCAGGCGCGCGACTTCCAGCGCCGCAGGGGACGCATCGACGGCCGTCACCCGGCTGGCGGGCCGCTCCCGGGCCAGCGTGAGGGCGATGCAACCGCTGCCCGTGCCCAGGTCCAGCACCGTGCCCGGCTCGTTCTCCGGCAGCCTTTGCAGCGCAGCCTCCACCAGCAGTTCGGTCTCGGGACGCGGGATGAGCACGGCATCGCTGACGCGGAACGTCCGGCCGTAGAACTCCCGCTGCCCGGTGAGGTAGGCCACGGGCCGCCCCTGTTCACGCGCCCCGACCAGCGCGCGCAAGCGCGCGGCGGCGTCCGGATCTGCCCTGTCGGCGCCGTGGGCCACCAGCCAGGCCCGGGAAACCCCGAGCACATGGCCAAGCAGCACCTGGGCATCGCGCCGGGCGTCCTCCCCGGGGCCGCCGGCGGCGATCCGCGCCGCTGCCTCCGCCAGCAGTGCCGCCACGGTGGTACTCACGCCGCCGCGGTCTCCTCGGCCATCGCGGCGAGCTGCTCGGCCTGGTGCTCGGTTACCAGGGCGTTGATGAGCTCGTCCAGGGCGCCGTCCATGATCTGGTCGATCTTGTAGAGCGTGAGGTTGATGCGGTGGTCCGTGACCCGGCCCTGCGGGAAATTGTAGGTGCGGATGCGCTCGGAGCGGTCGCCGCTGCCGATGAGGGACTTGCGCGTGGCGGCTTCCTTCGCCTGCTGTTCGCGCAGCTGCTGGTCGCGGATCCGCGCGGCGAGCACGGACAACGCCTGGGCCTTGTTCTTGTGCTGCGAGCGGTCGTCCTGGCATTCGACGACGATGCCGGTGGGCAGGTGCGTCACGCGCACCGCCGAATCCGTCTTGTTGATGTGCTGCCCGCCCGCGCCCGAGGAGCGGAACGTGTCGATGCGCAGCTCCGCGGGATTGAGGATCACGTCCTCGATGGCATCGGCCTCCGGCATCACCGCGACCGTGCAGGCGCTGGTATGGATGCGCCCCTGGGTCTCGGTCGCCGGCACGCGCTGCACGCGGTGCCCGCCGGACTCGAACTTGAGCCTGGAGTAGGCGCCGTCGCCGATGATCTTGGCGATGACCTCCTTGTAGCCGCCGAGCTCGCTCTGGCTTTCCGAGATCACTTCCACGCGCCAGCGCTGGCGCTCTGCATAGCGCACATACATGCGCAACAGGTCCGCGGCGAACAGCGCCGACTCGTCGCCGCCGGTGCCGGCGCGGATCTCGAGGAAGATGTTGCGCTCGTCGTTGGGATCGCGCGGCAGCAGCAGCTTCTGCAGGTCGGCCTCGATCCGCTCGAGCTTCTCCCGGCCCTCGCGGACCTCGGCTTGCGCCAGGTCGCGCACCTCCGGGTCGGCCGCGAGTTCCTGCGCCGCGGCGACGTCGTCCTCGGTCTTGCGGTAGGCCGCATAGAGCTCCACCACCGGCCCGATCTCGGCGTGCTCGCGGGTCAGCTTGCGGTAGTTGTCGAGGTCGCGCGTCACGTCCTCGCTCGAAAGGAGCATGGTGAGCTCCTCAAGCCGGGCGCTGAGCTGCGCCAGCTTGGCGGCGATCGTGGGTTTCATTCCTGGTTGTTGACCTGGTAGAGGCGCGAGAGCGCGGCCACCAGCGCGTCGCGGTCCGCCGCCTGCGCGGCATTGAGCGCGTGCGTGGGCGCGTGGAGGAACTTGTTGGTCAGCGCGTGGGACAGCTGCTCCAGCACCTTCTGCGGGTCATCCCCCCTGGCGAGCAGCTTTGCCGCGCGCTCGAGCTCGTTGCGGCGCATGCGCTCCGCGTTCTCGCGCAGCGCGCGGATGGTCGGCACGACCTCGCGGCTGGAGAGCCAGTGCATGAAGTCGTGGACGTTGGCATCGATGATCGCCTCGGCCTGCGCGACGGCCGCCTGCCTTGTGTCCAGGCCCTCCTGGACGATCTTGCCGAGGTCGTCCACGCTGTAGAGGAAGACGTCGTCGAGGTCCGCGACCTCGGCCTCGATGTCGCGCGGCACGGCCAGATCGATCATGAGCATGGGCCGGTGGCGCCTTGCCTTGATGGCGCGCTCGATCATGCCCTTGCCCAGGATCGGCAGCTGGCTTGCCGTACAGGAGACCACGATGTCGTGCTGCGCGAGCTGGCCGGGCAGGTCCGACAGCGGGATCGCGGTCCCCTCGAAACGGGCGGCCAGGTCCTGGCCGCGCTCGACCGTGCGGTTGGCGAAGGTCTTTGCCTTCGGGTGGCGCGCGGCGAAATGCGCGGCACACAGTTCGATCATCTCGCCGGCGCCGATGAACAGGACGCGCTGGCCGTCGATGCCGGGAAAGATGCGCTCGGCCACCTTCACGGCCGCCGCCGCCATGGACACGGAACTGGTGCCGATCTCGGTGCGCGTGCGCACTTCCTTGGCGACCGAGAATGTCGACTGGAACAGCTTGTGCAGCACCGTGCCCAGCGTGCCGGCGTTCTCGGCGGACTTCACCGCCTCCTTCATCTGGCCCAGGATCTGCGGCTCGCCCAGCACCATGGAGTCCAGGCCGCTCGCCACGCGGAAGGCATGGCTGACCGCGCGCTCGCGCGGCAGGGTGTAGAGGAAGGGCTCCAGCGCCGCGGCCTTGAGCTTGTGGAAACGCGCCAGCCATTCCACCGCCCGGCCGGGCTCCGGCGTGTTGCAGTAGACCTCGGTGCGGTTGCAGGTGGAGATGATCGCGGCCTCGCGCACGGACTCATGGTGCACCAGGTCGTGCAGCGCCCGTTCCAGGCTGTTCTCGTGGAACGTCACCTGCTCGCGCACGGACAGCGGAGCCGTATGGTGGTTGACGCCGAAGGCGAAAAGCTGCATCGCAAACCCGGGATGGGGCCCGATCGGGGGTCGGGGAAAGGCTTGGGATTATAAGGCAAAAGGCGGGCTTTCCCTTGGATTCAGGGCCTTGCGGGCCTTCCGGTCGCGGGTGCCGCTAATGCAGCTGGGCGGGAAGCCAGGTGGTCAGCGGGGGCCAGACGATGGCGATGAACAGGACCACCAGGGCCCAGGCGAGGAAGGGCAGGATTTCCCACATGACCGGGGCGATGCGGATCCTGCCCACGCTCGACACCACGAACAGCAGCAGGCCGATGGGCGGATGCATGAGCCCGATCATCAGGTTGAGCACCACCACCGCGCCGAACTGGACCGGGTCGATGCCGAGCTGCGCGCCCAGCGGGATGAGCACGGGCAGGAAGATGATCATCGCCGGCAGCGGCTCGATGATGCAGCCGATCAGCAGCAGGAAGGCGTTGATGATCAGCAGTACGACGATCGGGTTGGTCGACCAGCCCTGGATGGTCTCCACCACCGTCTGGCTGACCTGGCTCTCCGCCACCAGCCAGCTGAAGGGGCCGGCGGCGGCGAGCAGGAACAGGATGATGGCGGTCGAGCGGCCGGCTTCGGCCAGCAGCCTTGGCAGCTCGCCCGCCTTGATGCCGCGATAGATGAACAGGCTCACGAGCAGCGCATAAACCACGGCGACCGCCGCGGCCTCGGTGTCGGTCACCAGGCCGAAGCGGATGCCGCCGAGGATGATGAGGGGCATGAGCAGCGCCCAGCCCGCCCGCCCCGTCGCCTTCACCTTGCCTTGCCAGGGCACGGCCGGGCGGCTGGGATAGTTGCGCACCCGGGCCACGATCGAGCACACCACCATGAAGCCGCCGGCGAGCAGCAGCCCGGGCATGACGCCGGCCATGAACAGCTTCACCACCGACTGGCTGGACAGCTGCGCATAGACCACCATCGGGATCGACGGCGGGATGATCGGCCCGAGCAGCGCCCCGGCGGCGATCACCGCGCCGGCGAATCCTTCGCCGTACTTCTCGCGCTTCATGGCCGGGATCAGCGGCTTGCCGGTCGCCACCGCATCCGCCACGGCCGAGCCGGACACACCGGCCATCACCAGGTTGGTGAGGATCGACACGTGGCCCAGGCTGCCGCGCACGCGGCCCACCATGGCCTGGGCCCAGTCGATCAGGCGCAGCGTGAGGCCGCCGCGGTTCATGAGCTCGCCGGCGAGGATGAACAGCGGCACCTGGACCAGCGCGTAGGTATCCACGCCCGCGATCATCGAGAGCGGCATCATCGCGGGGTCGACGGCCTCACCCCGATACTCCACGCCCAGCCAGGCGGCCAGGATCATGGAAAAACCGACGTCGAAGCCCACGAGCAGCGCCACCATGAAGGCGACGAACAGGAGCAGCAGCATCAGCCGGCCTCCGCCGCGCCCGCTTCCACGAGGCCGTGGCGCGGGGGCTCGCGCCCGGAAAGGCGCACGGCCAGGCGCAGCAGCAGGAACAGCGACAACAGGATGCAGGACAGGAACAGCGCGCCGGAGGGCCAGGCCTCGGAGAGCATGGTGCCCAGGCGCTCCTGGTCGCGGCCGATCACGACCAGCCGCCAGCCGTGATAGCCGATGGTCACGGTCAGCCCCAGCATGGCGAGGTCGAACAGGACGTCGAGCACGCGCCGCGCCCTGCGCGGCAGCCGCGCGTCGATCAGGTCGACGCGGATGTTGATGCCGTTCTTCACCGCCAGCGAAAAACCGACGAAGGTGAGCCAGACCAGGATGACGCGCGCGTAGGCGTCGGGGGCGGCCATCGGCAGGGTGATGAAGTGGCGGTCGACCAGCTGCGAGGCGACGATGACCACCAACGCCATCACCAGCGCGGCGACGAGCCATTCGAGCGCGCGCTCGAGCCGGGCCAGCGCCCTTTCCAGGAAATCGATCACGGGCGTGCTTACTTTTGCGCGGCGCGGATGCGCGCGACCAGCCCTTCGGGCCAGACCTTGCCCTCGTAGCTCTTGTAGACGTCGGCCCAGGCCTTCTGGAAGGCGGCGCGGTCCGGCACGACGTAGGTCACACCCGCCTTCCTGAGCTCCTCCAGGCCGCGCTTGTCGAATTCCTCGCCGAGCTGCGTGGCGAGCCTGCCGCCTTCCTCGGCGGCCTTCTTGAAGATCGCCTTTTGCCCGGGCGTGAACGTCTTCCACTTGCGCTCGGAGACGTAGAAGGCGCCCATGTCGTAGCAATGGTCGGTGGCGGACCAGAACTTCGAGACCTCGTGGAAGCGGAACGTGAGCGTCAGGTCGAAGCCGTTGTCCTGGCCATCGACCTGGCCGCGCGAGAGCGCCATGTAGACCTCGTTCAGGCCCAGGGGCACGACCTTCACGCCCACGGCCTCGAAGGTCTCGCGGAAGATCGGGATGGGCGGGATGCGCATGCGCAGGCCGTTCAGGTCCGCGGGCTTCATGATCGGGCCCTTGGTCGTCACGATGGCGCGGGGGCTGCGGTCGCCGCCCACGGCGAAGATGCGCACGCCGGCCGATTGTGCGCACTGCTCGTAGAGCTCCTGGAAGATCGGGCCGTTGAGAGTTTGCTCGGCCGCGCGCTTGCTCTTGAACAGGTAGGGCAGGTAGGAGACGTTGAGCGGCCCGCAGCCCTTGAGCTGGCCGGCATTCCCCACCCCCAGGTAGGCCATGTCCACCGTGCCGAGCTGCATGCCGGCGATGAGCTGCTGGATGTCGCCGATCTGGCTGTCCGCGTAGACCTGCACCTTGATGCTGCCGCCGCTCTCCTTCGCCACCACCTCGGCGAACTTCTCCATCGCCTTGTGCAGGTTGCTGTTGGTGACGAACGGCGTACCGAAGCGCAGGCTGAGGTTCGCGGCGTGGGAGGGGCAAACGAAGAGCGCGGCAAGGACGACGCCGCAGGCGGCTTTCAGGACTTTCATGACGATGATTCCCCCATGTGATGGCGGACCGGGCTTCTGCGAGCCCTGGCCGGACCCTGCTGTCACAGGGGCAGTCGTATGGTGGGGGGAGGTGGGGGAGGTGTCAATTCGAAAGCGGCGAATGCACTTCGGGTGCACGGGCACTGCTGGGATGGCGGCCGGGGAGGGAATGGTGGCCAAGGGCGGAATCGAACCACCGACACACGGATTTTCAATCCGCTGCTCTACCGACTGAGCTACTTGGCCCCCGTGACAACTTCCCGACGGGGAGTCGGGACTGATGCAAACCACCTGGCACACGGATTTTAGTTCCGGCCGGACCTTCGATCCTTAACCTGCCAAGGCAGGTTAGCCTTCACTGCAACAAGCTGGTGAACCCGCTTGTCGTCAATCCGCTGCTCTACCAGGCTGAGCTGCCTGGCCCCCGGAACGACGCCATCCGACGGGGAATCTGACATCCTGACTTTTCCGCTTTCAGGCCCGCAAGCCTGTTCACGAAAGGGGCGGATTTTACCCGAAAAAGCAGGCCTGAAAAAGCAAAGGGCCCGACGCATCGGGCCCTCGCCGTCAGGACTTCCCCGCCTTACTCCTGGTGCAGGCTGCGGTGCCGGGTTTCCTTGATGAACAGGGTGCCGATCACGAAGCTCATGAGCGCGATCACGATCGGGTACCACAACCCGTAGTAGATGTCGCCGGTGGCCGCGACCATCGCGAAGGCCGTGGTCGGCAGGAAGCCGCCGAACCAGCCGTTGCCGATGTGGTAGGGCAGTGACATCGAGGTGTAGCGGATCCGGGTCGGGAACATTTCCACCAGCATGGCGGCGATCGGGCCGTACACCATGGTCACGTACAGCACCAGGATGACCAGGATGAGCACGATCATCGGCTTGTTGGCCTGCTCGGGGTCGAGCTTGGCCGGGTAGCCGTGGGCCTTGACCGCCTCGCCCATCGCGCCGTTGAACGCGTCCGACCTGGCCTTGTAGTCCTCCTTCGACAGTCCGGCGCCCTCGAAGCTTTCCACCGTCGTGTCCCCGATCCTGACCGAGGCCGTCGTGCCCGCGGCCGCGGCTTCGTTCGAGTAGCTCACGGACGCGCGCGCCAGGAAGGACTTGGCGATGTCGCAGGAGCTGGTGAACTTGCTCGTGCCCACCGGGTTGAACTGGAAGGAACAGGTCGCGGGGTCGGCGACGACCGTCACGGGCGCGCTTTTCTGCGCGGCCTCCAGCGCCGGGTTGGCGTAATGCGTGAGGGCCTTGAACAGCGGGAAGTAGGTAAGCGCCGCGATCAGGCAGCCCGCCATGATGATCGGCTTGCGGCCGATCTTGTCGGACAGCCAGCCGAAGACGATGAAGAACGGCGTGCCGATGAGCAGCGACAGCGCGATCAGCACGTTCGCGGTGGCGCCGTCCATCTTGAGCGTCTGGGTGAGGAAGAACAGGGCGTAGAACTGGCCGGTGTACCAGACCACCGCCTGGCCGGCGGTCAGGCCCAGCAGGGCGAGGATGACGATCTTGAGGTTCTTCCACTGGCCGAAGGACTCCGTCAGCGGCGCCTTGGAGGCCTTGCCCTCGCTCTTCATGCGCTGGAACACCGGCGACTCCTGCAGCTGCAGCCGGATCCAGACGGAGATCGCCAGCAGGACGAACGAGACCAGGAAGGGGATGCGCCAGCCCCAGTCGGCGAACTGCTCCTCGCCGAGGCCGGTGCGCACCCCGAGGATCACCAGCAGCGACAGGAACAGGCCCAGGGTCGCCGTGGTCTGGATCCAGCTCGTGTCGAAACCGCGCTTGCCCTCGGAGGCGTGCTCGGCCACATAGGTGGCGGCGCCGCCGTACTCGCCGCCCAGCGCCAGGCCCTGCAGCAGGCGCAGGACGATCAGGATCACCGGCGCGGCGATGCCGATGGAGGCATAGCTGGGCAGCAGGCCCACCAGGAAGGTGGACAGGCCCATGATCACGATGGTGATCAGGAAGGTGTGTTTGCGGCCGACGAGGTCGCCCAGGCGGCCGAAGATCAGCGCCCCGAAGGGCCGCACGGCGAAGCCCGCAGCGAAGGCCAGCAGCGCGAAAATGAAGGCCGCCGTGGGGTTCACCGCCGAGAAGAACTGTTTGGAAATGATGGCCGCGAGCGAGCCGTACAGGTAGAAGTCGTACCACTCGAAAACCGTGCCGAGCGAGGAAGCGAAGATGACCTTCTTTTCCTCCGGCTTGAAATCGGGATGGCTGGGGTCGTGCACCGTCGAGCCTGCGGCCATGTCGTCTCCTCCCTTGTTCGTTGTTTTGTGCCCCGGCTGCCGGGTTACGCCGCGGGTTCGCCGACAGTTTAAGTGCCGCGCCCGGCCCGTTGTCAACGCCACGGCAACGCGCCCCCCCGGGCGGGCGTTGACCGGCCATGCCCGGGCCCGGGCGTGGAACGTCGCAGGCGGGACAAATAAAAAGCCCCGCCGAGGCGGGGCCTGGCGGGGCTTGCGCGGGGCCGGGAGGCCGGACTTACATGTCCATGCCGCCCATGCCACCCATGCCGCCCATGCCGCCGCCGCCATGGGAATGCTCTTCCTTGGGCAGTTCGGCGACCATCGCGGCCGTGGTCAGGATCAGCCCGGCCACGGACGCGGCGTTCTGCAGCGCGTAGCGCGTGACCTTGGTGGGATCGAGCACGCCCATCTCCACCATGTCACCGTACTCGCCGCTCGCGGCGTTGTAGCCGAAGTTGCCCTTGCCTTCCGCGACCTTGTTCAGGACCACGGAAGGTTCGTCTCCGGCGTTGGACGCGATCATGCGCAGCGGCTCTTCCAGCGCGCGGATCACGATCTTGATGCCGGCGTCCTGGTCGGCGTTGTCACCCTTGAGCTTGAGGACGGAGTTGCGGGCGCGGATCAGCGCGACGCCGCCGCCGGCGACGATGCCTTCCTCGACCGCGGCGCGCGTGGCATGCAGCGCGTCTTCCACGCGGGCCTTCTTTTCCTTCATCTCGACTTCCGTCGCGGCGCCGACCTTGATCAGCGCGACGCCGCCGGCCAGCTTGGCCACGCGCTCCTGCAGCTTCTCGCGGTCGTAGTCGCTGGTCGCCTCGTCGATCTGCTTGCGGATCGACTTGACGCGGCCTTCGATGGCCTTGGCATCGCCCGAGCCGTCGATGATCGTGGTCTCTTCCTTGCCGATCTCGATGCGCTTGGCCTGGCCCAGGTCCTTCAGCGTGGCCTTTTCCAGCGTCAGGCCCACTTCCTCGGCAATCACCGTGCCGCCGGTCAGGATGGCGATGTCTTCCAGCATCGCCTTGCGGCGGTCGCCGAAGCCCGGCGCCTTGACCGCGCAGGTCTTCAGTATGCCGCGGATGTTGTTGACCACCAGGGTGGCCAGCGCTTCGCCGTCGACGTCCTCCGCGACGATCAGCAGCGGACGGCCGGCCTTGGCCACCAGCTCCAGCACCGGGAGCAGCTCGCGGATGTTGGAGATCTTCTTGTCATGCAGGAGGATGAACGGGTTTTCCAGGATCGCGATCTGGCGGTCCGGGTTGTTGATGAAGTACGGGGACAGGTAGCCGCGGTCGAACTGCATGCCCTCGACCACTTCCAGCTCGTTGTTCAGGCCCGAACCGTCCTCGACGGTGATGACGCCTTCCTTGCCGACCTTTTCCATCGCGTCGGCAATGATCTTGCCGATGTCGGAGTCGGAGTTCGCGGAGATGGAGCCGACCTGGGCGATTTCCTTGCCCGTGGTGCATGGCTTGGAGATCTTCTTCAGGTCCTCGACGACGGTGGTCACCGCCTTGTCGATGCCGCGCTTCAGATCCATCGGGTTCATGCCGGCGGCGACGAACTTCATGCCTTCCTGCACGATGGCCTGGGCCAGCACGGTGGCGGTGGTGGTGCCGTCACCGGCCACGTCGGAAGTCTTGGAGGCGACTTCCTTGACCATCTGCGCGCCCATGTTCTCGAACTTGTCCTTGAGCTCGATCTCCTTGGCGACGGACACGCCGTCCTTGGTGATGGTGGGGGCGCCGAACGAGCGCTCCAGCACCACGTTGCGGCCCTTCGGGCCAAGGGTGACCTTGACCGCGTCGGCCAGGATGTTCACGCCCTGCACGATGCGCGAGCGCGCGGAATCGTGGAATTTGACGTCTTTGGCTGCCATGACTGATTTGCTCCTGAATGGGGTTGGGTGGGCGGGCGTTAGGCTTCGACGACGCCCATGATGTCTTCTTCGCGCATCACGAGCAGTTCCTCGCCCTGGACCTTGACGGTCTGGCCGGAATACTTGCCGAAGAGGATCTTGTCGCCCTTCTTCACGTCGAGCGGGCGCACCTTGCCGTCTTCGAGGACCTTGCCATTGCCCACGGCGATCACCTCGCCCTGGTCGGGCTTCTCGGCCGCGGTGTCGGGAATCACAATGCCGGATGCGGTCTTGCGCTCTTCCTCGAGGCGCTTGACGATGACGCGGTCGTGCAACGGACGGATTTTCATTGTCGTCTCTCCTGGTTATCTGAACGAACGATGGATTCGCCGGAAGCGGGGCTTCCTTGGCACTCAATAATCGAGAGTGCTAATAATAGAGAGGCGGAGAGGGAAATTCAAGCTGGATCCAGCAGTTAGCTCTCCAACACCACTACCGATGTGAGCATGCGCTCACATACTTACCATCCCACACCAGTCTTGCGCCGTAAGGCGCGGGTCGGAGGCCGGGGACCGGGCATGCGGCTGCCGGGACGCACCTCGCGGGCCACAACGTACCCGGGGATTGCTAGCATGGCGCCTCGCCGCGCGCCTCCCCGCCGGGAGGCGCGTTCCCGACCCCCGGTGCAACGATGAGTTCCGATCCCGCCCCCAACGACGACTGGCTCGCGCGAAGCCTGCGCGCGGTCTGGCACCCCTGCACGCAAATGAAGCACCACGAGCGGCTGCCGCTGGTGGCGGTGGCCCGCGGGGAAGGCATGTGGCTGTACGACTTCGATGGCCGCCGCTACCTCGACGGCATCAGCTCGTGGTGGGTCAACCTGTTCGGCCATGCCAACCCCCGCATCGGCGCCGCGATCGCCGACCAGCTGGCGAAGCTCGAGCACGTGATCCTCGCCGGCTTCACGCACGAGCCGGTCGTACGCCTGTCCGAGCGCCTGGCCGCCCTCACGGGGCTGTCGCACTGCTTTTATGCCAGCGACGGCGCCTCGGCGACCGAGATCGCCCTGAAGATGAGCTTCCATTACTGGCGCAACAGCGGGCGCCCGCGAAAGACCCGCTTCGTGAGCCTCGCCAACGGCTACCACGGCGAGACGCTGGGCGCGCTCTCGGTCACCGACGTTGCCTTGTTCCGCGACACCTACGCGCCCCTGCTCGGCGGGAGCACGCAGGTGCCCTCGCCCGACTGGCGCCAGGCGGCGGCGGGCGAAGGCGCCGAATCGGTCGCGATGCGCGCGGCGCACGCGCTGGCGCGGCACCTGGAGGAACACCGCGAGACGACGGCGGCGCTGATCCTGGAGCCCCTGGTGCAGGGTGCCGGCGGCATGGCCATGTACCACCCGGCCTACCTGCGCGAAGCGCGCCGCCTTTGCGACCTGCACGAGGTCCACCTCATCGCCGACGAGATCGCGGTGGGATTCGGCCGCACCGGCAGCTTCCTCGCCTGCGAGCAGGCCGGGATCCGCCCGGACCTGGTGTGCCTGTCGAAGGGGCTGACCGGAGGCTACCTGCCGCTTTCGGTCACGCTGGCGACGCAAGCCATCTACGACGCGTTCTACGACGACGACACCGCGCGCGGCTTCCTGCATTCGCACTCCTACACCGGCAACGCGCTCGCCTGCCGGGCCGCGCTGGCGGTGCTCGACATCTTCGAGCAGGACGCGGTGCTGGAGGGCAACCGGGCGAAGTCGGCGCAGATGTCGGGGCTTTGCGAGCCGATCGCCGGTCATCCGCGCGTGCGCCACTTCCGCAACACCGGCATGATCTGGGCCTTCGACGTCGACGGCGCGCGCCCGGACTTCTCCCGGGAGTTCTACCGCCATGCGCTCGAGCGCGGCCTGCTGCTGCGGCCTCTCGGCAACACCGTCTACTTCATGCCGCCCTACGTGATCGAGCGTCCCCACATGGAACTGCTGGCCGGCGGCACGCTCGAGATCCTCGACCTCATCTGAGGCGTGCGACGGGGCGGGGGCCGCCCGGCCAATTTGCTAGCATTCGTTCCCGTGAGACTCACGCACCTGCTTGCCCTGCTCGTCGCCGCGGCCGCGCTGCCCGGCGCCGCGGCGCCCGCGGACCAGTTGCCCCGAAGCGTCGCCGCCGCGCTCGCCCAGGCCGGCGTCCCCGAGAGCCAGGTCGGCGCTTATGTGCACGACCTTTCCGCCGACCAGCCCGTGCTCGAGGTCGCGGCGGACCGCGCCATGAATCCCGCCTCGGTGATGAAGCTCGTCACCACGCTCGCCGGCCTGGAGATCCTGGGCCCCTCCTATACCTGGAAGACCGAGGCCTGGCTCGACGGCCCGGTGGACGGCGACCGCCTCGACGGCAACCTGGTGCTCAAGGGCTACGGGGACCCCAAGTTCAACCTCGAGAGCCTGATGCTGTTCGTGCGCGACCTGCGCAACCGGGGCCTGCGCGAGATCAACGGCGACCTGGTGCTCGACCGCAGCTTTTTCTCCGTCGATGACCACGATCCCGCCGGGTTCGACAACGAGCCCACCCGGCCCTACAACGTCGGCCCGGATGCGCTCCTGATCAACTTCAAGTCGTTTCGCCTGCAGTTCGTTCCGGAGCTCGACAAGGGGTCCGTGCGGATCTATGCGGAGCCGTCGCTGCCGCAGGTGACGGTGGTCAACAGGCTGAAGCTGGCGCCGGGGCTTTGCGAGGCCTGGCCCGACAAGCCCGCGGTCAACGGCAACACGCTCACCTTCTCGGGCAGCTTCGCCTCGAGCTGCGGCGAGAGGGCGCGCTACTTCAGCCTCGCCTCCCCCGACGAGTATGCCGCCACGCTGTTCCGCCAGTTCTGGCTGCAATCGGGCGGCAGCTGGACGGGCAGCGTGCGCGAAGCGCCGCTGCCCTTCACGGCGCGCCTGTTCGCCAGCTGGGAATCGCAGCCGCTGTCGGAGATCATCCGCGACGTGAACAAGTACAGCATCAACGTGATGGCGCGGCAGGTGTACCTGACGATGGGGGCCCGGGAGTCGTCCGCGCCCGGCACGCTGGCCAAGGCCGAGCGCGCCGTGCGCGACTGGCTGGCGCGGCGCGGGCTCGACTTCCCGGAAATGGTGATCGACAATGGCGCCGGGCTCTCGCGTGACGGCCGCATCAGCGCGCGACACCTGGGGCAGTTGCTCTCCGCCGCCTGGCACAGCCCGCTGATGCCGGAGTTCGTCGCCTCGCTGCCGCTCACGGCGGTCGACGGCACCATGCGCAAGCGCCTCGCCAATTCCCCGGCGGCGGGCCAGGCGCACATCAAGACCGGCTACCTCGAAGGCGTGCGCGCGATCGCCGGCTACGTCCTGGACGCGCGCGGCAGGATGCTCGCCGTGGTGATGGTCATCAACCACCCCTCGGCACGCAACGCCCAGGCCGCGCAGGATGCCTTCCTCGAGTGGGCGCAGTCCTCCCCGCAGTAGCGGCGGACGCCCGCCGGGAAGCCCGGTGCCGCGGGGCGTTGTGCGATAATCGCCTCCGGTTCGCACTGGCCTTCCCGTGAAGAGTTCCCCGCTCAACATCGTCGTTCTTGCGGCAGGCAAGGGCACGCGCATGCACTCGCGGCTGCCCAAGGTGCTGCATCCGCTCGCCGGCCGGCCGCTGCTCGCCCATGTGCTGGACCTGGCGCGCCGCCTCGGGGCCGACCGCTCAATCGTGGTCTATGGCCATGGCGGCGACGCCGTCCCCGCCGCCTTTGCTGACAGCGGGGCGGTCTTCGTCCTGCAGGAACCGCAGCTCGGCACCGGCCACGCCGTCCGCCAGGCCCTGCCGCACCTGCTGCCCGGCGGCAGCACGCTGGTGCTCTACGGCGACGTTCCGCTGACCCGTCCCGAAACGCTGGAGCGCCTGCTGGCGCTGCCCGCGGCCTGCCTGGCGATCCTCACGGCAACGCTCGAAGACCCTGGCGGCTACGGCCGCATCGTGCGCGGCCGGGACGCGAAGGTGCGCGGCATCGTGGAGGAAAGGGACGCCACGCCCAGGCAGAAGGCCATCCGCGAGATCAACACCGGCATCCTGCGCGCGCCGACCGACCGGCTGGCGGACTGGCTGCCGAGGCTGCGCAATGCCAACGCGCAGAAGGAGTACTACCTCACCGACCTGGTCGGCCTGGCGATCGCCGACGGCACGCAGGTCGAAACGCTGCAGCCCGCCCACGACTGGGAGATCCTCGGCGTCAACAGCAAGGACCAGCTCGCCCGCCTGGAACGCGTGCACCAGCTGGAGCAGGCCACGCGGCTCATGCGGGCCGGCGTCACGATCGCCGACCCGTGGCGCTTCGACCTGCGCGGCGAGCTCGATTGCGGGCGCGACGTGTTCATCGACGTGAATTGCATTTTCGAAGGCGGCGTGAAGCTCGGCGACGGCGTGCGCGTCGGGCCGGGCTGCGTGCTGCGCAACGTCTCGGCGGGTGCCGGCACCGAGTTCGCGCCCTACTCGCACGTGGACGGCGCCACCCTGGGGGCGGATTGCCGCATCGGGCCCTATGCGCGGCTGCGCCCCGGCACGACGCTCGCCGACCGCGTGCACGTGGGCAACTTCGTGGAAGCCAAGGCGACCGAGATCGGCGCCGGCTCGAAGGCCAACCACCTGACCTACCTCGGCGACACCACCGTCGGGCGCAACGTCAACATCGGCGCGGGCACGATCACCTGCAACTACGACGGCGCGAACAAGTCGCGCACGGTCATCGAGGACGACGCCTTCATCGGCTCCGACACCCAGCTGGTGGCCCCGGTCAAGGTCGGGCGCGGCGCGACCATCGGCGCGGGCAGCACGATCACCGCGGACGCCCCGCCGGGCGAGCTCACGATCTCGCGCGCGCGCCAGACCACGATTCCCGGCTGGAAGCGCCCGGTGAAAAAGCCCGGGTAGCCGCCGACGTGCACCAAGGTTCCCACCCCATCCCAGGACTCCCATGTGCGGCATCGTAGGCGCCGTCGCCCGGCGCAACGTCGTTCCCATCCTGCTCGAGGGCCTGCGCCAGCTCGAGTACCGCGGCTACGATTCGGCGGGGCTGGCCGTCGTCAATGGCGGCATGCACCGCCTGCGCAGCGTCGGGCGCGTGGCATCGCTCAAGGAGATGGCCGAACGTTCGGGGATGGAAGGCGGGCTCGGCATCGCCCACACGCGCTGGGCCACGCACGGCGCACCCACGGAGCGCAACGCCCATCCCCACGTCAGCGAAGACGGCCTGGCGGTGGTCCACAACGGCATCATCGAGAACCATGAGGCCATCCGAGAGCGCCTGAAGAAGGCCGGCTACGGCTTCACCTCCGATACCGACACCGAGGTGGTCGCCCACCTCATCCACCTGAACTTCAAGCGCGGCGGCGACCTGCTCGAGGCGGTTCGGGAGGCGGTCGTCGAACTGCAGGGCGCTTATGCGATCGTCGTGTTGTCCGAGAAGCGCCCCGGTTCGCTCATCGGCGCCCGCAAGGGGGCGCCGCTGCTGGTCGGCCTGGGCCGGGGCGAAAATTTCGCGGCCTCCGATGCTTCCGCGCTGCTGCAGGTGACCCGCAAGATCGTCTACCTCGAGGAAGGCGACGTGGTCGAGCTCAACCTCGACGGCCACCGCATCCTCGACATCAACGGCAGGGCCGTCGCGCGCGAGGTGCACGAGAGCCAGCTTTCGGCCGACGCGGTGGAACTGGGCCCGTACCGGCACTACATGCAGAAGGAGATCTTCGAGCAGCCCGGCGCGGTGGCCAGCACGCTGGAGATGGTGACCGGGGCGCAGTCGATCGTGCCGGAGCTGTTCGGCGTGGAGGCACAGCAGGCCTTCGCCCGCGTGAGGTCGGTGGTCGTGCTCGCCTGCGGCACCAGCTACCATGCCGGGCTCGTTGCGCGCTACTGGATCGAATCGATCGCCGGGCTGCCCTGCTCGGTGGAGATCGCCAGCGAGTACCGCTACCGCCAGAGCGTTCCCGATCCTGCGGCGCTGGTCATCACCATCTCGCAGTCCGGCGAAACGGCCGACACGATCGCGGCCCTGGCCCACGCGCGGGCGCTCGGCCACGAGATCACCCTGGCGATCTGCAACGTTGCGGAGAGCTCGCTCATCCGCCAGGCGCGGCTGAAGTTCCTGACGCGCGCGGGGCCCGAGATCGGCGTGGCTTCCACCAAGGCATTCACCACGCAGCTCGCCGCGCTGTTCCTGCTCACGCTGGTGCTGGCCAAGCAGCGCGGACGCCTCGAGGCGCAGGCCGAGCGCGCGCACCTGAACGCGCTGCGCCACCTGCCCGCGGCCCTGCAGCAGGTCCTCGCCCTCGAGCCCCAGGTGGCAATATGGGCGGAGCGCTTTGCGGACAAGCACCACGCCCTGTTCCTCGGCCGCGGCGTACACTACCCGATCGCCATGGAAGGTGCGCTCAAGCTGAAGGAGATTTCCTACATCCATGCCGAAGCCTATGCGGCGGGCGAGCTCAAGCACGGCCCGCTGGCGCTGGTGGACCGCGACATGCCGGTGGTGGCCATCGCGCCGAACGATGCGCTGCTGGAGAAGCTGAAGTCGAACCTGCAGGAGGTGCGCGCCCGCGGCGGCGAACTCTACGTGTTCGCCGACGCCGATTCGCACATCCAGGCCGGCGACGGGGCGCACGTGATCCGGATGACCGAGCATGCCGGCGCCCTGAGCCCCATCCTGCATACCGTTCCGTTGCAGCTGCTCGCCTATCATGTGGCCCTCGCCAAGGGCACCGACGTGGACAAGCCGCGCAACCTGGCCAAATCCGTGACTGTGGAATGAACCGGAGGACGAGATGAACGCATTCGCACGAGCGTTGAAGGCATCCGCTGCGGCATTGCTGCTGGCCTGCGCCCTGCCCGCGTGGTCCAACATGGGCGCCGACGAGTCCGACAGCAGCGACCCGAATTTCCAGGAGGGGCGCAAGGCCGTCGAGGCGCAGGACTGGAACAGGGCGGTGGAACTGCTCACCCGCGCGGTGCAGGCCGACCCGAACAACGCCGACGCGCACAATTTCCTCGGCTACGCCTATCGCAAGAAGGGCAGCTACGCCGCCTCGTTCGAGCATTACGGGGAGGCGCTGCGGCTCAATCCCAAGCACAAGCACGCGCACGAGTACATCGGCGAGGCCTACCTGCTCACGGGCGACCTGCCCAAGGCGGAGCAGCACCTTGCCGAACTGCAGAAGATCTGCACGCCCATCCCCTGCGAGGAGTACAAGGAGCTCAAGCGCGCGGTGGACGAGTACAGGAAAGGCAAGAAGTAGCCCGGTGCCGAATCCCGCGGTAAAGGCGGTCCTGTGGGACTTCGGCGGCGTCATGACCGAGAGTCCCTTCCTGGCGTTTCGCCGCTTCGAGCAGGCGCGCGGGCTGCCGGAGAACTTCCTGCGCGGCGTCAACGCGCGTAATCCCGACACCAACGCCTGGGCCCGCTTCGAGCGTTCGGAGCTGACCCCGGAGCAGTTCGACGAGGCATTCGCGCAGGAAGCGAGGCAGGCCGGACACGAAGTGCGCGGCCTCGATGTCATCGACCTCGTGTACGGCGCCATCCGGCCCGCCATGGTGGCCGCGCTGCGGGCTTCGAAAGCCCACTACACCAATGCCTGCGTCACCAACAACGTGGCCGCCGGTCCGCGCCGCGGCTTCGACCGCGACCCGGAGCGCGCGGCGAGCTGGCAATCGGTCCTGGGCCTCTTCGATGCGGTCATCGAATCCTCGCGCCTGGGCGTGCGCAAGCCCGAGCCGAGGTTCTTCGAGCTGGCGTGCGCGCAGCTCGGCATCCGTCCCGAGCAGGCGGTGTACCTCGACGACCTCGGGCCCAACCTCAAGCCGGCCCGCGCCATGGGCATGCGCACCATCAAGGTCGGGGACCCCGGCGCCGCGATCGCGGAGCTGGAAGAGGCGCTGGCGATCAGCCTCCGCTAGCGCGCCGGGGCTTGCGCGGCGCGCGCGCGAACAGCAGGTCGTAGAGCGGGCGCGGCAACCGCCGCAGCACCGCGCCGGCACAGGCCATCTGCCACGGCAGCACGTGGAATCGCTTGCGCGCGGCGATGGCGTCCGCGATGTTGCGCGCCGCGGCCCCGGGTGCCATCAGGAAGGGCATCGGGTAGGGATTGCCCCGCGTCATCGCCGTGTCGATGTACCCCGGGCAGATCGTCACCACATCCACGCCGCTGCCCCGCAATTCCAGGCGCAGGCTTTCCAGGTAGGTGATGGCCGCGGCCTTCGAGGCCGAATACGCCGACGCTCCCGGCAGACCGCGAAAACCCGCGACGCTGGCGATGCCCGCCAGGATGCCCGACCCGCGTTCGCGCATGGCTTCCACGTGGGGCTGGAAGGTGAGCATCATCCCGGTCAGGTTGGTGGCCAGGATGTCCGCGAAGACCTGGTTGTCTTCCGCGGCGCCGGTGTGCGTGCCGGCGCTGATGCCGGCGTTCGCGATGACGATGTCCGGGCAGCCTGCCCGGGCGTGGAAATCGTGCGCCGCGGCCGCGAGCGCCCCGGCGTCGCGCACGTCCGCCTCGTAGCAGAAGGAACGCGCCGGCAGCGTGGCCGCCAACTGCTCGAGGACTTCGCGCCGGCGGGCGAGCAGGCCAAGGGTCGCACCCCGCCGCGCATACTCGGCCGCCAGCGCCCGGCCGATGCCGCTGCTCGCCCCGGTGATGAGGACCTTCACCGGCCGCCGCGCGCGGCCCGCGCCTTGTCGATGAGCGCATCGACCACGGGCAGCAGGGCGTCGACGCTGCCGGTCATCGCCGCGCTGGTGAGGTAGCGTCCGTCCACGGCCACGCTCGGCGTGCTGCGCACGCCATAGGCGAGGGTGAGGTCGCGCGCCTGTTGCACCCGCGACTTCATTTCCTCTGATTCCAGCAACGTCGTGAAGGCCCCGTGATCGAGGCCGTTGTCCTGCGCCCACTGCGCGGCGCGCGCGGCGTCCCGCAGGTTCAGGCGGCTCTCATGGATGTCGCGGAAGGCCTGGGAGTGCAGTTGCGGCAGGGCGCCCAGCTCGTCGAGCGCGAAGAACAGCCGGGTCAGGGGAATCCAGCTGGAGTTGCGAAGCGCCGGCACGCGCAGGAAACGGACATCCCCGGGCAGGTCCGCCACCCAGCGGCTGAGCAGCGGCTCGAGCCGGTAGCACGCGCCGCACCCGTAGTGGAAGAACTCGAGGACCTCGATGCCCTGGCCTGGCCGTCCAGCCGGGGGGTCGATGAGGACGTAGTCGACGTCCTGCATGGGCTCGGCCTGCGCCAGCGCGGCGGCGCCGAGCAGCAGCAGCGCGGCGATCGTCCGGAGGATCGCCATTGCGCGCATGGCAGGCCTGCTACTTCGCGTTGCGGCGCTCCATGTCGATGAGCTCGTCGAGCATCCGGAAGAACGCGTCGTAGTTGTTCTTCGGGCCGGTCACGTACTTGCCGTTGACTGCAATGGAAGGGGTGCCCGTGACGTTGTAGGCCGGGCCCATCTTCAGGCCCCGCTTGAGGTTGGTGTCCACGGTGAAGGAGTCGTAGGCCTGGTCGAATTTCGCGCCGTCGATGCCGGCGCCCCGCGCCCAGTCCTTGATGGCCTGGTCGGACGTGAGCTGCTTTCCGTCCTTGTGGATGGCGTCGAACACCTTCTGGTGGTACTTCTCGGTCAGTCCCATGGCCTCCAGGACGTAGAAGAGGCGCGCCGCGGGCTGCCATTGCCTGTGGCCCAGGTCCAGCGAAACCGAGCGGTACTCGACGTCCTTGGGCTTGCGCTTGAGCCAGGCCTGCAGCGCCGGCTCGAAATCCGCGCAGTGCGGGCAGTTGTAGCTGAAGAACTCGATCACCTCGATCTTCTTGCCGGAGACCGGCTGTGGCGGCTGGATCAGGCGGTAGTCGACACCCGCCTGCGGCGCGGCATTGCAGGCGAAGGCTGTGGCGAGGAGCAGGATGCTGGCGGTGAATCTCAGGAAAGTGCGGATCATGGACGTTCCGGCGGTTTTCAGGGAGTGGGTTCGCGGACCTTGATCAGGTTCGCCTCGATGCTGTTTTCCTTGAGCGCGGCGCGCGACTTCGCGAGCTCGTCCTGGTTGGAGAAGGGGCCCACGCGGACGCGGTGCCAGACCTTGCCATCGGGCAGGGTCGCGGTCTGGATCTGCGCCTCGATGCCGGCCAGCGCCAGCTTTGCCTTCATGTTGTCGGCGTCGGACGGGTTCTGGAAGGCCGCCACCTGGAGGAAAAACACTTCCTTCTGCGAAGCGGCGGGGGGACGCTTGAACTCCTTGTCCGTGACCGCTTCCTCGGTGCCCGGCAGGATCTTGTAGAAATCAAAACGCGGCTTCGCCGGGCCGGCGGCCGGCGCGTCGGCCTTGCCGGCCGGCGCCGTGCCCTTGTCCTGCGGCGCGGCTTCGCGGTTCGTGTCCGGCGCCTTCTGCTTCTGCACGAAGGGGTTTGCGCCCTTGTTGATGTAAAGGGCCACGCCCAGCGCGATGCACAATCCGAGCAGCAGCCCGATGAGGATGCCCACGCCCATGGGGCTGCCCGCCTTCGCGGCCGTGTTGGCCGCGGTGCCGACGTGCTTGTAGTCCCGGCTCATGGCGGGCAGTTTACTCACATTTGAAGGCGCGCGCCGATGCCGTGCTACATCTGCTCGGGGGCGCCGACGCCGAGGATGCCCAGGCCATTGCCGAGCACCTGCCGTACCGCGCAGGCGAGCGCGAGGCGCGCCTCGCGCTGCTTCGGATCGTCCACCAGGAAGCGCGTCGAGTTGTAGTAGCTGTGGAACACCGCCGCGAGCTCCTTGAGGTAAAAGGCGATCTGGTGCGGCGCCAGGTCGCGCGCCGCGCCCTCGACCTGTTCCGGATAGTCGAGCAGCTTCTGCAGAAGCTGCAGCTCCTGCTCTTCAACGAGCGGGTCGAGCCCGGCGTTGACGAGGCTCGCCGGATCCCCTCCCCACTGGCTGAGCACGGAGCACACCCGGGCATGCGCGTACTGGACGTAGTAGACCGGGTTGTCGTTGCTTTGCGACTTGGCGAGGTCGAGGTCGAAGTCGAGGTGCTGGTCGCTCTTGCGCGTCAGGTAGAAGAAACGGGTGGCGTCCACGCCCACTTCGTCGACCAGTTCCTCCAGGGTCACGAAGCTGCCGCTCCTCTTGCCCATGCGCACCGGCTCGCCGCCGCGGAACAGGGCGACGAGCTGGATGAGCGGCACCTGCAACTGCGCCGGGTCCCGCCCGAGCGCGGCGATGGCCGCGCGCACGCGCGGGATGTAGCCGTGGTGGTCCGCCCCCCAGACATCGATCAGCACGTCGAAGCCCCGCTGCAGCTTGTCGAAGTGGTAGGCGATGTCGGAGGCGAAGTAGGTATAGAGCCCGTTCTCGCGCCGCACGACGCGGTCCTTGTCGTCGCCGAAGGCCGTGGACCGGAACCAGAGCGCACCCTCCTTCTCGTACAGGTGCCCGGCGTTGCCGAGCGCCTCCAGCGCGCGGTCGACCCGGTGCGTCTCGTACAGGGAGCGTTCCGAGTACCAGACGTCGAACGGGACGCGGAGCCGGGTCAACACGTCCCGAATCCCGCCGATCTGCCGCTCCAGCACGAAGTCAGCGAGCGCCCGGAAGTCCTGCCCGAGCAACGCGCGCGCCCGCTCGATGAGGGCGTCCATGCGCGATTCGACCCCGTCCTCGTCGCCTTCCGGCGCTTCCGGGAGGCCCTGGAGGATGTCCGCCGCAGGGCGTTGCAGGTCGGCGCCACGGAGCTGCTGCAATTCCTCGGCGCGCGCGCGCACGTAGTCGCCCTGGTAGCCGTTCGCGGGGAACGGGAGGGTCTCGCCGCACAGCTCGAGGTAGCGCGCCCACACCGAGACGCACAGGATGTCCACCTGCCGGCCTGCGTCGTTGATGTAGTACTCGCGCGCGACCTTCCATCCGGCGGCATCGAGCAGGCTGGCGAGGCTCGAGCCGTAGGCGGCGCCGCGGCCGTGGCCGACGTGCAGGGGACCGGTCGGATTCGCGGAGACGAACTCGATCTGGACGCTGCGCCCCCCGCCCGCGTCGACGCGGCCATAGCCGGCGCCCTGTTGGAGCACGGCACGCACCACGTCCTGTTTCGCGGCGGGCTTGAGATGGAAGTTGATGAAACCTGCGCCGGCGATGGTGACCCTGTCCACGTGCGGCGAGGCGGGCAGCGCCTTCAGCAGCGCCTCGGCGAGTTCGCGCGGATTGCGCTTCGCCGATTTCGCCAGTTGCATCGCCACGCTTGCGGCGTAGTCGCCGTGCTGCAGGGACTTGGGGCGCTCGAGCGCGATGGCCATGTCGGCGGCATCGGGGGCGACCTCGCGCAGCGCCTTGCGCAACAGGCCGGCAAGATGGGCGCGAAGGTCGGTGGGGGGACGGCTCATTGCGGGATCCGGCTGACGGCGAAAAGGCGCGATTATACCGGCTGGACTTCGCGCTACAGGTCCACCGGGTCGACGTCCAGCGCCCAGCGCACCCGCCCTGCCGGTTCGGCCAGGCGCGGGTGCCAGGCCGCCAGGAAGGCCTGCAAGGCGGGCCTGGCGGCGGATTGCACGAGCAGGTGGGCGCGATGGTGTCCGGCCCTGCGGGCCATGGCCGCCGGCACCGGGTCGTAGAGCGTCACGCCCGCGGGGGGGACGCCCGCCAGGCGCACCGCGTGCCGCAGGAATTCCTGCACCGCCTCCTCGCGGGTCGCCTCCGCGCGCAGCACGGCCTGGTGCACGAAGGGCGGGAATCCGGCGCCGCGCCGCTGCTCCAGGAGCTCGGCCGCGAACGAGGCATAGTCCTGGCGAAGCAGCGCCTGGAACACGGGATGCCCGGGAAAACGCGTCTGGACCAGCACCTCGCCCGGGAGGTCGGCGCGACCCGCCCGCCCGGCCACCTGCATGAGCTGCTGGTACAGGCGTTCGGCGGCGCGAAAGTCGGTGGAAAACAGCGACAGGTCCGGGTCGACCACCACCACCAGGGTCAGCTTGGGAAAGTCGTGGCCCTTTGCCAGCATCTGGGTGCCGACGAGGATGTCGGCGCGATCGGCATGGATGTCCTCACGCATCTCGGCCCAGGCGTGCTTGCGGCGCGTGGTGTCGCGATCGATGCGCAGGATGCGTGCCGCGGGAAAGCGCGCCGCGAGCGCCTGCTCGAGGCGCTGGGTGCCCTGCCCCAGCCCGCGCAGGTCCTGGTTGCCGCAGGTGGGACAAGCCCGGGGGAGGCGCGCCTCGTGGCCGCAGTGGTGGCAGCGCAGCACCTTGTCGTGCAGGTGCCAGACCAGGCGGGCATTGCAGCGGCTGCATTCGGCGGCCCACCCGCACGAGGCGCACATGAGGGCTGGCGCGTATCCGCGGCGATTGAGGTAGGCGAGCGTCTGTTCTCCCCGGGACAGGCGCTGCCCGATGGCCGCGAGCCCTTCCTCCGAGAGCCCCGCGGCTTCGTGACGCCGGATCTCGACCAGCCGGACCGCGGGCGGGCTCGCCGCCGGGCGCAGCGTAAGGCGCAGGTGCCCGAAGCGCCCGGCCAGCGCATTCTGGTAGGTCTCGAGGGACGGGGTGGCCGAGCCGAGCACGACGGGAACGCCGCGGCGCTGCGCGAGGAAGACGGCCAGGTCGCGCGCGGAATAACGCACGCCGTCCTGCTGCTTGAAGGAAGCATCGTGTTCCTCGTCGACGATCACCAGGCCCAGGGCGGGCATCGGCGTGAACACCGCGAGGCGCGTGCCGATGACGACGGCGGCGGATCCCTCCCGCGCGGCCAGCCAGCGCCGGCAGCGCTCGCCTTCCGCGAGACCGCTGTGCAGGCTGACGAGGCTCGCGCCCGGGAAGCGGCCGCGAAAGCGGGCTTCGAGTTGCGGGGTCAGGTTGATCTCCGGGACGAGCAGCAGGACCTGGCGCCCACGCGCCAGGGCCCGCTCGATGAGCCGGAAGTAGACCTCGGTCTTGCCGCTGCCCGTCACGCCCTCCAGCAGCCACGGCGCGAACCCGCCGAAGCTGCCCGCGACCGCCGCGACGGCGCGTGCCTGTTCATCGGTCAGCGCCGGCCCCGCCGTGGGCGAGGAGCGCCCCATATCCTCGGTGGGCATGGCCTGCGCCGGCCGGATCCAGCCCTGTGCCAGCCATGCGGCGAAAATGGCAGCCGCGCGGCCGGAAATCTTCCTCGCCTGCGCCTCGGCGAGCGGCGATGACGCGCGCAGTGCGGCCAGCAGCCGTCGCATGGCGACGGCGCGCGGCGGCAGGTCCGAGTCTTTCACCTGCCCGCCCGCCTCGGTGAGCGCGTAGAAGCGCGGTGCCTGCTCCGCGCGGTAAGCCGTCCGGCGCAACGCGGTCGGCAGCGTGGCCAGCGCGACCTGGCCGATCGGATGCCGGTAGTAATCGCTGCAAAAGCGGATGAGCTGGAGGAACTCGGTCGTCAGCGGCTCGACCGGGAGAACGCGCAGCACGTCGCGCAATCGTCCGGCCTCGACCTCGGAATGCTGCGCAAGCTCGAGCACGACGCCCACCTGGCGACGCCTGCCGAAGGGCACCACGACCAGGTGACCCGGACGCAACTCGAGCGCGCCGCAACGATAGTCGAACGCAGCGGCTATCGGGACATCGACCGCCACTCTTGCAATGGTCATCGTTGTGTGCCGTGTCGCCGGTCCCGAGTTAGGTGCCCGCTCTCGCGTGCCACCTGCATTCCTGCGCCTAAGAAGCTTTCACGAAAAGGGTTTTTTCGGGCGCCCAAACCGGCTGTGGATAATTCTGTTGATGATTCCGTGCGCGCTTGCTCTGGGAAATCGCCCGCAAAGCCAGACGGGGCGCGGGATTCCGCGTGTCAATGGAAAATAATCATTAATTTTCATGCGGTTGTAGAAGCCCCTGAAAAACACCCCAGGCCGGCCTCGGACACACGGCGCCCGGCCCCTGAAATTGTGCATAAAGGGGCGTTTTTTCGGGCAAATGCTAGTGGAACTGGCGGCTGGAGGCGTGCACGGTTTCGACCAGCGCCGCAACACGTTCCGGGACCGTGAACTGCGAAATGCCGTGCCCGAGGTTGAAGACATGCCCCGGCCCGTGTCCGTAGCCGGCGAGCACCTTGTCCGCCTCGCGCCGGATGGCCTCCGGCGAGGCGAGCAGCACCGCGGGATCGAGGTTGCCCTGCAGGGCCACACGGTCGCCAACCCGCCTGCGCGCCTGGGCGATGTCCACTGTCCAGTCCAGGCCGACGCCATCGGCGCCGATCTGGGCCAGGCTTTCGAGCCATTGCCCTCCGCCCTTGGTGAACACGACCCGGGGAATGCGCGCGCCCGCCCGTTCGCGTGGCAGGCCGGCCAGCACCAGTTGCAGGTAGCGCAGCGAGAACTCGTGGAACGCTTCCCCGGAAAGCGCGCCGCCCCAGGTGTCAAACAGCATCACGACCTGTGCCCCCGCCTCGATCTGGGCGGCAAGGTAAGCGGTCACTGCGCGCGCATTGACGTGCAGCAGGTGGTGCATGAGGTCCGGCCGGTCGTAGAGCAGGCGCTTGGTCTCGTGAAACTCGGTGCCGCCACGCCCTTCGATCATGTAGCAGGCGAGGGTGAACGGACTGCCCGAGAAGCCGATGAGCGGAACGCGGCCGGCGAGCGCCTTGCGGATCTGCGCCACGGCATCGATCACGTAGCGCAGCTCCCCCGCCGGGTCCGGCACCGCGAGGCCCCTGATCGCCTTCTCGTCACGCAGCGGGTGCGCGAAGCGCGGCCCCTCGCCCTCGACGAAAGACAGGCCCAGTCCCATGGCGTCGGGGATCGTGAGGATGTCGGAAAACAGGATGGCGGCATCCAGCGGGAAGCGCTCGAGCGGCTGCAGGGTGACTTCCGTGGCAGCGGCGGGGTTGCGGCACAGGTCCATGAAGCTGCCGGCCCGCGCCCGGGTGCGATTGTATTCGGGCAGGTAGCGCCCCGCCTGGCGCATGATCCAGATCGGCGTGTACGGCGTCGGTTCGCGCAGCAGCGCGCGGATCAGGGTGTCGTTCTGGAGCGCGGGCATGCCCTCTTCCTGTCTCGGCCTGGCCGTGGTTGAACGTCGCGGCCTCTGAAAACGCGCGAGGGCCCTTCCGGCCCTCGCTGCAATGCCCCGTGCAGCCACGGGACGGGATGCCGCCTAGCGCGGCAGGTCGGAGGTCCCCATGAGGAACTCGTCCACGGCACGCGCGCACTGGCGGCCCTCGCGGATCGCCCAGACCACCAGCGACTGCCCGCGGCGCATGTCGCCGGCGGCAAAGACCTTCGGCACCGAGGTGGCGTAAGCCTTCGGGCCGTCAGTATCCGCCTTGACGTTGCTGCGCGCGTCCTTCTCGACGCCGAACTGCTCCAGCAGGCCGCCCTGCACCGGGCCGAGAAAACCCATCGCCAGCAACACCAGGTCGGCCTTGACTTCCCACTCGGAGCCCGGCACCTCGATCATCTTGCCGTCCTTCCATTCGACGCGAACGGCCTGGAGCGCCCTGACCTTGCCGTTTTCGCCGACGAAGGCCTTGGTGGCGACGGCCCAGTCGCGCTCGCAACCCTCCTCGTGCGACGAGGAGGTGCGCAGCTTGAGCGGCCAGTTGGGCCAGACCAGCGGCTTGTTCTCCTGCTCGGGCGGCCGCGGCATCAGTTCGAACTGCGTCACCGACGCCGCCCCATGGCGGTTGGAGGTGCCCACGCAGTCGGAGCCGGTGTCGCCGCCGCCGATCACCACGACATGCTTGCCCGTGGCCATGATCTGGCCCGGCACCTTGTCGCCGGCCACGACCTTGTTCTGCTGCGGCAGGAATTCCATGGCGAAGTGCACGCCCGCGAGGTCGCGCCCGGGGATCGGCAGGTCGCGCGGCTGCTCGGCACCGCCGGAGAGCACCACGGCGTCGTATTCCTTGAGCAGGCTCTGCGCGGTGACCGCGTTCGGCCCCGTGCCGCCGACGTGCGTGTTGGTCTGGAAGCGCACGCCTTCGGCCTGCATCTGCTCCATGCGCCGGTCGATGAGGTGCTTCTCCATCTTGAAGTCGGGGATGCCGTAGCGCAGCAGGCCGCCGATGCGGTCGTTCTTTTCCATCAGCACGACATCGTGGCCCGCTCGCGCCAGCTGTTGGGCGCAGGCGAGGCCCGCCGGGCCGGATCCCACCACGGCGACCTTCCTGCCGGTGCGGCCGCTGGACGGCTCCGTGCCGACCCAGCCTTCCTCCCAGGCCTTGTCGATGATCGCGTGCTCGATCGACTTGATGCCCACCGGGTCGTTGTTGATGTTGAGCGTGCAGGCCGCCTCGCAGGGTGCCGGGCACACGCGGCCGGTGAATTCGGGGAAGTTGTTCGTCGAATGCAGGGTCTCGATCGCCTGCTTCCAGTTCTGCCGGTAAACGAGGTCGTTCCAGTCGGGAATGATGTTGTTGATCGGGCAGCCGGTCATGCAGAACGGGATGCCGCAGTCCATGCAGCGCGCGCCCTGCTGCCCGGCCTCCTGGTCGGTGAGGTGCAGCACGAACTCGCGATAGTGCTTGACGCGCTCGTCCTTGTTTTCGGCCGCTTCGGCCAGTCGCTGGTACTCGAGAAACCCTGTGACCTTGCCCATATCCCCAACCCTGAGAACGCTGCTCTTCAGACACGGGAGCGGGCCGGGCACCTCACGTGGCGCCGGGCCCGCCTCCGAACGATTCTCCTACGCGGCCAGCCTGCCGTTCCTGCCGGCAAGCTCACCCAGCGCCCGGCGGTACTCCGCCGGGAAAACCTTCACGAACTTCAGGCGCAACTCGGCCCAGTTGTCCAGGATCGCCCTGGCGCGGGCGCTGCCGGTGTAGCGCGCGTGCTTCTCGATGAACGACTTGAGCACCGCCTCGTCGCTGCGGGCGAGGTGCCAGACATCCTTCGAAACCCGGGCCTCCTGCTCCGCTTCCGACAGTACCGGCTCCAGTTGCACCATGGACAGGTTGCAGCGCGTCCTGAAGCTGCCGTCCTCGTCGTAGACGTAGGCGATGCCGCCCGACATCCCGGCGGCGAAGTTGCGCCCCGTCGTGCCCAGCACCACGACGGTCCCGCCGGTCATGTATTCGCAGCCGTGGTCGCCCACACCCTCGACGACCGCGTGCGCGCCCGAGTTGCGCACGCAGAAGCGCTCGCCCGCGACGCCGCGGAAATAGGCTTCGCCCGCGATCGCGCCATACATCACCGTGTTGCCAACGATGATGTTCTCCAGGGGATTGCCCCTGAACTTGGGCGAGGGCTGCACGCTGATGCGCCCGCCCGAGAGGCCCTTGCCGACGTAGTCGTTGGCCTCGCCGATCAGGTCCAGCGTGATGCCTCTGGCCAGGAAGGCGCCGAAGCTCTGCCCGGCACTGCCCGCGAACTTGACCTGGATCGTGTCGTCCGCGAGGCCCGAGTTGCCGTGCTTCCTCGCCACCTCCGAGGACAACATGGTGCCGACGGTGCGATTGACGTTGCGGATCGGCATCTCGATCCTGACCGGCTCCGCGCGCGCGAGCGCCGGTTGCGCCAGCTCGATGAGGCGGTGGTCCAGGGCCTTCTCGAGGCCGTGGTCCTGGCTCTCGGAGTTGAAGATGGCCGTGTCGGGACCGACCTTCGGCATGTGGAAGATGCGGCTGAAATCCAGCCCGCGCGCCTTCCAGTGCTCGATGCCCTTCCTCATGTCGAGCAGGTCGGTGCGGCCGATCAGCTCGCGCAGGCTGCGCACGCCGAGCATGGCCATGATCTCGCGCACTTCCTCGGCGATGAAGAAAAAGAAATTCACCACGTGCTCGGGCTGGCCCTTGAATTTCCTGCGCAGCACCGGGTCCTGGGTGGCCACGCCCACCGGACAGGTGTTGAGGTGGCACTTGCGCATCATGATGCAGCCCGTCACGACCAGTGGCGCGGTGGCGAAGCCGAACTCGTCCGCGCCCAGGATCGCCCCGATGGCCACGTCACGCCCGGTCTTCATCTGGCCGTCCACCTGGACGGCGATGCGGCCGCGCAGCTTGTTGAGCACCAGGGTCTGCTGGGTTTCGGCCAGGCCCAGCTCCCAGGGCGTGCCGGCGTGCTTGATCGACGACCAGGGGCTCGCGCCCGTGCCGCCATCGTGGCCCGCGATGGTCACGTGGTCCGCCTTTGCCTTGGAAACGCCCGCGGCCACGGTGCCGACGCCGATCTCCGAGACCAGCTTCACGCTGATCGAGGCCTTCGGGTTGGCGTTCTTCAGGTCGTGGATGAGCTGCGCCAGGTCCTCGATCGAGTAAATGTCGTGGTGCGGCGGCGGCGAGATGAGGCCCACGCCCGGCACCGAGAAGCGCAGCTCGGCGATGTACTCGGAAACCTTGTGGCCGGGCAGCTGCCCGCCCTCGCCGGGCTTGGCGCCCTGGGCCATCTTGATCTGGATCTGGTCCGCGCTGTTGAGGTATTCCGCGGTGACGCCAAAGCGCCCTGAGGCGACCTGCTTGATCTTGGAGCGCAGCGAGTCGCCCTCGTTGAGCGCGATGTCGCGCTCGATGCGCTCCTTGCCGATGCGCGAAGCGAGGCTCTCGCCGGCCTTGATCGGCGCGTAGCGGCGCGGATCCTCGCCGCCCTCGCCGGTGTTCGATTTGCCGCCGATGCGGTTCATCGCGATGGCGAGCGTGGTGTGCGCTTCCGTGGAGATCGAACCCAGCGACATGGCGCCGGTGGCGAAGCGCTTGACGATCTCCTGCGCCGGCTCGACCTCCTCGATCGGGATCGCCCGCGCCGGGTCGACGCGGAACTCGAACAGTCCGCGCAGGGTCATGTGGCGCTTCGACTGGTCGTTGATGATCTTCGCGTACTCGCGGTAGGTCTGGTAGGTATTGGTACGGGTCGAGTGCTGCAGCTTGGCCACCGCATCCGGGGTCCACATGTGGTCTTCGCCGCGCACGCGGAAGGCGTACTCGCCGCCGGCGTCGAGCGCGTGCTCCAGCACCGGGTCCTCGCCGAAAGCGGCGCGGTGCAGGCGGATCGCCTCCTCGGCCACCTCGAACACGCCGATGCCCTCGACCGTGGTCGTGGTGCCGGTGAAGTACTTGTCCACCATCGTCCGCGCCAGCCCCACCGCCTCGAAGATCTGCGCGCCGGTATAGGACATGTAGGTCGAGATGCCCATCTTGGACATGACCTTCATCAGGCCCTTGCCGATCGCCTTGACGTAGTTACTGACGCCCTTTTCCCCGCGGTAGTCCGCCGGGATGGCGTCCTCGGCGTGGAGGATGGTCTCCATCGCGAGGCAGGGATGCACGGCTTCCGCCCCGTAGCCCGCCAGCAGCGCGAAATGGTGCACTTCGCGTGCCGACCCGGTCTCCACGACCAGGCCGGCGCTGGTGCGCAAGCCCTTGCCCACCAGGTGCTGGTGGACGGCCGACAGCGCGAGCAGCGCCGGGATCGCGACATGGGCCGCGTCGACCTTGCGGTCGGAGACGATCAGGATGTTGTAGCCGGAGCGCACCGCGTCCTCGGCCTGGGCGCAAAGGCTCGCCAGGCGGGCCTCGATCGCCTGCTTGCCCCAGGCCACGGGATAGGTGATGTCGATTTCGAAGGACTTGAACTTGCCGCCGGTGTAGTAGTCGATGTGGCGGATCGTGTCCATCTGGTTGCCGTCCAGCACCGGCTGGCTGACTTCCAGGCGCATCGGCGGGTTGGTCTCGTCGATGCCGAGCAGGTTGGGCTTCGGCCCGATGAACGACACCAGCGACATGACCAGGTCCTCCCGGATCGGGTCGATCGGCGGGTTGGTCACCTGTGCGAACAGCTGCTTGAAGTAGCTGTACAGGGTCTTGTTCTTGTTGGACAGGACGGCGAGCGGCGAGTCATTGCCCATCGAGCCGATGGCTTCCTCGCCCTGCTGCGCCATCGGGCCCAGGATGAACTTGAGGTCTTCCTGCGAATAGCCGAAGGCCTGCTGGCGGTCGATCAACGGCACCTTGCTGCGGTCGGCCGCCTTCGGGGAGGCCGGCAGGTCGTCCAGCTTGATGCGGATGCGGTCGATCCACGCCTTGTAGGGCTTGACCTGCGCGAGGCTGTCCTTGAGCTCCTTGTCGTCGATGATGCGGCCCGCCTCGACGTCGATCAGGAACATCTTGCCGGGCTGCAGGCGCCACTTCTTGACGATCTTTTCCTCCGGGACGGGCAGCACGCCGGTCTCGGAGGCCATCACGACCATGTCGTCGCTGGTGACCAGGTAACGCGCGGGGCGCAGGCCGTTGCGGTCCAGCGTCGCCCCGATCTGGCGGCCGTCCGTGAAAGCCACCGCGGCGGGGCCGTCCCAGGGCTCCATCATCGCGGCGTGGTACTCGTAGAACGCACGCCGCGCCGGGTCCATCAAGGTGTGCTTCTCCCAGGCTTCCGGGATGAGCATCATCATGGCGTGCGCAAGCGAGTAGCCGCTCATCAGCAGCAGTTCGAGGGCGTTGTCGAAGGAGGCCGAATCCGACTGGCCGTCATAGATCAGCGGCCAGACCTTGTCGAGGTCCCTGCCGATCGCCGGGCTGGAAATGGCGCCCTGGCGCGCGCGCAGCCAGTTGACGTTGCCCCGCAGGGTGTTGATCTCGCCGTTGTGGGCGATCAGGCGGAACGGGTGCGCCAGGTCCCAGGTCGGGAAGGTGTTGGTCGAGAAGCGCTGGTGCACCAGCGCGAGCGCGGAGACCACGCGCGAATCCTGCAGGTCCTTGTAGTAGGCGCCGACCTGGCCGGCGAGCAGCATGCCCTTGTAAACGATGGTGCGGGCCGACATCGACGGCACGTAAAATTCCTTGCCGTGCTCCAGACGCAGCGCCTGGATGGCATGACCGGAGACCTTGCGGATGATGTAGAGCTTGCGCTCCAGGGCATCGGTGACCGTGACGCCGGCGCCGCGGCCGACGAACACCTGGCGGATCACCGGCTCGATCTTCTTGACCGATTCGCCCAGGACGGAACTGTCGCAGGGCACGTCGCGCCAGCCCAGCAGGACCTGGCCCTCGTCCTTGATCGCCCGCTCGATCTCGTACTCGCAGGCCAGGCGCGAGGCGGGCTCCTGCGGCAGGAACACCATGCCCACGCCGTACTCGCCCGGCGGGGGGAGCTTGACGCCCTGCCTGGCCATTTCCTCGCGCAGGAACTGGTCCGGCAGCTGGATCAGGATGCCGGCGCCGTCACCGGCGAGCGGATCGGCGCCGACGGCGCCGCGGTGGGTCAGGTTCTTGAGGATGAGCAGGCCCTGCTCGACCATGGCATGGCTTTTCGCCCCCTTGATGTGGGCGACGAAGCCGACGCCGCAGGCATCGTGTTCGTTGGCGGGGTCGTACAGACCTTGACGCGCCGGGAGAGCCGGATGAGCCATTTGCAACCTCAAAAGCCGCTTGCTGACGGGGTTAGGCGGGGCTGACCCGCTGTTTCAAGCAGCTTTCCGGCCAGTTTCCGCAAGATTCGCCCAAATTCGGGTGAGCCTTGCATGGTACCGCGACCGCCTGCGCCCTTCAATAAAACGCCCGGCGGGCGCCGTGGGGGCCGGGCCGGGGGCGGTCAGGCTTCCTCGACGCTGAACAGGCGGCGGTGCTCGCGGATGGCGTAGCGATCGGTCATGCCGGCCACGTAGTCGGCGATGGCGCGGGGCAGGTCGGCGCTGGCCCGCTCCTGGAACTCGGGCGGCAGCAGGCGGGCATCGGCCAGGAAGGCCTGGAACAGCTCCCGGACCACCCGGCGGGCCTTGTTGCTCATGCGCGCCACCTTGTAGTGCTGGTAGAGCTGGCGGCGCAGGAACACCTTGAGCTCCTGCTCCTCGGCGCGGATCGCGTCGCTGAAGGCGATGAGCGCCGGGGCGTCGCGGACGGCCTCCAGGCTGGCCGGCCGATGCTCGGCGATGAGGCGCCGGCTCTGCTCGGTCAGGTCCGAGACCAGGGTGTTGATCATGCGGCGCACGGTCTCGTGGATGAGGCGCCGGTCCGCCAGGCCCGGGAACTGGCCCCGCACCCGCTCAAGGTGGCGGGCGAAGATGCCTACCCCGGCGAGCTGCTCGATGGTGATCAGGCCCGAACGCAATCCATCGTCCACGTCGTGGTTGTTGTACGCGATCTCGTCGGCCAGGTTGGCGATCTGCGCCTCCAGGGACGGGCGCCGCTTGCGCAGGAATCGCTCGCCGACGGCACCCAGCTTTTTCGCGTTCTCGAGCGAGCAGTGCTTGAGGATGCCCTCGCGCGTCTCGAAGCTGAGGTTCAGGCCGTCGAAGGCGCCATAGCGCTGCTCCAGCACGTCCACCACGCGCAGCGACTGCAGGTTGTGCTCGAAGCCCCCGTAGTCCTTCATGCACTCGTTGAGGGCGTCCTGGCCGGCATGGCCGAAGGGCGTATGGCCGAGGTCATGGGCGAGCGAGATGGCCTCGACCAGGTCCTCGTCCAGGCCCAGGTTGCGGGCGATCGAGCGCCCGATCTGCGCCACCTCGAGGCTGTGGGTCAGCCGCGTGCGGAACAAATCGCCCTCGTGGTTCACGAATACCTGGGTCTTGTATTCGAGCCGGCGGAAGGCCGTGGAATGGATGATGCGGTCGCGGTCACGCTGGAACTCGCTGCGCCCGGCAGGCTGGGGTTCCGCGATCTGCCGCCCCGCGCTGCGCCCGGGGTCGGCCGCGTACGCGGCGCGCTCAGGCATGGGCCCGCACGCCTTCGGTCAGCACGCGGCGCAGGTCCGCGGGCGGGAAATCCGAGGTCACGATGGCGCTTCCCAGCGCCTTGAGCAGGATCAGCCGCAGGTGGCCGTCCTCCACCTTCTTGTCGTGGCCCATGAGCTCCAGGTAGCGCTCGTAGCCCAGGCCGGGCGCCTGGGTCGGCAGGCCCGCCCGCTGCAGCAGCTGCTCCACGCGCCCCACCTCCGCCGCCTCGAGCATGCCCATGAGGCAGGACAACCGCGCCGCCATCACGGTGCCCGCCGCGACGGCTTCGCCGTGCAGCCAGGTGCCGAAGCCCAGGCCCGCCTCGATCGCGTGGCCGAAGGTGTGGCCGAGATTGAGGTGCGCGCGCACGCCCGTTTCGCGCTCGTCCGCCGCCACCACCGCCGCCTTGTTCTCGCACGAGCGGACGATGGCATGCGCAAGCGCCTCCGGGTCCCGCGCACGCAGCTTTTCCATGTTGGCGTCGAGCCAGTCGAGGAAGGGGCGATCCATGATCAGGCCGTACTTGATGACCTCCGCCAGGCCGGCGGACAGCTCGCGCTCGGGCAACGTGTCCAGCGTGGCGACGTCGGCCAGCACCAGCACCGGCTGGTGGAAGGCGCCGATCATGTTCTTGCCGAGCGGGTGGTTGATGGCCGTCTTGCCCCCCACGGAGGAGTCGACCTGGGCCAGCAGGGTGGTCGGCACCTGGATGAAGGGCACGCCGCGCTGGTAGCTCGCCGCGGCGAAGCCGGCGAGGTCGCCGACAACCCCGCCGCCAAGCGCGATCACCGTGGACTTGCGCTCCAGCCGGTGCGACAGCAGCACGTCGAAGATCGAGTTCAGCGTCTGCCAGGTCTTGTGCTCCTCGCCGTCCGGGATGACCGCGCTGACGACCTCCACCCCCGCAGCCTCCAGCGCGCCCCGCAGCGCCGGCAGGTACAGCTTCGCGACCGTCGTGTTGGAAACGATGGCGGCCCTCGGCTGCTTCAGGTGCGGGAGCACCAGCTGCGCCTGGCCGAGCAATCCGCGGCCGACGTGGATCGGATAGGAGCGGCTGCCCAGGCCGACCGAGATCGATTTCACGAGGGCGCTCCGGCGCGTGCTTCCGCGAGCATCTGGTGCAGCCTTGCCACCAGGGACGCGAGGCTCTGGCTGCCGGTGTCGATGGTGACGTGCGCGGTCTCGCGGTAAAGCGGGTCGCGTGCCTCGAACAGCTCGGTCAGCCGTGCCTTTGGGTCCGCGGTCTGCAGCAGCGGCCGGTTGCGGTCGTGGCGGGTGCGGTTGAGCAGGTCGCGCACGGAAGCGCGCAGGTACACGACCGTGCCGCGGGAGCGCAGGTGCATGCGATTGCGCTCGTTGAGGACGGCGCCCCCGCCCGTGGCCAGCACGATCTCGGGCAGGGCCGTGAGCTCCTCGATCACCGCGCACTCGCGCGCGCGAAATCCGGCCTCGCCCTCGATCTCGAAGATCACCGGGATCCTGACGCCGGTGCGTTCCTCGATGACCTGGTCGGAATCGTAGAAGGGCCTGCCCAGGCGCCGGGACAGGGCGCGGCCCACGGAGGTCTTGCCCGCGCCCATCATGCCGACGAGGAAGATGCTGCCGGCCGGGACCGGAGGCTGGGCGGGAGCGATGTCGGCGACGGGTTGCTGCATGGGGCCATTCTAGCGAAACCGGTCGGGCGCAAACAAAACGGCCGCAGCAAGCTGCGGCCGTTCGCGCAGGGCCCGCCGGGCGTCAGCGGATCGCTGCGGTTTCCTTCACCACCTTGGGCGTCACGAAGATCAGCAGCTCGCGCTTGTCGTTGCGCTTCAGGTCCTGGCGGAAGAAGACCCCCAGCACGGGGATGTCGCCCAGCATCGGCACCTTGGTCACGGTGCTCGACTCGTCCTGGGTGTAGATGCCGCCCAGGCCGACCGTGCCGCCGTTTTCGACCAGCACTTCCGTGGTCACCTGCTTGGTGTCGATCGCCGGGCCGGCGCTGGTGTTGGCACCCACGCTGTCCTTGTTGACATTGAGCTTCATGATGATGTTGTCGTCCGGCGTGATCTGCGGCTTGACCTTCAGGCTCAGGGTCGCCTTGCGGAAGGACACGCTGGTGGCACCGCTGCTGGTGGCCTGCTGGTAGGGGATTTCCGTGCCCTGCTCGATGACCGCCTCCACGTTGTCCGCCGTGACCACGCGCGGGCTGGAGATGATCTTGCCCTTGCCGTCGGCCTGCAGCGCGGAGAT
>DASZQJ010000057.1:0-1739 GCA_035549715.1 Burkholderiales bacterium
GAAGCGCGCGCTGATCGCCAAGTCCGAGGGCCAGCGCCAGCAGGAGATCAACCTCGCGGACGGCGAGCGCCAGTCCAAGATCCTCGAGTCCGAGGGCGACAAGACCGCCGCCATCAACAAGGCGCAGGGCGAGGCCACGGCCGTCAAGCTGATCGCCGAGGCCCAGGCGGAAGCCGTGCGCGTCGTGGGCGCGGCGATCGGCTCCGCGGAAGGCCTGAGCGCCGCCAACCTGAAGGTGGCCGAACTTTACGTCGATGCCTTCAAGCAGCTCGCCAAGGCGGGCAACACGCTGATCATCCCCTCCAACCTCAACGACGCGGCCAGCTTCATCGCCAGCGCCATGACCGTGCTGGATCGTGCCAGGGTGGGCGCCGAGGCCCAGAAGCGGGGCTAGGGAATTCAGGGGCCGGGGGGACCGGACGGAGTGCCGCAGCAGGGCACCGGCGACGGGCCCTTTCCTTGATCCAGCGCAAGCCGGTGCAGTGCCTCCCGGGGTGAAATGTCGCCGTAAGCACGACATTTCCAACCGAGCGGGATTTCGATCATGTCGCACTACCACGCCGTCGTGTGGCTCGACCACTCCGACGCCCATGTCTTCCATTTCACGCGCGAGGACGTGGAGAAGCTCACGGCCCACGCCACCCACCAGCATCCCCACCAGCACCACAAGCGCGGCAGCATCGGCAGCGGGCGGGCGCCGGACGACGTCAAGTACTTCGAGCACGTCGCCGACCTGCTCGGCGGCGCGCAGGAGATCCTGGTCACGGGGCCCGGCAGCGCCAAGCTGGAACTCTACAAGTTCCTGACCCGGCATCGCGCCGACATGGTGCCCAGGGTCGTCGGCATCGAGACGCTGGACCACCCCACCGACGGCCAGCTCCTGGCGCACGCCCGCCAGTACTTCCGCGCCAAGGACAACATGCTTCCCTGAGTTTTCTTCGGCGCGCGGTTCTCACCGTGCGCGCCGAGGAGTAGAGTTCTCTCCCTTCAAGGCGGGCTGCTGCTGCATGCGCCGTCCGTCCTTACATAACGGGGGAGAACATGGGCAAGGCCAACCGGGACGAAAACCGCCCACCGCGGGAAGCCAGGAAAGTCGATCCGCTGGAAGTCACCGACGCGATCCGCGACGACCTCGCCCCCTCGGGCGTGCTCCACGCCGCCATCAACGTCGGCAACCCCGTGCTGGTCCAGCAGGGCGAGGACGGCAGCCTCTCCGGCGTGACCGTGGACCTCGCCCGCGAACTGGGCCAGCGCCTGGAAGTGCCCGTCGAGCTGGTGCGCTTCGACGGCGCCGGCAGGGTCTTCGAAGCGGCGTCCACCGGCGTCTGGGACGTGGCCTTTCTCGCCATCGATCCCGAGCGTTCCCGCGGCATCCGCTTCACCGAGCCCTACGTCATCATCGAGGGCACCTGCATCGTCCGCGCGGGCTCGAACGACACCACCCTCAAGGAACTCGATCGCAAGGGCGTGCGCATCTCCGTGGTCAAGGGTGCGGCCTACGACCTGTACCTCACCCGCGTGCTCAGGAACGCAACGCTCCTTCGCAAGGCCACGTTCGAGGAACAGATGGCGCTGTTCGTGGAGGAAAACCTCGAGGCCTCCGCCGGCGTTCGCCAGCCGCTGGAGGAATTCGCCCGCACGCACAAGGGATACCGGGTGTTCGAGGGCCGCTTCACCGAGATCCGGCAGGCGATGGGCATTCCCCAGGGCAGGAAGGTCGCCGGCGCCTACATCGACGC
>DASZQJ010000058.1:0-7994 GCA_035549715.1 Burkholderiales bacterium
CTTTCCCCTTTCCTCTTTGCCCTTTATACCTCCACCACCAGCGCGGGATCGAACCTCGGGTTCTCGTAAGTGACGACGGCCGGCACGCTGCCGTCGCGGCTCTGCCTCCAGTTGGACGTGCGGTAACCCATCGGGTTGGCGAGGACACGGGTGCCGTTGGCCGTGTAATCGAAGCCATCGTGGGTATGGCCGTGGATCCAGAGGGCCGGGCGGCCGAGCAGCTCGGGCAGGTCGGAGACGAACGCGGCGCTGGTGAGGCTGGCGCCCCACTTCGGGTGCACGCTCCCGGGATGGGGGGCGTGGTGGGTGATCACCACGGTCTTTCCGGGAAAGTCACGCCTCAGTTCCTGCGCCAGCCACGCGCGCGCTTCGCGATGCAGGATGAGGCTGTGCTCGGGGGTGAACAGGCCGTCCGCGCCGAACCGGATCGCGCGGAAATCCACCACGTACTTGAGCGACTCCTGGATCGCCTGGGCCCGGGTCTGCGCGCCGAACAGCTCGAAGTCCGTCCACAGCGTGCTGCCGAGGAAACGCACGCCCTCGATCACGGTCCCGGCGTTGTCGAGCACCCGGACATTGCTGTTCGCCGTCCTGTCCCGGAGGGCGCGGGCGACCTCGTGGTATTCCCCGTCGTAGTACTCGTGGTTGCCCGGCACGTATAGCACCGGCTGCCCGGCGAAAGTCCCCTCGGCCCAGTCCACCGCCGCCGTGCCGTTGTGGATGTCGCCGGCGAGGACGACCACGTCGGCCTGCGCTTGCGGCACCGTCCACGGCGGATGCCGGCCCGACATCTCCAGGTGCAGGTCGGAGAAGACCCGGATCCTCACTCGAGCCCGAGCAGCCGTGCGGGGTTGGTCTTGGTCATCTGGTCGATGTCGGACTGCGAGACGCCTTCCTTGCGCAGGCCGGCGATCATGTCTTCCATGCCGTCGGGCGGGGTCATGTTGCCGTGCTGGCCGAGGTCGGTGGACAGCAGCACGTGGTCCGACCCGACCATCGCGACGACGCGCGCGAGATCCTTGAGCGTGACCTTGTTCCAGTGCTTCATCCAGCCGTGCATGGCATCCGCACCGGCCATGGATTGCATGTAGCAGTATTCGATGACCGCGCCCATCTGCGCGACTTCGATCACCTGCTCGCGCGACAGGCCCGGGATGTTGGTCAGGCCGTGGGTGATGAGGATGTTCTTCACGCCGAGCTCCTTCGCTCGCTTCACCACGGCCACGACTTCCTCCGCATGGATGTGCCCGGTGGCGAGCACCAGGTTCTCGCGGGCGATGATCCTGAGCACTTCCTCGGTCTCCGGCGTGACCACCCCGCCCGGCGCCACGACGATGCCGCTGCCCTTGGGGTCGACGAGGGTCTTGACGTGCTTGTCGGAGTCGAACGTCGGCAGCCAGACGACCTTGCCGCGGCCGCCGGACATGCGGTGCATCCACTCGACCGCCGCCGGATTGATGCCGCCCACGGCCTTGTTGAGCACGATGCCGCCGAACACCTCGATGCCGGGCACGGCCTTCATGACCAGCACCGCGCGATCCGCGGTCATGGTCACATGGTTCTTGAGCACGATCGCGCGCATGCCCTTGCGTTTCGAGAGTGTGGCGACGTCGATGTCGTCCATCGCGCGGCCGAAGACGTCGGGCTCGGAATGCACGTGGAAATCGATGGTGTCCTTCGCCGGGCTCACCAGCGGCGGCGGGGCGGGAAAGCCGACGGGCTGGGCGGCGGCGGGGCCGGCGGCGAAAAGGATCGCGAGCGCTAGACCGGGACGGATGGCCATGTTCTCCTCCTGGAAGCCGTTCCTGGGGACGGCGTCAGGCGCATGATGCCTCAAACGGCCGGGGCATTCAGGACCCGGATCGGTCTTTCGTCCAGCCAGGCCAGCACGTTCTCGATGGATTCGCCGTAGAAAACGCGATACACCTCCTGCGACCCGTAGCCCAGGTGCGGCGTGAGCACGACGTTGGGCAGGCGCCGCAAGGCATGGTCGACCGGCAGCGGCTCCTGGTCGTAGACGTCGAGCGCGGCGACGAGCCTGCCCGTCCGCAGGCGTTCCACCAGCGCGCCTTCGTCCACCAGCGGGCCGCGCGAGGTATTCACGAGGATCGCGCCGGGCTTCAGGAGGGCGAGGTCGGCCGCGCCGAGGATCCCGCGCGTGCGCTCGGACAGCACTACGTGCAGGCTGACCGCGTCCGATTCCCGCAGCAGCGTGGCCTTGTCCACCCGCGTGGCGCCCGCCTGCGCCGCCTGCTCGTCGGTCATGTTCTGGCTCCAGCCCAGCACCTTCATGCCCAGCGCCTGGCCGTAGCGCGCCATCCGCGCGCCGATCTTGCCCAGGCCGATCACGCCGAGCGTCCTGCCGTCCAGGGTGATGCCCGGGGCGACGCCGGCCTGGAAGCGGCCCTCCCGCATCGAGGCATCGGCGGCCGCGATGTTGCGCGCCGCGGCAAGCAGCAGCCCGAAGGTGAGCTCGGCGGTGGCGGCGGTGGAATTGCCGGAACCGGTGTGGCTGATGACGATGCCGCGCCGGTCGCATTCCGGGATGTCGATGGTCCAGGTGCGGGCGCCGGTCAGCGCGATCATGCGCAGCTTCGGCAGGCGGTCGAGCAGGGCCCTGGGGAACTTCGTGCGCTCGCGCATGGGCACGATCACCTCGAAGCCGGCCAGCGCCGCCGCGGCGTCGTCCGCGTCGCGGAACGGCTTGTCGAAAAACACGACCTCGGCGCGCCGCTGCAGCGGTGCCCAGTCGGCGCTCGTTCTTGCAATGTCCTGCCAGTCGTCGAGGACGGCGACTTTCGTCATGTTGGCTTTCCTCCCGGGGCGGGGTCGTAGAGAATATCGCTCCTCATGAAGACCGCACAACCGGATTTCCGCGTCGGCCTCATCGGCGCCGGCATCCAGGCCTCCCGCACGCCGGCCATGCACATGCGCGAAGGCGCCGAGCAGGGCCTGCGCTACGCCTACGACCTCATCGACCTGGAGAAGCTGGGCGTGGGCGCCGAGGCGCTGCCGGAGCTCCTGGCCGATGCCGAGCGCAAGGGCTATGCCGGCCTGAACATCACCTTCCCGTGCAAGCAGTCGGTGATCCCGCTGCTGACCGACCTCTCGGAAGACGCAAAGGCCCTCGGCGCGGTGAACACCGTGGTGCTGCGGGATGGCAAACGCACCGGGCACAACACCGACTGGTGGGGCTTTGCCGAGAGCTTCCGGCGCGGCCTCCCCGACGTTGCAAAGGAACGCGTCGTCCAGCTCGGCGCGGGCGGCGCGGGCACGGCGGTCGCCCACGCGGCGCTCAAGCTCGGGGTGGGCCGGCTGGCGCTCTTCGACGTCGAGACCAGGCGGGCCGGGCAGGTCGCGGCGGGGCTGAATGCGCGTTTCGGTGAGGGCAGGGCGGTGGCGGGCGGCGACCTGGCCGCCGCGCTGGCGCAGGCCGACGGCTTGATCCATGCCACGCCGACCGGCATGGCCAAGTTCCCCGGCCTGCCGCTGGCCGAACACCTCCTGCATGCCCGTCTCTGGGTCGCGGAGATCGTCTATTTCCCGCTGGAGACGGCGCTGCTGCGCGCGGCGAGGCAGCTCGGCTGCCGCACGCTCGACGGTGGCGGCATGGCGGTATTCCAGGCGGTGGAAGCCTTCCGCCTGTTCACCGGCATCGCACCGGATGCCGAGCGCATGCGGCGACACTTCGCGTCGATGGCGAATACCTGAACCCCTGAACCGCAAAGGCGCGAAGGCGCAAAGGGAACGCAAAGAAGACCGGAATGAGGAGACGGCATGCGCAGGGATGGGACTTGCCGCAGCAACTCTGCATGACACCCCCAATGCCCCTTTGATGCCTTTCGTCCTCCTTCGCGATTCCTTTGCGCCTTTGCGGTTAACGGGTCTGCTATAGTGCCCTGGCCGACAATCAGAACAAAAACGTGGCCATGACAACCACATCCCCGCGCCCGACGCGCGCCCGTTTCGTCGTCCTCACCCTGCTGGCGGTCGGAACGATGATCAACTACCTCGACCGCACCGTGCTGGGCATCGCCGCGCCCAGCCTGACGCAGGAACTGGGTTTGTCCGCCGCGGTGATGGGCATCGTCTTCTCGGCGTTCTCGTGGACCTATGCCGCGGCGCAGATCCCCGGCGGGATCTTCCTCGACCGCTTCGGCAGCCGGCTGACGTATTTCCTCTCGGTGTCGGTCTGGTCGCTGTTCACGCTGCTGCAGGGCCTGGCGACCGGCCTGTACTCGCTGCTGTTCTACCGCTTCGGGCTGGGGGTGAGCGAGGCCCCGTGCTTCCCCACCAACAGCCGTGTCGTCACGACCTGGTTCCCGCAGCAGGAGCGCGCGCGGGCCACGGGCGTCTACACGGTCGGCGAGTACCTGGGCCTGGCCTGCTTCGCGCCTTTCCTGTTCTGGCTCATGGGCGCCTTCAGCTGGCGCGCGCCCTTCATCGTCGTCGGCGCGGCCGGCATCGTGTTCGCCGTGGTCTGGTGGAAGATGTACCGCGAGCCGCACGAAAGCCGCACGGTCAACCAGGCGGAGCTGGATCACATCGCCGCGGGCGGCGGGCTGGCCCCGCCCCCGGCGCGCGCGGCGACCGGCTTCAGCTGGGCGCGGGTGCGGGCCTTGCTGCGCTACCGCCAGATGTGGGGCGCCTGCCTGGGCCAGTTCGGGGGCAACTCGACGCTGGTGTTCTTCCTCACCTGGTTCCCGACCTATCTCGCCACCGAGCGCCACATGGGCTGGATCAAGATCGGCTTTTTCGCGGTGATGCCTTTCATCGCAGCGGCCGTGGGCGTGATGTTCGGCGGCTGGCTGTCGGACGAGCTGCTCAAGCGCACGGGCTCCGCGAACATCGCCCGCAAGCTGCCGATCATTGCCGGCCTGCTCGGCGCTTCCACCATCATCGCCGCCAACTACGTCGACACGGATGCCACGGTGATCGCCATCCTCTCGGTCGCCTTCTTCTGCCAGGGCATGACCGGGCTGGGCTGGACCCTGATCTCCGACATCGCGCCCAAGAACCTGATGGGGCTCACCGGCGGGGTCTTCAATTTCGCCGCCAACCTGGCCGGCATCATCACGCCGCTGGTCATCGGCTTCATCGTGGCCGCGACCGGCTCCTTCTTCTACGCGCTGGGCTACGTCGGCGCCGTGGCGCTGGTGGGGGCGCTGTCGTACCTCTTCATCCTCGGGGACGTGAAGAGGATGGAGGTCGCCTGACGGCGTACGGGGTACTGGGTTCTGCGTGCTGGGGACTGAGGGGAATACTTGAAGGCGTGCCGGGTGCTGCGTGCTGGGCAGGCGCTGGCGCGGCGCGGTCGCGCTAGCCGCGGGAGAAAGACAGGCGTAGATTCGCCTTATGAGCCTTTACGCAGCACGCAGCACTCAGCACGCAGCACTCAGTACGCAGTACTCAGCCCTCGCCCGGCTGCTGGTTTTTTTGCTGCTGCTGACTCCGGTCGCCGGGCGCGCGGAGTACCCCGACCGCCCCATCCGCTTCGTCATTCCCTCCGCCGCGGGCGGCTCGCCGGACGTGCTGATGCGCATCCTCACCGCGGAGCTGTCCCGGCGCATGGGCGTTGCCTTCGTGGTGATCAACAAGCCCGGCGCCAACGCGGTGATCGGCACCATGGACATCGTCAACGCCGCGCCGGACGGCTATACGCTCGGCTACGGCAACATCGTTTCGCTCGCCATCGTCTACGGGCTCATGTCCGGCGTCCCCTACGAGGTCGACCGCGACCTGTCGCTGGTCGCCAACTGCCTGCGGGTGTCGAACATGCTCGCCGTCAACAACGACCTGCCGGTGCGCAGCGTGCGCGAGCTCATCGACTATTCGAAGGCGAATCCGGACAGGCTGGTGATGGCCTCGGGCGGCAACGGCACGACGGGCCATCTCGGCGGCGAGCTGTTCAAGTCCATGACCGGGGCGCGCATGCTCCACGTGCCTTACAAGAGCAGCCCGCAGGCCATCAACGACGTCATCTCGGGGGAGGCGCAGGTCATCTTCGACAACCTGACCTCGCTGACGCCTTATGCGCGTTCGGGCCGGGTCCGCCCGCTCGGGGTTTCCGGCACGGCCCGCTCGCCGCTGTTTCCGGACGTGCCCACCATCGCGCAGGCCGGGGTGCCGGGTTACCAGACCACCGCCTGGGGCGGCATCGTGGGGCCGGCGAAGCTGCCGAAGCCGATCATTGCGCGGCTGCAGCGCGAGATCGTTGCGGCCATGCACTCGCCGCAGGTCATGCAGCGTTTCGCGGAGCTGGACACGGAAGCGGTGGCCGGCTCGCCGGAGGAATTCGCGATGCTGGTGAAGGCTGAGCGGCCGCGCTGGGCGGAGGTGATCCGCAAGGCCGGGGCGAAGATCGACTAAGGGCTTGAACCGCCATTCCACCCGCTCACCCCGGTCCTCTTCGACCGGGGGAGAGGGCCGGGGAAAGGAATTCATGAAAGAGTCTTTTGATCTTCTGGTTCGCGGTGCAACGGTCATCGACGGGACGGGCGCGCCGGGAAGGCGCGCGGACGTCGGCGTGCGCGGCGATCGCATCGTGCGCGTCGGGAATCTCGACGACAGTCGGGCGGACGTCGAGATCGAGGCGCATGGCAAGGTCGCCGCGCCGGGGTTCATCGACGTCCATACCCACGACGACCGGCTGATGCTGTCGAACCCCGACATGGCGCCCAAGGCGAGCCAGGGCGTGACCACGGTCGTGGCGGGCAACTGCGGCATCTCGCTCTCGCCCGCGCCGTCGGGCATGAAAGGCGGGGTGCCTTCGCCGCTCGACCTGCTGGACAACGACGGCGGCTGGTTCCGCTTCCCGACCTTCGGCGCCTACGTCGAGGAGCTGAAATCGAAACCCGCCGCGCTCAACGCGGCCCTTCTGGTCGGGCACATGACCTTGCGCGTGGCGACCATGGACAACCTCGACCGGCCGGCCACGGCGGCGGAAATCGCACGCATGCGCGGGCATGTGCGCGAGGCGCTGTCCGCCGGCGCGATCGGCTTCTCGACGGGCCTGTACTACGAACTGTCCAACGCGGCGCCGACCCAGGAGGTCATCGACGTCGCGCGGCCGCTGAAGGAGTTCAACGGCATCTACTGCACCCACATGCGCAACGAGGCGGAGCGGGTCCTGGAATCCCTGGACGAGAGCTTCCGCACTGCGCGCGAGCTGGACGTGCCGGTGGTGATCTCGCACCACAAGGTCGTGGGCACGCCGAGCCGGGGCAGGTCCAGGGACACGATCCCGAAGATCGCGCAGGCCATGCAGCAGCAGCCGGTCTGCCTGGACTGCTATCCCTACCTCGCGTCCTCGACCATGCTGAGCTACGAGCGCACGAAGATCTGCTGGCGCGTGATCGTCAGCGCCTCCAAGCCGCACCCGGAATTCGCGGGCATGGACCTCGAGGCGGTGGCGAAGGTGATGAACGTGCCAGTGGAGGAAGCGGTGGCAAAGCTGCAACCCGCCTCGGCCATCTATTTCTCCATGGACGAGGACGACGTCCAGCGCATCCTCGCCTTCGAGCACACCATGGTCGGCTCCGACGGGCTGCCGCACGATGCCCGGCCGCATCCGCGCCTGTGGGGGACCTTCCCGCGCGTGCTGGGGCACTACAGCCGCGACCTGAAGCTGTTCCCGCTGGAGACCGCGGTGCGCAAGATGACGGGCCTGCCGGCGCAGACCTTCGGACTGAAGGATCGCGGCGTCCTGAAGGAGGGCGCCTACGCCGACATCGCGATCTTCGATCCCGCCACCGTGAACGAAGGCGGCACCTGGGAAGACCCCATCCGCGCCGCCCATGGCATCGAAGCCACCATCGTCAACGGGCAACCGGTCTGGCGCGCGGGCAAGCCGACCGGCGCCCGCAGCGGCCGGGTCCTGGGAAGAGGGTGAGGGCGGCGGGGGCGGGGCTAAAGAACGTACGGCGTGCTGCGTGCTGAGTACTGGGTGCTGCGTAACGGCCCCAGGGCCCCAGGGCCTTAGTGCCTTTTGCTCT
>DASZQJ010000059.1:0-3484 GCA_035549715.1 Burkholderiales bacterium
CGCCGGGGCGAGCTTGCGCCACGTCGTCCCGCGCGTGTTGAGCAGGACTTCCCAGCCCACCTGCTTCGACCAGGCCTTCAAGGTCGCCGCGTCGATGCCGGCCGCCTTGTAGTCATGGAACCGGTAGGCCACCCCATGATCGTCGAGCCAGGCGAAGGCCTTCTTCATGGTGTCGCAGTTCCTGATGCCGTAAATCGTGACCACGATTTCCGTCGAGAAGCGTGAGGGGTGAGGCGTGAGGGGTTAGGGGTTGAAGTTCCTCACTCCTCACGCCTCACCGGGAAGATCTTTACAGGGTAAAGATCTTCCCGGGGTTCATGATGTTCTGCGGGTCGAGCGCCTTCTTGACCTGGCGCATCACGCTGACCGCGTCGCCATGCTCGGCGAGCAGGAACTTCTGCTTGCCCAGGCCGATGCCGTGCTCGCCGGTGCAGGTGCCGTCCATCGCCAGCGCGCGCATGACCAGGCGCTCGTTGAGGCGCTCGGCCTCCGCGAGCTCCTTCGGGTCGTCGCGCATGATCAGGAAGCCCAGGTGGAAGTTGCCGTCGCCGACGTGGCCGACCAGCGGCGCCGTCAGGAAGCTCTGCTTCAGGTCCTTCTTGGTTTCCATGATGCATTCGGCCAGCCTGGAGATCGGCACGCACACGTCGGTGGCCCAGATCTCGCAGCCGGGACGCAGCGCCTTGTTGGCGTAGGTCACGTCGTGGCGCGCGGTCCACAGCGCAGTGCGCTCCTCCGGCTTGGTCGCCCACTTGAACTCGCCGCCGCCGTTTTCCTGGGCGATGGACTGCACGAGCTCGGCCTGTTCCTTGACGCCGGCCTCGGTGCCGTGGAACTCCACGAACAGCGTGTCCCTGACCGGGTAGTCGAGCTTGGAGAACTTGTTGACCGAATCCATCTGCACGTCGTCGAGCAGCTCGATGCGCGCGACGGGGATGCCGAGTTGGATGGTCTGGATCACGGTGTTCACGGCGCCCTCGATGGAATCGAAGGAGCACACCGCGGCGGCCATGGCCTCGGGGATGCCGTACAGCCGCAGCGTGACCTCCGTGATGATGCCCAGCGTTCCCTCGGAGCCCACGAACAGGCGCGTGAGGTCGTAGCCGGCGGCGGATTTGCGGGAGCGGCGCGAGGTGCGGATGATGCGGCCGTCGGCGAGCACCACCGTGAGGCCGAGCACGTTCTCGCGCATCGTGCCGTAGCGCACGGCGTTGGTGCCGGAGGCGCGCGTGGCGGCCATGCCGCCGAGGGACGCGTCCGCGCCCGGGTCGATCGGGAAGAACAGCCCGAGGTCGCGGATGTGCGCGTTGAGCTCCTTGCGGGTGACGCGGGCCTGCACGGTGACGTCCAGGTCCTCCGCGCTCACGCGCAGCACCTTGTTCATGTTGATCAGGTCGACCACGATGCCGCCCTGGTGCGGGATCACGTTGCCTTCCAGCGAGGTGCCGGTGCCGTAGGCGATGACCGGGGTGCCATGGCGGGCGCAGACCTGCACGATCTGCGCGACTTCCTCGGTGGTGTTCGGGAACACGACGGCGTCCGGGCGGTGCGGGTGGTGCCACGACTCGTCCTTGCTGTGGTGGTCGCGCACGCCGGTGCTGGTGGAAAGGCGGTCGCCGAACTTCGCCCTCAGTTCGTCGATCGCGGTCTGGACCTTTGCTGCGGCTGCGGCTGTCATGACTTTTCCTCGGTTGGCGGGCGTCCGCTCGGACGCCGCTGTTCATGGGGGCATTCTACCCCAGCGCCAATCGCGGAGGACGCGCAGGACGCAGAGGAAAACCGGGGGAAACGCCTTGGTTGCTGGCAGGGCCGACCGTTCGGGGCGCCTCGCGTGTCCTTAATTGCGCACCACGAAAGCAGATCGACTTTTGCCTTTCCTCCGCGTCCTTCGCGGTGAAGGCGGGTCTGGATCCACGGCAGGCGAAGCCTCAAGCCACCAGGTAGCGCTTGACCGCCTCCTCGTTCCACGCGATGCCCGCGCCCGGCCGGTCGGGGATGATGACGTTGCCGTCCTTCACTTCGTAGGGCTGCTGGAGGACGCCGTTGGCCCAGTCCATGTATTCCAGCCAGTGGCAGGTCGGGGTGACGGCCAGCAGGTGGGCGCTGAACTCGGGGAACAGGTGGCTCGACATGTCGAGGTTGTAGACCTGGGCGACGGCCGCCGCCCGCATCCAGCCGGTAACGCCGCCGATGCGCTGCACGTCCGGCATGTAGAACTCGGCGGCCTCGGCGTCGATGGCCTTCTGCATCTCGCCGGTGTTGAGCAGGTTTTCGCCGATCTGGATCGGGGTGATCACCTCGGCGGCGACCTTCGCGCAGCCGGCGTAGTTGTCGTGGCGGATCGGCTCCTCGATCCAGTACAGCCCCTCGTCGTCGAGCGCCTGGCCGCGGCGGATGGCCTCGTTGACCGTCTGGCTCTGGTTGAAGTCGCTCATCAGGTGCTTGTCGTCGCCGATGCGCTTTTTCACGTTGCGCACCGCCGCCAGGTCCTGCTTGAAGTCGGGACGGCCGATGCGCAGCTTGACCGCGCCGAAGTTGCCTTCGGAGAGCAGCTCCGAGGCTTCGTCGGCCAGCAGCGCCGGGTCCTTGATCCACAGCCCGCAGCTGTTGTACGCGCGGATCGGCTTCACCGTGCCGCCCAGCACGCGGGCGAGCGGCTGCCCGAGGGACGTCGCGTAGGCGTCCCAGGCGGCCATGTCGATGCCGGCGATGGCCTGGCCCAGCAGCCCGAAGGTGTCGAGCAGCGTGTAGCGCTTGCGGATCTTCGCCTCGATCTCGCAGGGCGACAGTGCGTCGCCCTTGATGATCTCGCCCACGGCTTCGATCATCTGGACCGTCGGCCTGAGCATCGGCTTCTGGAACGCGAACAGGTAGGAGCGGCCGGTGATGCCCTCGCTCGTCTCGAGGTCGACGAGCACCAGGGAAGCGTCGCCGATGGCGCCGCTCGCCGACTGCGGCGGGCGCTTCAGCGGCACGAGCACGGCGCGGGCGCGGACATTCTTGATCGTCAAGGGCATTTCAAATCTCCTCTGATGGGCGTGTTAACCGCAAAGGCGCCAAGGCGCAAAGGGAACGCGAAGGAAAGCATAAGACTGTCACCGGACATTCGATGACGACAAATGTTGAGGTCTGCTCGCATTGCGAGGATTGGCTGTTCCCGTTGAATTTCTTTGCGTTCCCTTTGCGCCTTGGCGCCTTTGCGGTTCAGGGTTCGTCAGATTTGCGCTTCCGCGGGCCGGCCGCCGGCATAGGGCTTGAGCGCCGCGTAGACGAACTGGTTGGCCGGGGTGGCGATGCCGAGTTCCTTGCCCAGCCGGGCCACGTGGCCGGAGAGCCAGGGCAGCTCCAGCCGGTTGCCGCGCCGCAGGTCGCCGCACATGGAGGCGACCATCGCCGGCGGGTAGCCGTCGATGACGCGCATCTGGCCCGCCACGAGGTCGGGGTCGAGCCGGATGCCCTTGCCGCGGCCGACGGCCACCACTTC
>DASZQJ010000060.1:0-30402 GCA_035549715.1 Burkholderiales bacterium
GGCGCCAAGCGCCGGCTGCCGCACTTCGACGACCTGGTGTTCCTCGCCGCGTCGCTGTCGCGCTATCCGCTCGAAGGCTACCGCGAGAAATGCTCCACCCGGACCGTGCTGGGGACGCGCTACGCCAGCAAACCCGTGGAACTGGCGACACCCGTCACCATCGCCGGCATGAGCTTCGGTGCGCTCTCCGCCAATGTGAAGGAGGCCCTCGGTCGTGCCGCAACGGCAGTCGGGACCTCCACGACCACCGGCGACGGCGGCATGACCAACGAGGAACGCCAGTCCTCGAAGACCCTGGTGTACCAGTGCCTGCCTTCGCGCTACGGCTTCAAGCCGGACGACGTGCGCCGGGCCGACGCCATCGAGGTGGTCATCGGCCAGGGTGCCAAGCCCGGCGGCGGGGGCATGCTGCTCGGCCAGAAGATCAACCCGCGCGTGGCGAAAATGCGCGTGCTGCCGGAAGGCGTGGACCAGCGCTCGGCCTGCCGGCATCCCGACTGGACCGGCCCGGACGACCTGGCGATCAAGATCCGGGAGCTGCGCGAGATCACCGACTGGGAGAAACCCATCTATGTCAAGGTCGGAGCGACCCGCACTTTCCACGACGTCAAGCTTGCGGTGCACTCGGGCGCCGACGTCGTGGTCGTCGACGGCATGCAGGGCGGCACGGCGGCCACGCAGACCGTGTTCATCGAGAACGTGGGCATTCCCACGCTCGCGGCGCTGCGCCAGGCGGTGGACGCGCTCGAGGACCTCGACATGGTCGGCAAGGTGCAGCTGGTGATCTCCGGCGGCATCCGCAGCGGTGCCGACGTGGCCAAGGCGCTCGCCATGGGGGCCGACGCCGTGGCGATCGGGCAGGGCGTCCTGGTGGCCCTGGGTTGCAACAGCGACGCTTACGTGCAGGACGGCCGCTCCCATTCCGCGGTCGGGGACTATGAAAAGCTGGGCACGGCGCCGGGCTTTTGCCACCATTGCCATACCGGACGCTGCCCCGTCGGCGTGACCACGCAGGACGCCGTGCTGGAACAGCGCCTGCAACCCGACGTGGGCGCCCGCCGCGTGAAGAACTACCTGAAGACCCTGAACATGGAGCTCACGACCATTGCCCGCGCCTGCGGCAAGCAGAACGTCCACCACCTGGAGCGCGAGGACCTCGTGGCGCTGACGGTGGAAGCCGCCGCGATGGCGCGCCTGCCGCTCGCGGGCACGAGCTGGATTCCGGGCGTGAACGGCGGCTGACGGTGGACGACCGCGACAACGGCAAGGGGGCCCCGCCCGAGAGCCGGCCCGGGGCGGTGGCCTCGGGCGGCAAGACGCTCGACCGTTTCCTGGGCAACGTGATCCGCGAGCTGCGGCTCAAGGACAACCTCACGATCGCCGAGGTGGCCGCGCAGGCGGGCATCTCCCGCGGCATGGTTTCCAAGATCGAGAACGGGCAGGTCTCCACGAGCCTGGAGACCCTGTCGAAGATCGCGCACGCGCTGGGGGTGTCGCTCGCGCACCTGTTCCGGCACTACGACATGCCTTCCGGAGGCGCCCAGCTGGTGAAGAAGGACGCAGGCATGGAAGTCGTGCGCCGCGGCACCCGGCGCGGCCACACCTATCACCTGCTCGCCTACGACCAGGGGCCGAAGAAATCCTTCGAGCCCTTCCTGATCACGATGGACGATGCCTCCGAGGTTTTCCCGACCTTCGAGCACCCCGGCACCGAGTTCATCCACATGCTCAAGGGCAGGATCGAGTACCGCCACGGCCAGCAGACCTACCTGCTCGAGCCCGGCGATTCGCTGACCTTCCGCGGCGACATCCCGCACGGCCCCGAGCGGCTCATCGAGCTGCCGATCCACTTCCTCTCCATCATCATCTACGGCGGCGCCTCGGAGGAGTGACCTCCCTTTCCATTGCGTCACCGCAAGGCAGCGAAGACGCAAGGCGGCGCGAAGAAGAGTGTCACGCGGTGTTGACGGCGTTCCGGGTGACGGCCAGCCTCTGATTGCCTGCATCGTCCGCATCCGGGCGAACGACTCTTCCCTGGATTTGCCTACCTTCGCGCCCCTTGCGCCTTCGCGCCTTTGCGGTGGGGGTGGGGTGGCCAAAAAAAACGGGCGCCTCTCGGCGCCCGTCGCAACGGTAAGCGTGCTTACCGGAGGAGATTACATGTGGTAGGCCGTCTCGCCGTGCTCGGTGATGTCGAGGCCTTCGCGCTCCTTCTCTTCCGGCACGCGCAGGCCGATCACCATGTCGATGATCTTGAACAGGATCAGGCTGATCACCCCGCACCATACGATCGTCGTGCCCGTGGCGATCAGCTGCTTGACCACCTGACCCCCCATGGTGACGCCCTCGGGATAGCCGACACCGCCGAAGCTCGATGACATCAGGAAGCCGGTGCCGATGGCGCCGACGATGCCGCCCACGCCGTGGACGCCGAACACGTCGAGCGAATCATCGTAGCCGAACATCCTCTTCAGGCCGGTGACGCCCCAGAAGCAGATGATGCCCGCGATGATGCCGAGGACGATCGCGCCCATCGGCCCGACGAAACCGCACGCCGGCGTGATGGCCACGAGACCCGCCACGGCACCGGAGGCGGCACCCAGCATGCTCGGCTTGCCCTTGGCCAGCCACTCGATGAACATCCATCCCAGCACGGCGGCGGCGGTTGCCAGCTGCGTGTTGAGCAGGACCATGCCGGCAATGCCGTCCACCGCAAGCTCGCTGCCGACGTTGAAGCCGAACCAGCCTACCCACAGCAGCGAGGCGCCGATCATGGTCATGGTCAGGCTGTGCGGAGGCATCGCTTCCTTGCCGTAGCCGATGCGCTTGCCCAGGACCAGCGCGCCGACCAGCGCCGCGATCCCGGCGTTGATGTGCACGACGGTTCCGCCCGCAAAGTCCTTGGCGCCCAGCGTCGCCAGCCAGCCGCCGCCCCACACCATGTGGGCGACCGGCGCGTAGACGAAGGTCAGCCAGAGCGCCATGAACCAGAGCACCGCGGAAAACTTGATCCGCTCGGCGAATCCACCCACGATCAGGGCCGGCGTGATGGCCGCAAAGGTCAGCTGGAAGGTCAGGAACACGTATTCCGGAATGACCCCGGTCAGCGAATCGGCCGTGATGCCGGACAGGAACATCTTGCTGAAGCCCCCGAACAAGGCGTTGCCCTCGCTGAAGGCGAGGCTGTAGCCCCAGAGCGCCCAGACCACCGAGAGCATCGCAAAGGTCACGAAAACCTGCATCAGCACCGAAAGCATGTTCTTGGCGCGAACCAGGCCGCCGTAGAACAGCGCAAGTCCGGGAACGGTCATCAGGATCACCAGCACTGTGGCGGTGATCATCCAGGCCGTGCTTCCGGTGTCCATCTTCGGCGGTTCCGCCGCGGGTGCGGCTGCGGGTGCGGCTGCCTCCGCGGCCGGCGCCGCCGGCGCTGCCTCGTCGGCGAAGCCCGGCAGGGCGAATCCCAGAACCCCGCACAGGGCAACCAGCGCAAGAATCTTCTTGATCATGACATTCTCCCTATAGCGCGTCCGCGCCGGTCTCGCCGGTGCGAATGCGGACAACCTGTTCGAGCTCGAACACGAATATCTTGCCGTCCCCGATCTTGCCGGTATTCGCCGATTTCTCGATGGCTTCGATGACCTGGTCGAGCAATTCGGTCTTGATGGCGGCTTCGATCTTCACCTTGGGCAGGAAATCGACGACGTACTCGGCGCCCCGGTAGAGCTCCGTGTGCCCCTTCTGCCGGCCGAAGCCCTTGACTTCGGTCACCGTGATGCCCTGCACGCCGATGGCGGACAGCGCCTCGCGGACCTCGTCAAGCTTGAACGGCTTGATGATTGCGGTCACTAGTTTCATGGTTTCTCCAATGGGCTTTGCGGATCGGGCCCGGCCTGGCGCCGGGCCCTTTGTCGTGCTGCGGTTAGAATGTCTTGCCGACCGAGAAGATCACGCGGTCGTCGTAGGTGTCGGGCTTGCTGGCATAGCCGTCGCCGAGGCTCGTGGTGCCGACATAGGCCAGTCCGAGGTTGAAGCCGTAGACCGCCTTCGAGACGCTGACCTTGTAGTCGTCGTAGTCGAGGTCCGAATTCTGCGTGCCGGGCGTGGCTTCGCCGTCGAACATGGTCATGCCGTAGTGCGCGCCGATGATGAAGTCCTGCGGCAGCGTGTAGCTGAAGTTCAGCTCCGCGTAGCCCGAACCCTTGCCGTCGAGGATGCCGAAGGCGCGGTCGGAGATCACGTGCGAGTACTTCAGCGTGAACCACTTCCAGGAGCCGCCCGCGTACACCTCGTCCGTGTTGAGCAGGCTGTTGTTGGGATAGTCGTAGTGCAGCACGCCGAGGTTCACCCCGAAATCGCCCCAGGTCTTGGCCCAGCCGCCGTAGTAGTCGAGCTCGATGGAGCCCGGCGCGAAGCTCACGTTCGAGCCCCAGATGCCGAGGTACAGGCCGGTGGGCGAATGCGAGTAGTCGAATCCGCCCTGCACGGCGGCGTCTTCATTGGTCTGCGAAACCCCCCGGAAGGCGTAGTCCGTGGCCAGGGTGAAGTTCCCGGTCACGACGTGGGGCGAGGCGGCCTCTTCGGCCAGAACCATCCCGGGCAGCCCCAGCGCGGCGGCGACTGCAATGGGGAGCATCTTTTTGTTCAGCATGGCGGTCTTCCTTTGTGATGATTGAAACGAACGACTGGGCTGGAAACAGCGGCGAACAGCGTCAGCATTTACCGTGCCAAACAATTAAGTAAGATATATCAATTAGTTAAATACGTTTTCGGGATTTGCCGATTGCGCGGCGCACCAAAGAGATGCACCAGATCGGTGCCGGGCACTGCACCGGTGCGCCGTGTTGCAAAGACGTTGCGGACTGCATTGGCTACACTTTTTGCCGGAGGTCACGAGCCGTGGACAGCAAGCTATTCGACGATCTGAATCGCAAGGTCAGGGAACTGGTGGACGCCTCGCCGGCCCGGGACCTCGAGAAGAACCTGCGCGCGCTGATGGGCAGCACGTTCTCGCGCCTGGACCTGGTGACCCGGGAGGAATTCGACATCCAGCAGGAGGTGCTCCGGCGCACGCGCGAAAAGCTGGAGGCGCTGGAGGCGAGGCTCGCGGAACTCGAGCAGCAGGCCGGACGCGGCTAGGGCCCGCCGGCGTGTCCCTCGCGGTCCTCTACAGCCGGTCACTTGCCGGGATGGACGCGCCGCAGGTCACCGTCGAGGTGCACCTCGCCAATGGCCTGCCGAGCTTCACGATCGTCGGCCTGCCGGAGGCCGAAGTGAAGGAGAGCAAGGATCGCGTGCGCTCGGCCCTGCAGAACTGCCGCTTCGAATTCCCCGCCCGCCGCATCACCGTCAACCTCGCCCCTGCGGACCTGCCCAAGGAAAGCGGGCGCTTCGACCTGCCGATCGCGCTGGGGATCCTGGCGGCCTCGGGCCAGATTCCCGCCGGCGGGCTGCCGGACCACGAATTCGCGGGCGAGCTGGCGCTGACCGGCGAGCTGCGGCCGGTGCGCGGCGCGCTCGCCATGACCTACAACGCGCATCGCACGGGGCGCGCCTTCGTGCTCCCGGCGCAGAGCGCCGCCGAAGCCGCGCTGGTGGGCGAAGCGCGCGTCCTGCCCGCCGCATCGCTGCTGGAGGTGTGCGCGCACCTTTCCGGCAAGCAGGCGCTCCAGCGGCTGACCGGCGCTCCCGCTGCTGCCGCCGCCGTGGTTTCCGACATGGCCGACGTGCGTGGCCAGGCGCAGGCCAAACGCGCGCTGGAAGTCGCGGCCGCCGGCGCCCACAGCGTCCTCATGGCGGGCCCGCCCGGTACCGGCAAGACCATGCTGGCCGAGCGGTTCGCGGGCATCCTGCCGTCCATGACCGAGGCCGAGGCGCTGGAGTCGGCCGCCATGCAATCGCTGGGCTCGGCAGGCTTCCAGGTGGGCAACTGGAAACGCCGCCCCTATCGCGCGCCCCACCACACGGCATCGGCCGTGGCCCTGGTGGGCGGCGGCAGCAATCCGCGGCCCGGCGAGATCTCCATGGCCATGCACGGCGTGCTGTTCCTCGACGAACTGCCGGAGTTCGACCGCGACGTCCTCGAGGTCCTGCGCGAGCCGCTCGAGTCCGGGAGGATCAGCGTCTCCCGCGCGGCGCGACAGGCCGAGTTCCCGGCGCGATTCCAGCTCATCGCCGCCATGAACCCCTGTCCCTGCGGCTTCCTCGGCCACTACTCCGGCAAGTGCCGCTGCACGCCGGATCAGGTCGCCCGCTATCGCAACCGCATCTCGGGTCCGCTGCTCGACCGCATCGACCTGCACGTCGAGGTGCCGGCCGTGCCCGAGAAGGAGCTTGCGGCGAGGCAGGCAGGCGAGCCCAGCGAGGCGATCCGCATGCGCGTCGAGGCGGCCCGCGAGCGCCAGCTGCAGCGCCAGGGCAAGCCCAATGCCCTGCTTGCGGTCAAGGAGATCGAGGCCCACTGCGCCGGCGATCCCGTCGCGGTCGACCTCGCGCGCCAGGCGATCGCGCGCCTCGGACTTTCTGCACGTGCGTTCCACAGGATCCTCAAGGTCTCGCGCACGATCGCGGACCTTGCCGGCGCCGCAGCGGCATCCCCCGCCCACGTCGCCGAGGCGGTGCAATACCGCCGTTTCGAGCGCGCCTGATCGATTGACAGGGCGCCGTGCTCCCTGTTACTTTCCCCGCATAGCGCCGATTTGATTCCCAGCTTGCGGGCGCTCAACAAATACCGCTAAAGCGTGGCAGACCCGTCCCGCTTCGAGCGGACGGGTTTTTTGTTTCTGCCGACATGAACGAACAACGCATCCAGCTTTTGCACCGCCTGCTCGCCGAGCGCATCCTCGTGCTCGACGGCGCCATGGGCACCATGATCCAGGCCCACGGCCTGGAGTCCGGGCACTTCCACGGCGAGCGCTTCCACGGCCACGCCTGCGACCAGAAGGGCAACAACGACCTGCTCACGCTGACGCAGCCCCAGGTGATCGGCGGCATCCACGCGGCCTACCTCGAGGCGGGCGCGGACCTCATCGAGACCAATACGTTCAACTCGAACGCGGTGTCGATGCTCGACTACGGCATGTCGGACCATGTGCACGAGCTGAACTGCGCCGGCGCGAAGCTCGCGCGCGCCGCCGCCGACGAGTACGGCGCCCGCACCCCGGGCAAGCCGCGCTTCGTGGCGGGGGTGCTCGGGCCCACGAACCGCACCGCGTCGATCTCCCCGGACGTGAACGATCCGGGGTTCCGCAACGTCTCCTACGACGAGCTGGTCGCGTGCTACCTGGAATGCGTGCGGGGGCTGGTCGACGGCGGCGCCGACCTGCTGATGGTCGAGACCGTTTTCGACACGCTCAACTGCAAGGCGGCGCTGTTCGCCATCGACGAGTATTTCCAGCGCCACGGGGTGATCCTGCCGGTGATGATCTCCGGGACCATCACCGATGCCAGCGGCCGCACGCTCTCGGGCCAGACCACCGAGGCGTTCTGGAACTCGGTGTCGCATGCGCGGCCCTTCTCCGTGGGCCTGAACTGCGCGCTGGGCGCGAAGGACCTGCGCCCGTACATCGAGGAACTGTCGCGCGTGGCGGATGTGCACACCAGCCTGCATCCCAATGCCGGCCTGCCCAACGCGTTCGGCGAGTACGACGAGACGCCCGAGTACACCGCGTCGTTCCTGAAGGAGTTCGCGCAGGCCGGCTTCCTCAACATCGCCGGCGGCTGCTGCGGCACGACGCCGGCGCACATCCGCGCCATCAGCCAGGCGCTCGAGGGCGTGGCCCCGCGCCGGGTGCCGAAGGTGGAGAAAAAGCTGCGCCTGGCGGGGCTGGAACCGCTCAACATCGGCGCCGATTCCCTGTTCGTGAACGTCGGCGAGCGCACCAACGTCACCGGCTCCAAGGCCTTCGCGCGCCTGATCCTGGCCGGCAACTACGGCGAGGCGCTGTCGGTGGCGCGCCAGCAGGTCGAGAACGGCGCGCAGGTCATCGACGTCAACATGGACGAGGCCATGCTCGACTCGAAGAAGGCGATGACCACGTTCCTGAACCTGGTCGGCTCCGAGCCTGACATCTCGCGGGTGCCGGTGATGATCGATTCCTCCAAGTGGGAGGTGATCGAGGCGGGCCTGAAGTGCGTCCAGGGCAAGTGCATCGTCAACTCCATCAGCATGAAGGAGGGCGAGGCGGAGTTCCTGCGCCAGGCCCGCCTGGTGCGCCGCTACGGCGCGGCCGCCGTGGTGATGGCCTTCGACGAGAAGGGCCAGGCCGACACCCTCGAGCGGCGCATCGAGATCTGCACGCGCGCCTACCACCTGCTGGTCAAGGAGGCGGGATTGCCGCCGGAGGACATCATCTTCGACCCGAACATCTTCGCGGTGGCCACGGGCATCGAGGAGCACAACCTCTACGCCGTCGATTTCCTCGAGGCCACCCGCGCCATCCGCAAGGCGCTGCCCCATGCCAGCGTGAGCGGCGGCGTGTCCAACATCTCGTTCTCGTTCCGCGGCAACGACCCGGTGCGGGAGGCAATCCATACCGCCTTCCTCTACCACGCCGTCAAGGCGGGCATGACCATGGGCATCGTCAATGCCGGGCAGCTTGGCGTCTACGGGGAGATCCCGAAGGACCTGCTGGAACGCGTCGAGGACATGCTGTTCAACCGCCGCCCCGACGCGACGGAACGCCTGGTCGAGTTCGCGGAAAGCTACAAGGCCGGGTCGAAGACCAGCAAGGAAGACCTGTCCTGGCGCAATGGCACGGTCGGGGAGCGCCTCACGCATGCCCTGGTGCGCGGCATCAACGCCTACATCATCCAGGACACGGAGGAAGCGCGCCTGCAGGCCGGGCACCCGATCCAGGTGATCGAAGGCCCCCTGATGGACGGCATGAACGTGGTCGGCGACCTGTTCGGCGCGGGCAAGATGTTCCTGCCCCAGGTGGTGAAGTCGGCGCGCGTCATGAAGGAGGCGGTCGCCCACCTCATCCCCTTCATCGAAGCCGAGAAGGCGAGGACGGGAACCGGCGGCCAGAGCAAGGGCAAGATCGTCATCGCCACCGTCAAGGGCGACGTGCACGACATCGGCAAGAACATCGTGTCGGTGGTGCTCCAGTGCAACAACTTCGAGGTCGTCAACCTCGGCGTCATGGTGCCGGCGGAAAAAATCCTCAGGACGGCGCGGGAGGAGAACGCCGACATCATCGGCCTCTCCGGCCTGATCACCCCGTCGCTGGAGGAGATGGCCCACGTCGCCAGGGAGATGCAGCGCCAGGGCTTCACGGTGCCGCTGCTCATCGGCGGCGCCACCACCTCGCGGGTGCACACGGCGGTCAAGATCGAGCCGAACTATGCGGGGCCCACGGTGTGGGTGCCCGATGCCTCGCGCAGCGTGGGCGTGTGCACCAGCCTCATCTCGAAGGACCATCGCGACGAGTTCGTGCGCAAGGTCAAGGAGGAGGCGGACAGGACGCGCAGCCAGCACAAGGGCAAGAAGGGCCAGGGGCCGCACCATCCGATCGCAGAGGCACGCAAGCACGGCCTGAAGACCGACTGGTCGGCCTATGCGCCGCCGGTTCCCGCGTTCACCGGGCTCAAGGCCTTTCGCGACTACCCGCTGTCCGAGATTGCCGAGGTGATCGACTGGACCCCGTTCTTCCAGACCTGGGAGCTCTCGGGCCGCTACCCGGCGATCCTCCAGGACAAGGTCGTGGGCGAGGCCGCGCGCAACCTGTTCGCGGACGCGCAGGCCATGCTCCGGTGCATCATCGATGAGAAATGGCTCGGCGCCGCCGCGGTGATCGGCCTCTTTCCGGCGAACAGCGTCGGCGACGACATCGAGGTGTACGCCGACGAGTCGCGCGCGTCGTCGATCCGCACCTTCCATTTCCTGCGCCAGCAGATGGTCAAGCCGCAGGACAAGCCCAATCTCTGCCTGGCGGACTTCGTGGCGCCGAAGGCCTCCGGCGTGCGCGATTACCTCGGCGCGTTCGCGGTGACCGCGGGCATCGGCATCGACGAGCGGGTGGCCGCCTACGAGGCCCGGCACGACGACTACAACGCGATCCTGCTCAAGGCGCTGGCCGACCGGCTCGCCGAGGCTTTCGCGGAACTCATGCACCGGCGCGTGCGCCGCGAGTTCTGGGGCTATGCGCCGGACGAGACGCTCGACGTCGAGGCGCTCATCGGCGAGAAGTATCGCGGCATCCGGCCCGCGCCCGGCTATCCGGCATGTCCCGATCACACGGAGAAGGGCCTGTTGTTCGACCTGCTCGGCGCGGCCGAGGCGGCGGGCATCACGCTCACGGAATCCTTCGCCATGCTGCCGACGGCGGCGGTGAGCGGCTTTTACTTCTCGCACCCGGCATCGCAGTACTTCGCCGTGGCGAGGATCGACCGTGACCAGGTCGAGGAGTACGCCCGGCGCAAGGGCGCCAGCCTGCAGGAGGCGGAGCGCTGGCTGGCCCCGAACCTCGCTTACGAGGCCGGCGCCGCGCTCGCCGCCTGAGCCCTGCCTCCGGCCCGCCGCGGCCTGTGGCATGCTTCCCGCAGGTATGGCGCTCATCGCGAACCCCCGCGCATCGATTCCCGCCCGGCGGCGGCTGCCGGTCCTCGCCGTCTGGCTGGCCCTGGCGGCGCCCGCGGGCATGGCCGCGGCGGAAGGCGCGCCCGGGCGCCTGCACCGATACACGGTCGCCATCGACGAGGGCCTCGCCACGCTGAGCGTGCGCGCCTGCTTCGATGGCGCGCCGCCGGCGGAACTCGTGGCCGAATCCCTCGATGCGCCGCTCGTGCTGATGGAAGCCAGGATCGAGGGTCGCCGCGGCACCATCGAGCCCAGCGGCTCGCTCAGCCTGCGCCACGTTCCCGACAACGGTTGCATCACCTACGCGGTGAACGTCTCGAAGCCGATCCGCCAGCATGACCGCACCGACGGCAAGGTGCGCCGCCTCGGCCGCGACCTGCTCACTTCCGTGGGCCTGTGGCTGTGGCGGCCGGCGAGGCTGGGCGCGGACGAGGACGTCGAGGTCAGCTTCGCGCTGCGCGAAGGCCTGAATGTTTCCGCGCCGTGGCAGCCGCTGGCGCAGTTGCCGGATCGCGCCGTGTTTCGGCTGGGACACGCGCCGGCCGACGAACCCGCCCATGTTGCCTTCGGCCGTTTTCAGGAGCGCGAACTCGCGGTCGGTGGCGCCAAACTGCGTCTTGCGGTGCTGGAAGGCTCGCCGCCCGCGCCGGTCGATGCCATGGCGCAGTGGCTGGAAGAGGCCGCCCGGGCCGTCGCCGGGTTGTATGGCCGCTTCCCGGTCGCGCAGGCGCAGGTGCTGGTGGTGCCGGATGCGCGCGGCGCGGAACCAACGCCGTGGGCGCATGTCATGCGGGGAGGCGCGCCGGCCGTGCATTTTTTCGTCAACCAGCGACGGCCCCTGGCGGAGTTCCGCGAGGACTGGACGGCGGTCCACGAGTTCTCGCACCTGCTGCTGCCGCTCATCAACCGCGACGACGCATGGCTCTATGAAGGCATGGCCACCTATTACCAGAACATCCTGCGCGTGCGCACCGGCAGCATTTCCGCCGGGCAGGGCTGGACCATGATGCACGCCGGCTTCCTGCGCGGCCGGGACGATGCCGGGGGCATGACGCTCGCGCAGGCCACCGAAAGCATGTACCGCAACGGCGCGTACATGCGGGTTTACTGGGAAGGCGCGGCGCTCATGCTGATGGCCGACGTTCGCCTGCGCCAGATGACCGAAGGCAAGCAGTCGCTCGACACGGCCCTGGCGGGGTTCAATGACTGCTGCGCTTCGTCCGAGCGGGCCTGGAGCGCCCGCGAGCTGCTCGACCGCCTCGACGGGATCACGGGCACGCACGTGTTCCGCGACCTGTACGACCTGCATGTCACGGCAAGGGAATTTCCCGACCTCGCGCCCACGTACCGGGCGCTCGGCATCGTTCCCACCGCCACCGGGGTCGAGCTCGCGGGAGCGGGCCGGGAATCGCGCCTGCGGGCATCGATCATGGAGGCGGCCGCGCCCGGCGAGGCGCCGCCCAACTAGCATGGCCGACGCGCTCGTTGCCTACTTCCACTACGCCGCCATGGTGCTCATCGCGGTCGTGCTCGTGGCCGAACACCGCCTCTGCCGGCCGGGCCTGGCCGCGGAGCACGTGCGGCAACTGGCGCGCGTCGATCGGCTCTACCTGTTCGCGGCCCTCCTGGCGATCGCCACCGGCGTGGCGCGCCTCGTCTGGCTGGGCAAGGGGCCGTCGTTCTACCTTTACAACCCGGTCTTCTACATCAAGCTCGCGCTGTTCGCGGCCGTCGGTCTGCTGTCGATCCCGCCCACGCTGCAGTTCCTGCGCTGGGTGCGGGCGCTGCGCGCCGGGGGGCGCGCCCCGGAAGACTGGCAGGTGGCGCGGGCCCGGCTGTACATCAAGGCGCAGCTCGCGCTGTTCGCGCTGATCCCGCTGATGGCCGTGCTCATGGCGCGTGGCATCGGCATCCAGGCGGCGTCCCGTTGACCGTGCTTCGCTGGCTCGGGCTGCTGGCGCTCGCCGGCGCTGGCGTGGCGCAGGCGGCACCCCTGCATCGCTACCAGGTCGACGTTGGCGACGGTCTCGACCGCATCGACGTGCGCGCCTGCTTCGAGGGCGCGGTGCCCGACGCCCTGGTCCCGGGAACGGAGGGCGCGAAGGCCTTCCTCGAGCGCATCCAGCTTCCCGGGGGGCCGGCGCCCCTGCCAGCCGCGGACCGCATTGCGCTCGGGGCGCTCGCCGATGACGCCTGCGTCGAGTACCGCGTGCAACTGCAGGCGGTGCGTGGGGGCGTGCAGACCGGCGGGCCCGAGTCGCGGTGGATCGGCCGCGACCTGCTGACCGCCATCGGCGACTGGCTGTGGAGGCCGGCGGACGCGACCGACCTGGAAGTCACGTTCCGGCTGCCTGCCGGCGTTGCCGTCTCGGCCCCCTGGGCGCGAACCGGCGCGTCCACCTTTCGCACCGGTGCCACGCCGGCCGACTGGCCAGGCGTCGTCGCTTTCGGGCGCTTCACCGAAACAGCCATCGAGGTTCCGGGCGCCGTCCTGCGCCTGGCCACGCTCGACAGCCCGCCGCCGCACCGCCAGGCCGCGATCGAACGCTGGGTTGCCGACGCCGCCCGCCAGGTCGCCACCCTCACCGGCCGCTTCCCGGTCCCGTCCCTGCAGGTCGTCGTCTCGCCGACATCGCGCGGCAGCGGGCCCGTGCCCTGGGCTTACGTGGCCCGCGGCGGCGGCCCGGGCGTGCACCTGTTCATCAATCCGGCCCATTCCCCGGAGGCCTTCGCGCGCGACTGGAGCGCCGTCCACGAGATGTCGCACCTGTTCCTGCCCTATGTCGTCGCGCGCGATGCCTGGCTGACGGAAGGCGTGCCCACCTACCTGCAGAACATCCTCATGGCGCGCGGCGGCGCGATCGACGAGCGGGAAGCGTGGAAACGCATGATCGTGGGCTTCCAGCGCGCGGAGAAGGTCGGCAGCGGCCTGAGCCTTGCCCGGGCCTCCGGGCGTGCCGGCATCGGCGGCGTGTACCCGCGCGTCTATTGGGGCGGGGCGGCGATGCTGCTGGAGGCGGACCTGGGGTTGCGCGCCGCGACCGGGGGCTCGGCGTCGCTCGCCACGGGGCTTGAAGCCCTGGTCCGATGCTGTTTCGACCCGCCGCGCCGCTGGACGGCCGCCGAAGTCGCGCAGCAGCTCGACGGCGCGACGGGCAGCCGCGCATTCGGCGACATCGTCCGCGACCGCCTCGACGACCCGGCCTTCCCGGACTTCAAGGCCGTGCTGGTGCGCGCCGGGGTCACGGTCGCCGGCGGCGAGGTGCAGCTCAATGGCGCCGCGCCATGGGCGGGGCCGCGCAGCGACCTCGTTCGGCGTCCCTGAGCCGGGCGCCGACTCGCGCCGCTGTGCAGCATCGCGCCGCGGCGAACGGCCCGGTTGATTCCGCTACCATGTGCGCTTTTGCGCCGCACTGACCATTCCCGTGGATCCCGCCGAACTGTGCTTCATGGACGCCGTCGACCTCGCACGGCGCATCCGCGCGCGCGAGCTGTCCGCCAGCGAGGTGCTCGAAGCCCACCTCGCCCGGATCGAGCGCGTCAACCCGAAGGTGAACGCGATCGTGACGCTGCTGCCCGAGCCGGCGCGCGCGGCGGCCCGGGCGGTCGACGCCGCGCTGGCGCGCGGCGAGGATCCCGGCCCGCTCGCCGGCCTGCCGGTGGCGCACAAGGACCTCGCGGTGACGAAGGGGGTGCGCACCACCTTCGGCTCGCCGATCTATCGCGATTTCATTCCCGACGTCGACGCGATCATCGTCGAGCGACTCAAGTGCGCCGGGGCCGTCTCGCTGGGCAAGACCAACACGCCGGAGTTCGGTGCCGGCTCGCAGACCTTCAACACCGTGTTCGGCGCGACCCGCAACCCCTTCGACCTGGGCAGGACCTGCGGCGGCAGCAGCGGCGGCGCGGCGGTCGCGCTCGCCTGCGGCATGCTGCCCATCGCCGACGGCTCGGACATGGGGGGGTCGCTGCGCAACCCCGCCAGCTTCTGCAACGTCGTCGGCCTGCGCCCTTCGGCGGGCCGCGTGCCCAACTGGCCCAGCACTTCGGCCTGGTTCCCGCTGCCGGTGGTGGGCCCGATGGCGCGCACCGTGCGCGACGTCGCGCTCATGTTGTCGGCCATCGCCGGCCCGGACGATCGCGCACCGATCTCGCTGCAGGAGCCGGGAAGCAGCTTCGCCCGCCCCCTCGACCGCGACTTCCGCGGCGCGCGCATCGCCTGGAGCCCGGACCTGGGCGGGCTGCCGGTCGAGCGCGAGGTGCGCGAGGTCACGGCGGCCCGGCTCGGCGTCTTCGAGGACCTCGGTTGCATCGTCGAGGAGGCCACGCCCGACCTCGCGGACGCCGACGAGATCTTCGGCGTGCTGCGGGCCTGGAACATGCAGCTCGGGCTGGGGTCCCTGATGAAGGCCCACCGTGGCCAGTTGAAGGACACGGTGGTCTGGAACATCGAGCAGGGCGAGAAGCTCACGGGCGCCCAGGTGGGCGCCGCGGAGTTCAAGCGCTCGGCGCTGTTCGAGCGCATGCGCCAGTTCATGTCCCGCTACGATTTCCTGGTCGCGCCGGTGGTGCAGGTGCTGCCTTTCGACGTCAACCAGCCGTACCCGACGCGCATCGAAGGCGTCGACATGGCGGACTACATCGAATGGATGCGCTCCTGCTCGCGGATCACGGTGACCGGGGCGCCCGCGCTGTCGGTGCCCTGCGGCTTCAGCGCGGGCGGCCTGCCGGTCGGGCTGCAGATCGTGGGGCGCTACCAGGATGATTTCGGCGTGCTGCAGCTCGGGCACGCCTTCGAGCAGGCGACGGGCCACGGGAGGCGCCGCCCCCCGGCCGCCGCCTGAGCCAGACACCAACCATGGAACCGGAACACCGATGAAACTGCAATTCCGCCTGATCGCCGCCGCGCTCGCCCTGCTGGCGGGCACCTGCGCCTTCGCCCAGACCGGCGCGCCGCGCAAGGACCGCGTCTTCCTCAAGGACATCGAGGGCATCTGGATCAACGAGCAATACGTGAAGGCACTCGCGCAAGTGCGCAGCCCGCACGCCGCGGCCCGCAAGGTGCCGCCCGTGGTCATCGCGATCAAGAAGGAGGGGCGTGCCTGGCCGATCGTCGTCACGGACTTCAACCGCGCGTCCATGCAGGCGGTGCTGGACATCGAGCCGGACGCGAAGACGGGCGCCTGGCGCCTGGTCATCGGCCCGTCCGATCGCCCCGTCAACAGCACCGAGGTGAAGTACGTCCCGTTCCAGGGCAGCCGCAACGACCAGGGCCGGTTCGATCGCCTGCGCATCGCCGAGCCCACCTTCCTCAAGGGCCAGTGGGGCGATTTCCTGCCGCTGTCCGGCGAGCTCAACCCCTCGATCAACCGCGTGGTGATCGCCGGCAGGTACAGGGATGCGCAGGGCCGCGACTGGGAATTCGCCGAGGGAGGCGAGGCGACCTGGCCTGACCAGAAGTTCTTCTACGAGCTCTCGCTGAACGATCCCGGCGCCGGCTGCGACTACCTGCAGACCGAGGACCTGCGCGACGGCGACGACAAGAAGCGTTTCGGCTACGCCTGGAACGCGGGCAAGCTCTCGATCTTCGCCGCCCGCCTGGCCGGCAAGAAAGTGGTGTGCGAGGCCAAGCCGATGGCGGTGCTCACGCCGCGGTAGGCCTTGTCCTCCAACCCGGGCCGGGCGGCGTTAACGACGGCGCCCGGCTTGCCAGGCAACGGGATTTTCCGGACAACGAAACGACAAACCAAGGGAGAAACCAATGAACATGCTCAAGGGACTGATGCTCGCCGGCGCCTTGCTGGCCTTCCCGGGCGGCGCGGCACTCGCCAACGAGTGCGGCGGACCGGTCGATGCCGCCGACGTGGAAGCCGCCGAGGATGCGCGCTACGCCGCCCAGACCACGGACGACTATGCCGCGCTGGACAGGCTGATCGGGGAGGACCTGGTCTACATCCACTCCTCCGCGGTGGTGGACAACAAGGCCTCCTACATCGATTCCATGCGCTCGGGCAACGTGAAATACCGGGTCATGCGGCGCAGCGACGTGACCGTGCGCACCTTCGGCTGCCTCGCCATCATGACCGGCCTCGCGAACTTTGACGTGACCGTGAAGGGCCAGGACCTCGCCGTGGAGATCCGCTTCCACAGCGTCTGGGTCCAGCGCGACAAGGGCCTGCAGTTCGTCTCCTGGGAGGCGACCCGCACCCCCGCCAGGCAGTGAGTCCGGCGCGGCGGGCGCTTGACGCGCCCCGCCGCCCGGGAGCAGGTCGGGAATCAAGGAGCGGGGATTCAAATGGGGCCGCCGGCTCCGGAGAAGCCTCGCGCCTCGATCCCCGCTCCCCAGTCCCGCGCCTCAGCGCCTCCGGCGCGAGTTAGACGCCCGCAACATCCCCCGCCTACAATGCGCTGTCCTTCGCAACAGGCGTAAATCCGCTCCAATCCACCCCGATGGCCCAGGCCGCGCAGCGCAGGAAAAGCAGGCAACGCGTCGAGGATGCCCTCGCGGAAGTGCGCGTCCTCCTGCAGAAGCACCGCATCGTCGAGAGCATGGTCCACAACCAGGACATGCCCCGGCACGACCTGGTCGAGACGCTGGTGCACAAGCAGAACCTGGCGGAGCTGCAGAAGAAGCTCGACCGCCTGCATCCCGCCGATGTCGCCTACATCCTCGAGGCCCTGCCGCTCGAGGACCGGCTGCAGGTCTGGGAGCTGGTCAAGGCCGAGCGCGACGGCGAGATCCTGCTGGAGGTGTCGGACGCGGTGCGCGCCACGCTCATCGCGGACATGGACCGCCAGGAGCTGGTGGCCGCCACGGAGCAGCTGGACACGGACGAGATCGCCGACCTCGTCCCGGACCTGCCGCAGGACGTGGTCGCGGACGTCTTCCAGTCCCTGTCCACGGAGGAGCGCGAGCAGCTGCGCGCGGCGATGTCCTACCCCGAGAACTCGGTCGGCGCGCTCATGGACTTCGACATGGTGACGGTGCGCGAGGACGTGACCCTGGAGGTCGTGCTGCGCTACCTGCGCCGCATGGACGAACTGCCCGGGCATACCGACAAGGTCTTCGTGGTCGACCGCGAGGAGCAGCTGCGCGGCGTGCTGCCCATCAACCGCCTCATCGTGACCGATCCGGAGGTGCTGGTCAGCGAGGTCATGGGCACCGACGCCGTGACCCTGTCCCCGGACGACAAGGCGCAGAAGGCGGCCCAGGCATTCGAGCGCTACGACCTGGTCTCGGCCCCCGTGGTGGACGCGCGCGGGCGGCTCGTCGGCCGGGTGACGATCGACGTGGTGGTGGATTTCATCCGCCGCGAAAGCGAGTTCGAGCAGCTCTCCCAGGCCGGCCTGCTGGAGGAGGAGGACATCTTCGCCTCGGTCTGGAAAAGCGCGAAAAACCGCTGGCTTTGGCTGGCCGTGAACCTGTGCACGGCCTTCTTCGCCTCCCGCGTGATCGGCATCTTCGAGGGCACCATCGAGAAGCTGGTGGCGCTCGCCACCCTGATGCCCATCGTCGCCGGCATCGCCGGCAACACCGGCAACCAGACCACCGCGCTCATCGTGCGCTCGCTCGCGCTCGGCCTGGTCAACCAGGAGAACACCCGGCGCCTGATCAAGAAGGAGGTCGCCATCAGCGTGCTCAACGGGCTGGTCTGGGGCGGGATCACCGGCCTGTTCGCCTACCTGCTCTACAAGAGCATCCCCCTCGGGCTGGTCATGACCGGCGCCATGCTGCTGAACCTGCTGGTGGGCGCGCTGGTCGGGATCATGGTGCCCCTCGCCATGCAGAAGATGGGGCGGGACCCGGCCATCGGCTCCAGCGTGCTGCTCACCTTCACCACGGACAGCATGGGGTTTTTCATCTTCCTGGGGCTCGCCACCGTCTTCCTGCTGTGACGCGCATCCAGGGGCGGGCTTCGTCCGTACAAGGTGACAGGTCCCGTCGCCGACGGGAGTAAGCTGGAAGCCTCAGGAGGAATCCCGCATGTTGATACGCCGAACCGCCGACATCCGACCCTCGGAGATCACCAGCCGCAGCCTGTACCAGGGCCGGCGCGACTTCATCCGCGCCACGCTCACGCTGGGGGCGGCGGCCGGGCTGGGGGCCGCGGGGCTCACCGCCGCGCGCCCCGCCGACGCCGCGGCCCGGCTGGCCGGCGTGAACAAGAGCCGCTACGTCCTGGACGAGGCGTCCACGCCGTTCGAGGACGTCACCACGTACAACAACTTCTACGAGTTCGGCACCGACAAGGACGACCCGGCCGCCCACGGCGGCAGCCTCAAGACCCGGCCCTGGGTGGTGAGGGTCGAGGGCGAGGTGAAAAAGCCCCGCAGCTTCGACATCGACGAGCTCATGAAGCTCGCGCCGCTCGAGGAGCGCGTCTACCGCATGCGTTGCGTGGAGGGCTGGTCGATGGTGATCCCGTGGACGGGCTTCCCGCTTTCCGAGCTCGTGCGCCGCGTCGAGCCCACGGGCAACGCCAGGTTCATCGAGTTCACCACCCTGATGGATGCGGCGCAGATGCCCGGGCAGCGCTCGCCCGTGCTGGCCTGGCCCTACGTCGAGGGCCTGCGCATGGACGAGGCGGTGCATCCACTCACGCTGCTCACCGTCGGCCTCTACGGCGAGGCGCTGCTGCCGCAGAACGGCGCGCCGGTGCGCATCGTCGTGCCGTGGAAGTACGGCTTCAAGAGCGCGAAGTCCATCGTGCGCATCCGCTTCGTCGAGCGGCAGCCGAAGAGCTCCTGGGAGCTCGCCAACCCGCGCGAGTACGGCTTCTATTCCAACGTGAATCCCCAGGTGGACCATCCGCGCTGGAGCCAGGCCAGGGAACGGCGCATCGGCGAATTCCGCAAGCGCGACACCCTCATGTTCAACGGCTATGCCGACCAGGTTGCGTCACTGTACGCCGGCATGGACCTGAAGAAGAACTACTAGGCGGGGCGCGGCGCCGCCCGCGCGGACCATGCAACCCACGCACCGGCAGATCGCCTGGATCAAGGCCGCGCTGTTCGCGGCCTGCCTGGTGCCGCTCGCGCGCCTGGCCTGGCTCGCCACGCACCGCGGGCTGGGCGCGAACCCGATCGAGTACGTCACCCATTCCACCGGCTGGTGGACCCTGGCCTTGCTGCTGCTGACGCTGTCGGTCACGCCGCTGCGCCGGATCGCGGGCGCGGCCTGGCTGCTGCGCCTGCGGCGCATGCTGGGCCTGTTCGCGTTCTTCTACGCCAGCCTGCACTTCACCACGTACATCTGGCTCGACCAGTTCTTCGACCTGGCCGGCATCGTGAAGGACGTCGCCAAGCGGCCCTTCATCACCGTCGGCTTCGCGGCCTTCGTGCTGCTGCTGCCGCTCGCGGCGACCTCGACCAACGCGATGGTGCGCCGGCTGGGCGCGCGTCGCTGGCAGGCCCTGCATCGCCTGGTCTACGTGATCGCGACCCTTGGCGTCCTCCACTTCTGGTGGCTGGTGAAAAAGGATGTCACCGAGCCGCTGTGGTTCGCGGCGCTGCTCGCCGCACTCCTGGCCTGGCGCCTTGCCCATGCGTGGCGCCAGCGGCGCGCCGCCGCTCCGGCGCGCGCACCGGACTCGCGTCCGGCCTGACGTTGCCCCGGCTCCGCGGCGCCGCTAGAGTGCGCCGCAGGAGGCATTCATGCGCATCGGCATTCCCCGTGAGACCAAGGAGGGCGAGCACCGCGTCGCCCTGACCCCGCAGGCCGCGGGCAGCCTCGTGCGTTCGGGGCACGAGGTCGCAATCGAGCAGGGGGCGGGCGCGGGGTCCGGGTTCCCGGACGCGGCATACGAGGCGCAGGGCGCCCGCATCGTTGCAGGCGCTGCGCAGGTCTTCGCGGCGGAACTCGTGGTCAAGGTCAAGGAGCTGCAGCCCGGCGAATACCGCCTGCCGCGCCGCGGGCAGATGCTGTTCGCGTACCTGCACCTCGCGCCCGATCCGGTCCTGCTCGAGGCGATCCTCGCATCGGGCGTGACCGGCATTGCCTTCGAAACGGTCCGGGACGGGAACGGCCGCCTGCCGCTGCTCGAGCCGATGTCGCGCATTGCGGGAGCCCTGGCGGTGCAGGCCGGCGCGTGGATGCTCAACATGGCCAACGGCGGCAGCGGCGTGCTGCTGGCAGCGGTGCCGGGCGTGGCGCCGGCGCGTGTTGCCGTGGTCGGCGCCGGCGCCTCCGGATCCTGCGCCATTGCCGCGGCCGCCGGCCTGGGCGCGAGCGTGGTGGCGCTCGACGTGGATGCGCGCCGGCTGGGAGAGATCGCGGCGCGCCATCCGGGCGTGGAAACCGTCGCGTCCACTCCGGCTTCCATCGAGCGCGAAGTGGCGGGCGCGGACCTTGTGATCGGTGCGCTGCTGGTGCCCGGCAAGCTCGCCCCCCGGCTCATCTCGCGCGAGCTGATGCGCCGGCGGCGGCGGGGCTCGGCCTTCGTCGACATCGGCATCGACCAGGGCGGCATCTCGGAGACTTCGCGGCCCACTTCGCATTCGCAGCCGTTCTATGTCGACGAGGGGGTGGTGCACTACTGCGTGCCCAACATGCCCGCAGCCTGCGCCCGCACGGCCAGCGTGGCGCTGTCCGCGGCGGCCCTGCCCTATGTGGCGAAGCTGGCGGACGGCGGGCTCGGGGCGATCCGCGCCGACGCTGGGTTGCGCGAAGGCCTCCAGGTGCACGAGGGCCACGTCACGCATGCCGGCCTGGCGCACGACACCGGCCGCGACTTGCGGCCCTTCAACTGAACATCGACGGTTGCGATTCGACCCGGCGGAAAACGGGAATCGAGCCGACAGTCCCCGATGAAGGTGTGGCTGGCGGAGCCGCTCGCGCGGTGTCGATGCGCGTGCGAATCCACGCCCGAATTCGCCGGTGTTTTCCCCCGTGCCTCCGTGGTGCGCGTGTTCTAACGGTCCGGCCGGCGCTCGCCGGCGGCCGCGACGAAGATGCCCCCCAGCAGCAGCGCGAAGCCGGCGAACTGCAGGGCCGTGAAGCGTTCCCCGAACAACGCGATGGCGAGGATCGCCGAGCCCACGGGCTCGCCGAGGATGGACACCGCGACAAAGGTCGCGGACAGGCGCCGCAAGGCCCAGTTGAACGCGGTGTGGCCGATGAGCTGCGGCCCCACCGCGAGCAGCAGCAGGAACCCCCAGGCTTGCGCCGACAGGCCGCCGAGCGAGGTGCCGGTGACGGCGACGGCCAGCAGCAACAGCACCGCCGCCGTCGCATAGGCCAGCCAGACATAGGCGACCAGGGACAGGCCGCCGCGCACCGCCCTTCCCACCAGCAGGTACCCGGACGCGGCGATCGCGCCAAGCAAGGCCAGCAGGTTGCCCAGCATCGGCGCGCGGCCGCCGCCCTGCGACTGGGCGTCCGCCGTGAAGATGAGGAGGCTGCCCGCGAGCGTCAGCGCGATGCCGGCGATCGCAGCGGCGCGGGGTCGCTCGCGCAGCAGCAGCGCGGAGGCGAGCCCCACCCAGATCGGATTGGTCGTCACCAGCGCGGTGCTGCTGGCGATCGAGGTGTATTCCAGCGACGTGATCCAGGTCCAGAAATGCAGGGCGAGCAGGCCGCCGGAGAGCATGCAAAGCAGCAGGGCGCGCCGGTCCAAGGCCCGGATCTCGCGGCCATGCCGCCACCATGCGAGCGGGGCCAGGACGAGCGCCGCGATCGCCAGGCGCATGGCGGCGATCGCCAGGGACGAGGCGCCCTCGGCATGGGCGAAGCGGATGAGGATCGCGGCGAAGGAGACGACGGCGACGCCGGCGCCGAGGACGAGGAAGGGGAGGGCGCGCCCGGTCATGCGGCCTTATAGCAGGCCGTACGGGCGAGGCGCTAGTGCAGCTTGTCCGGCGCGGCGGCGAGGTCCGGCACCGGCAGCACGTCGATGCCTTCCTCCTTGAGCTCGGCGACTTCCTTGCCCGTGGCGGTGCCGCGGATGGCGCGCTCCGGAGTTTCCTTGTAGAAGATCCTGCGCGCCTCCTCCGGGAAGCGGCGGCCGACGTCCTCGGTGTTGCCGAGCACCTGCTCGATGAACTTCCGGCGCAGCATCTGGGCGGCGTTGACCACGGAAACGGCCTTCGACGCGTCCACGCCATCCGCCGCGGCCCGCGTCCTCACGTACGGCGCGGACAGCATCTTCTCGATCTCGACCGAGCCGCACACCGGGCACGCGATGCTCCCCGACTCCGCCTGCGACGCGAAGTCGTCGGCGGAGCCGAACCACCCCTCGAAGCGATGGGCGTTGTCGCAGGACAGGTTGAACACGATCATGGCCGGATGATCCTCGCTAGGCGGGCCGGGTTGGCGCCGGCCCCGCGCAGTGTAATCCGCATGCCCTTCAGGAAGATAGAGGGCGCTTGGGGGCGATGGTTCCGGGAATCTCGGGCGCCTCGCGGCATTTGCCGTCCCTGCGCGAATAACGTCCGGCGCCGCGGCCGGGATGACAGCCCGGGTCAGGGCAACAGGCGTTCGCCGGCGTGGAGGTCCTCGATGCGGTCGCGCGGGCGGACCAGGTGCATGCGGTCGCCGTCGACCATCACCTCGGCGGCACGCGGCCGGGTGTTGTAGTTGGAGCTCATCGCCATGCCGTAGGCACCGGCGGAAAGGATGGCGAGCAGGTCGCCTTCGCGCAGCGCCAGCTCGCGGTCCCGGGCGAGGAAATCCCCGCTTTCACACACGGGCCCGACGATCTCGTAACGCTTGGTCGCGACTTGCGCGGGCTGCACGGGCACCACGTCGTGCCAGGCGTCGTAGAGCGCGGGGCGCATCAGGTCGTTCATGGCCGCGTCCACGATGGCAAAATTGCGCGCTTCGCCGGGCTTGAGGTATTCGACGCGCGTGAGCAATGCGCCGGCGTTGCCGACGATGGACCGGCCCGGCTCCAGCAGGATCTCCTGCCTGCGGCCGCCCACGGCCCCGAGCAGCGCCGCGACGTACTCGTCCGGTGCGGGCGGCTGTTCGTCGCGGTAGCGGATGCCCAGGCCACCGCCCAGGTCGATGTGCTCGAGCTCGATGCCCTCCGCCGCGAGGGCGTCCACCAGGCCGAGTACCTTGCGGAAGGCATCCAGGAATGGCGCCACCTCGGTGAGCTGCGAGCCGATGTGGCAGTCGATGCCCACGACCCGGACGCCGGGCAGCTTCGCCGCCGTGCGGTACAGGCGCACCGCGTCCTCGAAAGCGACCCCGAACTTGTTTTCCTTCAAGCCCGTGGAGATGTAGGGATGGGTCTTCGCGTCCACGTCCGGGTTGACGCGCAGGCTGACCGGGGCTTTTTTCCCCGCGTCCGCCGCGACCCGGTCCAGGCGCAGCAATTCGCTTTCGGATTCCACGTTGAAGCAGCGGATGCCGGCCGCCAGCGCCCGGCGCATCTCGTCCGCGGTCTTGCCCACGCCCGAGAACACGACCTTCGCCGGATCGCCGCCGGCCGCGATGACGCGGGCCAGTTCGCCGCCGGAGACGATGTCGAAGCCGCTGCCCAGGCGCGCCAGCACGTTGAGCAGCGCGAGACTGGAGTTTGCCTTCGCGGCGTAGCAGATGAGGTGCGGGCGGGAACCGAACGCCCGGTCGTAGCGCTGGAAGGCGTCGGTGATGGCCGCCCGCGAGTAAACGTAGCAGGGCGTGCCGAATTCGTCGGCCACGCGCGACAGCGCGACCCCTTCGGCGTGCAGCTCGCCGTTGCGTCGGGTGAAGAAGCTCACGGGGTGTCGTTCCGGGACCTAGGCGTGCCTTCCTCGGTCAGTTCCGGCTTTTCCTTGTCCTTGGGCAGGTAAAGCGGACCCTTCTGGCCGCAGGCCGCGGCGAGGAACGCGAGCAGGAGGACGAGGCTGAAGGCGCGCATGGAGGCTCGATGGATGCCGGGCGAGTGTAGCACAGCGGTTTTTCGGTCCTGAACCACGGAGGACGCGGAAAATACGGAGGTCTGCAGCGCTGGAATCCCGGGACGGGAAACGGGGGGCGGCCGGGGGTGTAGCGCCGGGCTTGCCGGAACGTCGATCCCCTGCCCGGTCTTTTCCGTGTCCTCCGTGGTCCAGCCGGGAAAGTTGGCGGGCGCGCCGCCTAGATGTCCATGTAATACGGTCCCATGTGGTTGAGCTCGGCGCAGGCGGCCTTGTAATCGGGGCAGGCCGTCGCGACCAGGGCCCAGAAGCGGGGCGAATGGTTCATCTCGACGAGATGGGCGAGCTCGTGGACGGCAACGTAGTCGATGGTGGGCTGCGTGGCCTGGACCAGCCGCCAGTTGAGCCGGATCTGACGGCGCGCATTGCAGCTGCCCCAACGGGTGCGGGCGGAAGACAGGAACAGCCGGGGAACGGCCACGCCCAGTCGCGGCGCAAGCTGCGCGAGGCGTTCCCGGAAATGGGCCTGGGCATGCCGCTGGTACCACTTCACCACCGCTTCCTGGACGGCCTTGCTCGAGGCGGGATCGCGCAACTCGACGAGCAGGCGGTTGTCGTCGAGCAGGCGCGCAGCGGGCTGCGGCGCCGTCGCGACCTCCAGCCGCAGCTCACGGCCCACGAAGCGCAGGGTGTCGCCGCTTTGCCAGGCGGCATTGCGGACCGGGTGCCGGCTCCAGGCGGCCAGCTTGCGCAGGACCCAGCGGCCGTGCTCCTCGATGAAGGCGGCGATGCGCCGCTCGGAGGTTCGCCAGGGCACGCTGACGATGAGCCCGCGCTGGTCGACCGTCATGACCACGTCGCGGCGCTTCTGGCTGCGCTTGAGCAGGAAGGGGATGTCGCGGTCGCCGATGCGGATCGAGCGCGGCTCGTCGATCACGGCGACCGGGAACAGGTCGGCTATGAGCGCGCGGACCCCAGACGGGCCACTTCGGTTTCTATCCAGTCTTCCGCCTTCCGGTTGAGGGCATCGGGCGCCAGGCCTGCGGCCGCGATCGGCGCGCCGATGCTGACGGTGATCGTTCCCGGGTATTTTACGAACGCATTGCGTCCCCACAAGGTCCCGGCATTGTGGGCGATGGGTACGACGGTGGCGCCGAGCTGGCAGGCGAGCCAGGCGCCGCCCACGTGGTAGCGCCCGCGCCGGCCCGGCGCGATGCGCGTGCCTTCCGGGAAGATGACGATCCACCAGCCGCCGGCGAGGCGATCGCGGCCCTGCTCCAGCATCTGCTTGAGCGCCCGGGTGGCGGAGCCGCGGTCGATCGCGATCGGATGCATCATCGCCAGCCCCCAGCCGAAGAACGGCACCCGCAGCAGCTCGCGCTTGAGCACCCACACCTGCGGGGGCAGGAGCACCTGGTAGGCCAGGGTCTCCCAGGCGGACTGGTGCTTGGAGAGCACGATGCAGGCGTGCGCTGGCAGGTTGTCGCCGCCCACGACCCGGTAGCGCACGCCGCAGATACAGCGCGCCGCGCCGATGACGAGGTGCGACCACAGGGTGATGAAGCGATAGCGCCAGCGCACCGGGAAAGGAAACGTCAGCAGCGAGAGGATCGCGAACACCACCGTCAGCACGATGCGCACGGCTTCGAACGCCGCCGAGCGCAGCAGCGCGGCCGCGAAGCTCATGTGCGTCGACGGGCCCGGCAGCCGCGCCTCATGCGACGATGTGGCGCACGGCCTCGGCCAGGTCGGCAAAGACCAGCGTGCCCTCCGGCAGTCCGCCGGCGGCCCGGGTCTTGCGGCCCTTGCCCGTCAGCACCAGCATGGGCTGCGCGCCGGCGGTGGCGGCCGCCTGCAGGTCGCGCAGCGAGTCGCCGACGCTGGGCACCCCCGCGAGCGAGACGTTGAAGCGCTGAGCGATGTCGAGGAACATGCCTGCCCTGGGCTTGCGGCATTCGCAATCGGCCTCCGCCGCATGCGGGCAGTAGAACAGCGCGTCGATGCGGCCGCCCAGCTGGCCGAGCGCCCGGTACATCTTGTCGTTGATCGCGTTGAGCGCCGCCATGTCGAACAGCCCGCGCCCGATGCCCGACTGGTTGGAGGCCACGACCACGCGGTAGCCGCTGTGGTTGAGCTTGGCGATGGCCTCCAGGCTGCCGGGGACGGGCTTCCATTCCTCGGGGCTCTTGATGAACTGGTCGCTGTCCTGGTTGATGACCCCGTCGCGGTCGAGGATGACGAGCTTCATGGCAGCAACGCGTGAGGCGCGAGGCGTGGGGCGTGAGGCGCGAAACGAAGACCGATTCTCATGCGGCGAGCGTCGAGATGTCGGCCACCTGGTTCATCAGCCCATGGACCTGGCGCAGCAGCGCGATGCGATTGCCGCGGACGGACGGATCCTCGGCCATCACCATCACGTCGTTGAAGAAGGCGTCGACCGCCCCGCGGGCCTGGGCGAGGACCTTCAGGGAGCCGGCATAGTCGCCGGCGGCAAACCGGGCCGCGACGTCCGGCCGCAGCTTGTCCATGACCTCGGCCAGCGCCTTTTCCGCGGGCTCCACGAGCAATGCGGGCTCGAGGTCGACCGCCGCTTCGGAGGACTTCTTGAGGATGTTGCCGATGCGCTTGTTCGCGGCGGCGAGGGCTGCGGCGTCCGCAAGCGCGCTGAACTCGACGACCGCGCGCACGCGCGCGGTGACCTCGTGCAGCGGGGGCTGCAGCGCCACCACGGCGTCGACCGCGGCACGGTCGAAGGTCGCGGCAAGCTGGTTGCGGTAACGCTCGTAGATGAACGCGATGATCGGTGCGGCCACGTCCCTGGCGAGGACGCCCGGCTTGAAGGTCCCGGCGGCCTGGTCGACCAGTTCGGGCAGCCGCAGCTGCGCTGCGCCGCCATCGACGCCCGCCGCGGTGCCCAGCAGGTCGAAGGCGCTGATGATGCCCAGCGCGGCCCGGCGCAGGCCGAACGGATCCTTGTCGCCGGTGGGCAGCATGCCGATGCCCCAGATGCCCACGAGCGCCTCGATGCGGTCGGCGACGAACAGGCTCATGCTGACCCGGTTGCCCGGGTCGGCCATCTCGTCCAGCCGTATCCGGTACTGGTCACCGATCGCCTCGGCGACCTTCGGATCCTCGCCGTCCGCCAGGGCGTAGTAGCGGCCCATGATGCCCTGCAGCTCGGGGAACTCCCCGACCATGCCCGAGACCAGGTCGCCCTTGGCGAGGAAGGCCGCGCGGTCCGCGAGCGCCGGGTCCGTGCCGATGCGCCCGGCGACGAAGCGGGCGAGCTTGCGGACGCGCTCCACGCGCTCGAGCTGGCTGCCGAGCTTGTTGTGGTACACCACCTTCGCGAGCTCCGGGATGCGGTCCGCAAGCTTCGTCTTCTTGTCGGTCTCGAAGAAAAAACGGGCATCCGCCAGGCGCGGCCGCACCACGCGCTGGTTGCCCTCGACCACGTTCTTCGAGTTGGCCAGCCGCATGTTCGAGACGATCAGGAAATTGTTGGTGAGCCTGCCGGTCGCGTCGAACAGCGGGAAGTACTTCTGGTTCTGGCGCATGGTCAGGATCAGGCATTCCTGCGGCACGGCGAGGAACTCGGCGTCGAACTCCCCGATGTAGACCGTGGGATATTCCACCAGCGCCGCCACCTCGTCGAGCAGCGGCAGGTAATCGGCCTCCGCCCCCAGCGACATCCTGAGCGCCAGCGCCTTCTCGCCGAGCTGGCGCAGGATGTCCGCGCGCCTGGCGTCGAAGTCGGCCATCACGGTGCCGTCGCGTTCCAGCCGGGCCTCGTATTCGTCCGCGCGATCGAGCCGGATCTCGGGCGCCTTGCTCTGGAACCGGTGCCCGTACGTCAGCCGCCCCGCCGCCAGGCCGAGCGCCCCCACGTTCAGGACGTTCGCGCCGTGCAGGGCCACCAGCGCATGGGCCGGGCGCACGAACTTCACCGTGGTGGCGCCGTCGGCGAGCTGGTAGCTCATTACCTTCGGGATGGGCAGCTTCGCGATCGACGACTCCAGGGCCTCGTTGAGCGCGGTCTCCAGGCTGCGGCCGGGCTCCACGCTCTTCAGGTAGACCGTGTCGGCCTTGCCGTCCGACTTGACGACGAGCTGGTCGACGCCAACCTTCGCGCCCGGCGCCGCGTCCGCGAGGGCGGCCTTGTTCATGCCGGCAAGCTTCTTGCGGAGGGCATCGCTCCAGCTGCCGTCTTCCCTGCGCGCCACCGCGAGCGGCATGAGCTTCTGCTCGATGGGGCGGTCGCGGCCCTTGTCCATGACCAGCGTGATGTAGGCCGCCAGGCGCCGGGGCGTCGCATAGGCCTTCACCTTGGAGGCTGCATCGAGCAGGGCCACGTTTTTGAGGTGGTCGGCGATGCCCTGCGCGAAGGCTTCGCCCAGGCGCTTGAGCGCCTTGGGCGGCAGCTCCTCGGTGAACAGCTCGACGAGAAGGTTGGCGTTCACGGGGCCACCGCCTCGGTGCTGGTCTTCAGCGCCGCTTTCATCGCCGCGGGATCGATGCCGAGCTTCTGGAGCTGCTCGGGCTTGCACATCGGGAACCCCTTGCGCAGGCGCGATTCGAGGTAGGCCTGGGATACGCTGCGCGCCAGGTTGCGGATGCGGCCGATGTAGGCGGCGCGCTCGGTTACGGAGATGGCGCCGCGCGCATCCAGCAGGTTGAAGGTATGGGCGGCCTTGAGCACCATCTCGTAGGCGGGCAACGCGAGCTGCGCCGCCATCAGGCGCTTTGCCTCGGCTTCATGGTCCGTGAAATGCTGGAACAGCACCGCGGCGTTGGATTGCTCGAAGTTGTAGGTGGACTGCTCCACCTCGTTCTGCAGGAAGACGTCGCCGTAGGTCAGTCCCGGCGTCCATTCCAGGTGGTAGACGTTCTCCACGCCCTGCAGGTACATCGCCAGGCGCTCGATGCCGTAGGTGATCTCGCCGGTGATCGGCTTGCAGTCGATGCCGCCCACCTGCTGGAAGTAGGTGAATTGGGTGACTTCCATGCCGTTGAGCCACACTTCCCAGCCCAGGCCCCAGGCGCCCAGGGTCGGGTTCTCCCAGTCGTCCTCGACGAAACGGATGTCGTGGGCCTGCGGGTCGATGCCCAGCGCCTTCAGGGAGCCGAGGTAAAGGTCGAGGATGTCGAGCGGCGAGGGTTTGAGCACCACCTGGAACTGGTAGTAGTGCTGCAGGCGGTTCGGGTTCTCGCCGTAGCGCCCGTCCTTGGGACGGCGCGAAGGCTGCACGTAGGCGGCGCGCCAGGGTTCGGGCCCGATGGCGCGCAGGAAGGTCGCGGTGTGCGAGGTCCCCGCGCCCACTTCCATGTCGTAGGGCTGCAGGATCGCGCAACCGCGATCGCCCCAGTAGCGCTGCAGGGTTAAGATGACTTCCTGGAATGTCGGCATGAAGCGCTTTGACGCGGGTGGATTTCTACGGGAAATCAGGGCTTAAGCGCCCCGAAGCAAAGCCTGAATTGTACTCAAATCCGCTTCGGCCGACGAGTTGCGGGCAAAGGAAACGCGAGATGATTCGATGGCTGGGCGTGGCGCTGCTGCTGTGGCTGCCGGTGGCCGCGGCCTCCGGGGAAAACGCGCCCTGGGGGCAGGCGAAGCTGCACGAGAAGACCTACAGCAAGCAGAAGGTGGTCTACGACGTGGCGGTGAAGACCGTGGAACAGCTCGAGAACGTGCTGGACCGCGCGAGTTACCTGTCGATCCTCAACGAGGCCGATCCCTTCGACAGCAAGATCGTGCTGGTGCTGCATGGCGACGAGATCAACTTCTTCGCCATCCGCAACTACGACAAGTACCGGGAGCTCATGTCCCGTGCCCAAAGCCTGACGGTGGGCGGCATCATCGACCTCCGCATGTGCCGCGCGGCCGCCCGTCGGCGCGGCTTCGACCCGGCCGACATCCACGGCTTCATCACCATGGTGCCGATGGCGGACGCCGAGATCATCGAGCTGCAGGGGCAGGGATA
>DASZQJ010000061.1:0-3957 GCA_035549715.1 Burkholderiales bacterium
GGAGCCCGATTACCTTTTCTTCCTCGATTGCCTGCAGCAGGCCAGCGAAGCACACGGCCTGGCCATCCATGCCTATGTGCTGATGACCAATCACGTGCATCTGCTCACGAGCCCCACGCAGGCAGCCAGCTTGCCGAAGACCCTGCAGTCCGTCGGCCGGCGCTATGTCCAATACTTCAACTACACCTACAAGCGCACCGGGACCTTGTGGGAAGGACGCTACCGGGCAACCCTGATCGATGCCGAACACTACCTCTTGACTTGCATGCGCTATATCGAACTTAACCCGGTGCGCGCCGGCATGGTCGAGCACCCCGCAGAATATCCGTGGTCCAGCTATCGAGGTAACGCGCTTGACGCCCAGGCGGATTCCCTCCTGAGCGCACACGAACTGTATCGTCGCCTCGGACGCTCCCCGGAAGACCGCAAGTCAAGCTATCGGCAGCTATTCCGTGCCCAGCTTTCGAAGACGGATCTGGAGGCCATCCGCGAGTCAACGCACAAGGCTTGGGCGCTCGGCAACGATCGATTCCGCGGGAAGATCGAGGCCTTGGCCGGGCGACGCACCGCCCCGCTGCCCAGAGGTCGTCCGGCCAAGAACTCGTCGTAGATATTCGAGTCTGACCCGATTTTCACCGGGTGGTCACGAAACTGAAGCCTCGCACGGGCAGACTGCGGTGGTATTTCGGCCCGCGGCTGTCCAGAGCCGCTTCCCCAGCCCCGCCTGTCTCCCATCGATGCCGGCGGGGCTTTTTTTGCGCCGAGCCGCCCCCCGTCCACGCCCTGCCCGCCTGCGGCAATCGTTCCGCCGGCTGAAGTATCATGTCGCCATGAACCTGGAACGCATCACCGTGGAATTCCATGCCGGGGAGGACCGCATGCTGCTGCGGATCTTCTTCAACGGCCGGGCCGAGGTGCAATGCTGGCTGACCCGGCGCCTGCTCAAGCGGGTCTGGCCGGTCATGCTGCAGATGGCGCAGTCCAAGCCGGACATCCAGATGCAGGCCAACCCGGTGGCGCGCCAGGCGATGCTGGGCATGCAGCACGAGAAGGCCCTGCAGGAGGTCAAGTTCAGCAAGGCGCCGGAACCCCCGGCCGCCGCCCAGGAGCGTGAGCATCCGCTGGGCAATGCCCCGATGCTGGTCAGCAAGGTCCGGGCGGGCCGCAACCAGGCCAACCAGACGGTCCTCTCCCTGCTGCCCGCCGAAGGCAACGGCGTCGACCTGGCCCTGGGGGACAACCTGCTGCACGGCGTGCTAAAACTCATGCAGGACACCGCGGTCAAAGCCGAATGGGACCTGACGCTGGCCGTGCCCACGCTGGACACGGCGACGGCCGAAGACGAAGCCCCGCGCACCGTAAACTGATTTCGCGCGGCGGCGTTGTCGAAACCGGACCCCGACGCCGTGACTGCCCCCTTACCGCCTCCCCATCCCGTGCTCGCGCGCCTTTGCCTGGCGCTCTGCCTGCTTGCCCTGCCGGGCTGCGCGACGTTCCGCAGCTACAACGCGGAGCTGACCGAAACCCTTTCCATGGCAGCAGCGGGCCGGCCAGGCGCGGCGGCGGCCAGGCTGGAGAAGCAGAACACCGGCCATGACCTGCTGTATTACCTCGAGCTCGGCGAACTGCAACGCCTCGACGGCAACGTCGAGGCGAGCCAGAAAAGCTGGCTCGCGGCCGACAGGCAGGTGCAGGCCTGGGAAGCCAGCGCGCGCGCGAATCCCGCCCGCGTCCTGGGCAATGCCGCCAGCTACGTGGTGAACGACAAGATGGCGCCCTACGAGGGTCATGATTACGAGAAGGTCATGCTCACCACGCGCATGGCGCTCAACCACCTCGCGCAGGAGGACTGGGACACGGCGCGGGTGGACATCAAGCGCACCCACGAACGCGAGGCGGTGATCGCCGACCTGCGAGCGAAGGAAATCGCAAAGACCGAGGACGAGGCGAGGAAGCGCGGGGCGAGCACCGGCTTCAAGGAGTTGAACGGCTATCCCGTGCAGACCATCGACAATCCGGAAGTCAACGCGCTGCGCAACAGCTACCAGAGCGCGGTGAGCCATTACCTCGCGGGGTTCGTCTACGAGGCCCTGGGCGAGCCGAGTCTCGCCGCGGCCGGCTACCGCCAGGCCATCGAGCTGCACCCGGGCAACCCCATCCTGGAGGATGCGCTCGCCGGGCTGGACGCGAGAGGGGGCGGAGAAGCCGGCACGACGGACGTGCTGTTCGTCGTGGAAAGCGGCGCCGCGCCGGCGCGCGTGTCGCAGCAGTTCAACCTGCCGATCCCGTACAACAACCGCCTGGTCTTCGTTTCGGTGTCCTTCCCGGTGATCCGCCAGCAGGATCCCGGCGCGCTGCCGTCGGCCATCCATATGGGCGGCGCCACCGCCGTGCCCACGCTGGTCACCAGCGTGGATGCCATGGCGCGGCGCGCGCTGCAGGAGGAGATGCCCGGCATCATGCTGCGCGGGATCATCCGCTCGACCGCCAAGGCCGCCCTGCAATACAACGTGCAGAAGCAGGACGAGACGGGCCTCGCGAGTCTCGCCGTCATGCTGGGCAGCATCGTGACGGAATCCGCCGACGAGCGCGCGTGGCGCACCCTGCCGGCGCAGATCGCCATCGCGCGCACCCGGGTACCCACCGGCACGCCCTACCTGGACGTGGATACGCCCGGCGGCACGCAGCGCGTCGCCATTGCGGCAAAAGGGCGCCACCAAGTGATCGCCCTGCGCAGCCTGGGCGGGCACCTGTTCACCATGCCGCCGCAAGGTCCCCGGGGCGAGCCCCCGCGCCAGGCGGCCGCCGCATCGGGATCGACAGCAACCGCATCGACCGATATCGAGTCAACGAGCCGGAAGCCACAGGCGTTTCTGGCGCTAACCCCGTGAAGGAGCCAGCCATGACACCACGCATCCTCTTCGTCCTCCCCGCCGCAGCGCTGCTTGCCGCCGGCTGCGCGGGCACCCCCAAGTACGAGCGCGAGGGCTACGCCTACGGCTGCCCGACCGGCATGGAGAAAAAGATCGGCAGCAAGGAAGCGCTGGTCAAGGCCAAGCTCGAGGAATCCGGCGACATTTCCTACGTCGAGGTGACCGACGTGCGCTGCGCCGAGACGCCCCAGTCGATGCGCGTCGAGGTGGACCTGGTGAATACGGGCAGCGAGGAACATCGCGTCGCGTACCGCTTCCGCTGGCTCGACAAGGAAGGCATGGCCGCCGCCACCGAGGAAAGCTGGAAGCCGCTCATGCTCTACGGCAAGACCCGGCACACCATTTCGACCACCTCGCCGTCCCCGGACATCGCCGATTTCCGCATAATGCTGCGTGGCATCGACAAGCCCTGATTCCCCCCAAGCCAGGAGAACGACCATGATGCAATCCCATCCCGCCCGCCTGCTCGCGCTGGCACTGACGATTCTGGCGCTCGCCGGCTGCGCCAAGGACACGGTCCGCTACGGCGACGCGCGCGGCGTCGAAACGGTGACCAACGAGTTCGGCTCCACCGACCTGCAGATGATCGCCGAGTCGATGACGCGCTCGATGCTCAACTCGCCGGCGGTCAACACGCCCAACGCCCAGGTCATCATCACCGTCCAGGACGTGAAGAACAAGACCAGCGAATACATCGACACCCGCGCCATCACGGACTCGATCCGCGCCGAACTGCAGAAGAGCGGCAAGGTGCGCTTCGCCGTCGACGCCGCGGAGATGAAGCAGCAGATCGACGAGCTGCAGCGCCAGCAGAGCGAGTACTACGACGCCAAGAAATCCGCCGAGATCGGCAAGATGGTCGGCGCCGGCTACCGGCTGGAGGGCAACATCACCTCGATCGTGAAGCAGGCCAAGGACGTGAAGGACGTGTACTACAAGTTCAACCTGCAGCTGTGGAACATCCAGAACGGCCTGCTGGAGTGGAACGACGAGAAGGAAATCCGCAAGACGACCACCAAAGGCT
>DASZQJ010000062.1:0-30189 GCA_035549715.1 Burkholderiales bacterium
GGCGATCCGCGACGCGATCGGCAAGCTGTGCGCGCGCTTCGGCGACGCGTACTGGCTGGAGCGCGACCGCGAGGGCGGCTTCCCGGTGGATTTCCACCGCGCGGTCGCCGAGGCGGGGTGGCTGGGCATCGCGATGCCGAAGGAGTTCGGCGGCGCCGGGCTGGGCATCACGGAAGCCGCGCTGATGATGCAGGCGATCAGCGAATCCGGCGCGGGGTTCTCCGGCGCTTCCAGCGTCCACATGAACATCTTCGGGCTCAATCCGGTGGTGGTGTTCGGCACGCCCGGACAGAAGGAGCGCTGGCTGCCGCCGCTCATCCGCGGCGAGCACAAGGCCTGCTTTGCCGTCACGGAGCCCGACGCGGGCCTCAACACGGCGAAGATCGCCACCACCGCGCGCCGCGAAGGCGACCACTATGTGCTCCGCGGGCGCAAGGTCTGGATCTCCACCGCGCAGGTCGCGGACCGCATGCTGGTCCTCGCGCGCACCGACGCCCCCGGGTCCCGGCCCACCGACGGCTTGTCGTTGTTCTACACCGCGCTCGACCGCGGCCGGGTCGAGGTGCGCGAGATCGAGAAGATGGGCCGCAAGGCCGTGGACTCCAACCTGCTGTTCATCGAAGACCTGCGCGTGCCCGCCGCGGACCTGGTGGGCACGGAAGGCAGGGGATTCGACTGCATCCTGCACGGCCTCAATCCCGAGCGCATCCTGATCGCGGCCGAGGCGGTCGGCCTGGGCCGCGCGGCGCTCGCCCGTGCCACCGCCTACGCGAAGGAGCGCGTCGTCTTCGATCGTCCGATCGGCCAGAACCAGGGGATCCAGCACCCCCTGGCGCGCTGCTGGATGGAGCTCGAGGCCGCGAACCTGATGGTCTTCAAGGCCGCCTCGCTGTACGACGCGGGCGAGCCCTGCGGGGCGGAGGCGAATGCCGCCAAGTACCTCGCGGCCGAGGCGTGCTTCCACGCCTGCGAGCAGGCGATGCTGGCGCTCGGCGGCATGGGCTACGCGAAGGAGTACCACGTGGAGCGCTACCTGCGCGAGGCGATGATCCCGCGCCTGGCCCCGGTGAGCCCGCAACTCGTGCTGTGTTTCATTGCCGAAAAGGTGCTGGGCTTGCCCAAGTCGTATTGACCTTCGGCCACAGAAAGGTGAAAGGGGAAAGGTCAAAGGTGAAAGGTCAAAGTGAAGGCGGCAGCCTCGCCGTGGCGCTGGCTTCGAAGCTTTCACCTTTGACCTTTTACCTTTAACCTTTTTTCTCCCGGCCCGCCTTGTTCGCCTACCGCCACCTCTTCCACGCCGGCAATTTCGCCGACGTCTTCAAGCATTCGCTGCTGGTGCAGCTCGTGCTCGGCCTGGAGCGCAAGGACAAGCCGTTCTTCGTGCTCGACACCCACGCCGGCATCGGTCGCTACGACCTCACGCACGAATGGGCGCAGAAGAACAAGGAGCACCGCGACGGCATCGAGCTGGTCTGGGGACGCGAGGACGTTCCCAACGCCTTCGTGCCGTACCTCGACGCTATCCGCGGCGAGAACAAGGTCGGCGAGTTGCGCTATTACCCGGGCTCGCCGCGCATCGTGCGCCGGTTGCTGCGCCCGACCGACCGGCTGGTGCTGACCGAGCTCAACCGCAAGGACTGCGACGAGCTGGGCCGGCTGTTCGAGCACGACCGCCAGACCCGGGTGCAGCTGATGGACGGCTACCAGGCGCTCAAGGCCTTCCTGCCGCCGAAGGAAAGGCGCGGGCTGGTGTTCATTGATTCCTCGTTCGACCGGGCCCAGGAGTTCGAGCGCCTGACCGGCGGGCTGGTGGAGGCGAACCGCCGCTTCGCGACCGGGGTTTACGCGCTGTGGTATCCGCTCATGGAGCCGACCGCCATGCGCGCCTTCGAGCGCGACGTGGCCGCGACCGGCATCCGCAAGATCCTGCAGCTGGAGGTTTCGGTGATGCCGGAGGGCTGGAGCGGCAGCATGCGCGGCTGCGGCCTGATGGTGGTCAACCCCCCGTACGGCTTCGAGGAAATCGCCCGGCCGATGCTCGACTGGCTGAACCCCGTCCTTGCGCGGGATCCCGCGATGCGGCCCCGGATTCGCTGGCTGGTCGGGGAATGACCCGGCCAGCCTGAGGGCCGGTCTGCTTTGGCAGGCTCGAAATTCCCGCCGGATTGCCGTGCCTGGCGGCATGGGGCACGGCGACAGCGCGGGAAAAGCGCCTCGAAACCGTGCCGCAGGCAGGGTTCTTGCACGTTATTCGTGCACCAGCGAGCACAAGACTGTCGTCGAAGGGGGTGGAAAGGGGCCGGACGCCTGGCCTGGAATTTGCTGCACTGCACACAAGCGTGTAAAGTTGTCGCCGTAAGTGCGTGATCGCCGCGAAACAAGCGGCGGCCGCCATAGCCGACCCGCGGTCGGGAGGAAGCGCCGGTCCAGGGAGCCGTATCGTGGATTCGCTTTCGCTGACCGCCCTTGCCATCGAGCTGCTGGCCTCCGTCCATTCCATGGCCGGCTATTCGCAGCCCACCCATCTCCCGGTCATCCATCAGGTGCCGCTCGCGCAGATCCAGCAGCGTTTCTGCAAGGGGCCGTGCCGCATCCAGGCCTATTACCTGCCCGGCGAAGGGGTCTTCATCGACGAGGCCTTCGACCTGGAGGACAGCGAATTCGCGCGCTCGGTGCTGTTCCACGAGCTCGTCCACCACGCCCAGCGCACCAGCGGCAAGTTCCAGGCGATCCCGTCCGAGTGCGATCGCTGGTATGCCGCCGAGCGGGAGGCTTACGACCTGCAAAATCGCTACCTCGAGGAAAGGCACGACGCCCACCGCGTCAACGTCAACGCCTGGCGGGCGCGCTGCGACGATTGAGCACCGCTTGACCGGAGCCGCCTTCCGCCGTTAAATCGCCGGGGAAGGGGAGACGACGAGCGAGGCATCCCGATGGACCAGTCGGCAATGGCGTCCCTCATGGTGGAACTGTTTGCGGCGATACGCCTGGTGTCCGGCTATCCCGGCCCCGCGACGCTGCCGCAAGTGCACGCGGTGCCGCGCGCCGAGATGGAGCGCGACGTCTGCGGCGGGCGTGCCTGCGGCGTCAAGGCTTACTACCATCCCGAGCGCGGGGTGTTCGTGGACGATTCCCTCGACCTGCAGGGCAATGCCTTCGAGCGTTCGATCCTGCTCCACGAGCTCGTCCACCACCTGCAGAGGACGACCGGGAAATTCGACGCGGTGGCGAGCGTGTGCAACCGGCGCAATGCGCAGGAACTGGAGGCCTACGAGATCCAGAATCGCTACCTTTCCTGGCAGCAGGCCTCACGCCGGGCGGTCGCCATGGGCTGGACGGGCCGCTGCGACGACGCCTCCTGACATGGACGCCTCCCTCACCGCGCTGGTCGTCGACCTCTACGCCACCCTGCACCTGCTGGCCGGGTATCCAAGGCCGGCGGTGCTTCCGGACATCCACCAGGTTCCGCAGGCGCAGATCCGCGACCGGTTCTGCCCGGGGCCGTGCCAGATCCGCGCCGTCTACGATCCGACTTACGGCGTGTTCATCGACGAGTCGCTGGACGTGAAGAACAGCCTGTTCGACCGCTCGATCCTGTTCCACGAGCTCGTGCACCACGCGCAGTCGGTCAGCGGGCGATTCGACCTGGGCGACAGCGCCTGCGTGCGCCGCAACGCCGCCGAGAAGGAAGCCTACTTCCTGCAGAACCGCTACCTCATGGAAATGAACGACGGCCACCGCGTGTCGATGACCGGCTGGGCCGCCCGCTGCTCGGATGCGGAAGTGCCGACGCCCGGAAAATAGCGAAAAGGGGAAAGCGGAAAGGGGCAAGTGAGGGGTCGCCGGCAGCGGCCCGGCACAGGGCCCCGAGCTTTAGCCTTTCACCTTTAACCTTTCACCTTTGCCCTTTCCGCCCAGCGAAGCGGCGCGGCCTTACGTCAGGTCGCCGCGCACGGCCTTCAGGAACATCTGCCGCATCTGCGCGGCGCCGGCGGGCCGGGGATTGCCGCCGGTCGAGGGATCGTCCACCGCCATCGGCACCAGGCGCTCGATGTCGCTTTCCCGGACCCCGAGGTCGGCGAGCGTGTTCGGGATGCCGATCTGCTTGCGCAGGGCGTTGACCCAGTCGAGCACGGCCTCGAAGCCCGGGTTCGGCAGGCCCAGGTAGCGTGCGAGGCGCGTCATCTTTTCCTCGATCGCCGGGCGATTGAACACCAGCACGTAGGGCATTACCACGCCATTGGTCTCGCCATGGTGGGCGTTGTGCACGGCGCCCACCGGGTGGCTCAGGGAGTGGATCGCGCCCAGGCCCTTCTGGAACGCGGTGGCGCCCATGCTGGCGGCCGCCAGCATGTGGGCGCGCGCGACCAGGTTCCTGCCGTCCTGGACGGCGACCGGCAGCCATTCCTTCACCAGGCGCATGCCTTCGAGCGCGATGCCGTCCGCCATCGGGTGGAAGCCGGGGGCGCAATAGGCTTCCAGGCAATGCGCCAGGGCGTCCATGCCCGTGGCGGCCGTGATGCGCGGCGGCAGGCCGACGCTCAGTTCGGGGTCGGAGATCACGATGGCGGGCTGCATCTTCGGGTGGAAGATGATCTTCTTCAGGTGCGTGGCCTCGTCCAGGATCACGGAGGCGCGGCCCACTTCCGAGCCGGTGCCGGCGGTGGTGGGTACGGCGACGATGGGCGCGATGCCGTTCACGTCGACACGCGTGTACCAGTCCTCCCGGTCCTCGAAATCCCAGAGCGGCCGCGTCTGCCCGACCATGAGCGCGATGGTCTTGCCCACGTCGAGGGCGCTGCCGCCGCCGAAGGCGATGACGCCGTCGCAGCCATTGGCGCGATAAAAGGCCACGCCCTCATCGACGTTCCTGCCCACCGGATTGCCGCGAACGTCGGAGAAGCAGGCGTCCCCCAGGCCGGCGGCCTTCAGCGCCGCCAGCGCGTTCTCGACCATCGGCAGCTTGCGCAGCCCGGGGTCGGTGACCAGGAGCGGCTTTTCCATGCCCAGCTCCCTGCAGGCGGCGGGCAGCTCGGCGATGCGGCCCACGCCGAAGCGCATCGACGTCGGGTAGTTCCAGTTACGCGTGAGGGTTTTCGGATCGATCATGGGGGATGTCGGTCGGGTCCAGGGATCATGTCTTCAGCCGCAGGTGGTAGGACTTGGGCCGGGTGAGCTGTTCGTAGCCGACGCGCGACAGCGTGCAGCCGCGGCCGGAATCCTTGACCCCGGTCCAGGCGAGCGCCGGGTCGAGGTAGTCGCAGCGGTTCATGAACCACGTGCCGGTCGCGACGCGGTCGCCGATCGCCAGCGCCGCGTCGGGGTCCGAGGTCCAGATGGCGGCCGTCAGGCCGTACTCGCTGTCGTTCATCAGGGCGATGGCTTCCTCGTCGCTCTTCACCTTCATGATCCCGATCACCGGCGCGAAGCTCTCCTCGTTCATCAGGCGCATGGCATGGTTCACGTCGACCAGGACCTGGGGCGCCATGTACGGGGTGCCTTCCCTGTCGGCCGGGAATTCCCCGGCATCGACCAGTGAGCGCGCGCCTTCGCTCACCGCCTCGCGCACCTGGCCGCGCGCGAAGTCGGCGGCGCGCGCCCGCACCATGGGGCCGAGGTTGACGGCTGCGTCGAGCGGATTGCCGAGCCGATACTTGCGCGTCAGGTCCACGAAGCCCTGGACGAAGGCGTCGTAGACCCCCTCGTGGACATAGATGCGCTCGATCGCGCAGCACGATTGCCCGGCGTTGAAGAAGGCGCCGTCCACCAGGTTCTCGATCGCGTGCGCCATGTCCGCGTCCGGCCGCACGTAGGCCGGATCCTTGCCGCCGAGCTCCAGGCCCAGGCCGATGAAGCGGCCGGCGGCCGCCTGCGTCACCGCGTGGCCGCCTTCGACCGAGCCGGTGAAGCAGACGAAATCGACCTCGGGCGAGGCGATCATCCGCGCGACCTGGCCGTGCCCGCAGTGCAGGACCTGGAACACGCCCTCGGGCAGGCCGGCCGTGCGGAAGGCCTCGGCGAAGCGCTCGGCGCACAGCGGCGTCTGGCCCGAATGCTTGAGCACCACCGCGTTGCCGGCGAGGATTGCGGGCACGACCGCATTCACGGAGGTGAGGTAGGGATAGTTCCAGGGCGCCAGCACCAGCACCACGCCCACGGGCTCGCGGCGGATGAAGCGGCGGAAATTCTCCTTCGGCCCCGCGTCGATGTCCGCCATCGCCTCCTGCGCGATGCCGGCCATGTAGCGCGCGCGCTCCTCGAAGCCGCGCACCTCGCCGGGCGATTGCGCGAGCGGCCGGCCCATCTGCCACGTCAGCTCCTCCGCGATGGCATCCTTTTTTGCGACGAAGGCATCGATGAACCGGTTGACCAGGACCACGCGTTCGGCGAGGGGAACCTGGCGCCACCGGGCCTGCGCCGCCCGCGCGGCCTGCAACGCCCTGGCGACCTGCTCGTCGGTGGCGTACGGCCGCTCGACATAGACCCGGCCGTCGACCGGGGAGATGGTTTTCTGGATGGAGGGCATGAAGGCTCGGGCTGGAGGCTGGAGGGTGGAGGTGGAAATCCTGGCTCGTCACCCGTCACGGCCTTCAAATGATCTCGAAATACCGGTCCAGCTCCCAGTCGGTGACCGATTTGCGGAACTGGCGCTCCTCCCACTCGCGGGTGGCGGCGAAGTGCTCGACGAAGGCATCGCCAAAGCATTCGCGCGCGGCCTTCGAGGCCTTCAGGCGCTGTGCCGCGTCCCAAAGGGTGCTCGGCAGGCCGCCGCGCGCGGGGGGCTTCTGGTCGTAGGCGTTGCCGGTGACCGGCTTGCCCAGGGTGAGCTTGTTCTCGATGCCCAGCAGGCCGGAGGCCACCGCGGCGGCCAGCGCAAGGTAGGGATTGCCGTCGGCGGCGGAGATCCGGTACTCGACCCGCTGGCTTTTTTCCGATCCGGGAATGACCCGCAGCGCGCAGGTGCGGTTCTCCACGCCCCAGGTGGCATGGGTCGGCGCCCAGTAGCCGGGAACCATGCGCGTGTAGGCGTTCACCGTGCTGGCGACCATGCCGAGGAACTCCGGCATGTAGGCCTGCTGGCCGGCGACGAACTGCTCCATGGTCCTGCTCATGCCGAAGCGACCCCGCGGGTCGTGGAACACCGGCTTGCCGGCCTTGCGCAGCGAGACGTGCATGTGGCCGCTCTGGCCCGGCAGGTTGGCGTTCCACTTCGCCATGAAGGTCGCCATGCGCCCGCGCAGCTGCGCGTGCGCCTTGATGAAGGTCTTGAACAGCCCCGCCTTGTCCGCCGACTCGAGCGCCTCGTCGTAGCCGATGGCCGCTTCCAGAACGCCGGGGCCGGTTTCCTCGTGCAGGCCCTCCAGGGCGAAGCGCATCTTCTCGCAAAGCTCGAGGGTCTCGAGGTAGAAGTCGGAATGCACGGTGTTGCGGATCACCGAGTAGCCGAAGAAGCCCGGGGCCATGGGCTTGAGGTCCCGGTAGTGCTTGGCGCGCACCGAGTCGGGCGTCTCGTCGAACACGAAATACTCGTACTCGAAGCCGGCGTAGACCTCGTAGCCCATCTTCTTCGCCTTCGCCAGCACCCGGCGCAGCACGCCGCGCGGGCACGGGGCCTTGGCCGCCTCGGTGAATTCGCCGAGGAAGAACAGCATGTCGCCTTCGATTGGGATCTCGCGGCAGGTGTGCGGCAGCAGGCGCACTTCCGCGTCCGGATAGCCGGTATGCCAGCCGGTGAACTGCACGTTGTCGTAGAGCTGGTCGTTCAGGTCCCAGCCCAGCACGACGTCGCAGAAGCCGAAGCCCTTGTCGAGGGCGCCGAAGAACTTCTCGCGCGACATGTACTTGCCGCGCAGGATGCCGTCGATGTCGAACACGCCGACCTTGACGTGCGTGAGCTTGCGCTCGTCCACGATCTTTTTCGCGTCGGCGACGGTTTTCACGTGCTCGGGTTTCATGGCCATGGCGGCTTTTGCCCCTCTGGACAGCGAAGGCCGGGCTCGCCCGGCGCATCGGGAATTGAATCACACGGGCACGCGCACCGCGCCGCGGGCGGACGGGCCCGCGGCGCGGTGGTTCATGCGCCCGTCCGGGCGTCCGCGCTCAGGCGCTGTCGAGGCCGGCCTGGGCGCGCGCTTTCACGGCGAAATCCTCCTCGGGCGAGTACACCAGCGTCTTGCGGCCGTGGACCGCAAAGTAGACGATGCCCGCCGCGTACCAGATTGCCACCCCGATCACGCCGCCACGATAGAGCGGATCCTGGAACTGCATGTACAGCGTGACCGCGGCGATGACCAGGGTGAGCCAGCCGCCGAGGAGCCCGAGCGGGCTGCGATACGGGCGCTCGATGTTCGGCAGCCGGGTGCGCAGGATGATGAAGGAAATCCCCTGCAGGCCGTAGGAGATCATCGCCCCGAATACCGCCATGTTGAGCAGCTGGGCGCCGATGAAGGCGCCGCCGGCTTCCTGGCCCTTGATCAGGAACACCGCCATCATCACGCAAAAGCCCAGCACCGCGCCGGCGATCAGCGCCACGTGCGGCACCTTGTGCGTGCCGCTCGTGATCGACAGGAAGTGCGGCACGTAGCCGGCGCGCGACAGCGAGTAGATCTGGCGGCCGAACGCGTAAATGATGGTGTGGAAGCTCGCGATCAGGCCGATCACGGCGCACAGCGCGAGGACCTTGGCCGCCTCGGCGCCGTACAGCGCCCGGAAGCCGTCGAGCAGGGGCTCGCCCGAGGCACCCAGCGCGAAGGCCCCGTGCGCGCTGCCGTCCGCGTTCTGCACCGGCAGGCTGGAGTTCAGGAACATGATCATGAAGGCCGAGAATACCAGCGTGGAGATTCCGAGCAGCAGGCCCCTGGGCATGTCCTTCTTGGGGTCGTGCGATTCCTCCGCCGCGAGCGGCAGCTCCTCGATCGCCAGGTAGAGCCAGACGGCGAAGGGCAGGGCGGCGAAGATGCCGGCGATGCCGAAAGGCAGGAACTTGCCGCCGCCCTCGGCGAGCTCCATCGCCTTGCCGTCATCCCCGACGCCGATGTTCAGCGCGAAGCGCGAGAAGTCGAGCTGGCCCGAGACGAGGGCGCTGATCCAGAACACCGCCAGCACGCCCAGCGCGAGCAGGGTCACCAGCACCGAGACGCGGAAGGACAGCGCCACGCCCAGCAGGTTGAGCGAGACGAACACCACGTACATGACGATCCACCAGACCGGCTGGAAGCCCGGTTCGGTGCCGAAGATGCTGCCCAGGTAGGAGCCGATGAAAAAGACGATGACCGCCGGCGTCAGGACGTACTCGATGTTCTCCGCGAGCCCGGTCACGAAGCCGCCCCAGGGGCCCATGGCGCTGCGGGCGAACGAGTAGGCGCCCCCGGTGTGCGGCAGGGCGGGGGACATTTCCGCCAGGCAGAAGCACAGGCAGACGTACATGATGCCGATGATGATCGCGGCAAAGAACAGGCCGCCGAAGCCGCCCGCGCCCAACCCGAAGTTCCACCCCGAGAAGTGCCCGGAGATGACGGCGCCGACGCCCAGCGCCCACAGCGACCAGACCCGCGCATGCTTGCGCAGCTGCCGCCTGGCGAAGTACTCGGCTCCCGCCTCGTGGTACTCGACGCTTCCGACTTTTTTCTTCTCCATGTGGTCCCCTTCGACGATGCGTTGAAAGAACCGTGGCCGCGTTCGCGGCACACGCCGGAACCGCCCCGCCCGGAGCGGGTGGGGCCCTGCGACATCAGGAAGCAAAAGCCATGACGATGTACTGGGCGGCGGATGCGGGCCGTCCGGAACCCAGTATGGGCGAAGACCCCCGCAGGGGCAACCGGGACGAACGGCCCCGCGGCTTGACGAACCCCGTGCCGGATGTCGAAGATGCGCGCCATGTCCCGCCGCGATCACCCCCTGGTCGGCCTCACGTCCTACGGCCGCACCGCCGACAACCGCTACGCCCTGCCGGCCGAGTACCTCGACGCGGTGCGCCGGGCGGGGGGGGTGCCGATCCTGATCGCCCCCGGCGAGCCGCGCTGGGAAACCGCCCTGGACAGCGTCGATGCCCTGGTGCTCACCGGGGGCGGCGACATCGACCCGATCCGCTATGCCGGCCGGCGCCACGACACCAACTCCGGGATCGATCCCGAGCGCGACGTGCTGGAGCTGGCGATGGGGCGCAGGGCGATCGACACGGGCCTGCCCACCCTGGGAATCTGCCGTGGTGCGCAGATCATCAACGTCGTGCAGGGCGGCCGGCTCATCGAGCACATCCCCGACGAACTGGGCGAGAGCATCCTGCATCGGGCCCCGCCGCGCGAGCCGATCCGCCACAGCGTGCAGATCCGCCCGAACTCCAGGCTGGCGAGGATCCTGGGGCTGGAGGAACTGCACGTCAGCTCCTGGCACCACCAGGCGCTGCGCGGTGTCGCCCGGGGCCTCGAAGCCGTGGCCCATGCGCCGGACGGCACCATCGAGGCGGTGGAAATGACCGACCATCCCTGGCTGGTCGCGGTGCAGTGGCATCCCGAGCTCACCGCGGCCACCGATCCGCTGCAGCAGCGGCTGTTCGACGCGCTCGTTGCCGCCGTGGGGCAGCGGGGAAGCCAGGGCGGAGAAGGGAAATAGGAGGAAATGGGAAGGGCGAAGAGGGGGGCAGGGAAAGCCGTGGGCAGGGGCTACTTCGACCTGCCCTTTGCCCGCTGCCGGGCGAGCATCGCGTCGGTATTCGAGACGTACAGCAGGTGCGCGATCTTGCGCACGAAGTGATCCTCGTAGGGGTCGAGCCTGGCGTCCGCGAACGCGATGCGCCAGAGGTGCTCGACCAGCACGACGCGCTGCTCGAGGCCGAGCAGGCGCTTGATGATGCCCACCGGACCGAAGTACGAGGTGTAGCGATGCGCGCCGGCGCGCGCCACCAGCGCCTGGGCCGCTGCCGCGTCGAGGCCGAACATCGCGGCAAGCGCATCCCGGACGGCGGCGGCTTCCTCGGATTTTTCCTCGAAGTCGACGCGCATCATTTCCAGCAGCAGGCCCGCCACCGCCAGTTCGAGCTGCGCGCGCTCGTTTTCCCCGCCCGGTCCCCTGGCTTCGCCGCCGAGGCCGGCGAGCAAGCCCTTCAATGCGCGGAGCATGCCCCGGGCCCTGCCTGCGTCAGCCGAGCGCCTTCATCCCGCGCTGGACCGCCGGGCGCGCCGCCACGGCCGCTCCCCAGCGCTGCAGGTTGGCGAAACCGCCGGCCTGGTCGAGCAGGGGCTTGCGCAGCGCAAAGTTCGGATACAGGTAAAGCTCGGCGATGGAGAACTCGTCCGCCAGGTACTCGTGGCCCGCCAGGTGCGCGTCGGCCACGGCGAAAAAGCCCAGCAGGCGCTGCCGGAAGTAGTCGGCATTGGCCGTGCTCTTCTCGGGAACGGAATTTTCCACCCGGAACAGGGCGCCGCTCGTCGCCGACACATCGGTTGCCGCCTGGTTGAACCATTGCCACGCGAGGGCGCGGCGCGCGGCGTCCCCGGGAATGAACCGGCCGCATTTTTCCGCCGCATAAACGATGATCGCGCCGGACTGCGTCACGGTGATCGGCTTGCCGCCGGGCCCTTCGTGGTCGACGATCGCCGGGATCAGCCCCGCGGGATTGATGCGCAGGTACTCCGGCTTGCGTTGCTCGCCCTTGGCGAGGTCGATCTTCACGACGCGATACTCCAGCCCCGCTTCCTCCAGCGCCACGGAAGCGCGATAGCCGTTCGCAGTCCCGGACATGTACAGGTCGATCATGGGTTGTCCCCCGATTGTGGTTGTGGCCGCAGTTTAACCGGTTCCCCCGGCTGGGGTACCCTGCGCGAATGCCGCGCGGATCGGATGTCCGCGGCGGCTACCGACATCGTCGAAAAAAGGACCGGGAGGACAGATGAAGGCATTTGCAGCGGCGGTTTCCTGCGTGCTGGCGCTGGCCGCGGGCGTGGCGGCGGCGGCCGCGCCCGAGAGGCCGAACGTGGTGATCGCGGTGGGAGGCAAGGCATCCTTGTACTACCTGCCGCTCACCCTCGCGGAGCGCCTCGGCCACTTCAAGGCGGAGGGCCTGCAGCCGGAGATCGTGGATTTCGCCGGCGGCGCCAAGTCGCTGCAGGCGATGATGGGCGGCAGCGCCGACGTGGTCTGCGGAGGCTTCGACCACGTGGTGCTCATGGCGGCAAAGGGGCAGAAGCTGAAGGCCTTCACGCTCATGGTGGCGACGCCCGCGCTGTCCCTGGGCATCGCCACGAAGGTCGCGGACAAGTACCGCTCGCCGCGGGACCTGAAGGGCATGAAAATCGGCGTCTCCGCGCCGGGGTCGAGCACGCACATCTTCGTCAACCACCTGCTGGCGTCCGCGGGCCTCGGCCCCGATGACGTTTCCATCATCGGGGTCGGCACCGGGCCCGGTGCGGTGGCGGCCATGCGGGGCGGCCAGCTCGACGCCATTTCCAATATCGAGCCGACCATGACCCTGCTGCAGGACAGCGGCGCGGTGAAGGTCGTCGTGGAAACGGTGAGTCCGAGGGGCGCCTCCGCCGTGTTCGGCACCCCGCTGCCCGCGGGCTCGCTCTATACGCGCGAGGAGTTCCTCAAGGCCAATCCGGCCACCGCGCAGGCGCTCGCCAATGCCATGATCCGCACGCTGAAGTGGCTGCAGAAGGCCAGCGACGACGAGGTTGCAGCGGCGGTGCCGGCGGAGTACCTGGCCGCAGACCGCCGGCTCTGGCTCGCGGGCCTGCGCAAGATGCGGGACAGCTACTCGAAGGAGGGGACCTACGCGCCCGCCGCCGTGGCCGCGCAGGTGCGCGTGCTGGCCGCCTTCGAGCCGTCGGTGCGCGAAAAGGACATCGACCCGTCCACGCTGTACACGAACGAATTCGCGAAACGGGCGCAGTAGGCGGGAGGGGAAAGAGAAAAGGGGGAAGGGGAAAGCCGAAAGAGGAAAGGGGAAAGCCGAAAGAGGAAAGAGGAAAGCCGAAAGAGGAAAGAGGAAAGGGGCGCGAATGCAGCGCCCGTCACTTTCACCTTTAGGCTTTCCTCTTTCCTCTTTCTTCCAGCCCCACCTGCCCGCACCTTCAGTTGCCGGTGTACGTGATCGCCCAGACCACGCCCGACTTCGGCGTCACGTAGTGGGGCGTGGGCATGGCGGCGTCCACGTACACCTCGCCGTAGTCCACCACGTACAGGGTCCTGCCGTCGTTGCTGAAGGCGACGTCGCTGGCGCGCTCGAGCCCGCCGCGGTTCTCCGGCTTCTGGTACGCGTTGGGCCCCATTTCCGCGTTGCGGGCGAATACCTTCCACTTCACGCCCGACGGGTTCAGGAAATCGATCTGCACGATGGCGGGCCAGGCCGGCGCCAGACTCTCGGGGCCGGCTTCCACGGGGCCGAAGACCGCGGCGAGCACGACCTCCTTGCCCGCGCCGAAAGCAGCGGGCGCCCAGGCGATGCCCTCCATCGCCGTGCCGGGTTCCCATTCCATCACCGGGTTGAGGTAGCCGCTCGGGTTCGGATTGGCCGCGATGGGGGGCGTCCCCCGCAGGCCCTGCCCGTGGAACGGGAAGCGGTAGGGCCACGGCCGCGGCACGTAGGGTTCCTCGCCGATGTAGAGCTGCGGCTGCGGCCGCTCGACCTTCGAGCCGGTCCACGCCCCTGCGCCGGAGCGTTTGCCGGTGACGAAGGCAAAGCCGTCCTTGTCGGGGAAGCCCGCATCCTGGCCCTTCTGCGTGACGAGGAACAGCTTCTCGGGACTGTTGGCGATGCGGCGATTGCCGGCGTCGGCGGCGCCGTGGTCGGAAACCGCGAGCGAGCCCTCGAAGCGCGTACCCCTGGGCCCGAAGGCCACGCCCGGCTGGTTGCGGAATCCCATCGCGTACACCTCCATCCTGGCGTGCGGATACAGGCCGTCCGCGTCCTTGTCGGCGAGTTTCACGCGCATGATCGAGCCGCCGCAGGGCACGACGGCCTTCACCACCTGGCCCGTTTTCGCGGGCACGCCCGCCGGCAGCAGGGCGCCGGTCAGGCGGCCGTCGGAGGAACGGATGTTCAGGCCCGTGTGCACGATGTCGCGGCACACCGGATCGTGCGGCGTGGGCGGGAAGCCATCGGGGTGCGCGATCCAGAACGGATCCCGGGGCATGTCGACCCACGCGTGGTGGTCGGGGTCCGCGAAACCCGCGTTGCTCGGAAATCCCAGCGCGAAATAAAGATAGCCGTCCCTGCAGGTGACGCCGCCTTTGCGGCGTTCGCCGATGAACAGGTCCCGGACCACCAGCCTGGGCTCGCCGCCGACGCCGTCCACCTCCCAGATCTTTCCGCCATGCTCGGGAATGTAGATCCGCCTGTTCTCCGGGCAGTAGCCGATTCCGTTCAGCACTGTCGTGAAGACGCCCCTGCCGATCTCCTTCACCAGCCTGCCCGACTTGTCGAACACCTTGGCGTGCGCGGGCTCGGTGCCTTGCATGAACTCCGGGCCGGAGATCGCCACCCACACATTGCCGTCGCCGTCGACGGCCGCCGCCGTGGGCGTATCCAGGCCCGCGGCGAACACGCCCACCTTGTATGCCCTGGGCACGACGACCTTGGCGGGGTCCGGCTTGATCGCGACCCGCGGGGCCCAGCCGCCGGACCTGCCCGTGCCCTGCTGCGGCTCGAGGTCGGCGCGGGCGAGCGTGGCGGCGGCGAGTCCCGCCAGTGCGATCATCAGGGTCGGCTTCATCGGTTGGCTCCTGCGGACAATGGGGCCGGGCGTTCCCGGGATGCTGTGGCGCAACGTGACGGCGCCGGTTTCACTGCTGTGACAGGAAAGTCAAGGGAATAAATCCCGAGCCCCATCATGCATTGCAGCATCGGGGGTTTGTTGCAGTCCGCAAGATTCTTGAGCACCCATCGCACTAGTGATACGGTGGCGCTTTGCATCCAGCGCCCCGCGTTCGCGGGGCCATCGAGGAACGCGGTTTCGATGAAGAGAGCGAAGCACGCAACATCCGCCGGCGCCGCATCCCTGTTGACGGCACTCCTCATCTCCACGACGCCGGCCGCCGGCGCGGCGGGCGACGCAGCGAAAGGCAAGGAAATTTTCGACGTCATGTGCGCCGGCTGCCACGGCACCTATGGCAACGGCCAGGAGGGCACCAAGAGCGGCTTCGTGCCGCGCGTGCCGACGCTCGCGAACAAGGAGTACATGGACTCGGTGCCCGACGACTACATCGCGCTCATCATCAAGAAGGGCGGCGCCTACATGGGCAAGATCGCGGCCATGCCCGCGTGGGAGCACAAGTTCAACGAGGAGCAGATCCAGGACCTCGTGGCGCACATCCGCACCTTCACGAGCAAGCACCACGAGCAATAGGCAGGGGCCGCCGGCGCGCGGCTTTCCCCGCGGACGCACCGGGACGACAGGAGTCGGTAGGCAAGGCAGTCGCAGCGACGATTCAATAAATAGAACGTCAACGGAGGAGGAGAAATGAGAATACTAGGATACGCAGCAGCTATCGCGATGGCGCTGGGCGCCATGGCGGGTTCCGCGCTGGCGCAGGACCGTGCCAAGGCCGAGCCGGGCGGTCCCGCCGGCAAGTGGTCGACCCGGACGCCGGTCACCCCCGACCCGAGCAAGATCAAGGTGCCCAAGGGCTACAAGGTCAGCGTGTTCGCCAAGGGCCTCGACACCATCACCTCGATCACGGTGGACAAGCAGGACAACGTCTGGGTCGCCATCTCGGGCAACACCTTCGGTTTCCCGCCGACGGGCATCGACAAGCCGCACGTCAAGATCTTCGACAAGTCCGGCAAGCTGATCAAGGACAACGTCGGCCTGGGCATCTTCAAGTCCTTCGCCCTGAACGAGATCGCGTTCTGCCCGGAGAACGGCCGCACGTACGTCGGCGACTACAGCTACGGCATCTGGGAGATCGACGGCGTCAACGGCACCCCGAAGCTGATCATGAACGAAGTGCCGATCGGCGACCATGCGCTCGGCGGCATCACCTGCCGCGACGGCTGGCTGTACTACGCCGTGGGCGCGCCGACCAACTCCGGCTTCGCGGATCCCAACATCCACGGCTGGACGGACGCGATCGACCCGTACTGGGAAAAGCGCACCAGCGACGGCATGCCGCCGCTGCCGCGTGATCCGCCCTGCCGCGACATCGTGCTGACGGGCCTGAACATCCGCGACACGGAAGGCAACCTGACGGGCGCCTACCTGCCCAAGGGCACGCCCTCCAAGCCGGGCCAGGTCATCAAGGCGCAGAAGCCCTGCGGCGGCGCGATCCACCGCGCCAGGCTGAAGGCCGACAGCAGCTATACCACCGACGACTGGGAGGTCTACACGATGGGCCTGCGCAACTCGTCCGGCGTGGCCTTCGGTCCCAGGGGCTCGCGCTTCGAGAAGGCGCTGGCGGTGTCGGACAACGGCCACAACGACAAGGGCAACCGCCGCGTCGCCAATGCCGCCGAGCGCCTGTTCATCGTCACCGAGAAGGGCCAGGACGCGGGCTTCCCGGACAATGACGGCGACAACTTCGTCAACATCAAGCGCTCCGGTCCGGACGTCTATCGCGGCAACAAGTTCGACCCGACCCGGCCGAATCCCCAGTTGAACATCGGGGACAAGCCCTTCGTGCCGACCCTGCCCCCGTACCGGTTCATCGACCACTCCATCGGCGTGCGCGGCACCCCGCTGATCGTGGCCAATCCGAACCCGAACGGCTACATCAACCCCGTGCTCGAATGGGACACCAACAACCCGATGGACGGGCTGGCCTGGTCCAATCCCAGGTTCGAGGGCAAGCCGGGTGACGTGCTCTATACGGCGGTGTTCGGCATCATCGACAACGGGCCCGAGTCCCTGCGCCCGATGTGGCCGGCGGTCGTGCGCGTCGAGTTCCTGAACCCGACGGGCATCAAGTGGTCGATCTTCGCCGAGAACATCGACCCGGGTCCCAACGCCTACCAGAAGCCGGAAAACCGCGGCGGCCTGGAGCGCACCAACGACGTCGAGTTCAGCATGGACGGCAGGACGATGTACGTTGGCGATTACGGCGAACTCTACGTGAACTACCAGATGGAATCGCCGTTCTACACCACGCCGAAGTCCGCCGTGGTCTGGGCGATCACCAGGGAATAAGGCAGCATCGCTTCACCCGGTCCGGCGGCCCGCGAGGGTCGCCGGATTTTTTTTGCGCAACGCGCGATCCAATGTGAGCCACGGAGGGCACGGGGAAAAGCAGAACGGCGCAACTCGAGGGTAACGAAGGAAGGGCAGGAACGGGGCGCGAAGGCGTCCGGGACATCCGGTGAGTGGCAGTCCCGGCCACGCCGGGCATTCCGGCAGCGCAAACCGCGACGATGGCCCGCCAGTCGCGGAGCCATTCCGCGGCCGGACGCCGCCATCCTGCGCGGCTACCGGCGAGCCGCCGCGGCCTTCGCGCCCAGGTCTCCCAGCACGGGGTCCGAAGCCAGCTCGATGCCGGTCACGGTCACCCTCGCCGCGTAGGTGCCATCGTCGAGCCGCCGCAGGTCGTGCAGCTCGATGCGCTTGGCCTGGTGGATGAAGTCCGCCATCAGGGCATTCAGGCGGTCGCGCACGGCGATGGAGACGTCGTCGTTGCCGTGCATTTGCGGGACGCCCAGCGGGCGCACCCGGTGCATCGGATCGTCGGGGGTATGGCGCGGATCGACCCAGAATTTGCACCAGCCGGCCGCATCGCAGCCGCGGAACTGCGCGGGCACGGGCGAGGCGTGCAGCGCGGGGGGGAGGAAGAGCAGGCCGGACAGGAGCGCCGCCGGGAATCGCGACTTCATGCGCGGTTTATACCAGATTCGTTTCCCGGCAGCGCCTTGCGCGCCTGACTTCATGTCGAGTCGCCTCCAGTTACGCGCTGCGAACGGCGCGATTAAAATGCATTGGATCGCGGCCCGCGCATTCCGTCCCGGGATGCGGCTCCACCGGTTAACTCCCTGAAAATGCCTGATTCCTACAAGCCCGTGCAGGACCGCGGCGTGATCGCCATTCGCGGCGCGCGCCAGAACAGCCTCAAGAACCTCGACGTCGACCTGCCGCTCAACGAACTGGTGGTCGTCACCGGCGTCTCCGGATCGGGCAAGTCGTCGCTGGTGTTCGACACGCTGTACGCCGAAGGCCAGCGCCGCTACGTGGAGACGTTCTCGCCCTACGCGCGCCAGTTCCTCGACCGGATGGACAAGCCGCAGGTCGATCGCATCGAAGGCATTCCGCCCGCGATCGCCATCGACCAGACCAACCCGGTGCGCACTTCCCGCTCCACCGTGGGCACGATGACGGAACTGGCGGATCACCTGAAGCTGCTGTTCGCGCGTGCCTCGGCGCTGTACTGCCGCGCCTGCGCCCGCGCCGTGCGGCGCGACAATCCGGATTCGATCTACGAGGACCTCCAGGCGCGCGCGCGGGCCGCCGGCGATCCGCGCCTTGTTCTCACCTTCCCGGTCCCGATCCCGGGGAATTTCACCGAGACCGAGATCCTGCAGCTCCTGGAGGCGCAGGGCTACACGCGGATCCACTCGAAATCGAAGGGACAGCTGGAGGTGGTCCAGGACCGCTTCCGCTTCTCCAGCGTCGAACGCGCGCGCGTGATCGAAGCCCTCGAGGCGGCGCTGCGCGTGGGCAACGGCAACGTCACGGTCCACCCGCTCGAGGAGAAGGAGGCCGCAGGAGAAGGTTCGCCGGTCGCTCGTCACGCGTCACCCGTCACCGCAGGCTCGTGGAAGTATTCCACGGGCCTGCACTGCCCCGACTGCGACATCCATTACCGCGAGCCTTCGCAAAGCACCTTCTCCTTCAATTCCCCGGTGGGCGCCTGCGAAACCTGCCGCGGGTTCGGGCGCGTCATCGGCGTCGACTACGGGCTGGTGATCCCCGACGAGTCGAAGGCCCTGGGCGGCGGCGCCGTGAAGCCCTGGCAGACGCAAAGCTTCAAGGAGTGCCAGGACGACCTCGAGAAGTACGCGAAAAAACGCGGCATCCCGCTCGACAAGCCGTGGCGCGAACTCTCCGACGCGCAGAAAGGCTGGGTCATCGATGGCGAGCCGGAGTGGGTGAGCTGGAAGAAGTCCTGGCCCGGCACCTGGTACGGGGTGAAGCGTTACTTCGACTGGCTGGAGACCAAGGCCTACAAGATGCACATCCGCGTGCTGCTGTCGCGTTATCGCGCGTACACGCCCTGCGCGACGTGCGAGGGCAGCCGGCTCAAGCCGGACTCGCTGCTGTGGCGGGTGGGCAACCAGGCCGACGCGGACGGCGTGCTGGAGGCGGCGCGGCGCTACCGCCCCAGGGAAGTGAAGTGGACCGATGCGCAGCTCCAGTCGGCGCCGGGCCTGACGATCCATGACCTCATGCTGCTGCCGGTGGACCGCTGTGCGAAGTTCTTCGCCACGCTGCACCTGCCGACGGCGGCCCTCGACGAAGCCACGGAGCTGCTGCTGGGCGAGGTCCGCTCGCGGCTTTCCTACCTGCAGGCGGTGGGCCTGGGCTACCTGACGCTCGACCGCCAGTCGCGCACGCTGTCCGGCGGCGAGGTCCAGCGCATCAACCTCACCACGGCGCTGGGCACCTCGCTCACCAACACGCTGTTCGTGCTGGATGAGCCTTCCATCGGGCTGCACCCGCGCGACATGGGCCGCGTCATCTCGGTCATGCAGAAGCTGCGCGACGCGGGCAACTCGCTGGTGGTCGTGGAGCACGACCCGCAGATCATGTTCGCCGCCGACCGCATCCTCGACATGGGGCCGGGGCCCGGAGAGAAGGGGGGCGAGGTGGTGTTCTTCGGCCGGCCGCCGGCCCTTGCCCAAAGCGCGACGTCCCTGACCGGGGATTACCTGCGCGGGCGCAGGCGCGTCGATGCGGGGCTGAAGCGGCTCCCGGTCGCGACGGGCGATCCCCGCCTCGAGTTGCTGGGCGCGACGGAGCACAATCTCAAGGACGTCGATGTGGCGATTCCGCTCAACCGCCTGGTCTGCGTCACGGGGGTCTCGGGTTCGGGCAAGTCCACGCTGGTGCAGGACGTGCTCCACCCGGCGTTGCTCAAGCACAAGGGCAAGCCCACGGAAGCCGCGGGCGCGCACCGGGCCCTTGCCGGCGCGGACCTGGTGGGCGACGTCGTGATGGTCGACCAGACGCCGATCGGGCGCACCACGCGATCCAATCCCGCCAGCTACGTCGGCGCCTTCGACGCGATCCGCGACCAGTTCGCGCGTTCCTCGCTGGCCAGGGAGCGCGGCTACAAGCCGGGCATGTTCAGCTTCAACTCCGGCGACGGGCGCTGTCCCACCTGCGGCGGCAACGGCTTCGAGCACGTCGAAATGCAGTTCCTGTCCGACGTCTACCTGCGCTGCCCCGACTGCAACGGGCGGCGCTTCCGCGACGAGATCCTGGAAGTGACGATCGCGCCGGACGGCCGGCAACCGGCGAGCATTGCCGACGTGCTGGAGATGACCGTCTCCGAGGCGGTCGGGTACTTCGCTTCGTACCCGGAGGTGTTGCGGGGCCTGCAGCCGCTTGCCGACGTCGGCCTGGAGTACCTCAAGCTCGGCCAGCCGGTGCCGACCCTGTCCGGCGGCGAGGCTCAGCGCCTGAAGCTCGCGGGGCACCTGGCGCAGGCCGGCAACGGCCGCGGGCCGGGACCCGCCAAAGGCGTCCGGGGCAACCTGTTCCTGTTCGACGAACCCACCACGGGCCTGCATTTCGAGGACATCGCCAAGCTGTTGCGCTCGTTCCGCCGCCTGGTGGATGCGGGGCATTCGCTGCTGGTCATCGAGCACAACCTCGACGTGATCGCCGCCGCCGACTGGATCGTCGACCTCGGCCCGGAAGGCGGCGAGGCCGGCGGCCAGGTGGTCTTCATGGGCACCCCTGCCCAGATCGTCGGCGATGGAAAATCGCATACCGGCGTGGCGCTGAAGGAATACCAGGCGACGCTCGGCCAGGACGTGTTCGCGCAGGCGCAGGACGCGCCCCACGCCGCGCCCCCCACGCCCCACCACGCGATCTGCGTGCGCAACGCGCGGGAGCACAACCTCAAGAACATCGACGTGGACCTGCCGCTGGGCAAGTTCACCGTGATCACCGGCGTGTCCGGCAGCGGCAAGTCCACGCTCGCCTTCGACATCGTCTTCGGCGAAGGGCAGCGCCGCTACCTCGAGTCCCTCAACGCCTATGCCCGCCAGTTCGTGCAGGTGGCCTCGCGGCCGGAGGTCGACGCGATCTACGGCATCCCGCCGACGGTGGCGATCGAGCAGCGCACCAGCCGCGGCGGACGCAAGAGCACCGTGGGCACGCTCACCGAGATCCACCATTTCCTGCGCCTGCTGTTCGTCAAGCTCGGCGTCCAGCACTGTCCCGACTGCCATGTGGCGATCGAGCCGCAGTCGGCCGAGGCCATCGCTGCGCGCATCCTGCGCGACTACAAGGGTCAGCACATCGGCGTGCTGGCGCCGCTGGTGGTGAATCGCAAGGGCGTGTACACCGACCTGGCGAAGTGGGCGAACAACCGCGGCCATACCCACCTGCGCGTGGACGGCGAATTCCTGCCGACGCAGAAGTTCCCCCGCCTCGACCGCTTCAAGGAGCACAGCATCGAGCTGCCGGTGGCGGATTTGCGGGTCAGCGCGGCCGACGAGAAGACCCTGCGCGAGGCGCTGCACGCGGCCCTCGAGCACGGCAAGGGCGTGGCCCACGTCATCGCGCCGCTCGACGGGCTGATGGAAGGCAGGGCCAGGCCTGCCGAGACGGTGTTTTCGACGAGGCGCGCCTGTCCCTCGTGCGGCCGCAGCTTCCCCGAGCTCGACCCGCGCCTGTTTTCCTACAACTCGAAGCATGGCTGGTGCCCGGGCTGCTACGGCACGGGGCTCAAGCTCGACGAGGTCGGCTGGGACGAGGAGCGCGCGCGCAACGGCACCGAGGACAACGTGCTCGATTCATGGATCGAGTGGCTGGAGGTGGACGAGGCCTGCCCGCAGTGCGACGGCAGGCGCCTGAATCCCGAGGCCCTGGCGGTCGAATGGCGCGGCCAGTCGATCGCGGATTACGGCATGCTGCCCGTGGCGAAGCTGCGCGACCTGGTTTCCGCGGCGAAGCTGCAGGGGCGCGAGCTGGAGATCGCGCGCGACCTGATGGCGGAGCTGGGAAGCCGCCTGGGCTTCCTGTCCGAGGTCGGCCTCGACTACCTGACCCTGGACCGCTCGGCGCCCACCTTGTCGGGAGGCGAAGCGCAGCGCATCCGGCTGGCGGCGCAACTGGGCTCCAACCTGCGGGGCGTGTGCTACATCCTCGACGAGCCGACGATCGGCCTGCATCCACGCGACAACCGGGTGCTCCTGGATACGCTGGAGAAGCTGGAGAAAAAGGGCAACACCCTGCTGGTGGTCGAGCACGATGAGGACACCATCCGGCGTGCGCACCACGTGATCGACCTCGGCCCGGGCGCCGGGCGCCTGGGCGGCGAGGTCATCGCCCAGGGCAACATGCGCGACCTCATGCAGCAGCCGGCTTCGCTCACCGGGCGCTTCCTCAGGCAGCCCTTGATCCATCCGCTGCAGCCGTACCGGCCGACGTCGGCGCGCAGCCCGGCGATCCAGGTCGTGGGCGCGAACCTGCACAACCTCAGGAACGTCGATGCGCGCTTCCCGCTGGCGCGCCTGTCCGTGGTCACGGGCGTATCCGGCAGCGGCAAGTCGACGCTCGCGCGCGACATCCTGCACGACAACCTCGTGGCCGTCGTGGGCGAGCGCAAGCCGAAGGACCTGGCGCCCGCGGGTTGCAGGGCGATCAAGGGCTGGGAGGCGGTGGGCCGCGTGCTGGAAGTCGACCAAACGCCCATCGGCAAGACGCCGCGCTCCTGCCCGGCGACGTACGTGGGCTTCTGGGACGCGATCCGCAAGCTGTTCGCCGGCACCCAGGACGCGCGCATGCGCGGCTACGATCCCGGGCGCTTCTCGTTCAATACGGCGGGCGGGCGCTGCGATGCGTGCGAAGGGCAGGGCGTGCAGAAGATCGAGATGAGCTTCCTGCCCGACGTCAAGGTCGCCTGCGACGTCTGCAACGGTGCCCGCTTCAATCCCGAGACCCTGGCAGTGCGCTACAAGGGCAAGTCGGCTGGCGAAGTGCTGGCGATGAGCGTGGACGAGGCGGTGGAGTTCTTTTCCGCGCACCCGTCGGTGCACCACGCCCTGCGGCTGCTGCAGGATGTCGGCCTGGGCTATCTCACCCTCGGCCAGCAAAGCCCCACGTTGTCGGGCGGCGAGGCGCAGCGCATCAAGCTGGTGACCGAGCTCGCCAAGGTGCGCAACGTCGATGCCCCTGCGGCATCGCCGGCGGATTCGCCCCGCGCTTCACGCCTCGCGCCTCGCGCCAGGCACACCCTCTACGTCCTCGACGAACCCACGGTGGGCCTGCACATGGCGGACGTGGAAAAGCTGATCCGGGTGCTGCATCGCCTGGTGGATGCCGGCAACACCGTGGTCGTGATCGAGCACAACCTCGATGTCTGGGCGGATGCCGACTGGATCGTGGACCTGGGCCCGGAGGGCGGGGAAGGCGGCGGCCGGGTGGTGGCGCAGGGCACGCCCGGGGAAATCGCCGCGGTCGGGACTTCGCACACCGGCCGGGTGCTCGGCGAGTTCCTGCGCGAGCGCGGCCGGGGGAAACAGGCGGCCTAGCCCGAATACGCGCCGACCAGGGCGGCGATCATGCCGATCGCCAGCACGGCGCTGACGCCGAAGGCGACGCGCGCGCGGCGGCGCAGGATGTCGATGGCCTCGATGAGCTGCTGGTTGCTGCTGGCGAGCGATTCGATCAGCTCCAGCATCCTGCGCTCGCGGCTTTCCAGCGCGGCGACGCGCTCGGCCAGGCCGGCCTCGCCGTCGGCGACGGGCGGGCCCGGTGGGCGGCGCATGTCGAGCAGCTTGCGTGCGCCTTCCACCATGGCGGGCGCGTTGGCGAGGATCATGGACCAGGGTACGGCTTTGAGCCACCACGACATGACGGGCTTGCCTCCTCGGGCGTCAGGAACCGGCCGGCGCAGCCGGGGTTCGCATGAAAGGGATTGCGCGGCGTACCATATGCAGATTCGACAAGGATAACGCACGTGAAATTCAACGACACCAACCTCGACCTCGCGCCCCAGCAGGTCAGCATCGACGTCCTGCTGGAAAAGTACGCCAAGGACGGCGAATCCTCCATCGGCGAGGTGCGCCGGCGCGTGGCGCGGGCCCTGGCCGCGGTGGAGGCCGATCCTGCCCGCTGGGAGCCGCTGTTCCTGGAGGCGCTCGAGAACGGCTTCATCCTCGGCGGGCGCATCAATTCCGCGGCGGGCACCCGCCTGAGCGCGACCCTGATCAACTGCTTCGTCCAGCCGGTTGGGGACTCGGTCTCCGAGATGGTCGACGGCAGGCCCGGCATCTACGTCGCCCTGATGGAAGCGGCGGAGACCATGCGCCGCGGCGGCGGCGTGGGCTACGATTTTTCCTCGATCCGGCCGCGCGGGGCGCACGTGCGCGGCACGCAAAGCAGCGCGAGCGGCCCCGTCTCCTACATGCGCGTGTTCGACCGCAGTTGCGAAACGGTCGAGTCCGCGGGCGCGCGGCGCGGGGCGCAGATGGGCATCCTGCGGTGCGACCACCCCGACATCGAGGAATTCATCCACGGCAAGGACCGGGGCGACCTGAGCAACTTCAACATCAGCGTCGCGGTCACCGATGCGTTCATGCGGGCCGTCGAGGCGGACGCGGACTGGGACCTCGTGCACAAGGTCGAGCCGGGGAGGGAACTCGATGGCGCCCCGGCCCGGCAGGCCCCCGACGGGCGCTGGATCTACCGCACGGTCAAGGCGCGGGCCCTGTGGAAGCAGGTCATGGATTCGACCTACGACCATGCCGAACCGGGCGTGTTCTTCGTGGATCGCGCGAACGCGGACAACAATCTGTCGTACGTGGAGAAAATCGAGGCGACCAACCCTTGCGTAACTGCAGATACCTGGGTCATGACGACCGATGGACCGCGCCAGGTGGCAGACCTTGTATCGCTGCCGTTCACTGCAGTGGTCGACGGGCAGGCATTCGATTCGGGTGACGAAGGCTTCTTCTGCTCTGGCGAAAAGTCCATCGTCGAGTTAGAGATGGAAGAGGGCATGCGCCTGCGCCTGACGGCGGATCACAAGGTTCTACGCGTCTCCCACATGACGCGCGATGTCCGCGAGACGGAATGGCGGGAAGCCGGTCAGCTCGTCCCCGGTGACGCGGTGGTCCTGCATAACCATCGAGCGTTCTCGGGCTGGGAGGGGTTCGGCAATGCAGAGCAGGGCTACTTGATCGGCCTGCTGGTCGGGGACGGAACGCTCAAGGACGATACCGCCGTGCTCTCCGTTTGGGGCTCCGAGCAGAACGTCGTCAACGGCGGGCAGGTGGTTTCGCTCGGTTCCGTTTCTGTCATGCGAGCGGTCGAACATGCAGCGAAGGCGTTTGCACGACGGAGCGACCATGGCGGCTGGATGCGGGTCGCGGACCGTCACGAATATCGCTTCAACCTTGCTTCCTTGAGAGACCTCGCCGTGGGGCTGGGAATGCGGGTGGGTGCCAAGACGATCACACCGGCAATCGAACAATCCTCCTCAGCTTTTTACCGTGGCTTTCTGCGCGGATTTTTTGACGCCGACGGTTCGGTGCAGGGCGTGCAACAAAAAGGCATCAGCGTGCGTCTTTCGCAATCTGACCTGCCGCGCCTTCAGGCGGTGCAGCGCATGTTGCTGCGACTCGGCATCGCCTCTTCGATATACGAGAATCGCCGCGCCGCAGAGATGCGTGCGATGCCCGATGGCAAGGGTGGCCTGCTCAAGTACCGCTGCGAAGCGCAACATGAGCTCGCTATCGCTAGCGACAACGTCATCCGGTTTGCGGACCTGGTCGGGTTCGCGGACCGCGACAAGGCAAAGCGGCTTGCTGATCTCGTCTCGTCCTATCGTCGCAAACCCAACGCGGAACGCTTCGTAGCCAGGGTCAAGTCCGTCACGCCGGCCGGCTTCAGCGAAGTCTTCGATGCTCGCATCGAGCAGGTAAACGCGTTCGATGCGAACGGGCTGTATGTCCATAACTGCGGCGAGCAACCTCTTCCGCCCTACGGCTGCTGCTGCCTGGGCAGCATCAACCTCGCGCCCTTCGTGTCCGGGCCCTTCACCGCGCAGGCGCGTTTCGACTTCGAGGCCTTCGCGAAAGTGGTCAAGGTGGCGGTGCGCATGCTGGACAACGTGCTCGACGTGACGGTCTGGCCGCTGCCGCAGCAGGCGGAGGAGGCGCGCAACAAGCGCCGCATCGGGCTGGGCTTCACCGGCCTGGGGGACGCGCTGATCATGCTCGGCCTGCGTTATGACACCGCCCAGGCGCGCGAAGCCGGTGCGAAGATCGCCGAGGCGATGCGCGACGCGGCGTATGCCGCCTCCGTGGAACTGGCGCAGGAGAAGGGCGCCTTCCCGCTGCTGGATGCGGACAAGTACCTTGCCGTGCCGCGCTTCGCCTCCCGCCTGCCCGACGGGATCAAGCAGGGCATTCGCGCCCGGGGCATTCGCAACAGCCACCTGTTGTCCATCGCGCCCACGGGCACGATCTCGCTCGCGTTCGCCGACAACGCGGCCAACGGCATCGAGCCGCCGTATTCCTGGACCTACCAGCGCAAGAAGCGCGAGTCCGACGGCTCGCACAAGGTCTACGACGTCGAGGACCATGCCTGGCGGCTCTACAGGCATGCGGGCGGCGACATGGCGAAGCTGCCGCCGGCCTTCGTGACCGCGCTCGAGATCTCCGCGCTCGACCACATGCGCATGGTCGCGGCCATCGCGCCGTTCGTGGATTCGGCGATCAGCAAGACGGTGAACGTGCCGGAGGACTATCCCTACGAGGACTTCCGCGACCTTTACCTCGAGGCCTGGAAGGCGGGGCTGAAGGGCATCACGACCTACCGCCCCAACGGCGTGCTGGGCTCGGTGCTGTCCGTGACGCCGCACAGCGAGGCGCCGAACGACCTGGACATGTCCGATGCGGACCGGCGCATCCGCCTGGAGGCCGCGCCGACCCCGGCGCTTTCCAGCCTGCGCTGGCCCGGGCGGCCGCAGATGAAGTCGGGCAACCCGGCCTGGACCTACATGGTCGAGTCGCCCTTCGGCCCGTTCGCGATCTTCGTCGGCCATGTCGATTCCGCCGACCCCCATGCCTTCGAGGTGTGGGTGAACGGCAACGAGCAGCCGCGCGGGCTGGGGGCGGTGGCCAAGACGCTGTCCATGGACATGCGGGCGCAGGACCGGGCCTGGTTGCGCACCAAGCTCGACATCCTGTCGCGCACCGCCGGCGACGACGCCTTCGACTGCCCGATGCCGCCCGACGGCATGCCCGTGCGCGTGCCCAGCACCGTGGCCGCCTTCGCCCGCATCGTGAGCTGGCGCGTGGAGCAGCTCGGCGGCATGGCTCCGCGCGATGACCGCTCGCCCGTGCTCGACGCGTTGTTTGCGAGGAAGGAGCCCAAGACGGGCACCGACGGCACCATGTCGTGGTCGGTCGACGTGTTCAACCCCAGCTCGGGCGACGACTTCGTGCTGATCCTGAAGGAGCTCGTGCTGCCCTCGGGCCAGCGCCGGCCCTATTCGATGTGGATGGCGGGCAGCTACCCAAGGTCGCTCGACGGCCTGTGCAAGCTGCTGTCGCTGGACATGCGCGTGATCGACCCGGCCTGGATCGGGATGAAGCTGCGCAAGCTGCTGAGCTACGCCGAACCCCTGGGCGACTTCATGGCCCGGGTGCCCGGCGGGGAGAAGCAGCGGACCTGGCCCAGCACGGTCGCCTACGTCGCGCAGCTCATCATCCACCGCTACGCCATGCTCGGCGTGCTCGACGAGCGCGGCTATCCCATCGACGAGATGGGCGTGCTGGAAATCCCCGATGCGGCGCGCGAGCGCGAGGCGGCGCGACTGCAGGTCCTGCCCGGAAAGCGCTGCGCCGAGTGCGGCAACAGCGCGGTCATCCGCAAGGACGGCTGCGAATTCTGCACGGCGTGCGGGGCCGTCGGCGCCTGCGGCTAGCCTAAGGGATCTGTGTACTGAGGACTGGGTGCTGCGGGGAGAGAGAGAGGGGAAGAGCGTACTGAGTGCTGCGTGCTGCGTGACGGCCCCAGGACCCCAAGGCCATAGTGCCTTTTGCTCTTACCCAGCACTCAGTACTCAGTACTCAGCACCCGGTACTCAGCACCCGGTACTCAGCACCCAGCACTCCGTCCTCGGCACTCCGCCCTTGCCCTCCTGGCGCGGGTGCTGCCATCGCCAGGGCCGCAACGGCCATAAAATCCGCGACCCGGGGCCGGAATTGCGGTATGATGCGGCGCAAGGTCGTACTTCGCGTCAATCGGTCCGCGTCGTCATCCCTTTCGTGGCAAGCAGGTCTTCCTCGAAGCTTTTCAACCCAGTCGATCCCGCCTGAACCGGTTCTCAGCGCCCCTGATGGGGCCTTTGCAGGCTGTTTCAGGAGAATTCCATCAGTACGTCATTCGAAGGGCTCGGCCTGCGCGCCGAGCTGGTCCGCGCCGTCGCGGACGAAGGCTATACCCAGCCCACGCCCGTCCAGGCGGAGGCCATTCCCGTCATCCTGCAGGGCCGCGATGTCCTCGCCGGCGCCCAGACCGGCACCGGCAAGACCGCCGGCTTCACCCTGCCGCTGCTGCAACTGCTCGCCGGCCGTCCGGCGAAGGCCAAGGGCCGCGGCAGCGTCCGCGCCCTGGTGCTCACCCCCACCCGCGAGCTCGCGGCCCAGGTCGAGGAAAGCGTGCGCACCTACGGCCGCCACCTGCGCCTGCGCTCCACCACCGTCTTCGGCGGGGTGGGCATGAACCCGCAGATCAACGCGCTGCGCGACGGCGTCGATGTCCTCGTGGCGACCCCGGGCCGCCTGCTGGACCACGTCCAGCAGCGCACGGTGGACCTGCGCAACGTCGAGGTCCTCGTGCTCGACGAGGCGGACCGCATGCTCGACATGGGCTTCATCCGCGACATCCGCCGCGTGCTGGCCGTGCTGCCGGCGCAGCGCCAGAACCTGTTTTTCTCGGCCACGTTCTCCAGGGAAATCCGCGGGCTCGCGGATTCGTTCCTGCAAAACCCGGCCGAGGTCGCCATCGCCCGCAACGGCCAGACTGCAGAGCTGGTGTCCCAAGTCGTGCACCCGGTCGACAAGGGGCGCAAGCGCGCGCTCCTGGCCCATCTCATCAAGTCCGGCAACTGGCAGCAGGTGCTGGTCTTCACCCGCACCAAGCACGGCGCCAACCGGCTGGCGGAGCAACTCGGCAAGGACGGCATCGAAGCCGAAGCCATCCACGGCAACAAGAGCCAGAACCAGCGCACGCGCGCGCTCGCCGACTTCAAGGCGGGCAAGGCCCAGGTGCTGGTGGCCACGGACATCGCGGCGCGCGGCCTCGACATCGAGGAACTGCCGCACGTCGTCAACTACGAGCTGCCGAACGTGCCGGAGGATTACGTGCACCGCATCGGCCGCACCGGCCGCGCCGGCAGCCATGGCCAGGCCGTCTCGCTGGTGAGCCACGACGAGAACGGCTATCTGCGTGACATCGAGCGCCTGATGAAGTTGAGCGTCGAACGCGTGTCCATCGCCGGTTTCGAGCAGGGCTCGGCGCCGCCGCCCGGCGCGGAGGACGAGGACGATCACGTCCGCGCGCCGCGCTCGCATGCGCGTCCGCGCATCGATGGCAGCCGTCGTCCGGCGGGCCGCGATGCCGGACGCCCTTCCGGCGGCCGCGAGGGCAGCCGGACGGGGGGTGGCCGGTCCGCGCGCACCCGCGACGCTGCCGGCGCGGAAGGCAACCGTTTCGGGCGGGGCCGCGACGACAAGCGCCCGACGGGCGCCCGTCCGCCCGGCAATCGCCCGGCGGGCACCCGCGCCGTTGACGACGACTTTGGCAATCGGGTCGACCATCGCGCACGCAGCGAGGTCGACGGCAACCGCGCCGAGGCGCAGCGGGAAGTCGACGGCAATCGCGCCGATTACCGTCCGCAGCAACGCCCGGAGCAGCCGCAATCCGGGCGCCGCAACGGCAACCGGCCGCGCCCGGTGGGCGCGCTGCTTGGGGGAAACCGGTAACGGTTTCCCCAGGGGAAAGAGGAAAGGTAAAAGGTAAAAGG